>DHRK01000033.1:0-10223 GCA_002410325.1 Syntrophomonas sp. UBA5314
ACCAGGGGAACGGCAGGCGCCCCGATATGTTGACTGACCGGGAGAATTACCCTGCCGGGCAGGGCATTGCTTTCGATCGGTTTCCCTTCGGTCGATGTTTTGTGGGTATCGGGATGGATACCCCACTTGTTTTTGCCAAGCATCTGTACCTCTCCTTACTTGGTTATTTTTTGGTTCCGACTATGGTCGGTTTTTCCGATTGTAATGATTTGTCTAGACGCCTGATGATAAAAACGGCCAGGAGGCCGAAGAGCAGCCCGCCCAGTATCATCAGCAGTGTAGCTGAAATCATTAATCGGAAAGATAGATAATACCCTAGATATATACCCAATCCCACAGCCAGTAACGGCAGAACGAACATCATAAAAGCGGCCAGGAGCATGTTAGTCTCCCTGCTCTCGATTAAAACCTGCTCCCCTACCTGAGCGCCGACCCCATCCGTGACATCTATAATCATGGCGTTGCTGCCCGGACAAACCCCGCAATTCTCACAATCACTGTGTATGCTGCACCTTACTTTGGCTGTTTCACCGTTCGACTCAATGACGACACCTTCAATTAATTTTTCCATGTTTTAAAACCTCCCGCCACCTAGGATCGTTAAAAACGGACGGTAAGACCTTTAACTTTCACGTAGCGACCAGCCACATAACAACTATAGTAACGGGTCTAATTAAAAATGTTAGGGCAATTTTAAAACTAATGCAATACGCAGTTGTCGAATCTTCATGTATACTTTGATGAAGGATCACCCATTAATACTTCATTATAATACATATTGGACTTTATTCCATAACTGCCCGCCTGATTGCCGACGAGCTAAGCGATGCTATCAGCATGCGCAACGCTGAAGACGACGGCGAACTGGTGGAATTCGGATTTCCCTACTTAAAACCTGAGGAGACGGTTCTTCAACGCATTTTAAACTTTGGAAAAATTTAAGCCCATGTTTCCATGGGCTTCGATAAAAAATTTTAAATTTGGTTGTCTACCACTCGGGAGGCAGCTTTTTCAACTGCTCCAAAGTAAACACCGGACCGTCCAGGCAGATAAATTCGCTGCCTACGTTGCAGCGCCCGCACTTGCCGATGCCGCACTTCATGCGCATTTCCAGGGTGGAGATTACCTGCTGGTCGGTGTAGCCCATCTTCTCCAGAGATTTTAAACCCAGCTTGATCATGATGGGCGGCCCGCAGATGACCGCTACCCGTCCTTTCGGGCTGGGATTGATCTCTTCCAGATAGGCCGGCACAAATCCCACATGGCCCTCCCAGCCTGCTTCTTCCCGGTCTATGGTTATATATACTTCGGTGTCTTTCATCTGGGGCCAGGTTTCGAATATCTCGTCTTTAAAGCACAGGTCGGCATAGCTGCGGCAGCCGTAAAGAATAGTTATCTTGCCGTAGTCCTCCCGGTGCTTGAAGCAGTACTTGATGAAGGACCTCAAGGGAGCCAGGCCGATGCCGCCGGCAATAAAGAGCATATCCTGGCCCTTGCATTCTTCTACCGGGAAGCCGTTGCCGTAGGGGCCTCTGACCCCCAGCTTCTGCCCCACTTCAACGCTGTGCAGTTCATCGGTCATCAGGCCTACCCGGCGGATGGCAAATTCCAGGTGGTCGTTTTCCTCCTGCCAGGATACCGAGAACATGCCTTCCCCGGTGGGGAGTACGGAAACCATGGCCAGCTGGCCGGGCCTGACGTTGAAGGGCACTCCGCCTTCGGGTTTTCTGACGTAAAAGGTCTTTACATCCGGGGTCTCATCGATGATGTTCACCACTTCAACCAGGCCGGGCACCAGGGGGTTGGAGCAAGTGCATTTAGCTTCGGCCATGATTACTCCACCTCCTTCAGTTCTTGCATGATATTGACGATGCTGATTCCGGCCGGGCAGACGATCAGGCAGCGGCCGCAGCCGATGCACAGGGGCTGGCCATAGCGTTCTTGGAAGAATTGCAGCTTGTGCAGGAAGCGGTTTCTAAAGCGCTCCCTAGAGGCCTCGCGGGGGTTGTGACCCCCGGCCATTAAGGTGTATTCCCGGTACATGCAGGAATCCCAGCAGCGGAAACGGTAGCCTGCTTCCCCGAAGCTCTTGACCTGAATGTCAAAACAGTAGCAGGTCGGGCAGGAGTAGGTGCAGATCCCACAGTTCTGACAGGGGTCGGAAAGCTTTTCCCAGATGGGATGCTCAAACAGGTCTTTAAGTTTTTCGGCCAGTCCCGCATAGGCAACCTGGCGGGTGAAGGGCTTGACTTCCGGCAGCTCGGCCTTTTTTTCTTGTAATAGGTCGCTTATCACTTCCGTGGTTTCTTCGCCTTTGGGAGTGAGCGGCTCCCAGGCGTAGCCGTCGCCAAGGTCGTGAATGGTGACGTCGGCCTGGGGCTTTACCGGGTCTACTCCCATGGCGTTACAGAAGCAGTTGGGCCCCGGTTGGTAGCAGGCCTGGGCGATAAAAACCGTATTGTCCCGCCGCGATTGGTAGAAGCCGTCTGCATAGCCCCGGGTCAGAAAGACCTGGTCCAGGCATTCAATGCCCCGGAAGTCGCAGGGCCTTATGCCGAATACGATTCTTGGGCTGCTTATTTCGTAGACTTCTTGCACCGCTACCTCGGGCCCGTTGGCGCTGAATTTGTACATGCGCTCGGTCTGGGGTAAAACCGCGTCTTTGGGCGGCTTATCGACATTTAAGGCTTCCAGGCGCAGTTCATCCCGGCCCGGTTCAAATTCCGGCCAGGGTAAAAAGGCGCTGGTGGCTCCTTTTTGCATGGGCACCAGGAGCTCGGCCTTTTCGGCTAATTGATCAAACGCCGCGGTTAATTTCTGTTTGCTTAATATTTTCACCTGGCTCCCTCCCCTTAATGAAAGTCGTCCGGATCGTTTTCTTTATATACGCTCAAGGGCGGCTTGGCCCCCTCTACATAGTTCAGGCCCGCTTCATAGGGTCCGTAGAATTGGTTTACGTCTTTGATGAGCTTCTGGTTGATGAGCATCAGGGGGATGTTGACCGGGCAGACCCGCTCGCATTCTCCGCACTCCACGCAGCGCCCCGCCATGTGCAGGGCCTTTACCAGGTGGTACATGAAGTTGTCGCTGGCGCTGGTCTCTCTTCCTACCCACTGGGGTTTGGTTTCGTCAAAGATACAGGTCCGGCAGTTGCAGGCTACGCAGGCCTGGCGGCATCCGTAGCAGCGCACGCATGGGGACAGCATCTCTTCAAAGAAGCGGTAGCGTTCATCGGCGCTCATCTTTTCGATTTCATGGACTTGAGCGTAGCGCTCGCCCTCTGAGCGGGGAGCCTGCTCTTCGCCTAAAAGCTGATCATAGATCACCGGGTTGGGCTGCAAGCAGCTCCGGCATTTGGCGGCCAGGGGGGCCGGGGCGGCCTGCGGATTAAAGCCCGAATGGGCCCGGGCCGCTTCCAGGGGATCTTTCAGGCCCGGGCAGCATACCCCTACGATATACAGGCGCTCCCGCTTGAACTGCAGGTCCTCCAGCAGTCTCACGATGCCCCGGGAGTCGCAGCCTTTGACCACCAGGCCGATCTTTTCCTGGCCGTCCCGGAATTTTAACAGGGCGTTGGCCAGGTTGTGGATCGAGTATTCGTTGAATATGAGCTTTTCCGCGTCTTGGGAGGTTCTGGCGAAAAAGGGCCGGGTTTGAAACTCGAATTCCCCTTGCTCCCAGCCCATGAAGAGGCTGACCTCTCCTTTTTCCAGCAGGTCTTGGGCTATGGCTTTAATCTTGTTTGCTATATCTTTCATCGGGCGTCCCTCAGCTTTCTGTTAGGCCCCAGAGCCCGAACCTCAGCCGCCAGTTTTTCCATGGCGTGCTGAAATTTGATGCCTTCCGCTCCGGATATCCAGGCGGTCTGGTATCTTTGGGGCTCCATTCCCATATAGGTGAGCAGGCTCTTAACCATCGTGTGGCGGCGCCGGTTGTAGTAATTGCCACTACCATAGTGGCATTCGCCGGGGTGTCAGCCGGATAGTAAGACCCCGTCGGCTCCCCGGTTAAAGGCTCTGAATACCAGCATGGGGTCCATGCGCCCGGAACAGGGGGTTCTGATTATGCGCACATCGGCCGGGTATTCCAGATGGTTGAGACCGGCCAGGTCGGCCGCGGCATAGGTACACCAGTTGCAGGCAAAGACTATGATCTTGGGCTCCCAGGCCTTGTTTTCTACAGACACAGGGCATCCACCTCCGCTACCAGTTGATCATCGGTATATCCCTTGAGATTAAGAGCCGCGCTCCGGCAGGCCGGCACACAGGCCCCGCATCCCTGGCACAGGCTGGGATTGACCTGGGCCACTTGGCGGATGAAGGCTCCGCGATGCCCTCTTTCCTGCCTTTCAATCAGGGATATGGCGTTATAGGGACAGATGGGAAGGCACAGGGCGCATCCCGAACATTTGTTGGCATCAACTTCTGAGGTCATGGGTTCAATGGGCAGCTCGCTCTTGGAGAGCAGGCCGCACACCTTGACCGCCGCTGCGCTGGCCTGGGCCACTGTATCCGGTATATCCTTGGGCCCCTGGCAGGCGCCCGCCAGGTATACCCCGGCGGTAAAGGTCTCGACCGGTTGCAGCTTGGGGTGGGCTTCCTGGAAGAAGCCGTCTTTGTCGACCGAGAAGCCTATGGTTTTGGCCAGGTCCAGGCTTCCTTCCGCCGGTACCATGGCGGTGGCCAGTACCACCATATCCACTTCCACTTCGAGCGGACGGCCTAACAGGGTGTCTTCCGCTTTTAATACCAGACGCCCGCCCCGGGGATAGATCTTGCTGACCCGCCCCCGTATATATTTGGCTCCCGCGTTTAAGGCCCGCTGGTAGAATTCTTCGTAGTTTTTGCCGGCGGTGCGCACGTCCATGTAGAAGACATAGGATTCGCTGTCTTCGATCTTGTCTTTGACCTGGTAGGCGTGCTTGGCGGTGTACATGCAGCAGGCCCGGGAGCAGTAGCTTTTGCCTTTGGCATCGTCCCTGGAGCCGACGCATTTGATGAAGGCCACCGCTTTGGGTTCTTGGCCGTCCGAGGGGCGCTTGATCCGGCCCCCGGTAGGTCCTCCGGCGCTGACCAGGCGCTCGAAGTGCAGGCTGCTGATGACGTCCGGGTATTGGCCGTAGCCGTATTCCCCGTAGGCCTGCTCCCAGTGGAACAGGTCGTAGCCGGTGGCCATGACGATGGCTCCCACGTTTAGGTCTACGAATTCGTCTTGATCGTCGAATTTGATGGCCTGGGTGGGGCATACTTTTTCACAGATCCCGCATTTGCCGGTTTTGAATTTCAGGCAGTTTACCGGGTCGATGTAGGGCTTGCCAGGGACCGCCTGGGGATAGACTTTGTGGATGGAGGTCCTTAGACCTAACCCCAGGTCGAATTCGTCTTTTATTTTTTTGGTGGGGCATTTTTCTTCACAGGTGCCGCAGCCGGTGCAGGCCACCCAGTCTACGTATTTGGCTTTTTGTTTGACGGTAACCGTGAAGTTGCCGATGTAACCGTTGACCGCAGTGACTTGGGCATAGGTCATCAGTTGGATGTTAGGATGCTGCGCCACAGCAACCATTTTGGGGGTGCCTATTCAGGCGGCGCAGTCCATGGTGGGGAAGGTTTTATCCAGTTGGGTCATTTTGCCCCCGATGCTGGCTTCCCTTTCGACCAGGATGACCTGGTGGCCGGCTTCGGCTATGTCTAGAGCGGCCTGCATGCCGGCTATGCCGCCTCCCACCACCAGCGCTTTTTTGGTGATGGGCACGGTGGATATCTGCAAGGGGACGTTGCGCAGCACTTTGGAGACCGCCATCCGGACCAGGTCTTGAGCTTTTTGGGTGGCCTGTTCCCGGTCGTGGTGCACCCAGGAGTCTTGTTCGCGGATGTTGACCATTTCAAACAGGTAGGGGTTGATGCCCCCGGCTTGAACCGCTTTGCGGAAGGTCCCTTCATGCATGCGCGGCGAGCAGGAGGCCACGACCACCTGCTCCAGGTTTTGTTCCTGGATGGCTTTTCTTATCTGCTCCTGACCGGGATCGGAACACATGTATTTATAGGTGGTGGCAAAAGCGACTCCGGGAATCTGGCTGGCCAATTGGGCGACTTTTTCCGTGTCTACCACGGAGGCTATATTGGCTCCGCAGTCGCAGACAAATACGCCAACGCGCTTTTTCATTTTCCCTCTCCCTCCTTTGGATTGTTTCCTTGGATTTACTCCTTTGGGTTGATTCGTCTTTATCCGTTAAGCGGAGTGCGGCTTTAAACTAGCACAATATACGGAACGTTGTACTAGGACGCACTCTCTTTTTCCCTTTTTCTCAGTTCGGCGGTTACGTAGGCGTCGCCCACTTTAGCCGCCTTTTCCATATCGGCCACCATGGCTTCGGCCAGTTTGGCGATCTTTTTTTCATCGCCGACCACCAGCTGGGCCAGGACAGAGGCTCTTTCCGGGTCTTTTATGATCCGGGCGGCCATTTTGTCCGGCGCTTTTTCGAAGGCCTTGATAAAGGCGTTGACTTTCTTTTCGGTATCTTGGGCCGAGGGGGCTTCTTTTGCTTCACCACCGGCGGCAGCGCTTGCGGTTCGGGCTTTTTTCGGTTGGGGCGGGGGGGTTAAAGCCGCTTCTTTCGCCCGCTCGGCCACTACTGCCAGGTATTTTTCGGCTTCCACGAAGTGGCGGGGCACTCCCACCTCCGCCGGGGTATCGCCCAGGGCGATAGCTGCCAGTTCGGTTACGTAGTAGACCGGCAGGCCGTATTTGACCCCCAGGGCTTTTTCCATGCCTGCCTGGCGCATGTCCAGGTTCATCATGCACAGGGGGCAGGCGGTGACTATGCATTCGGCTCCCGCTTCTTTGGCATTTTTTATCACTTCATGGATCATTCGGTTGCCGATATCAGGCCGGGAGGTGGCTAAGGCCGCTCCGCAGCATTCGGTCTTGAAAGCCCAGTTAAGCGCCTGGGCTCCCAGGGCTTCGACTATATGGTCCATGCTCATGGGGTTTTCCGGGTCGTCAAACCCGGTATGGGAGACCGGTCTGACTAAGAGGCAGCCGTAGTAGCAGGCCGCTTTCATGCCGGTTAGGGGATTTTTTACCTTTTGCTTTATCTCCTCCAGCCCCACTTTGTTAGCCAGAAGTTCCAGGATGGATAAGACCTCGCCTTTGGCTTCATAGGGCATGTCCAGGATCTGTTCAATTTTACCCCTCATGGCAGGGTCGTGGCTTACTTCATGGCGGGTGCTGCGGAAGCGGTTGTAGCAGGCCGCGCAGGGGGCCACCAGGTCCAGCCCGGCTTTTTCAGCCATAGCCAGGTTCCGGGCCGGCAGGGCTAATGACAGCATTTTATTGGTATTGTGGGCCGAGGTGGCGCCGCAGCAATTCCAGTCGTCGAGTTCCACCAGTTCGATACCCAGCAGATGGGCGCTGCGCTCGGTGGAGAGTCCGTATTCAACCGCGCTGCCCTCCAGGGAACAACCCGGGTAGTAGGCCAGTTTCATTATTCATCACCCCCCATTTTTTTAGCCCGTTCAAAGATCTTGGGCATGTCTTCCCGGGCTTTGATCTTCTCGGGAAGCATGCCCAGTTTACCGCGTTTCAACATGGGCAGACCCAGCCCCATGTCTTTGAAAAACTGCCCGGTAGAAAGGTTGTATTGCAGCATCAGCCCGGCTTCGTAGACCTTGCCGAAGCTTTTTACACTGCCTAAAAAGGCTTTATTGAAGGCGGCCACTTTTTTATCGCTAAGGCGGCCCTGTTGTAAGGCTTCGCGGCGCAGGGTGTCCATCAGGGAGGCGATATCGACCCCGCGCGGGCAGCGGGCCGAGCAGGTTTCGCAGCTGGCACATACCCAGATGCTCCCGGCGTCCAGGGCTTCGTCCAGCAGGTTAAGCTGCAGGAGCCTGATGACCTGCCGCGGGGGATAGTCCATGGCAAAGGCCGCCGGACATCCGGCCGTGCATTTTCCGCATTGGTAGCAGAGGTTTACGCTGGTTCCCGCTTCTTTTTCGATCTTGGCCAAATCTTGCCTGGCTTGCTCTCCCGGATGGCTTAACTTTATCGTTTCTTGCATAATTTCCTGGCTCCTTTCCCCCCAAGGACGTGAATTAAAATAATAGCTGAACCATGCTTGATCAGCTACCAGTAGACAAACCATTTTAAGAATCTAGTACTCTGTTAACTCTAATTCTTGCATTAGAGTTAACAGAGTACTAGTTAAAAATGTTAGGGCAATTTCAAAACTAATGCAATACGCAGCTGTCGAATATTATATATACTTTGATAATGAAAGATCCCCCGATAATGCTTCATTATAATACAGATCCGGCTTCCTTCCATGTGAAAATTTTGTCATGCCCACTTTTAGTCCCATTTTGTTAGGAGATTGTTGCAAAATGGGGTAAATCAGGCTTTTTTCTCATTGCTTCCAAACAAGCTGTTCCTGGCTTTTTTGTATGGCACAACACTCCCTGATCTGGTAATCTATGATGCAGATGGTAAAATCATTACAGTGCTTGGAGTTGCTAAAATGCCGGCTTTGGAAACTATCGGAAATTTTCTTTTACTTTTTACCGCGATAAGCTGCATGCTGCTTATCGTTTTTCTGGTCCTAAAATTATTCGGGAAGCAGAAAACGCTGGACAATAAAGCGGAGTTCAGTATCGTCGTGGCTCTTTCCAGCGCTGTGGCTCTGTGGGCCCTATTCCATGTTAACGAGCATCCCGCCTCTCCATGGATTTTCCAAGGTATTTCTCTCAGTCTGGTAGCTTTTTTCTTTGCCTGGTATGTCAGGCTCCTGGCCGCGCGAAAAAATGCCCGTTTTTATAAAGCTCTTATTTTCTATGCATCAGCCCTTTTGACCATCCTCAACTTATTTATGGTAATGTCCTTCGACCTCAGCAATCCCTGGTGGAGAGTAGCATCCGTATTATGCTCGGGCCTGGTTATCATAGTAAATACCATAGTAATCTGCCGCCTAAACCAGCTCAATCTGATTCTCTTCTATAAGTTTGTACCGGCTTTCCTTTATTCCGCTTTAACCGTCTTCTTTGTATCCTACTGCCTTTATTTAATAAACGGTAATAGTATCAGCCGGATCATCTATATCGGTACGGTCTTTTGTATGGTTATCATTCTCTTCACCGACACGATGGATCAGCTGTACTTCTTCAATACCCGCAATCTTAACCAGCGCATCGACCTTCTGCAAGAGGAATACGCGGCTGAGATGGAGATGGTCGAAGACGTAGTCATTTCTCTGGCCCGCACCATTGATGCCAAAGATCGTTACACGGAGGGCCACACCGAAAGAGTTAGCCAGTACTCGGTTTTTCTGGGTGAAAAGGTCGGTCTAAATGAAAAGCGCCTGGAAATCCTGCGCATGGGAGCCTTAATTCATGATATAGGAAAAATAGGCATCGATCAGGACGTTCTCAACAAACCGGGGCAATTAAATGCCCGGGAACGTAAACATATTGAAACTCATCCGCTTTTGGGTGAAAAGATATGCACACCCTTGAAAGCCTTCAAAGACGTCCGCAGCATCATCAGAAGCCATCATGAGAAATTGGACGGCTCCGGCTATCCTGATGGTTTGATAGGCGATGCCATTAACCTGGAAACCCGCATAGTTACAATCGCCGATATTTTTGATGCGCTGACCACCGAAAGGTCTTATCGCCAGGCCCTTTCTATCGAAACCGCCATCGCCATCATGAGGGAAGAAGGGGATGCCGGCAAGCTGGATGCTGAACTTATCGCTCTTTTCGAAATAGTTTTGAGTGATATGGGCTTGCTGAGCTAACCCTGAAAGCTCCCGCAACGCGCGCCCTTTCCCTTAATTCTTTAGACGTTCTTCCTCACATCGCGTAACCTACTTTCTTCAATCATCATGTCATATGAAAATTAGGCCGCATAGATAGACTATCCGCCCGGGAAAAATATATTAACCGGTAGGAAAGGAGGCAAGCATATGTTCGGAAAAGTTAAATGGTACGATAATGCGCGAGGATTTGGGTACATTGAAAGCGAGGACGGTTCAGATCTGTTCTTTGACCGCACAGCAGTGTTTTATAGCGGACGCGTCGCTCTCAGCCACGGCATGCATATCGAGTTCGATTTAGCCAAAAGCGGCGGCAAAGACCGGGCTATCAACCTGCATGTCCTGGCCTGATGAGCCATAACGGCCTGCACCCATCACCAGCGGGGACGAACGCTTTAGTACAACATTCGGTATATTG
>DHRK01000033.1:10349-82307 GCA_002410325.1 Syntrophomonas sp. UBA5314
TTTTTGAAGTACAAGGCGGAGGAGTGAGTAATACTGGACGTATTGCGATTGACGACAACGCAGTAATTCGGAAAAAGCTGCCCAAATTATGGGCGCAAATATACGGAACGTTGTACTAGTACAACGTTCCGTATATTCGTCCCCGTATTGACCGGTGCGCTTTAGGCCCTGAGGGTCGCAACCAGTCTGCGCGGATCAAGGAGTATATCAAGCGCATCATTAATATCGGCTACCACCAGGTCAGAACGCAGCAAAGCCTCACTGCAACATCCCTCCCTGCCCATTACAGCTATGGCCAGGGCTGCCTCTTCCAGCATTAAAACATCGTTGCAACCGTTGCCAATAGCTGCTGAACGCTCTTTACCCAGTTTGATCATATAATCCCTTTTGTCAACTCCGCCTGTTTCAGCGTTTACCCGAATGAATTCCAGTCCCAGGGCGTCAGCCGTGGCCTGGGCTCTGCCATAGGTGTCGGCCGATAATAAATAGATGGCCAGTTTTTTTTTCAAGGCCTCAATGCGATCGGCTACTCCGTTTATCAATTCGCCGTCAACCGTCAGGGTTCCATTGATATCGAGTAGAAGACAGCCAAGCCTTAGAGTCCGGTTTCTTCCCGGAAGGTGGACTTCAATCATTTTTATCATCCTTCCACAATTTTACTGAATATTTCAATCGCGCCTGAGCAAAATATACTCAAGAAGCCAGAGATACTAAAAAGTGAGCTAAGTCCCTTAACCACAAGGATAAATCTTAGCCAGTAACCTTACTACAAATAAGGTTGCAACCAAGTAAGTATCTCTGGCTTCATTTTTGATGAAAATTTCAGGTATAAAAAAAAATCTGGTGAGCACAATAGTAATATTAATCAGCAGCAAACGGTTAAGAGCTTAATAAGTCCCTGTTTAAGGATAAATCTTATTAACTGACCGGCAATTAGTATTGCTTTGCTGCTGGTTTTTATGAATATCCGTTGGCGGCTCAATTGAGGCGTCAACGGATTTTTTTAAGCGAAGCCGCCAGATAGACAACTGCAAACAGCAGCGGAGAAGCCAGCACATAATAGTAATAAAGGGGGTAGGAGCCAGATGTGGGGGCATTTAATAGCGACCACCAAGGCAGCAGGGGCGCGGTCCAGAATTGCATGGCAAATATGGCGTAATCATCCAGATTGGCAAAGGTAAATTCCGCCAGCACATAGATGCTCATAAACAGAGCCGGTCCCTGCCATAAAAAAACCACGGAAGATTTTTGTGCAATGGTCATCTCCGAATGAAGGCGGCCTTCTGCTATCAATACGATGATATAGAGCAAAGCGAGCAGAAGATCCAGGCCGGGAAAGAAGGTGCTCAAAGAAACCGCACTAAAAGCAAAGATCTGTATAAGGTAAAGTCGCCCTGCCGCTCTTACTATTTTCATAGGCTAAAGCTCACGGATCACAGTCACCCAGGAACTGCGGTAGAAAGAATCGGGCGTAACCCAGATGTCATTGCCGCTATCCAGATCCACTCCCTGAACCGCATAGGCTTTCCACATGATTTTAGTGCAGTTCCAGATGCGATCACCCGGCTTAAAGGCAATAGGATAAAACAGAGCGCCCCTTTTGCTCATAATGTATTCTACTGCCTTTTGTTTAATTTCCGGAGCGGCATTTACTTTTAAAAGGCATACCTGGCTATAGGAATGAAAGTGCTGCACAGGTGAAATCAGGACGCCTACCTCGGCATAGGCCTCCGCCACCTGATCATTGCCCAGATAGATGGCGGCATGCGAAAAACGCCCGTAGGCGCAGTCCGGATAGCCTCCCAAAACCAGATCTCCCGGTTCCAGCCCTTCGAAAGACATCCGGTTATTATAGAAACCGGCCAGTCCAAAACCTATGTTACCCTGTTGGGCATTGTGCAGATAAGTCTTAAGAGCTCCCTCCGGATTGGCAATGGCCTCCTGATTTTGAACAGCCGCGGGGATAAGCAGCAAAACGGTCAGTATCGGAAACAGCCCTATGATAAAGCGTGATCTCCAATTAACAGGTTTCTGTTTCATACTGCATCATCGGTTAAAAGCTTTTGCTTTACCATCCTCAATACATCAATTTCGCTGATCAACCCTACCAGAGAGCTTCCCTCCAAAACCGGCAGGGCACTGATCTTGTGGGTGATCAGCTCGTCAATCGCCTCGGTCAAATCAGCTTCCGGGGTGGTGGTCCACAGTTTTTTGGTCATGATCCAATCAACCGGGGTTTCGAGAATAACCTCCTGGCGGCGCAAGGCAATTTCTATATCGTGCTGGACAATCATTCCCAGCAGCCGCCCCCCTTCGACCACAGGAAGGCGCCTGATATTGTATTCTCGCATTAGCCTTAAAGCATAGTCGATAGATTTTCTACTATCAACTGTAATTAACTCAGTGGTCATCAAGTCTTTAACCTTCATCACAGCACCCCCTAATAATTCCAGTTTATCATATGTTTACTCAGATCAGCAGTAACTAAGATACCCCTAAAATGATAATCAATTGATTCATGCCAAAAGTTTACCGCTAAAGGATAAATTGAACGAACTGTACCCAAGAATCAGTTCGGGGCGTGTAACCAAAACGCTCATTTTCTATATAATCTAATTAGAGGTGGTTTCTTTGCATGGGTTAAATATTTCGCGTTTATTGCTGAAAGAGTACAATCTGTTGCGTCGCGTTTTGGAGGGTAAAGCTGTTAAGCGCATACTGGGGTACACCGAGGATCATGTCGCTTTGCTGATGGAGGACGGCACCGTAGTGAAGTTTCTTCATTTTGAGGACGAATTGATAATGGACATTGAAACTGTCTGCCAGCTACCCGGGTCTTAAAATGATATTATTTATTACCAATAAGGACGGTGTAATAATTATGAAAAAACAGGGCGCCTTATTATTCATACTGGGATTGTTCTTTACCGTGATTGCTTGTAGTACAGGCCCTCCCGCCGCCCCGCCGCCTCAGGCATCGGAAAATCCAGTTGAAAATGCCGCTCCGTCCCCTCCCCCCGTTGTCGATAAGAGCGGCTCATTAAACACCGCCACCGCACCCCCAACCCCGGCGGCGGCCGGCCAGGTTTTGAGCTGGTACTATAACCCGGCTAAAAATCACCAAACCCCCAGCATACCGAAGGAGGCCTCCAATTTGCTGGATGCCTACCGGGGCATATGGCTGCTGCCCGACGATGACAAGCGTATTTACCTGACCTTTGATGAAGGATATGAATTGGGCTACACCGAGCCAATCCTGGACATTTTAAAGGATAACCAGGTTAAAGCCGCCTTTTTTATTACCGGACAATATGTAAAAACCCAGCCCGATCTGGTGCGGCGCATGAAAGCCGAGGGGCACCTGGTATGCAGCCATACCCAGAATCATAAAGATATGTCTAAACTGACCAAAGAAGAAATAGTCTCCGAGATCGCCCTCCTGGAACAGGAGGTGCAAAGCAGGACGGGGATAACCCTGGACAAATACCTGCGCCCTCCGATGGGATGTTATTCCGATTTGAGCCTGGCTGTGACTCTGGAACAGGGCTATCGGAGTGTATTTTGGAGCATGGCCTATGAAGACTGGGATCCCGCCAAACAGCCGGGCGCTGAAAAATCCTACCAATTTGTCACCCGCAATGTCCACCCCGGAGCGGTTATTTTGCTGCACGCGGTCTCCGAGAGCAATACCGAAGCCCTGGATCGGATATTAAAGGAATTGAAACAGCAGGGATACGTCTTTGCAACCTTTTAAAAACGGGTTGCTTAGGGGGGGCTCACTTTAAAAAGCACGCCGCTTAGGATAGAATGTATAAAAAATGTGATGGAGCTTATGCGCGCAATATTTAGGAAACTCGATCGAAAACAGACTTTGACCGATGGGGAATACCATCAGCTAATGGAATATATTGAGCAGATGGGGCGAAAGTCAGCCCAGTCCTACAGCCTGTTTTACCAGCAATACGCCGGTGTTCTGGAGGACCGCTACGACACCGTTCTACCCCGCTTCTGGTACGGGCTGGACGATGTTTTGAATTATCTTCTTACCCACCGGGACATACTGGACCTGCCGGGTCAGCCTTCCTGGGAGCTGTTTCCTCCGGAACTGCAGCCTTATTTAAATTATACCTTTCACCACGGAGGTGAAAAGCAGCACCTTTTACGCTGGACCGAGCGGCTGCAGGAAAAGGGTGGAGACCAACTGGTCCTGCCCCGCCCCCGTTCAGGCCAGGCGGTGTGCATTTACGAAGAAGGCAATCCCTATAAGGAGCCGGGCCTAAAGGTGCATTTTGAGCGTTTGTCGAGGTACGCCTTTATTACCCGTTTGCAGAGCTATCGCTATTTGACCCGCAACAAGGTTCCCCGCGACCGGATTGAGGTCCTGGCGCCTGATCGATTGGGAGGTACTTTTACCAATAAAGACAAGTCGCTCTATTATTTTATTTACCTGACCGAGGAAGACCCGGTTAAAGCGGAAAACGCCTGCCAGGTTCTAAATTTCGCACTTGAAGAGTTGAGGCGCTAGAGGATATGAACATCAGTAATGAATTAGGGCCGATAAACCAAAAGGTTGACGAACTCCTTTCCATGTGGAACGGAGATTTATCCATGCGTCAGGATTTAAGGGAGACGCCCTCCCTGGACGGGTGGACTTTACACAGCGCCGAAGATTGTGCTGCTATGTACCGCGCTTTCTATTTTTCAGGCCGGCGTTATGATTTTTACAACCTCCTCTTTAACAGCCTGGCCAACCAAATGATTCTCAAATGGCTGGGCAGCCGGCGGGATCTTCTGGAAGACTTCCTCGGTTTTACCGCCTGGAAAATCTGTACCCAAACCTGCCGGCCGGAAAAGCTACAGTTTCTCATCAACCTTTTTCATCCTGATTTGCAGAAGCAATTTGACGGCATTATAAATGCCCTGGACCTGGAACAGTGCCGCTACATCATGGCTCGAACCGCCAGCAGCCAGCTGCGCGACCTGTTGCGGGAGCGTGAGTTCAACCTGCACAGGCAAAACCCGGTTTACAATTTGAACCTGTGGGAAGAAGCTCACCCCAGCCATCCCTACCCCACCCTGCATGGTGAAAAACATCAGCTCTGGCAGGAAGCCGCCCGCCGCATACAACTGGCCAGTGAAGGGCATTTTACCGACCCGTTCGGAGCAGAACGCTTTTATCTGCTGCTGGAATGCTGCGATCAAGCCTATCGATGCGGCCTGGTGGAAGACGCCCTGTTGATGCTGGCCGAGCTCTATATCAACTATCAAAATAAGAATCGCCTGGTCAGCGTTCTGGAGGACAGCCAGATTTTTAAATATTTTACCCGCCTCTGTAGGAGTATTTTGCCCCTGGCCGTATTATTGGACCAGACCCACCGGGCCTATCCCCGTGCCCTGTACCTATGGGAAAAGCGGTTTGCGCGCCTGCCCTGGGACAAAGGCTCCATGCTCTACCTGGACTTGCTGGAAACCATAAGCGAAGGTCTTAAGGGGCAAAGCCATCAGGTTTTGTGGGAAGTCCTGTATAAATCGGAACTGATCAGGAGTGTCCAGCCCGGCGACGTCGGCCCCCTGCGCGAAGAAGATATTCAGGCCGGAGTCGCTTCAAACCGGCTGCAGGAGTGGCTTTCAACCGCCCGCGAGCGCATGGCTACCCGACCGCACGAAGCGCTGACCCTGTTGGAGATGGTAAGGCTTTTACATAAACAGGGCCGGATTACCCAAAAGAATTTCCCCGCCCCGGCCTTGATGGAATCCTACCTGGAGCTATGGCAATGGCTCCCCGGCAAACTGTTTTTTAACCGGTCCCTGGAAGAGCATCTGGCTCCCCTTTTAGGCCGCCCCCTGCGCCATAGGATTCGCAGATTGGCCGAAGCACTGGAGCAGTATGACCCGGTCCGGCTAAAAGCCGAGCTCGCCAGCCGGCCGGACCTATTCCGGCACAAGGATGCCGGAGCGCAGCGCGAAGTAATGCTGGGCCACATTTTGGGGGTGTTGTCATAATGAACCGGGAGATCGCAGCGGAACTCTACACCACACAATTGGAAACGCTTCTGGACCGCCTGCATCAGAACCTGGACAGGGAGCTTGGGTCCCTCCCGGAAGTTAAGGATGTCAGGCAATTGGATGCCTACATCCTCCAGCTAAATTCCTTTTATTACAGCAGCTTTCATGAAAAGATCTTCCCTCTGTACCGCCAGCTTATCCAGGAGGACATGCAGTCCCAGCTAAACCTGGCCTTGCAGGAGGACACCCTGCGCCAGGGAGTATTAGGAAACATCAAGCGGTATGCCCAGCTGTACAACCAGGTAAAGAGGCTTACCGCCACCCTGAACCAGGGGAAAGAGAAAACCTACCAGCTTATTCTGGCCAACGACCGCTGGGAAGACCACAATTCTATCGACCTGTCCACAGCTTTGAGGCTCTGGCGGGAGCACGTCCAGGCTGCCGCCCAACAGGCCAGTAAGCTGGAAGAGCTGACTGAAGACCGTGATCTCTGCCAGGCTTTGAGCAAGTCCCTGGCCAGCTGGCCGCTGGTCCATTTTCTGGAGCGGGTGGATCTTGCCCAGCCTGAACAGGGAGCCTGCTACACCGATCTTTTGAGCTACCTGAACTATTGCCGGGCTTTGCTCCGCCAAATGCAAAAAGAGGATAAAACCTATGTAAAAAGTTCCGGCATCCTGAAAGAATTGGAGGAGAAAACCGCCGGGCTGAGCAGGCGCTCAATGCCGGCCTCCTTTACCCATTACCGTCAATATTGGAGCGATCTGATGGGAGGCGTTCTGCCCACCCTTCCCCTTTACCTCAAGCTGGGCGAGTCCGGGTTATATAAAAACGCCTTGCGCCGGTTGCTGCAGCAGTATGACGAAAACATCTTCTTGCTGGAGCGGGCGCAGCACCTTTTAATAGGCGGATACCGCGAAGTATTGCTGCAGGCCTGCCGAGAGCCTTGGGAAACGTCCTTCGATATCAAGCAACTCCAACAGAATCTGAATCGCATCCTGGATTCATTAAACGCCCTGGGAAAAGAGTTCTCCCTCCCGGGCGAATCCGATTTCCAAAACTTCAGCCAGCAGGCCCGGGGTCGGCTGGAAGAAGCCGGCCAGCTGCTCGTTAAATTCAGGCCCGCTGAAAGCGCCACCCGGTCATCTATGCTGGTCACCGGCCTCCATCACCTGGACCTGGAACGCCAGTATCTACTGCGGGCCATAGAAATGATGCGCGAAGACTTTAGACGGCGTCAGGAGTTTCGGGAAGTCCTGCTGCATGTGGCTAACAACCTCGATTCCTTTAGCAATTTGTTGAGCAACATCCGGGCGGATCTGGAGCGGCTGCTGGCGCCCCGCAATTTGTCGCGGCTGTGGAAAGACCTGGATGTACGGGTGGAGCGAATTCCCCTGGAAAGCGGCAAACCATTCCCGACCCGCTTCCTGCACCTTCTGGATAAAAACAAGCTCGACCAGCTTCCGCCCGGCTCGGAAGATATTATCGTGGCTTATGAAGAGGGCGACCTTTTTATCATCCGGGTGGGCAACGAACAGGACGAAGAAATGCCCTATGTAAATATAACGAGGAAGGAGCAGCCCCGATGAAGCTGGGAATCGACTTCGGCACTTCCTACACCAAACTGGCTGGGTGGCAAGACGGGCGGATGCTGGACCTGTTGGGCGGGCGCATGCCTTCTGCAGCCACTTATGTTCCCGATCTGGATAAGCTTTTTTTCGGCGCTCCGGCTATACAATTGGCAAGCGATCGCAATCTAAGCACCCGCTTCTTCAAATTGCACCTCAAAAGAAACCGCGGCTTCCAACTGGGTCCCTACCCCTTGGAGGCTTTGCTGTACAGCTTTTTTAGCTTCCTCAATGAGTATTATATTCTCCCTAGGGGGTTTCGGCCGGACTCCATTAACCTCTCCATTCCCAACAACTTCGGTTTAAAAAGCCGCCGAGCGCTCATCAGCGCTGCCCAAAAAGCCTTTTCCCTGGACGATATCACATTGCTTCCCGAACCCCTGGCCGCGATCCTGGGTTACAATTCCGCTCATCCCGATCAGGCTGAAGGCGGGGATTGGCTTATTATCGATGTGGGCGGCGGCACCGTCGATTTCAGTTTTATGAGCCTTTACCCTGATCAAAACAAAATACTTTTAGAAAGCCAGTTTCAAGTGGGCCATGACGCCTTTTCCGGTTCAGAAGTGGACCGCATGGTTTTAAGGCGCTTAATTGCTCCGGCTTTTCAAATGCAGTATGGCATTGATCTGCCCGGGGCTATTTTGAACGAGAGGCTCGAATCCAGCGAAGAACAATACTGGTTTTACAGATGGATGCAGCTGGCGGAAGATATAAAGATGCAACTGGGTTGCGAAGAAATTGTTAAGTTAACGGTTAATAGCTTTTATGAGGATTTTGCACTAGACCTATCCTTCCATCAGGATGATTTTAAAGAAGCCGTAAAACCGGTATTTGAACGGCTGCGCCGCTACTGGCGGGAGGGGGTCTATGAACGGGCCCGGGCTCTCGGATTGGCGGAAAGTGCGGGTTGGCAGCTTGACGGGATCCTGCTTCTGGGTGGGGGTGCTTTAACCCCCGGCCTGTCCGAAGAGATCGCCGCTCTATGCCCCGGCGTTCCCGTTATACGTCCCGATACCCCTGATCTTTTCGTAATTAAAGGCCTTTCCTGCTGGCCCGAGTACATCCCGGCCGGCCGCGTGAATCTTAAAACCATATATCCCTTTCGCTTTTACCGGGAACAAAAATCGAACACCGGTAATCAATTGAAAGAAATACCCTTCGACTCCGCACACCTGGAATTGGATTTTGCCGGTCGCTATGAAATCGGCAACCTTTATCCGGATGCACCTGACAATATTTCTGAAGACCCGGAGCGCCTGGTCTTCCGGGTGTATGAAGCGGCCGAAGAAGACCCCCGGCCTGAACTGGAGCGTTTTATGGACCAGGAGCCGGTACTGGAACTGGACATAGGCAAACAGGAATTGGAGGGCCCCCTTACCGTCTATTTAGACCTGGCCCATGCCTGCCTGGAGCTTGATAACAATAAGCTGTTAAGCCAAGGTTTACTTCAAGACGATGACGATCTCCTGCATAAGGTGCGCATCAAACAGCGGGCTGCCTATGACTTGATAAAAGCCTATAAATTTATGGATGAAATGCTGACTGAAGATTATGCCCGGCAGCTGGAACATTATGGGGTGGATGATAGCCAGACCGCTCTTTTTAAAATCCTCTCCCTAATGAAAATATATGGTGATAAATAGACTTACGATTTACCCCGTAGCCAGGATAACCAGCTTTTTCCCCGCCCCTGCTCCGCCTTCCATAGCTGGAGAAATTCCTCAATTTTTTTCTCGCGTTCCTGATTGCGAAGCTCGATTTTGCTTTCCAGGCGTTCCACCCTTTCTTCCAGGCGGCGATTGCCTTCCAGCAATTCCTCGTTTTGCTCCAAAATGTGGTGGGTAACCGACAGGATTTCCAGGGCCTCGGGATTGGCGGGGCGGTGGGCCGCCTGCAGTCCGGTCTCGGCATTCTCTTCGTTGGTTTCCAGGGCCAGTTTGATGGCGGTGGTATTTAAGCCCTTGTTTTTCAAGGCCAAAACCAGCTTTAAAGTATCCAGATCCGATTCTGTGTAAAGGCGGTCACTGCGTTCATTTCTTTTAATCTTCAGCTTCAAAGCGTTTTCCAGATAGCGCAGAGTATGCTGCTCAATACCCAGGATTTCTGCCACCTCACTAATTTTAAAAAATCTTTCTGCCATTGTTATCACCTTTCTCCCCCTCGGTTCATAAATTGTTATCAGGTGAGGCAATAAAGTTAAAATCCGGTCACTACAGTAATTCGAACTTAATAACTTTTTATCAGGACTCCCGGTTTACGCTGCAGTTCACACGGCCTTCGCAATCTGACAACGAACTTTATTGTGAACCTTTACTTTCCCTTCTCAATCTATATGCTCATATTAAAAATATATGAGCAGGGTCGCTCGCTTGCCATCGAACGGCCTTTTTTTTATGCATTTTTCTGGCCTGCTAATTTCTCATCATTTCGATTTTCTTGAACCGGCTTAAAGGAATCTTGACGATGGCGTTGAATTAAGAAAGTTGTGAAACAATTAACTATCACAAGAAAGGAGTGAGTTATAGGTTCTTTATTAGCTTGATATAAAAGTACTGGTAGGAGGGGAAATATGTCATCTAATGGATCTAAAAGGGAATTAATAACGGTCAATATCAACGATACGACTTCAAACGCAGGATGCCTGGGCTTAATAGGTTTTGGCATGACTACGGTACTGCTCAACATTCACAATGCAGGTTTTTTCCCGCTCAATACCATGATAGTAGGTATGGGTATTTTTATGGGTGGACTTGCTCAGATCATCGCTGGGATAATGGAATGGAAGAAGAATAACACTTTCGGCACCACTGCATTCACTTCTTATGGACTGTTCTGGTTTTCACTGGTCTTTATCTGGTTAATGCCCGCTCTGGGCAAAGCTCAGGCTCCCTCTGGCGGTGCAATGGCAGCCTATTTCTTTATGTGGGGATTATTTACCTTAGTTATGTTCGTCGGTACACTTAAGGCCAATAGAGCCCTGCAGGTTGTTTTCCTTTCCCTGGCCGTGCTTTTCTTCTTGCTTTGTGCTGAAAACGCGGGAGTTGAAATTGGTCACTTCCTTGGATATGAAGGCATCTTCTGTGGCCTTTCCGCCATTTATGCCGCGCTGGCCCAGGTTCTAAATGAGATGTACGGCAAAGTTGTGTGGCCCATAGGACCAGTAGGTGGAAGTCAGCACTAAAAACCTTATTATTCTACTGGCTCTTTAAATTTTAAAAGAAGTGAAGGGATATCTTAACCGGCTCTACCCGATTAAGATGTTCCACTGGCGCAAACCCTCGCTAGACTAAGAATAGCGAGGGTTTGGTTTGTTTATTGAACATTGAAAAAAGGTGCGGGGGGCTTTAAAAAACTTACCAGATATACCTGAACAATTAATGTTGAGCACTTGGGTTACTTATGTTAGACCTTTAAGAAACCCGCCAGAAGCATCCAGGCTTTCAAGCGGGTTCTGGTTTTCGGGTTTTGGGGCCGTTATCAATTAAAAAGCCGCTGGTAATAGTCGTTCAAGATGCTCTCTCCATACCCGGTTCCGGGAACCGCCCAGCGTCCGTTCAGATCAACCCATTTGGGGCTGACGCCCCTCTTGACCAGGGTGTAGCGCGGGTCTACGATGCTCTTGCCGGCTGGCAGCGGGGCGCTGCAGGCATAAGCGTACAGGTGTTGAATCTGGGCCTCAACCCCGTCAGCCGGAGTCCTGAAGAAAGCTCCGTGCATTCCGGTCCGGTAACTCACCCGTATAGGATCGGCTCCATGCAGGTCTTCCTCACCCGTGGCCTCGGCTCCCGTAGCCCCCAGCCCGCAGTAGTTGTTTTGCTCGGGCAATACCAGGTTTCCATACTTCCACCACCCGGTCTCTTTGGCCGCCTGGCAAAAAGCGATGTCTCCCCTTATGCCATATTCCCTGCCGATGCTTATGTACAGACCGGCCAGATCAGGGGCGGATGGATTGTTTTTAAGCTGCAGACTGCGCAACTGTTCGGCGGTGGCTACCGATTCCCCAAAAATAGTGGTATTTATCAGATTATCAACCGGCTTATCAACTGGCGGATTGTCAGGTGCGCCCGACCGGTTTATCAGAACCCTGCGGTTTTTGGCGTCCCAGGTTACGTTGGCGCCCAGACCGGTGCTGATGGCCGCCAGGGGAACCATAGTGCGACCGCCGATTATCATGGGAGCCACATCGGAAAACAATTCCCGGTCATCGATAAAGACACGAATAAACGAAGTATCGGATCTCTGCAAGTCCACCTGCTGGATTGGCCCTTTGGTGCTGATAAGTACTTTTCTACCATTGGGCAGCCACTTTACCTCTGCGCCCAGTCCCGCGCTGATAGCGGCCACCGGCACCAGGGTTCGCCCGTTTTCAATGATTGGGGCCACGTCAGAATACAGTTCCTGCCCGTCAATGAATATTCTTATGGTCTGGTCTGCTGCGACCGGCCCCGCTCCCATTATCCCAATGGAAATGCACAATAGCAGGACAATCCACAGTTGTCTGGTTCTACTCCTTGCCATATGTCTGTCAGTCAAAAGCCCACCCCCGAATTATGTTTGCGTTTCCACTTTAATAAATTCTTGCTATTAAGACCAATTCCTGCTTTTTCGTTCGACCTCGGCATGCTCCAGGCTGAAAATTTGGGCCGCTGCAGCAGCCCGTTCTTCAGAAAGCTTATTTATATTATCGTAATCTTCATTATTCGTCAGTATGGGAAAAAAAAATTGGGAATTGGGAACCACAACCAGACAAGTTTTTTAGCCTCCATGGAGTATCTTATAAATGTACTCTTTTTTGCCGCTTCGGAGGTCTTTAAAATGGCTAAACTCTGGCATTTTTCGACAGTAATAGGGCGTCTTGCCCCGCTGGGCTGTATTTTGGGCGCAGCCTTGATTTATCTGTTTCAACCCTGGAATAAGCTTAATATCAGCTTGGATCTTAACCTGCTGGGCTTCTTTGCCTTGCTGGGTCTGACGGCCCGGTTTGTCCTGAGGCAGTTTAAAAAACGAAACCGGTCCGAATCCATTATTAACCGGTTTTCGCCCCGGGAAAAAAAGAAAGAGGAACCCCTTCCCGCCGTACCGGGTGAGGAAAATCCGGCGCTGTATCACGCCCTGGTTTTGGAAAACATACCGGAAAGCGTTGTAATACTGGATAAAAACGATCATCTGGTATATGCCAATCACAAGGCCCATGAAATTTACGATTTAGAAGGCCAAGCAAGCCGGGGGCTGCCCTTGTATCGCAAGTTCGGTTTGAACGAAAACCTGGTCGGGGAGATCAAAAAACAATTGGATACCGGACATCCCTGGCAGGGAGAACTGCAGCTTCAATTGGACAGCCGCCGCAGGACCTTTATGCATCGTATAGCAGGCTGCGACGAAAAACTGGGGTCCGATACGGTAATGATAATCTCCACCGATATCAGTGAGTCGGTGGACAATCGAGAAAGGGCGGAAATAGCCAATTACACCAAAACCCAGTTCCTGGCCAATATCAGTCATGAAATACGCACTCCGATGATCGGTATTCTGGGTTCGGTAAGTCTCCTGGAGCAGAGCCGCCTGGACCGGCAGCAGATGGAGAACATTGCCGTAATTCAGGAATGCGGCGAGCACTTGCTGCGCATCATCAACGATATACTGGATGTATCCAAGATCGAATTGGGCATGGAAAGCCTGGCCTACTCCCCCTGCTATTTACAGGATGTCTTCAACCGGGTTATGTCTACGGTCGAGCCCCCGGCCAGAGAGAAAGGGCTCTATATTACCGCAGAGATCGAAGGAGCCAAGGACCATCCGGTATTGATCGACCACATCAAGTTGCGCCAGATCCTTCTCAATATCTTAAACAACGCCATCAAATTCACAATTCAGGGCGGCATTCATATCAGGGCTCAGATCGAAAGCCAGGATGCCCAGGAATACCTGGTTATCAGCATTGCCGACACCGGCATCGGGATAGAACGAGATAAACTAGACAGCATTTTTGATCCCTTTACCCAGGCGGACGCTTCCTCTTCCAGGCACTATGGCGGAACCGGTCTCGGTCTGTATGTATGTCAAAAGCAGGTTGAATTAATGAATGGGGAAATATGGCTGGAAAGTGAAAAAGGATTGGGAACGGTTTTTCATATACGGATTCCGATAGGACTTAATAACGAAAACAGACCGTCTGACGGACATGCCCAAGCGGAACCCCTCTTGAACCAGGGGGGTAACAACCTGCTCGCCTTTAACCCGGTACAGATACTGCTGGTTGAGGATAATCGCGTTAACCGGCGCATTGTATCACAGATGCTCACCAGCTATGGCTTCGAAGTTACCATCGCCCAGCACGGGCTGGAGTGCCTGCGGCTTATGCAAAGCCGGGGTTTTGACGTAGTTTTGATGGACATGCAGATGCCGGTAATGGACGGCTATGACGCCACCCGTCACATCTGTCAGGATCCCGATTTGAGCCAGGTTCCGGTTATAGCGATGACAGCTCATGCACTGGCCGGGGACCGGGAAAAATGCTTTCAATGCGGGTGTTCGGACTATATTGCCAAACCCTTTCAAACCGAGGAATTGATAGCGGTTATTAATAGAAACCTGATGAGCGGCCGGAAGGCTAACCCAGTCTCGGAGGTGCCCTATGAGCAGCTCTTAAACGACCTGATGCCCGAGTTTATTGACTGTTTGAGTGATAACCTGCAGGAGCTGCATGGGGCGCTGGATACCGGTGACCTTGAGGCAATTCAGAATATTAGCCATGATATCAAAGGATCAGCCGGTTTATATGGATTTAAAAGGATCTCTGAACTGGCTGCTCTCATCGAGGCCGCCGCCCGGGAAGGTTTACTACCCAGAGTGCGCATCCTGGCCGTCAACCTCAGCCACGTCTATGAGGAACTATACAGCCAGGTCTCCTAACCAGGCCATTCTGCCCGGTTCAGGCATCCTTGACAGTCGATGCTCATCAGAGTATTATTTATCCAGCCGTGAAGCCGGACTATTCTGACTATTTGAAGATAAATTAGGACTACGAGCTGTTCCAGCAACAGCTGCCCGGAGAGAGGAGAAGATATGGCCATTGCAATTGTAACAGACAGTACTGCCAATATACCGGCCGGTCTCATTGAAAAGTATGCTATAAAAATTGTTCCCCTCAATATCCATATCAAGGATAAAGTATTTCGTGAAGGTGTGGATATAAGCTGCCAGGACTATTACGAGCTATTGAGGCGCGAACCGATTTTTCCCAAAACATCCCAACCTTCAGCGGGGGATTTCCTCAATACCTTTGAATCATACCCCAGTGACTATGAAATACTGGTTATTACCATATCATCTCATTTATCCGGTACTCTGCAATCAGCCGGGACAGCTGCCGCCATGGCCCCCCAACCGCAGCGGGTAACCCTCGTCGACTCGGAAAGCACCACCATAGGTCAAGGTTTCCTGATCGCCCGGGCCTGTGAGATGATAGAAAAAGGCTGCTCGTTAAAGGACATTGAACTTGAATTGGAGCGGATCAAGCAGAACAACCGGCTTTTTTTCATTGTCGATAATCTGGAGTACCTGGCCCGGGGCGGACGCATCAGCCAAATCAGCAAATACATCGGCACCATTCTGCAGATGAAACCCATTCTCCACCTGCACGAGGGTAAAATAGAGCTCTTTGACAAGGTTCGGACTTCGTCCCGGGCTATAAACCGGATACTGGGAGAAATGAAAAAGGACCTGGTCAATATACAGCAACTGGCGGTCATCCACGTATCAGCTCCTCGTGAAGCTCTCCAGTTAAAAAGTATGATTGATGAAATCTACCAGCAGGAAGTGGAAATTTACGAAGCGACGCCGGTAATAGGAACGCATGTGGGGCCGGGAACTATTGGTCTGGCTTATCATACGTAAATCTAACAAAGCTTAAATCAGGAAAACCCTTCGCAAACGCAAAGGGTTTTCGCACTTTATTATCTTTATAACACAATCCCGTATCACAGATTGCTGATCAGCGCATCGGCAAAGCCGGAGCATTTGACCTCATGGGCGCCTTCCATAAGGCGGGCAAAGTCATAGGTGACCACTTTACCGGCAATGGTCTTTTCCATGCTGTTGATAATAAGGCCGGCCGCCTCGTTCCAGCCCAGGTGGCGCAGCATCATCTCCCCGGATAGAATGACCGAGGAAGGATTCACTTTATCCAGCCCCGCGTATTTGGGCGCCGTGCCGTGGGTGGCTTCAAATATGGCATGTCCGGTCAGGTAGTTGATATTGGCCCCCGGAGCAATTCCGATTCCGCCTACCTGGGCGGCCAGGGCGTCGGATGCATAATCCCCGTTTAGATTCAGGGTGGCAACCACGTCAAATTCGGTGGGCCTGGTCAAAATCTGCTGCAGGAAGATATCGGCGATGGCATCCTTGATGATCAACTTGCCCTGCTTCACAGCTTCCTGCTGGGCTTGATCGGCCGCTTTTTCCCCTTCAGCCTCTTTGATCCGGTCGTATTCATCCCAGGTAAATACCTTATCTTTAAATCTGGTCTCAGCCAGCTCATAGCCCCAGTTCTTAAAAGCCCCTTCGGTAAATTTCATGATATTGCCCTTGTGGACCAGGGTTACGCTCTTGCGCTTCATCTTCAAGGCCTCGACAATCGCCGCCTCGATAAGCCGCTTGCTGCCCTCTTCGGATACGGGCTTTATCCCAATACCCGAGGTTTCAGGAAACCGGATCTTGGACACTCCCAGTTCTTCCCGGAGGAAGGCAATAAGTTTCTTCGCTTCCGGGGACTGGGCGGGATATTCAATACCGGCGTAGATGTCCTCGGTGTTCTCGCGGAAAATAATCATGTCCACATCCTGAGGGCGTTTGACCGGCGAAGGTACTCCCGGGAAATAGCGTACCGGGCGCAGGCATACATAGAGGTCCAGCTCCTGGCGCAAAGCTACGTTCAAGGAGCGTATGCCACCGCCGATCGGTGTAGTCAGAGGTCCTTTGATGGCTATAATGTATTCCCGGATAATGTCCAAGGTCTCCTTGGGCAGCCATTCCCCGGTCAGTTTAAAGGCCTTTTCACCGGCCAGAACTTCTTTCCAAACAATCGACTTCCGGCCCTGATAGGCCTTGTCTACGGCCGCATCCAGGACCCGGGAGGCCGCCGCCCAGATGTCGGGGCCGGTTCCATCCCCTTCGATAAAAGGTATAATCGGATGATCGGGGACCTTAAGGACTCCGTTTTCTACCACAATTTTTTCCCCAGTGATGTTGGTCAAATTCAATTTCCCCTTCCTGATTGGTTGCTATATAAAATCCGTCCCCGTTTCCGGGAGGCAATGCTATTTTGGGTTTTTCTTTTTCCGCTTGTATTCCTCGTATAAATACATCAGTTCCTTATCAAACAGAGAACGCTTCAGGCGTATGGACATGTCCCGGACCATGGGCAGCAAAATGTGAGCTTCCTCATTGCCGAGATTCAAGCCATATTCTTTATGGAACTTGGAAATAATAGCGGCGCTGCCGGAGTGCTTGCCGATCACAATCTGTCTTTCCAGGCCGACTTCTTCGGGCGTAAACACTTCGTAGGTAAGCGGGTTTTTCAACACTCCGTCGCCGTGGATGCCTGATTCATGGGCAAATATGTTAGAGCCGACGATGGGTTTGCTGACCGGCAGGATGCGGCCCGAAGCCTGGGCCACATATTCGGCCACTTCCCTGAACATGGGGGTGTTGGAGGACACGTTGACGTTCATCAGGTGGCGAAGCCCCATAATGACTTCCTGAAGGCAGGCATTACCGGCCCTCTCACCCAATCCGTTGACGGTAACCCCAACATGGGTGGCGCCTGCATAAACTCCAGACAGGGCATTGGCGGTAGCCATGCCGAAATCGTTGTGGGTGTGCATCTCAATATCCAAACCTACCGCGTCAATAAGCGTCCTGATATAGCGGAAAGTAGCCAGCGGGGTCAGGATTCCCACCGTATCACAGAAGCGCAGGCGGTTGGCCCCGGAATGCTTGGCAGTCAGGGCAAATTCGGTTAAAAATTCAGCGTTGGAACGGGAGGCGTCCTCGGCGTTCACCGATACGTAAAGCCCGTTGTCCTTGGCAAATTTAACCGCGTCGCTCATCATTTTCAATACGTTTTCCCGGGTGGTTTGCAGTTTATGCTCGATGTGGATGTCAGAGGTTGAGATGGATATGGCTACGGCATCTACGCCGCAGTCGATCGATTCCTTAATGTCAGCGATTACTGCGCGGTTCCAGGCCATAATGCTGGCATTTAGACCCAGCCCGACGATCGCTTTAATGCAATCCTTTTCCGAGCCTCCCATAACCGGAATACCCGCTTCAATCTGGGCCACTCCGATCTTATCCAAATATTTGGCAATCTGTATTTTTTCCTGGTTGGCGAACACTACCCCGGCCGTCTGTTCACCATCCCGCAAGGTGGTGTCGACGATATGAACTTTAGCGCCCTCTTCTAAAAACCAATCTTTATTTTTACCGGAATAAGTCATTGCTTTCACTTCCTCTCCCTGTCAAAACCCGGTGCATCGCCCTATAATACCAGTGCCGGTTATTGCTGATTGAGTATTTCCTTGAGCAGCTGGTTAACCAGGGCCGGGTTGGCCTGGCCTTTGGTAATTCGCATTATCTGGCCGATAAAGAACCCGAAAGCTTTTTCCTTCCCGTTCTTGTAGTCCTGGACCACCTTGGGGTTTTCTTTTACGATCTGTTCGATCATCGGCTTCAGGGCATCCTGGTCCGAAATCTGCGCCAGGCCCTTTTCTTTAACTATCTCCGCGGCGTCTTTGCCGGTAAAGAACATCTCTTCAAAAATACTCTTGGCCATCTTGCCGCTTATGGCACCCTCATCCAGAAGCTGAAGCATCTGCACCAGCTGATGGGCCTTAATCCGGGACTGGGTAATTTCCATGTTGTTCTGGTTTAAAAGACGGTTTAATTCTCCCATCATCCAGTTGGCTATGACCTTGGGCTGATCGTACCCGGCCCGGCACTGGTCAAAAAAGGCCAGGTATTCAGGGCTCAAGGTGATCAAGCCGGCGTCATAAGAGGGCAGTCCGTATTCTTCCACCAGGCGCTGCTGGGCCTGATCGGGCAGCTCCGGCAAGCTCTCTTTGACCCGGGCCACCCACTCCCGGGCAATGCGCAGGGGCGGCAGGTCCGGTTCCGGAAAATAGCGGTAATCATGCGCGTCTTCTTTGGAGCGCATGGAACGGGTGACCTGTTTGTCATCATCCCAGGTGCGCGTTTCCTGGATGATCGTTTCGCCGTCTTCAATAGCCTCCACCTGGCGGCGGACTTCATATTCAATCGCCTTCTCCAAGGCCCGGAAGGAGTTTAGATTTTTGATCTCCGCGCGGGTGCCGAATTCCGCCTGGCCCAAGGGCCGCACCGAAACATTGGCGTCACAGCGCAGCGAGCCTTCCTGCATCTTGCAGTCTGAAACTCCCACGAACAGAAGTATGGAGCGAAGCTTCTCCAGATAGGCGCGCGCCTCCTGGGCACTGCGCATATCAGGCTCGGATACTATCTCCAGCAGGGGCACTCCGGAACGGTTTAAGTCGACCAGGGAAAAGGGGGTTGAGGTGATATCTCCCTGGTGCACTAGTTTACCGGCGTCTTCTTCCATATGGGCCCGGGTGATGCCGATTCTTTTCCTGGCCTGGCCGGGCAGTTCGATATCCAGATAACCACTCAAGCAGATAGGCAGATCATACTGCGAAATCTGGTAAGCCTTGGGCAGATCCGGGTAAAAGTAATTCTTGCGGTCAAACTTGCTGAATTCGGCTATTTCACAATTCAGGGCCAGACCGGTCATAATAGCATATTCAACCGCCTGCTGGTTTAATACCGGCAGCATACCCGGAAACCCCGAGCAAACCGGGCAGACATTGGTGTTGGGCTCCCCTCCGAAGCTGTTGGCGCAGGAGCAAAAGATCTTGCTCCGGGTTTTCAGCTCCACATGTACTTCCAATCCGATTACGGTTTCGAAATCCGGCATGCTATTTCACCCCCAACTGCGGCTGCATCTTATGAAATTCCGTGTGCTGTTCAAAGGCATAGGCCGCCCGGAAGATGCTGCCTTCATCAAACGGTTTGGCAATCAGCTGCATTCCTACCGGAAGCCCGCCGACCATACCGCAGGGTATGGACATTCCCGGCAAACCGGCCATGTTGACCGGGACAGTCAGGATATCGTTCATATAAAGGGTCAGGGGATCGCCGATCTGCTCCCCTATCTTAAACGCGGTGGTCGGGGTGGTAGGAGCCACAATGACATCATAATCTTCAAAGACCCGGGCGAAGTCCTCATTGATCAGGCGCCTCACCTTCAGGGCCTTTAAATAATAGGCGTCATAGTAGCCGGAGCTTAAAGCATAAGTACCCAGCATGATGCGGCGTTTCACCTCATCGCCAAAGCCTCTGGCCCGGCTCAAGGAGAACATATCGACCACATTGTCGGCCGAAAAATCGCGCAACCCGTACCTTACCCCGTCATAGCGGGCCAGGTTGGCGCTGGCTTCGGCAGTTGCCACCAGATAGTAGGCGGGCAGGGCGTATTCGCTGTAAGGCAGGGAAACCTCCTCCACTACGGCGCCCAGCTCCTCGTATTTTTTCAAAGCGGCCTTGACCGCGGTTCTTATTCCTTCCTCGATCCCTTCCTGGAAATACTCCCGGGGGAAGGCGATTTTCATACCCTTTATATCCATCTGTAAAAAGTCCGTATAATCAGGGCGTTCCATATCCACACTGGTGGAGTCCAGCGGATCGTGGCCGGCGATGACATTCATGACCAGGGCGCAGTCGCGCACGTCCCGGCTGAACACCCCCACCTGGTCCAGTGACGAGGCGTAGGCAATCACTCCCCAGCGGGAAACCCGTCCGTAGGTGGGTTTAAGTCCCACGATACCGCAGAACGAGGCGGGCTGGCGTATGGAGCCTCCGGTGTCGGTCCCCAGGGCATAGGGAACTTCCCGGGCCGCTACCGCCGCTGCCGAGCCGCCCGATGAACCGCCTGGCACCCGCTCCAGGTCCCAGGGGTTGCGGGTGGGGAAAAAGGCGCTCGATTCAGTGGAAGAGCCCATGGCGAATTCGTCCATATTGAGCTTGCCTAAAAGGCATCCGCCCGCGTTTTTAAGGGCCTGGGCGGCGGTGGCGTCATAGGCCGGGACGAAGTTCTCCAGAATTTTGGAGCCCGCCGTGGTCCTTACTCCCCGGGTGCAGAAGATATCCTTTAAACCGTAGGGCACGCCAAACAGGCCGGAAAAACCGCCCTTTTCATCACAAAACCTTGCCTGTTCAAGAGCAAGGTCTTCGGTCCGGGTTATAAAAGCTTTTACCTGGTCTTCCACCTCCCCTATGCGCCGGGCATAGGCTTGGGCGACTTCAAAAGCCGACGTATCCCTGCTCTTTAGAAGGTCCATCAGCTGATGGACCGTAAGTTGGCATAGCTGCATCTTTCAGCCCACTCCTTTAAATGATCTTGGGCACTTTATACTGACCTTCCTCAACCAGAGGTCCATTGGCCAGCATTTCCTCCCGGGGGGGACTCGCCTGTTCCTGATCCCGCCGGAAAACATTGCTTATCGGAAGAATATGATCAAGCGGTTCAACCCCTTCCGTGTCCAGGGCGTTGATCCGGTCCGCATATTCAAGTATCATGCCCAATTGTTGCGCATAGGCCTCTTTCTCGGCGGCGGAGAGGTCCAGGCGGGCCAGCCTGGCTACATGTTCAACCTGCTCAATGGAGAGAGCCATCTATATCCCTCCCATCCTTAACATTCAAATATATATACGCACATTATTATAACAAAAAAACACCTGAACACCTAATAATTTGTAGGCCCAGGGCTACTTACAGCCGCCTATTGAAGGCAGGGAGACGAATGCCAGGGGAGCGGGATCGCTTACATATCTCAAACATGTAACCCCCCCGTACCCCTGGCATTTAAAAGGGCTGGCACTAGCAAGCGGACCAGCCCTTGAACAACTTCTCATTCGATAACATGTTTTCTTTTTCGGATAATGATAAACCCTGTCCCTAATGCAACAATACTTAATGCTATGATAACATACTTTATATTACCTCCACCGGTGGATGCAGCAGCTTTGCTAGAGGCATCCGTGTTGCTATAACCGATACCTCCTGCCAGCTCTGTATTCCTCATCAACTCTTGATAACGCAGGTGTACCTGGGGAAGAATCTCGTTAAAAGTTCTTATTTGGCCGCTTGTTAAGCCAAAACTCTTATTATCGCGGATAGGAATGAAATCGATTCCAGATTCATTATAAACAGCCAAGCCGTAAAGATTAACTATGTTATCATAAATATATTTGGTATCACCTTTGCTCTTATTAGCATTTTTAGCATTTATCAAGTCTTGCTCAAATGTTAAATAACTGGCTCCGCCCTCAATTGTTAATTCACCATTAATCTCCTTTAATTTAAAAATCCCTGCGCCCTTATTCCCGACTTTAATTGGGAAAATATAGCCGCCCATGGTAAAAGGATCGGCGTTTTCTTGTCTGCCATTCAGACTGTCTTCCGACATCACATAATAGACAACGCCCTCACCCAAGACTGCATTGGAATAGGACTCCCCATCAGACAAACCGAAATTGGTTTTATCCACCTCAAAAACTGGTTTATCCTCTTCGAACAATTTTTCAGCTGATGCTGTAATGGATTCAACCTTTTTTTGGTCATCTAGATTTGCAGCTAAGGAAGTACTGCATGTAAAAAGCATTAAAAGCCCTAATGCTGCCGCTATGATATTTTTAATAGATTTTCCCACGGTAAAAACCTCCTTTCCTAAATCCAAATATCCTTAACTGTCCAGTACCAATTGGGATAATACATAGTGTAAGCCATATATTGATAACGATCAGCAGATGGCGAAGGATCAATAAAATATACATCCTGTCTTGGGGGATAAGAATTATGATAATAACCACGTATAAGGGTGGCATGGCCTGACCGATTAGTGATCATAGGGGAATCGTAATTATCAATATAACTTTGAATTGTACTAAAAGTAACCGAATAAGCGCTAGCACTCGCATTGCAACCAAAACCTGTTAATGAATTAGTTACTTGATTCGCGTTTGCCGGCGCATTTTGGTAAGGATTAAATACAGTAGTTACTATCGAGTATTGACTCGGTAATGGAGAGAATCCCAGATAGCCAAGAACCGCTTGTTCGCACGCAGCCCAACACAAGTTAGTATCTTCCTGTTGATATCCTGTAATGGGAAGTAATTTATAACTTACTGCAGCAGAAGCAGGCTGAGTAGTAGAACATAATAAAATCAAAACGAACATTAACAAAGTAACCACTCGTTTTTTATTCTTTAGCATTTTATCATTCCTTTCTTATTAAATATTTACGAAAATTCTCTGTATTTTCAATAATGTATTGACTGATGTTATTTCTTCTATTTTAATAAGTGTTAATAGTGGCTCACGTAGGGTTGTAATGGGCTAAGATTGCAAGTCGATTCCCTCATTACCTACCGGGCCGCTATTTTTCTATTAGGTGGTGAGCGAGCTAAAATAGGGTTCATGTTTTCACCTCCTCCCTCATTCGAATGGACATACAATGGTCTACATGCCTCCTTTTCAGTCAAATTATCCATAAATTTGTTTAAAAGTATTTTATAGGAATATAAGTTACCTGGCCCCATGGTAGATGATTGTGCAATTAATGTCAAGAGTTGATGTATTCTTTGTAAAATCACCATGTACTACCCTATTTTGCGGAAGGCAACCTCGTCTTATATTCAAATGTCGTGTCTGAACGATTATGTTTTGGTATCGACCGGTCGCATTTATGACATGAATAATTCAACAGACCTTCCTCATGTCATGGAGAAGAGAGCGTACTGGAATATAATCAGTAAATACTCTAAAATCGGGCCTAGCTAAAATATAAGAGTAGCAATCCGTTTTAAGTTTACTTGACAATAAATTTCCGGCTTTAAGGCTGGGACTTTTTTCATGAGACTATATACTTTTATAGTTCTATATAGTATTATTCTATATAGAACTATATATGGAGATAGAACTATATATGGAGGTGAATAGATATGGATTGGCAAAAGCTGTGCCTGGATTTGATGCGCAGGACAGCCATCGTTTACGTAAGCACCGTCAATCCAGAAGGATTCCCGGAAACACGCGCTATGTTCAATCTCATCAACGAAGAACAGTACCCGGGCCTCAAAGCGTTTTTCAAAGGATCGCCGGATTTCACGGTCTATTTTACCAGCAATACCTCGTCCCGCAAGGTGGCCCAGATCCGCGCCCTTCCCCGCGCCTGCGCTTACTATTCTCTGCCGGAACAATGGTTTGGCCTCAACCTGATCGGCCACTTGGAAGAAGTGCATGAGCCGGAGTTAAAGCGCTCCCTCTGGCAGCCGGGCTGGGAAATGTACTATCCGCAAGGCTGGGAGGACCCTGACTATGCAGTGCTGAGCTTAAAGCCCCATGAGGCGCGTTGTTATTACCAGCTCCAGACCTGCCATTTCGAGATATGAGTAAAACAGGCCGATCAGGGACTGACCAGAACAAGCTGCCATCTGCCCGAGCGGGGGGGTTTTTAATAGCCAGGGTGCATTACCTGGCCGACCGCTTGTTTGCCCGCAAGCTGAAGGAATACGGCATCAAGGATTTAAACCCGGCTCAAGGGCGCATTATGTTCGTGCTCTGGCGCAGCAACGATATTTCCATGCAGGAACTGGCCCGGCAGACCTCCCTGGGCAAATCGACCTTGACCAGTATGCTGGACCGCCTGGAGGCCGCCGGTCATCTGAACCGGCGGGCAGACTCCCGCGACCGGCGCAGTCTGCTGGTATCGGCCCGGGAAATGACGACTGAGGAACAGCAGTTATACGCGGCAGTCTCCCGGGAAATGACGGGCAAGTTTTATGATGGTTTGAGCGAGGCTGAAATCGATCAGTTTGAACGAACCCTGGCGCACATCCTGAATAATCTTGACCCGGACAGCTCCGGCGTTTAATTTCTCCAGTCCGGGAGTTGGTCCTGGTAAGGGCTGACGAATTCTGCACTTGATCATCCTGCAGGCCCAGGGCCGGTAGTCCTTCACAATCATTGCAAATTGATACTATATATAATACTACAACCACAAGAGATGTGCGGAATGGCGGGAGTGGATAAAAACAGCCTTCATGATGCGCTCGTGTTCAATAAGTTCCTTCATGCAACATTTGCAACAGTTCTTCTTCTCCCAGGATCTTAATGCCCAGCTGTATGGCTTTGTCGTACTTGCTGCCCGGTTCGGAGCCTACTACCACGTAGCTGGTTTTCTTGCTGACGCTGCTGCTGACTTTGCCGCCCAGGGCTTGAATCTTTTCTTCCGCTTCTTCGCGGGTCATGGTTTCCAGGGCTCCGGTCAGGACAAAGCTCAATCCCAGCAAAGGCTTAAAGCTGGAACTCTTTTCCTCTTCCAGGTTGAGGCCGGCCTCTCGCAGGGCCTCCAGGGTGGCCAGGTTGCGCGGCTCGGCGAAGAAGAACAGGAGGCTCTCCGCCATTTTGGGTCCGATCTCGGGAATAGCCAGCAGTTCCGCTTCACTGAGATGTAAAAAGTCGTCTAAATGGTGATACTTTCCGGTCAGCAGGCGGGCGCTTTTGGCCCCGATGTGCTTGATGCCCAGGGCGGTTATCAGACGGTGCAGGGGCCGCTTTTTGCTCTCTTCAATGGCCTTAACCAGATTGGCGGCCGATTTGCTCCCCATCCGCTCCAGTTCGGCCAGCCCCGCTTCTTCCAGCTGGTATATATCCTCCAGCTTGTCAACCAGTTCTTTTTCCACCAGCTGATCGATCAGGCTGGGTCCCAGGCCCTCTATGTCCATGGCTGTGCGGGAGGCGAAAAAGATAAGGCTTTCCTTGAGGCGGGCCGGGCAGTTGATGTTTTCACAGCGATAGGCCACCTCTCCCTCCAGGCGGACCGCCCTGCTTGAGCAGGCCGGGCAGGCCTCCGGCGGGCTTATTTCAATTTCAGCGCCAGTGCGTTTTTCGCTTAAAGGGCGAATGATTTCGGGAATGATGTCTCCGGCTTTGTGAACCAGAACCAGATCCCCTTTTCTGATATCCTTTTCCCGCACCAGGTCATAGTTGTGCAGGGTCGCCCGGCTGACCGTTGTACCGGCCAGGGAGACCGGCTCCAGGATGGCGGTGGGAGCGATGATTCCGGTGCGCCCCACGTTGACTTCGATATCCAGCAGGCGGCTTTCCTTTTCCTCGGCCGGGAATTTGTAGGCAATGGCCCAGCGCGGGCTTTTGGCGGTTGCACCCAGCTCGGCCCGCAAGTCCAGCTGGTTGAGCTTCACCACGATCCCGTCGATTTCATAGGGCAGTTGATAGCGCTTCTCTTCATACGCGCCGGTCATGGCAAAGACTTCTTCAATACTTTCACAGTACCTGGCCTCACTGCTGACCGGCAAACCCATCTCTTTTAAAAAGCTCAAAACCTGGCGCTGTTCAAAAAGGGTTTCACCCTCCAGATAGAGGATGTCGTAGAAAAAGGCGGCCAGGTTGCGGCCGGCGGTAATAGAAGGATTGAGCTGGCGCAGGGAGCCGGCTGCGGCATTGCGGGGATTGGCAAACACCCTTTCGCCATTTTCTTCTTTTTCCTGGTTGAGCCTCAAAAATTCCTTCTTGGGAAGATAGACCTCACCACGCACTTCCAGGCGGGGCAGATTGCGATAGAGCCGAAGCGGCACCTGTTTAATAGTCCTGACATTGGCGGTTACATCCTCTCCCACCTGCCCGTCTCCCCGGGTGGCGGCACTGACCAGCAGCCCGTCAATATAGGTAAGAGCTATGGACACTCCATCGATCTTCAGTTCACCGACGTAGTGGGGGGTTTCCACTACCTTTTGTACGCGGCGGTCAAATTCGAGCAGAGCCTGGTAGGAGAAGGCGTTATCCAGGCTGAGCAGGGTGCTGCTGTGTCTTATCGGGGTAAATTTATCCAAAGCCTGCCCGCCCACTCTTTGGGTGGGCGATTCGGGGACAATCAAATGCGGGTTTTGTTCTTCCAGGCGCTGCAGTTCACGCATCAAGCAGTCGTATTCCGGGTCGCTGATCAAAGGTGCATCCAGCACATAGTACTGGTATTCGTGTTTTCTTATTTCAGTGCGCAGTTCCTCAATTCTTGACTGCGGGTCGGCCACCATCATTCCTCCCAAATGTCCAACTTAAGCTGCCCAATTCTACATATTGGCAAAATCGCCGAGTGACAAGAAAGGCGAAGCACCATCCAGGCGCCACGATTCCATTTCGCTCCGCTCAAAATAATATTGATGGTCAAGGAAGCGCTAAAAAACGCGACTGAGGCGTACGATGGTACGTTGATGGAGCGGTTTTTAGAGATGACGCAGAGATTCGCCTTTATTGTCGCTCTGCCGCTAGCTCATTTTTTCCAGGGGGGCTAAATCGAGCCGCAGCATCTTGACTCCGCCTCTTTCAAAATCTACGATAACTACCTGCTCGTCTTCCACGAACTGAATGATGACCCCCATGCCGAATTTGCGGTGGCGAACCATATCGCCCTCTTCCAGCTTGCCCGGTACGGGCAGCCGGGTGGCAGGAACCACCAGCAATTCCTCGGGGATTTCCTGGAGGAAACGAGAAGGAGCGTTATTCCTCTCATATCCGTAAAGCAGCCGGGTGACGGTATTGGTAAAGTACAAACGCTCTCTGGCCCGGGTTATACCAACGTAGCACAGCCGCCTTTCTTCTTCCATCTCTTCCGGGCTTTCGCTGCGATAGGAAGGAAAAACCCCTTCCTCCATCCCGGTCATGAAAACAACCGGGAATTCCAGCCCTTTGGCCCCGTGCAGAGTCATCAGAAAAACCGTATCCGATTGATCAAGGTCGTCGGTGTCCTGCACCAGGGCAATACCGGCCAGGAATTCCTCAAGACCTGACCCGCCCTGTTTTTCATATTCTACGGCTAGAGAACGCAGTTCATGCAGGTTCTCCAAACGGGCTTCCGCTTCATGGCGGTCCTGTTTCTGAAGTTCCTGAACGTAGCCGCTGCTGTCCATAACCTCATCGATCAGCTGCGCTATCGATGCCCCGGAGGTCAAAAGCGATCCATAATAACTGATCAGACCGAAAAACTCTTCCAATTGATTGCGGGCCTTGTTTTGGATATTGCTGAGATTGCTGCTGTCGCTCAAGACTTCCAGTATGGGAAGCTGCTTTTCCCGGGCTAAATTTTCAACTTTTTCCAGGGTCTTTTCCCCTATGCCCCGGCGCGGCACATTGATGGCCCTCCGGAAGCTCAGCACATCACTGGGATTTCCGATCAATTTTAAATAGGCCAGCAAATCCTTGATCTCTTTGCGCTCATAGAATTTGCGGGCGCCTACGATGCGATAGGGAATGTTGTTTCTGACCAGGGCTTCTTCAATAGCCCGGGATTGGGCATGGGTGCGATAAAAGACGGCAAAATCTTTGTAACTCATACCCTGCCGAACCAACTCCGAAATATTTTCGGCCAGGAACCGGGCTTCCTGGAAGCTGTCCCCCGCACAAAAACGGACTATCTTTTCTCCCTCGCCCTGCTCGGTATACAGCTCCTTTTCCTCCCGGTCCTGGTTGTTGCGGATTACATGGTTGGCGGCCGTCAGGATGTTGCCGGTAGAGCGATAGTTTTTTTCCAGTTTTATTACCTGGGCTTCAGGATAGTCTTTGAGAAAACGTTTGAGATTGTAGGGCTCGGCGCCCCGCCAGCTGTAGATGGACTGATCCGGGTCGCCCACTACATAAATATTGCGGTGCTTTTCGGACAGCAGTTTGGTCCATATATATTGTGAGTAATTGGTGTCCTGGTATTCATCAACCAGGATATAGCGAAACCAGTTCTGGTATTTTTCCTTTACCTGGGGATGCTCTCTTAATAGCTGGATGGACAGGGCGATAAGGTCTTCGAAATCCAGGGCGTTTAATTCGCGCATCCGGGAGTGATAGACTTTGAAAAGGCGCAGGTAGCTTTCCCGGGCGGCCAATGGGGCTTTCAGGTTGTTGAAATACAGCTCCGGATTGACCAGACTGTTCTTTACTTGCTTGAACATATACAAGAGGTCTTCCGGCCGGCTCTGATACTCCTGGTAATCCCGCTGAATACTCTTCAACAGGGTCTTGCTCTCACTGTCATCCATTATGGTGAAGTTGCTCTCAAAACCGAGCAGGTTGATATCCATGCGCAGCATACGGTAGCAGGCGGCGTGAAAGGTCTGAATCCACTGGCCGTTGAAATTGGGAATCAGGTTACTGATCCGGTGCCGCATTTCCTGGGCGGCTTTGTTGGTAAAGGTGATGGCCAGGATCGATTCAGCCGGTACGCCGCTTGACACCAGGCAAGCAATGCGGGCAGTCAACACCCGGGTCTTCCCGCTTCCGGCTCCAGCCAGGACCATGCACGGGGATTCGCCATGCAGAACTGCTTGTTTCTGAGATTCGTTTAAACCCTTTAAAATGTCTAACAAAATAATGCCCACCTTGGTATATAATTCCATTATATCGGCTTCAGCATGAAAGCAGGAGTCCGGCACAACGTATTATAATCATAACATAAAGTAGGACCAGCTTTCATGCCGGGTCAGGACTTTAAAAAGCGGAGTAAGTTCTTAAAAAATGAAGCATAAAGCTGTAAAATTCGCAATATTAGGAATTATAGCGGCAGCCCTGGTTGGTTTATTTTGGTATGGATTAAACTACCAGGGATGGATTGAGCGTACGCCCGTTGCTCCGGGCCAAAACCTCTCTCCGGCCGAGAGCATTCCTCCGGAACAGCGCCAGACGCCGGATCTGATAGTCTTGGGGGCCCGCCAGGAGGTGAGCCGGGGAACTATTTACGACGCCTCCTACCAGCAATTGGCTTATCCCGGCGGAGATGTTCCTCTGGGCCGGGGGGCCTGCACTGATGTGGTTGTAAGAGCTATGCGCAATGCCGGGCTGGACCTGCAGGTGTTGATCCATGAAGACATGGCCAGAAACTTCCCGGCCTATCCCCAACTATGGGGATTGAATAAGCCGGACCGCAATATTGACCACCGCCGGGTGCCCAATTTAATATGCTTTTTTCAGCGCCATGGACAAACCCTGGGCAATCAGGTAGAAGGCAATCTGGATGAATGGCAGTGGGGCGACGTCGTCATCTGGCGTTTCTCCAACGGCCTGTTGCACTGCGGCATAATAAGCGACCGGAAAAACGAGGCGGGAATGCCCCTGGTCATCCATAATTGCGATGTAGCCCGGGAACAGGATATACTTACCTATTGGGAGATAATCGGGCACTATCGCTACCCATAAACAACAGCAATGCCATGAAGGACTGGTGTTATGAAAGTCGAACAGCTTAATCTTCACGGTTTGAGCCTGGAGGAGGCTATGGAAAAGACCCGTCAAAACCTGCGCTGGTGCATGAACAACGGGGTGGAAGTCCTGGACATCAACCACGGCAAGGGCTTTCACAGTGAGCGGAGATTTTCGGTTTTAAAGCAGGAGGTCAGGCGTTTTTTAAAAGAAGAAGCTTCCTTAAGCGCCAACGGCTACCGCTTAATTTATGGCGAATCCGACTTTCCGGTGGCCTTAACCTTTGATGAAGGACATACCCTGGTGGTGGTCAAGGGCTGTGAAAATAAATTTATCGGAGCCCGCAGCAAACAGGAAAGAAACCAGCGGGTATTCTCCGAGGAAGGCCGCCAGCAGCGCAAGGCCCAGAAAACGATCCGCAAAGATAGGAAAAGAAGGGGTTAACTCTTTTCCCAGCGTCTTAATACCTTTACCGCCGCAGCAATTCCGATAAACCCCAAAATATACCCGGCTAAAACATCGCTGGCATAGTGGGCGTTTAAGTATATGCGGCTGAAGCCGATCAGGGCTATTAACAGGCCCAGAACTGCTGCCGAAAGATATTTATAGATTTTGGGCCATTCCTGGCGGAATATCCAGTAGATCAGGAAGCCGTAAACAAACATGGAGCAGGCGGAATGGCCGCTGGGAAAGCTGTAGCCCGGAGCCCAGGTAAGAACCTGTCCCAGGGGCCTGGCGCGCTGCATTAGTTCTTTGATGACATGTACGGCCAGGTATACAAGCGGCAGCCCACCGGCCAGGGTTAGGCCCGGTTTCAACTGCCGGGTCTTCCCGGCCACGACCAGCAGTATGAAAACCAGCAGGGCCAGATAGGCAGCCGACCCGGCTTCAGTAATATACTGAAATACCCCGGTAAGGAAAGCCGCCTGGGATATGAAATTCTTTATAGCCAGATCAACCGCTATCACCGAGGAAAGCTGCGCATCAACCCAGGCTGCCATCTCAATCACCCCACCCGCTATTATACAAGAAATCACTCCCTGTGGGGGGAGTGATCACTTAACGAGGGCAATTTCTTTATAATACGCAATCTTTAATGGCTTACAAGCCTTCAGCTCAGGAACGGGCCAATGCATATTTTTCCCCGGCTTCCAGCGCGAGCCACCTGATCAGGTTTTTTATGAGGCGCTGGCCGCTTCCATTTTCCGAGCTCATAATGGACTCGGGATGAAATTGCACGGCGAAAACCGGCATTTCCCTGTGTTCGACCGCCATGGGCACCTGATCCCGACTGCGGGCGGTAACCTTTAGACAGGACGGTATTTCCTGCGCGTAAAGGGAGTGGTAGCGCCCCACTTGAAACTCGCCGGGCAGGCCGTCCCAGAGGATCGAATTCTCTTCCTGTTGGATCGTGGATAATTTCCCATGCTGGGGGTAGGCAAGCTGCCCCAGGCGGCCGCCAAAGTACTCCACCACGCCCTGCAGTCCCAGGCATACGCCAAAAATAGGCAGTCTGCGTTTTAAACCAAGGCTGATCGTATCAGCCAGAGCAAACTCGGAAGGCCTCCCCGGCCCCGGAGAGAGAACCAGGAGGTCGCAGGGCTGACCGCTTTGCAGCGTACGGCGCGCCAGTTCCGGGCGCATGACGGCCACCTGGCAGCCGGTGCTGCGAAAATAGGAAGCCAGGGTGTGGACAAAAGAATCCTCGTGATCGACCAGAATAACTTTTTTCCCCAAGCCCGGTAAACCCCCGGAGTCCGTTTTTACAGGGTTGGGGCGGCCAGTGCTGTGCAGGGCTTTTTTCAAAGCGGCGGCTTTTAAATGGGTTTCGGCCTCTTCCTCTTCCGGCACCGAATCAGCCAGCAAAGTAGCCCCTACACGAATTTCGGCCATTCCATCCTGGAGCCTGATGGTGCGCAAAGTAAGCCCGGTGTTTAGATGCCCGTCAAAAGCCAGGTATCCAACGGCCCCTCCGTACCACCGGCGCGGGCTGTCCTCGTGATCTTCCACCCACTGCAGGGCGGCTTTCTTAGGAGCGCCGGTAACCGTAACCGCCCACATATGGGTGAGAAAGGCGTCCAGGCAATCAAATCCTTCCCGTAAGCGGCCCTCAACATGATCTACGGTATGAATCAAATGGGAGTACATTTCGATCTGGCGGCGGCCAATAACTCTGACACTGTCCGGTTCGCATATCCGGGACTTGTCATTGCGATCCACATCGGTGCACATAGTCAGTTCGGCTTCATCTTTTTTAGAGTTAAGCAGCTTTCTGATCTGTTCGGCATCTTCGAGGGCGTCTTGGCCGCGGGCAATAGTACCCGATATCGGACAGGTCTCGATGCGTTCCCCTTCTACCCGCACATACATCTCCGGTGAGGCTCCGATAAGGTATTCCTGGCCCAGGTTAATCAGGAAGCCGTAGGGACTGGGATTAATTCCTTTTAAATTCAGGTATACCTGGGAAGCCGGCTCGTGGCAGGGTTCATAGATAACGTGGGAAGGCACCACCTCAAAGAGGTCCCCCCGGGCAAAGTATTCATGGGCTTCACGGACCAGAGAAGCATAACGGCCGGGAGGGGAGTTGCCTGCGGCCGGGGAACGCCGGTTCTCTTTTGGCAACGGCTCTTGCGCCGGTATTTTCACAGTCTCCTTTCCGGGAGCCGAAAAGTGATATGATATGCAGGCCGACTGCATCATACGGTGATCTATAACCAGCAGGCGGTCGGGTATGAATAGACAGAGATCCGCCGCTTCTTTCTCCCGCTGGTGTTTCATCTGCAAATCCTCAAACTGAAAGACCAGATCATAGCCAAAGGCGCCATATAAGCCCAGGAAGCTGTCTTCCGGGCTGCCCAACAAGTCCTTGATAATACGAATAACCGAAAAAATGGTAGCCTGGCGGCTGCGCTGGTCCTCCGGGAAAAACCGCTCCGGTGTCTTAACCTGTCCTTTGATTACATTTTCCAGGCAAACTGCCGAGGCTATGTCGGGGGAATCCTGCAGTGCTGAATAAATGGGCTCCAGCAGACAGCCAGCCGTATCTTTTAAGGCCTTTATGCTAAATCTCAAGCCCATCCCTCTAAGCTCCAGGGCCGGATTGACAAAGCCTATATCCCAGCGGGTGTATCGCCCCGGATAGTCGTAGCTGCTGGAGAATAACGCCCCCTTTTCCCGGTTCAATTCCTGAATGATCTCTTCGATGCCCTTTGGGGAGGGGAGCGGGCTTACCTCGCGGCGTATCGCAATGCCTCCCGGGGTTAAATAACAGCCTGATTTAAATCTATCTGCTCTCATTGTTTCCACATTCATTTATGCCATCTCCTCCAACTGTGATTAATGGTATATGGGGAGCTTAAATAGTATGCTCTTCTCCGCTCAGCTCTGCTCGCTCATATTTGACTGCATCGGTGGATTTACCCTGGAACCTGGCCATGGCTTTGATCTGTTCGGCCAGGGGAGCAAATTCTTCCGGAGTCAGGGATTGCTTTCCATCGGAAAGCGCTTCATCAGGATTCTGGTGGACTTCAATCATAAGTCCGTCCGCGCCTGCGGCAATCGCCGCCCGGGCTACCGGTGATACCAGGGAGCGCCGCCCGGTGGCGTGGCTGGGGTCAACGATCACCGGCAAATGGGAAAGCTCTTTGACCAGGGCCACCGCGCCTATATCAACCGTATTGCGGGTCATATCCTCAAAGGTGCGGATTCCCCTTTCACACAAAACCACCTGCTGGTTGCCGGCCATCAGGATGTATTCCGCCGCCCCCAGCCATTCTTCTATGGTAGCGGCCAGCCCCCGTTTCAAAAGGACGGGTTTGCTGAACTTTCCCACCTCTTTCAAAAGGGCAAAGTTCTGCATATTGCGGCTGCCTATCTGCACCATATCGCAGACCTGGCAAACCCGGTCCAGATCCCTGATATCGAGAACCTCGCTTACCACCGGCAGTCCTGAAAGCTTCCTGGCTTCCTCCAGAATGCCCAGGCCCTCGCTCCCCAAACCGGTAAAGGAATAGGGCGAGGTGCGCGGCTTATATATACCCCCCCGCAGAAGATGCACCCCGGCAGGCTGCAATAGCTGAACCAGTTCCAGGTACTGCTCCCGGGACTCCACCGCGCAGGAACCGGCTATAATTGTGCAAAAGCCTTCCCCAATAGTAGTTTTTCCGCAGGGACTGCTTATCTCAATAAAAGTATTTTCTTTTTGCGGCAGACGGGCTGCCAGTTGATAGACAGCACTCACGGCTCCAACTCCTTTCCAGGCACCTGAAATTCCCGCCATGGCGGTGTTTGGGGTTCACTATATTTAGGTCCGGCTGCCGGCCAGGCATCCGCTTCCCGGACCCGGGCCATAAACCGCTGTATGGCCTCGGGGTCCTTTCCTCCCCCGGGGCGTTCCACTCCGCTGGAGACGTCTACCGCCCACGGTTTAAGCCGGTTTATCAGCCGCCCGACATTGTCAGGATCGAGCCCGCCGGATACAATGATCCTCTCCCGTCCGGGCAGCCCGTGGAGGTGATCCCAATTAAATACCCGGCCGGTTCCACCCCGCACCGACCCCCAACTCTTGCTGTCAAAGTGATAGGCCCAGGGTTTCCATTGCTCTAGCAGCTTGTGATCCAGCGGACCGTCAACCGGAAAGCTTTTGATTACCGGCCAGACTAATTGTTCGACAAGCCGGGGGCTTTCCTCACCGTGCAGTTGAACCGCGTCAAGCCTGCACAGGGCTGCAATTCGCCTGATGCTATCCAGTTCTTCATTTACAAAAACCCCGATTTTCAGAGGTCCATTTATCATAGCCTGGCATATGCGCGCCGCTGCAACGGGCTCAATCCGCCGCGGCGAGGGCGCAAAGACCAGGCCAACCGCCCATACCCCCTCCTCCCGCGCAGCCCGGGCCTCGTCTATCGTTTTAATTCCGCAGACTTTAACCAGAGTCATTGGCTTTCACCCTCCGCGTAGGTCAACAATTCCTTCAGCTTATCTCCAGGGCGCGGGGCGGTTACCAGGGCTTCGCCGACCAGCACCGCTTGAAAACCGCCCGCCTTAAGAGCGGCCACGTCTTTTCCGGTTTTGATGCCGCTCTCGCTTATTTTGAACAGTGACTCATCCAAACGTTCAACTAGACGCAGACTGGTATTAAGATCGACCTTAAAGGTTTTGAGATCGCGGTTATTCACGCCCACCAGCCGCACCGGCAAATCCTTTATTAAGTCGAGTTCATCATCCTCATGAATCTCCAGCAGCGGCTCCAATCCCAAACTCCGAGCCTTTTCGCAAAGAGACAGCAGGCTGCCGTAATTATGCAAAGCGGCAATGAGCAAAATCATCTGGGCCCCCAGCTGGCAAGTCTCCAATAGCTGAATTTCATCCAGAATAAAATCCTTGCGTAAAACCGGCCGGGAGGTTGAAGCAAGAACGGCTTTAACATAGTCCTTGCCGCCTTGAAAAAACTCCCGGTCAGTGATGACCGATACCGCGGCGGCACCGGCCTCCTCGTACAAGCCGGCCAGCTGGCCGGGGTCGGAGAAGGTCCCCAACACCCCTTTGACCGGGGAGGCCTTCTTTACCTCGGCAATGACCTGCAGCCGTTTTTCTTTTTCTAGCACAGGCCGGGAGGAAACGGGCCGGTTTGAAATGCTCAAATCTCCATCCAATGATCGTTTTAAGATTTCTATTTCGCAGCGCTTGGCCTGGATAATCCGTTCTAACATGCCAGCACCTTATCCTGACTGTAGCTCACCAGGTTGAGCAGAACAGATTTCATTCGGCCGGCCGCGATACTTTCTTCCGCCAGGGCAACACCCTCTTTAAGATCGGCTGCCCGACCTGCGGTCACCAAGGCGGCGCCGGCATTGATTAAGGCCGCCTCCCGGTAAGGACTACACTCCCCTTCGGCAATGGAGAAGATAATTTGGGCATTGGTTACTGCATCGCCGCCCTTGATGGCTTCCGGTGCAACCGGTTTCAATCCGGCCTGGGCGGGATTGATGGTGTAAGCCTTAATAGCACCGTTTTCTATGTCATAAACCGAGGTGTCGGAACAGGGGCTTATTTCATCCATGCCGTTGTCGGCATGGACGACCATAGCCCGTTTACGCCCCTGATGGATGAGGGTCCGGGCCACCGCTTCCTGCAGATTGGCATCGGCCAGACCCAGCACCTGATAGGTTAAGGGGCAGGGATTGAGCAAAGGCCCCAGAAAATTGAATATGGTGGCCACACCCAGTTCGCGCCGCAAAGGCCCGACCTGCTTTAATATAGGGTGATAATTGGGAGCAAAAAAGAAGCTCATGCCGACCTTTTCCAGCATGCGGCGGGCGTGATCCGGCTCCATCTGAATATTAACCCCCAGAGCCTCCAAAACGTCGGCACTGCCCACTTTGCTGGATGCCGCCCGGTTGCCGTGTTTGGCCACCGGCACCCCGCAGGAGGCAACTATCAGGGCAGCCGCCGTGGAAATGTTGAAAGTTCCCAGTCCGTCTCCACCCGTCCCGCAGGTATCTATCAACTCCATAGGGCAGTCTATTTTAACCGCTTCCTCGTAGAGGGCTTCCACAAAACCGGACAGTTCTTCATAACTCTCTTTGCGGGTCCTTAAAGCCCCCAGCAGAGCGGCCGCCTGGGCAGGCGGGACCTCATCGTGGAGCAGCATCCGGGCCGTGCCATACGCCTCTTCACTGCTCAACGAAGCACCTTCTAAAACGTTTTTTAAATACTGTCCAAACATTACCGATAACTCCTTTCCGTATGACGCCAGAATAAATAGCGCTAAAAAACAGCTAAATCTAAATCAAATTCAATTTCATAATCTAGAACTTTATAGAGGAATGTTTATTGAAGAACGCGGCGACCGCCCCGCCAATCCATGCCGGATTTTACGGGAGGCCAATAAAAGTTGGAATAATAGCCGGCCAGAGTAAGCGAACGGGTAAAAAATACCTGCCAAGAGGGATTACTAGAGGGCAGTAATCCCGGCCTCACGGTAAAACAAGCGGATAAAACCGGGGGGCTAAGATCCAGGACCCGGTCTTTTGGCAAACCGGATTTCCCGCATAAAAAATTAAAACCGGCACGATAAAATGCGCCGGCATTGCTGACAATGCTTCTGCTCATCTCGTCATACTCTCCTCTGCTCAACTAAACTCATCTCAACTTATTCACTTATTTACAATTTATACCTCTATACTGGACCTTGTCAAGCACGAATTTTTTCCAAGTCCTATAAAAGCCGCCTTCAGGCTTGCATTAACCAGTCTGTCTATTTAAAATTAAAATATATTCATAATACTTCTTTTTTATAATAATCCTGGCAAATTTCGCAGGTAAGCAAAGGAGGCTTTTTTTGTTTGATATAATTCATATTCAAACCCTGGCTTTGATCTTTATCGTTTCTTCATCTACTATTTTTGTTTTCACCCGCTCCCTGAACCGGGAGCCCTCACTTACGTCCTTGCAAGCCGCGCTTTTTATCACTTCACTGGTGGCGGGCCTGGTTTTATTCTATTCCACGAAACTGCCTGCGGCAGTTATTCTTGGCTCAGCTCAAGCCTTGATGGCTCTGATCTGGATTGCCCTTCTGAATTGGCCCCCCGGGGAAGATGATCTGGACAATTGGGAAAAAGGCATCCTAATCATTGGCCTGGCGCCGCTGCTCTTGCTGATCAAGCCGGAAATCTTCGGGCTCTATGCGTGGAGTAATATCATTCCGCTGTTGCTTGGCTCCGGTCTTTTCCTGGCCGTTATGCTATTAGATAGAAAAAAACACTCCCTGCCGAAGCCGCATCTTTACACGTCACTGGTTTTCTTTATCCTGGCTCCACTGGCCTTGCTGCGCCCCGATTCCTGGCTAAAAGCCACTTCCATTCTGCTTTACGGAGGGGCCTTTGTCTATTGCTTCGCCTACTTTTACCGGCAATCAATGGATACATTGCGTTCGAAGATAACTGAAGCCGAGGTTAAACTTCTGGAGTGGGAACGCTCGGTGCGCAAGGAAGTCAACAAAAGGACCTTTGAGGTTGAGCGCTCCAATACCCGCCTGCTCGATATGACCAAGATCGATCCCATGACGGAGTGCTTAAACAAAGTCAACATCATCAAGGTCATTAACACCCTGGCCGAGGACCGCCGGCAGAAGCCGTTCACGGTTCTCATATTCGACATCGACAACTTTAAAACCATCAATGACACCCGGGGGCACCTGACCGGTGATATGATCATCAAGCAGGTAGCCGCAACCGCCCGCAGCTGCGTTCGCGACCGTGACAGCGTAGGACGTTATGGCGGCGATGAATTTATCATTGTACTGCCCACCGCCACCCTGACTGACGCCCATACCATTGCCGAACGCCTGCGCACGAGAATAGCCGAAAACGAACTCATCGACTGCACCGTTTCGATCGGACTGGCCAGTTTCCCAGTGGACGGGACCAATGCCCAGGAATTGATCAAAGCGGCTGATGAAGGCCTCTATATATCCAAGCAAAAAGGCCGCAACGCCGTTTCTCATCTGAGCAACGCCCTGCCCCAATAGTTTTTTAAATCCGGTTGCAATATTGGGACTGTGTAAACCGTATATATAATAGCACTATTGAGGGAGATGAGAACTTATGCTGGAAAAATCCACATGGAAAATCAACGGATTTCTTGCCCTGTTCCTTGTTTTATTGATTTTTGTCGCTTCTATCTTTTTGTTTGTCCTGGAACAGTTCTTTCTGGGCTCTCTATTCTGCTTTATGTCAATTTTCATGTTGACCTGGATAACCGTTGTTCAGCCTAACCAGGCCAAGGTAGTTACCTTCTTCGGCAATTATATCGGCACGGTGAGAGAGAGCGGTATATGGATGATCTGTCCCCTGGCGGGCAGAACTAAAGTAAGCTTGAGGGTCAGCAACTTTAACAGCGCCACTTTGAAAGTCAACGATGTGGAAGGCAACCCGGTGGAAATTGCAGCGGTTATCGTTTACCGGGTGGTGGACACCGCCAAAGCCCTGTTCGATGTGTCCAACTATGAGCAATTCGTGGAGATCCAGAGTGAAACCGCCCTCCGCCATATTGCCACCAAATATCCCTATGATGATTTCGGTGAAGGCCACCACTCTCTGCGGGGCAATCCCGATGAGGTTGCGTCCGAACTGAGCGGCGAACTGCAGAGCCGCCTGGCCCTGGCCGGGGTGGAAGTTCTGGAAGCCCGCCTGACTCACCTGGCCTATGCCACTGAAATTGCCAGCGCCATGCTGCAGCGCCAGCAGGCTTCAGCGATCCTGGCCGCCCGCCAGAAGATCGTAGAGGGAGCAGTGGGAATGGCGCAGATGGCCCTGGCCAAACTCCAGGAAGAAGGCACCGTGCAGTTGGATGACGAGCATAAAATGGCTATGATAAACAACCTGCTGGTGGCCATTATTTCAGAGCGCGGGGCTCAGCCAGTGCTTAACACCAACCAGTCTTAAGACTACAAGCTGCCCGAGCGAGCGACGCAGCTATTCGCAACCTTAATTGTGAGCAGAGCGAACATGTGTGGTGCCTGTGGTGCTTTTGCCGACGGTCTGAAGGGCGGCTATATGCCGTCCTTTCTTGATTTATAGAGTTTCTTTCTTCTCCCGCAAAAGTCTGAAAAAGCCGGATAAATAAACAGGTATCAGCAAGACCGCTATCACAATAAGCCAGGCGGGATATGATCTGCTGAATTGCTCAACGAATTCCGACCAGGAAGACCAGCTGCCGCGCGGTGCTGCCGACCAAATAACCCCTACTAGGACGATTCTGACGATTCTAGAACGCATCGATTGGTCTCTTATCAAGCCATAAAGCAAAACCAGAGTCCAAAATACCACTATGCCAAAAACAGCATTGTTAATCAGGCCAGACACCGCCTTTCACCTTTTATGCTGCTTATTTATATTCTACTATTTTCCATTTTGTTATACTACATCTTTTGCTTGTTTAAAGAAAGGGTGTGGCCGATCTTAACTGCGCAGGAAGCGACGCGCCCGGCAGGGAGTTCAACCACATAGGAGGCGTTTTTGATCCAGGGGCTGAAACGATAGGCAGGCATGGCTTCTATTATATGGACGATTTCGTTTTGAGCAGATACAAAAAGGACGTCAATAGCAAACTTCATGCCCACTGTATGCACCGAAGAACAGGGCTTGATAAGCAGAGCTTCTCCGCGCTCGTATTCGCTGCGGCCCAGCAATCCCCGGAACCGCCGCCAAAAAGTATCCGCCACCCTCCCATTATCGGCAATGAGGGTGCCGTTATCATTATCGATTACCTGAATTATCTCCATGTCGAACCTCATTATTTGTTGAACATATCAATAATTTGCAATATTGCCGGTCCCAGCAAAACTATGAGCAGGCTGGGAAATACGAATAATACCAGGGGAACCAGCATTTTTATCGGGGTCTTTTGCGCCTTTTCCTCCGCCCGCAGGCGGCGGTTGGTCCTGCCTTGCTGGGATTGTAAACGCAGTACGTTGGTAATGCTGACCCCCAACTGGTCGGCCTGGATAATTGAGCTCAAAAAAACCGTAACATCATCAACACCGACCCGGTTGGCCATATCACGCAGGGCCTCGCGGCGCTGCTTGCCCATATTGATCTCCTGCAGGGTCTTTTCAAATTCTTCACTTAGCGGACCCCGGGTCTTTTCGGTCACCTTCTGAATAGCCTGGTCAAAGCCCAGGCCGGCCTCCACGCTAACACTGAGCAAATCCAATACGTCAGGCAAGCTCTTTAAAATCAGGGTTTTGCGGTTCTTTTCACTGGATTTTAAAAAGAAGTTCGGTATTAAGAGGCCGAAAGCCCCCAGGGCGATAAAGATCAATACATTACGAGAAATAACTCCCAGTATTAAAGTGAGAATAAATATTATATATTTTAAGGCCAAAAAGCTGTCAACATTCAAACCCATGGGGTACCCGGCCGCCATAAGCTTTTCTTCATACATGTTGCGGGTTTCGCGGCGTACCAACTTGCCGCTGAGAATGCGGGTAATGCCTCCAAAAAGTGATTTAACCCGGCTGGACAGCGGATCATTCAGTCCGGCGGGGGTTCTCTCGCGCTCCATTTCCCGGGTGTATTTATCCAAGCGTTCGATAATGGCCAATTGGTCCCGGCGCAGCCAGGCGAGAACCGAAAAAGCAGCCATAGTTGCCGAAATCATTGTAAGACCCAGTATGATCCATTCCATGACATTGCCCTCCTTCCTCAGTAATCAAAACTGATCATCTTTTTAATCACCAGTGCCCCAACCAGTTCCATTACCCCGGCCGCCACCAGCATTATTATGCCTATCGGTTTCTCCACCATCACCATAAAATATTCAGGATTTGCCGTTACCATAAAAACTACCAAAAAGATAGGGAGCAGCCCGATAATGATTCCCGACATGCGCCCCTGTGCGGTGAGCACCTTGATATTGCGTTTGATCTTATCTCTTTCCCGAATAGTAGCCGAAATGTTCTCGAGGATTTCAGCCAGGTTTCCGCCCACCTGGCGCTGAATAATAATCCCGGTGATAACCATATCCAGGTCGTCGCTGCCCACCCGGTTGCCCATGTTAAGTAGAGCTTCCTCCTGGCTTACCCCCAGATTCATTTCCCGCAGGGTCCAGGCAAATTCTGAGGAAATCGGTGCGGGCATTTCCCTCCTTACAGTATCCATCGCCTGCTGAAATCCAAATCCGGCTCGCAGGGCATTGGCCATGATTACCAGGGAATCACCCAGCTGCATGCTTATAGCCTGTAGACGTTTTTCCTTTTTACTCTTGACCCAAAGCCGGGGAAGAAAAAAGCCCAAAATTATCAAAATAAAGGCTAACGCGGTTTGGCGAGTGATAACGAAGACCACAAGGGGCACGACCATAATAAGGGTAAAAGATAAAACCAGATATTCCTGGGCTTTGAGGGGAATACCCGCCCGCATCAGATCGTTCTGCACCTTCTGGGCTACCGAGCGCGGGGCAACCATACGGGCCAAAGCCGCTATGAGGCCTCCGGTTGTTATTTTCTTACCCTTTTCACGATCAGGCCGGTTATTATTATTTATTTGTTTTAACCTTTCCTGGTATAAGTCCGCCTTGCTCAAGCCTTTTAATATGGCTACAACCAGGCATGATACCGAGATAAAGGCAAAAAAGACGATCAAGCGTTCCATGCCTTTAAACCTCCTGAATTACTGGTTGGGATGAAAGAAGTTGGCCGGGAAGGTGATGCCCATGGCAGCCAGCCTCTCAACGCATTTGGGCGTTATTCCGGTAGCCCGGTGCTGTCCCAGCACTCGTTTGTGTTCGTCAACACCGGTTCGTTCAAATATAAATATATCCTGCAGGGTGATGACCTCTCCTTCCATGCCGGTAACCTCGGTCATGTGAGTGATCTTGCGGGTGCCGTCCTGCAGCCGGCTCTGATGAACGATGATATTTATCGCCGAGGCGATCTGCTCGCGAATGGCCTTAACCGGAAGTTCCATCCCCGCCATCAAGACCATGGTTTCCAAACGGGATATCGTATCACGCGGGGAGTTGGAATGGCCGGTGGTCAATGATCCATCGTGGCCGGTATTCATAGCCTGCAGCATATCCAAAGCCTCTCCTCCTCGCACCTCACCCACTACCAGGCGGTCGGGCCTCATCCGCAGGGAGTTTCTGACCAGGTCTCGAATGGTGACTTCCCCTTTTTGATCAATATTGGAGGGTCGGGTCTCCAGGGAAATGACATGCTCTTGTTTCAGGTCAAGTTCAGCCGAGTCTTCGATAGTGATAATGCGTTCATCATCGGGAATAAATGACGAAATGATGTTAAGGGTACTGGTTTTGCCGGCCCCGGTTCCACCGGATACAATAATGTTCATGCGGCCTTTGACGCAGGCTTCAATGAACTTGGCCATGTTCGCGGTCAGGGTTCCGGTTTTTATGAGATCATTGATGCCCAAAAGCTGGGAAGAAAACTTGCGTATGGTAACCACTCCGCCGTTTAAGGCCAGAGGGGGAATAATCGCATTGACTCGCGATCCATCCGGAAGGCGGGCGTCTACGTAAGGCATGCTCTCATCCACCCGGCGACCCAGGGGGGCCAGGATCCTTTCGATAACTGTGTAAAGATGCTCATTATCGCGGAAACAAACCCTGGTGAGCTGCAGTTTGCCCTTTTTCTCTACATAAATTTGCTTGGGGCCATTGACCATTACCTCGGAAATCTCTTTATCGTTTAACAGCGGAGTGATCGGGCCATACCCGAATGCCTCATCGAGTACTTCTTTAACAATTTCTTCCCGGTCGGCTCTGGTGTAATGGGTGGCCTGTCTGTCCAAATAAGCGTCCGCCAGCCGCCGTATATCTTCTTCTATTTCTTTATAGGTTTGCTCATCTTTGATATCATGATCTTCAAAACCCAGATCTTTTATAGCTTCGCGATGTATCCCATAGACTACGTCCTGAAACCGCGTTCCGCTGATTTCTTTAGCAGGGCTGGCCGGACTGGCAGCTTGCTCTACCATTGGATTCTGCTGTAAACGGCTTAGAAGGGACATCTTCTCACCTCCTGATTAAACGGCGCCTATACCTGTTCCTTTTCCAACATACGGAAAAGGTTTATTATCTCCTTGGAAATTGGCGCCCGGGGATTGATTTTGATAAACGGCACTCCCTGATTCACCGATGCCATAACCAGTTTGCCGTCACTGGGCAGCTGCAGTCGTATAGGCAGATCCAGGGCCTTTTCCACATCCCGGGCTTCAATACCGGCTACACTTTTAGAACGATTTAAGATCAGGCGCGCCTTGGGCAGCAGGCTTAATGAACGAAGGATATCCATAGCCTTCTTTATATCTTTAATTGAAGGGAGGTCCAACCCCACTACCAGAAGGATAATATCAGAGTTCTCAAGTATGGTTAAAGTGCTTTCATCAATGTAGGATGAGGTGTCGATAAAGGTGTAATCGCAGTATTCTCTAAATAAAGTCATGATGCGAGCCACCCCGGCAGCGCTTATCAGTTCCGACAACTCCGGTTTGTTGGGAGGAGCCAGGACATGAACCCCATAGCGTTCATAAAGAAATTGTTCCAGGATTTCCTTTCCTGATTGGTCCCCTTCCTGGAGCAGTTCCAGGATAGTCCTGCGCGGTTCAATATTCATCATCACGCAGACGTCTCCAAACTGAAAATCGAGGTCCATAAGCCCCACCCGGCCGTGGGTGGCCTGGGCGGCAGCCACCGCCAGATTGGTGCAAACCAGGCTCTTGCCTACCCCGCCCTTGGTTCCAAACATGCTTATTATTTTTTGTTTTCCGATAACCGGCTGAACATTGCCATTGGGAGCGGTAAAAGCCGAGCGTTTGAGGCTTTGCCCATGCGCCTCGGCTACTTGATGGATAGCTGAATGAAGTTCGGTGGTGGGAATTGGTTTTACCAGGTACTCCTTGGCTCCGGCGCTCATAGCCCGCCGGAAGTTTTGAGTCTCATCATTGACTGACATGAGTATTACCGCAACCTGGGGATAGTTGCGGTTAATTACCCGGGTCGCTTCAATACCGTTCAGTTCAGGCATGTTTACATCCATAAGAACGATATGCGGCTCCATGCTGGGGATTTGGGCAATTACTTCTTTGCCGTCCCTGGCTTCTGAGACAATATCGATAGCATCATCCAATTCCAGCAGTCTTTTCAGACTGGAACGAGTATTATCGTTATCGTCGGCCAGGATTATCTTAATCTGTTTCATATCCGGCCTCTCCCTATCTCACAAATTCCTTGGGTCCGATAGCCGGCGAAGTCGTAGTGTCTTTGTCGACCGGCGACCTCAACAACAGGCGGATGGCGCCTTTTTCCGTGGCCAGAGCCAGACGCTGGGCTTCCTCAACCGATACCGCCAGGGTCACTGTAGTAGTATCCTGGGCTTTCTTTTCAGCATCGGAAGAAGCGTTCTGTCCTATAGACAAAACTGAAACGTTTTGTACGACCAGAAGGCTGTAGGTAATCGCATCCGCCTCACCGGCTGTCTTAACGTCAACCACTGCTACAACATCAACCATATCGCCGCGCTGCACATTGCCGGAAACGCCGCTGACGCTGTCGACCGCTACTGACATGGCCCTTTTGTTCTGGGGCACCGCATAAGCAAGCCGTTTTTCTTCATCACTGGAGCCAAGAATTTTTTGGGATAAAATCTGCTCACCGGCGACGATATTGCTGGTGGTGACCTTTCCAAGCACAGCCGTCCTATCTCGTACCGCATCGGGGTGCACATACTGGGCCGGGATCTCTTCAACCACCAGGGAATTGGTATTTATCACCGTATCCTTGGCAATGTTCTCCTTGGCCTTTACCACCGTTACCAGATCCTTGGGGGTGTAAGCAGTCTTCATGTCATGTAGATAGCGATAAAACAAGGCCGCTACCAGCAGCCCAAACACCAGAGCAATCAACCAGTATTTTCGCGTCCCTCGCAGCATGTTAAATCCTCCCTGTACCCGTTTTCACCGGCCGGATGTAAAGAACCACTTGGCCACCCGGCATCTCTTCTCAAATACCCTATCGTAAAAGATGCTGCTTATCTTCATTTTCCTTTTTATTGTCCTGGTCAAATGCAGAGACTATTCTTTCGCGAATGTATTTTTGCTCTTTTTTTAAAGCCCTGTTCACTCGACCAGTTCGGCAACATATACTCCCCGATCATTGGCGTTGCCAGAGTTCACTCCCGGGGCAACATACTTGATAAAAGTACCGTTGACTTCTCCCTGACCACCGTTATTCGGTGCATCAGCAACCAGGAAAGCGGCAAAACCGGTTACCGTAAATTTCCCATTGGAGCCCGGATCCGGCGAATTATAGCCCAGCGGCACTATCAAAATCCGGGAACATCCTTCATGATAACCGCTGATGGTGCAGGGAGGGCTGTGCCGGCAGCCGTTGACCCGGTCTTGAATCCCCTGCCGGGTGGGCCCTACCATATTTCCGGTTTCCACCGGTATTACGTCTCCAACTTTTATCAATCCATTATATCCATGGCTGATGTTATATTTATAAGTACTGGCTCCGTTTCCGCCCAGTTCAATGGGGGCATACTGACCCGGGGGCAGAGGTTTATCGAAGCTTGCTCCATACTTCAACACCTGGACATCACCAAAGCTATAATTATTGTCCGCCACCCCAAAGGGCACCACTCCATAAGCGCCTGACATGGGAGAAATGCGGGCCGTGGCAGAGACATTTAATTGCTTTTTATCGAATCCCAAAACCCGGGCAAAAAACAGGTCCATAGTCCGGCTGGCCTGGCCGGTTATGGACCGCTTGTCGGCTGATACTTGAAAAACCGTTTCGCCGGTTTGCAGGTCATTCAGCAGAGTATATTGGGAAGCTACATTAACTGCTTTGGACGGGTCAGCCGGCAGTTCCCGCACGCCTGCCAAAACCGAGGCGTCGGCAGCGTTGGACAGTTTAATGCGGGTTGCGAACAGCATACCGACGTCAATGGCCAAGGCGGCCATACCCATCAAGGCCACTATGGCCAGGCATACCAGAACGGCAGCAGCGCCTTTTTGATCCAAATACGCTTTCACTATACTTTTTAAATGCCCTTCCATGGCTTTCAATCCTTTAAGATTTTTTCCGCGCAATAAGCTATTGCGTCAACCGGGCTGAATACAGCCCGAAATCTTCAACATCTAAGCCGTCTTCGGCGTCGTTTGACGGTATTACATAACGGATAAAGGCTCCCCTGACCGTATTATTATTTCCCGACCCGGTATATTCGGTAATAATAAATGCCGCAAATCCAGTTACCGTAAATCTGCCGTTGGCTCCGGACCGCCCGTTATTATAGCCTATCGGAGCTATGACTATTCGCGGGCAGCCTTCCTTGTAGCTGCTGATAGAACAGCCCGGGCTGTGGTTGCAGCCGTCTATCCGATGCGCTATTCCCTGGCTGGTCGGTCCCGACATATTGCCCGGTTCCACCTGTAAAACATCGCCCACCGCAATCGGTGCCTGGTAGCCGTATTTGATGTTGCTCCGGTAATTATCGGCTCCGTTTCCGCCCAGGCGCAAAGCCCCAAACCACCCTGATATACTTTCACTGCAGGAGCCCTGTTTCAAAGTCACTATTTGCCCCAAACTATAGTTCTGGTCCTCTATGCCAAAGGGCACAATACCTGTATATGATGTAACCGGTGAAACACGGGCTTTGGAAGTGGCCGTCAAATCCTGGGTGTTGAATCCAAACACCCGGGCAAAAAACAACTCTACCGTATTTTGGGCAGTTCCGGTTATGGTTTTTTTGTCGCACGAGACGGAAAAGCTGACTTCATTGGACCCCACTCCGTTCCGGGTCGCATAGTATTCAGCCTGGCTTACCGCCTGGGCAGGGCTTAAAGGGAGCTCCTGCGCTCCCGCTAAAACCGCGGCGTCAACGGCCTTGACCAGGCAAGCCTTGTTATAAAACATGATTCCGACGTCTACTGCCAGGGCGGCCATACCAATTAGAACGGCAGTTGCAAAAGCCACCAATACGGTGACATTGCCTCTTTCTTCACTAAATATTTTTCTCCACTGCATAGCGCTGCCTCCACATCATTCAAGACGCATGGTGCATTCAGAGCTGATGGGCAAAGGGTTGGGGAGAAACTCGGGTATTAGCGGGGTTATCAAATCCACCGTGTAATTGACGGTCACCTTGAGGGATTCTCCCTTTACTCTATCCGAGTAGGCAGGGTTGAACTGCACCTGGAGCTTATCTATGTCCAGGGTGGCATGTTCGTTAAGCAGGATAGTTGTAATCTGGCTGTCGGTTTTGCCGACCGCGGCAAAGCGGGCGCCTTCCCGGGCCAGATTATTTATTATCATATACGAGCTGACAATACGGCCGAATTCAATAATGCCCATTAAGAGCAGGAGCAGCACTGGCAGGACCATCGCAAACTCCACTATTGACTGGCCGTCTTCTCTTCTTATCAATCTTTGCATCATGCAACATTGGCGCGTCTTGCGCATCTAGCACCACCCTTTCAGGAACGTGCATACAGCTCCCAGGGCAATGGCCAAGGCGTAAGGGTAGACAACCCGTTCGGCAGACTGATTCACTGCCAACCTGGCAGTGAAAGGAAAGGCGTATTTCACGCTGGCGGGAAACAGGTTGAACAAAACCTGCCCCAGCCGTCCGTTGCGGTAGGCAACGAGCAAAGCCATAAGGCCTCCCCAAAGAGCCATCCACAAGAAAGTGCTGAAAACGAAATACACCCCCTGAAAGGCTCCTACAACTCCAAGAAGTTTTACATCTCCGGCGCCAATGCCCCTCAAGGCAAAGGGAACCAGCAAAAGCCCTATTCCGGCTACGAAGCCTTCAAGGGAAAATAACGCTCCTGTTGCTCCACCAGTCAACAGATGAATAAACAAAGCGGTAAGTAGTCCTGCCCCGATTAACCAGTTGGGAATTCGCCTGTATTTAAAATCGTAAAGACTGGCTACAACGAGCAGCCCAACTAATATATAATTCATGCCATCCACTCCCCGCCATATCATTATGGTACCTTTAAGGACAAATGAGCCCCGCTTGCAAAAGCAGGGCTCTCCAATGTCTTAACCCGTTTTTAGAGGGTCAGCTCCTCGGTTACTTTAGTGAAGTTGGCTTCAATGCCATCGCCCATAAATCCCAGAGCAGTAACTACGGCAACAGCGATCAGCGCCAAAATCAGGCCGTATTCAGCCATACCCTGTCCTTCCTCTTCCTTGACCAGCCGTTTAAAGATATTCAACATCTGGATCCCTCCCGAAATATTTTGTAATATTGGACAATTTCCTTTGTAGTTATATGATAAATGGTCCCCATTATTTCGGCCATCAACTAAATGACTCATTTTGTCTCAGCTAAAATTCCCGTTTTTTCTCAGGACTTTATTCTTATATTGTATTACTTTGTAGGACCACTTGCAATCGCAACTTTTTAGAAATCGCTTCCGGTAGCCTTAAATCCCCGTCCATAAACCTCAATACTTTCGTTGATGATAATAAAAGCGCGGGGATCGATTTGGAACACTACTTCCCGCAGCCGGGGCAGCTGGGTTTGCGGCATGGTAGCTACAATAACCGGGCGCACTTCGCCGGTATAGGCTCCCCGCCCCTCCAGAAGCGTGCAGCCCCGGTGCAGATTGTCTAAAATGACCCGGGATATCTGCTCCGGTTCAGAGGTGATGATCATGGCGGTGTGAGTGAGCTGCAGTCCCGAAACCACGCTATCCATCACCCGGGAGGAGACAAATATGGCAATGGTGGAATAGAGGGTCAGGCTGATACTGGTGCTGAACAGGGAGAGGCTTATAACCAGCATGTTGCTTATGAATGAGGTTAAACCCAGGTTAACCCCCCACAATCTCCTGGCTATCACGGAAATGATGTCTACTCCGCCGGTCGAACCTTTGTAGCGAAAAATAATGCCCGAACCCAGACCGGCCACCGCTCCCCCGAACACCGCGGCCAGGAGCGGGTCTTGCAGAGGATACTGCAGGTCTTTCAGCAAGGCCAAAAAAAAGGAAAGGGCCGCCGCCCCCAACAGGCTGTACCCCGCAAAGCGGCGGCTGACCAGGCGGTACCCGGCCGCAAATATGGGAATGTTCAAAAGGGCGTACCACAGGCCCACATCCCAGTGGGTAAGATAACTCAATATAATGGCGATTCCGGTCAGCCCTCCGGTAAGCATGCGCGACGGCACAAGAATAGCCTGGATGCCGAGCGCCAGGATAAAGGAGCCAATGATTATGGCAATAATGTCGGCGGCTTTAACCCTTTCCAGAAATCCGGGCCGTAAAACTTGCGCGGCTCTGAGCATTTGTTCCCCACCCTGTTTGAAGGTATTGTTGTTATTCTGCCCGATAAGGGAAACTTATTATGTGCTCATCACGGCAAAGGAACAAAGTCTATTGCTCTTTAAAATAACAACGTCTATAGTTTAAAGTTGAGGAGGAAGCCGATGGATGTCAGATTAATAGCCACCAGCGCTTTTGGCCTGGAGTCAGTGGTGACTCGCGAACTGCGCAGTCTGGGATATGAGAATATGAAGACGGAAAATGGCCGAGTTTTGTTTAGTGCCGATTTAGACGCCATAAGCCGCTGCAACCTGTGGCTGCGCAGCGCCGACCGGTTGCTGGTGCAGATCGGCCAGTTCCCGGCCCGGAGCTTTGAGGAGCTTTTTGAAGGCGCCAAAGGCCTGCCCTGGGCGGATTGGCTGCCGGAAAACGCCAATTTCCCGGTACAGGGTAAATCGATCAAGTCCCGCCTGTTCAGCGTCTCCGACTGTCAGGCCATCGTGAAAAAAGCGGTGGTGGAGAGCTTGAAGAAAAGATACCGGCGCCAGTGGTTTGACGAAAACGGCCCCCGCTACAAAATAGAGGTATCTCTTTTGAACGACATCGCCACTTTGACCCTTGATACCAGCGGTCCCGGACTGCATAAAAGGGGCTACCGCCAGCTTTCCCATGCAGCGCCCTTGAAAGAGACCCTGGCCGCCGCTTTGGTACAGCTCAGCCGTTGGAAGCCCGACCGGGCGTTTATCGACCCTTTTTGCGGGTCGGGGACTATCGCTATTGAGGCGGCTTTGCTGGGCAGAAATATAGCGCCGGGCCTGACGCGTCGCTTCGACGCCCAGGATTGGTCTATTCTATCCGCCTCCTCGTGGTCGCAGTCCGTGCAGGAAGCGCGTGATTTGGCTCATCCCCGGCAAAAGCTCGGCATATTCGGCTTTGACATCGACCCGGAAGCGGTGCGCATGGCCCGCTACCATTGCGCTCAGGCCGGATTGGACACCGGGCTGCACTGGGAAGCCAAGCCGGTTAAAGATGTCCAGTCCCGGTTTCGCTTCGGATACGTGGTAAGCAACCCTCCCTACGGGGAACGGCTGGCCGGGCAAAAAGAGCTCCCTGCCATATACCAGGGCTTAAAGCAACTGTTCATGCATCTTGACACCTGGTCCCATTCAATATTGAGCGCCGACCTTAGCCTGGAAAAATCCCTCAAAAAAAGCGCCGATAAAAAGCGCAAGCTGTACAACGGTAGAATATTGTGCAACCTTTACCAGTTCTACGGCCCCAAACCCGATTCCCTCACCGGGCCTTTCGGATTATAAGAACCGACTTATTTCACTCCATCTACCTATCTTCTTTTAGGCAGCCTTCTTAAACTTATATAAATGGGGTTTTTTAGCAATACTATTTTATGACATGTAAATTTTGCTTTTGCAGGTAAATCCACGGTTGAGGAATATTGCTCTCCGGAGAATGCATAAAATAACTTGCCGGCCTTGACAGGAGGTTATCAAAAAAATGATGTCAGTAATTCTGGCCGGCGGCAAAGGCCTGCGCTTATGGCCTGAAAGCCGCCAACACCGGCCCAAACAATTATGCAAATTTTTCAATAATCGGTCAATGCTCAACAATACCATAGAAAGGCTGCTCCGTTCCGGATCAACCCATATCTATGTGGTAACCAACGACGAATTGCTGCCCTATATAGTAGATGAAACCCGCTGCTATGCCGAGCAGGCCGTTATTGAGGTTTTGAGCGAACCGCAGGGTAAAAATACGGCTCCGGCGGTGGGCCTTATCCTGGCCCGGCTTTATCAGGAAAGCAAAGACGATATTCTGGGAATCTTTCCAGCCGATCACTTTGTAGGTGATGAAGAAGCATTTACACGAAGTATTGACAAGGCCGTACAGGCCGCCCGGAAACGCCACCTGGTGACCATCGGTATTGAACCCCAGTCGCCTGAGACAGGCTATGGGTATATTGAAAAAACCCGCTGGGAAGTGGGGGAAATTCCGGATGTCTTCCAGGTCAACTCTTTTTGCGAGAAGCCTGATCTGGAAAAAGCCAAGGTCTATTTGGACGGCGGCCGCCATCTATGGAACGCCGGTATATACGTTGGACACAGCTCCACTTTTTTAGAAGAATTTGCCCGGCACCTGCCGGAAATCTATCAACATATTATTAAGGGTGCCCGTGAATATGTTGACGCTTATAACCGGCTGCCGGATGTGAGTCTTGATTACGGCATCGCTGAAAAGTCAGACCGCATGGCGGTGGTTCCCTCCAGCTTCGACTGGTGCGATCTGGGCAACTGGAATGCTTTGGCGGATTTTTTCAATTCTGATAATGAAAACAATATCCTGGTCCGGGGAGACGCCGCCTTTATAAAAAGCAAAAACTGTCTGGTTCAACAAAAAGAAAAGTATCTGGTGCTTTTTGGTGTGGATAATCTGCTGGTGGTGGAAAGTGATGACATTATCATGATAGCTGATCGAGCTTTAAGTCAGGATATCCGGGAAGTTACAGAAGAACTGGTTCAGAGGCGGCGCCACGACTTGTTATAAATACCATTTTTTAGCATTTGTATGAGCCCGTTTAACAGCGGGAAAAATATATTAAATGCATTCTTTTAGTAATCTGTTAACCCTAATAACAGAGTACTATGAAAGGAGTGAGACAAGAATGTATATCGTAAACATCGGGACCTATCCGCCTAAACAGTGCGGTATTGCCACCTTTTCCATGGATTTAAGGCGAAGTCTTGTACAAAACGGCAATAGTGTCAGTATTTTAAGCGTTTCCGATGAAACCCACGAGTATGTATATCCCCCGGAAGTAATTTTTAATATCAGGCAGCATCATAAATCGGATTATCTAAAAGCGGCCCAGTTGATAAACGCCTCACCACTGGTTGATTTGGTCATAATACAACACGAATACGGGATTTACGGCGGCCAGGACGGTGAGCGGATTATGGACCTGGTTAAACTGCTGCGCCGTCCCTACGTTCTGGTAACCCATACCGTTCTTCCCCAACCTTCCAAATACCAGAAACAGATTCTAAACTATCTCTGCCACCGGGCGGCCGGCATTGTCTGCATGACTCACCGTTCCGCCAACCTTTTGGCCGATCTCTATGAAGCGCCCCGGGAGGTAACCAGCGTCATTGCCCACGGCGTTCCGGTTTTTCCAGTCCAGACTTCGGCGAGCCTGAAAGAACGCTTTCACTTTGAGGAGCGGGAAATCATCAGCACCTTCGGCCTGATCGGCCCGGGCAAGGGGCTGGAATTGGGAATCAAAGCCATGCAAGAAGTCTGCCGGGAGTTTCCCCGGGCTCATTACCTGATATTGGGGCAAACCCATCCCATGCTTAAAAAGCAAGAAGGGGAAAGATACCGTGATATGCTGGAGAAAATGGTAGACGATTTAGGCCTGGGCCAGCATATCAGCTTTGTAAACCGTTTTTTAAGCGACCAGGAGTTAGGCGACTACCTGTACTTGACCGATATTTACCTCAGTCCCTATCCGAACCGCGACCAGGCAGTCAGCGGCACCCTGGCCTTCGCCATGGGATGCGGGAGGGCCATCGTCTCAACCTCCTATTCCTATGCCCTGGAAGTATTGGGCCAGGGACGGGGCTTAATAGCCGGCAACCCGGATCCCAAAGAATTGGCCGCTTTAATCTTAAGTATTTTGAAAGATACCGATCTCAAAAGACGCTTGCAGACCGCCGCTCTTTCCAAAGGGAAAAGCTGGACCTGGCCCAACGTCGGAAAAGAGTATACCCGGTTTTTCCGTCGCGTTATAGACAACACTCTTCTTAATGAAGAAAAAGGGGTTTCCTATGCCAAACTATAATCATTTTTTGCAGATGACGGATGATCAGGGAATGCTTCAATTCTCACGTTGGGCGGCGCCGGATGAGGCCAGCGGCTATACTCTGGACGACAACGCCCGGGCTTTGATCATCGCCCTGCACATGGATAATCCCATGCTGGCGGGATGCTTCGCCCGGAACCTGGATAAAGCCAGGCGTCCCGACGGCAGCTGGTCCAACCTGCTTCTCAAGGGCCGTTATTACAATAATTTTGACTCGGAAGACAGTATCGGGCGAGGTCTGGTGGCTTGCAGCCTGGGAGCCCGAAGCTCCTGGCCCCAGGTGAGCGGGCCCTGCTCCAGAATGTTCTCCCAATATATAAAACGCCTGGACCATTTTACTTCGCCGCGGGCTGTCGCCTATGGAATACTCGCATTGGCCAGGGCCAAACCCGGCCGGGGCCGGCTGGCCTTGCTGCAAAAGCTGAGCGACAAGCTGATCAGCCTTTACCAAATGCACCAGACGGTTCACTGGTACTGGTTCGAGGACTACATGACCTATTGCAACGGCATCCTTCCCCAGGCTTTGCTGGCGGCCTATCAGGTAAGCGGGGATAAAAGAACTCTAAAAGTGGCGCATGATTCATTAAAACACCTGGTGGAGGTTTTATTCCGCCAGGGATTTTTAAATATCATCGGCAATCAGGGCTGGTATCAAAAAGGAGGGGTTATTCCCCTTTATGATCAACAGCCGGTTGACGCTGCCTCCACTGCCTTTGCCTGCCATGAGGCTTACCGGGTGCTGGGTTTAAACGATTACCGGGATTTGACCCGGCTGGCCTGCCTCTGGTACAAGGGTTTGAATGTGAATGGACGGTCGCTTATCAATCCGGACAGCGGCGGCTGTTATGATGCCCTGACCGAAGACGGGGTAAACATGAACCAGGGAGCCGAGGCGGTATTGAGCTACCTGGCCAGCCAAACGCTTATGGAAAGCTTGTCCATCTCAGAAGAATTCGAACAACAACCGCTTTCTTTTTAAATCTTTAAAGACATTACCACCCGTTTCACGGGTGGTAGTTTTTTGGTTCCATTTTAGGGTTTCTGAGTTAGTTTCGGAAGCGCTCGGGTATCAGATCAGCCAGCGTGCAGTGGGCGACCCCGATAGTGGTGTCGGCCGCTCCGTAATAGACCAGGATTTCATCGTGATCTTCCAGGACTTCTTTATCCACACCGGCTGCTGCTCCACAGGTAAACACAACGTTGGGCACCCAGGAACCGTCCAGTCCGATTTCATAATCCTCTTCCGGTTCCAGGATGGGATTGGGGGAACGGAAAATCACTTTGGCCGGATTGTTGAGATCAACTAAAATCACGCCCAGGCGGTAGACATAATTATAGTCCACCCCATGATAGATCAACAGCCAGCCGTATTTGGTCTTGAGCGGCTGCGCTCCGGCTCCGATCTTAAGGGAATCCCACATGCGGCCGGGACGGGGGCCGATGATTATGGCGTGCTTTTCCCGGATGGGGAATTTAAGCTGGTCTACATAAGTGGCCCAGATGCTCGGTTCAATACGATGATAAATGACGTATCGCCCATTGATTTTTTCCGGAAAAATAATAGCATCTTTATCCCAGATATTTTTGAATGCCAGCCCTTCCCTTTTCCAATCCTGATAGTTTCCGGCCAGAAAATGTTCTACCGGTATGGAAGCGGCTGCTATCTGTGCTACATTGCCGTCATAAGCGGTATAGAGCATAAAGATCTTGTCATCGACTACGATGCAGCGCGGGTCCTCACAGCCCATTTTCTCCTCCGGGGTGGCCGGCGACAATATGGGCTGGGGAAGCCTCTCCAAAACGCGATAACCGTCAGTAATGGCCAGACCTACGTGAGATATGCCGTCCTCTCCTACCGCCCGGTAGAAAAGGTATATTTTGTCTCCGATGCGCAAGGCCCCGGGATTTAAAACGTATTTGGACTCCCAGGGACTGTGTTCCAGGGGCTCCAGGATGGGATTGGCGTTATACCTCTTCAGATATTTGCTCGGCTCATTAGTGGTTTCCTGGACCATGACCGTCACATCTTTGGGACGGGTGGGAAGCAGGGTGTCCAGCAAATTCTGTTCGCTTTTCCCTTCCTGGATCAGGCGCATGACCAGCTCAATCAAGCCGTCCGAGTCATAACCCAGGGCGGTGTACAGGGCTTCCAGGAAATCGTGGTTAAACCAGCGGCTCTCCACGCTGGTGGTAAGGGGCGTCGGGATCTTTAAGCCCCCCTTAAAACTGTAGCTGGCCCAACTCCAGGCGGTGCAGGTCAAATAAGAGCCGTCCTCCAACACCTGGCTCAGGCCATAACCTTCGGCCATCAAGTTAAAAAGGCGGGCCAGATCGGGCCTTTGCAGATCATCCTGCATCCTGGCCAAATAACGCAATTTGGCAACCAGGTTGCGGTGATGGAAGTTTTCAAACATATTGTGGGCGGAAAACTCTTCCCCCCGGTGCAGCCCTAAAAGCGAGTTGCGCAGCTTGACGCCCAGGTTCTTCCTCTGCGAAGAATTGAGGATAAAGAGCCGGGAGTAGTTTTCAGCCAGGGCCAAGCGGCGGAGCAGCCCGGTAAAATAGCGCAGACGCGGATATTTCCCGCCTTTACCCGGCTCCAGGCACTTTATGGCGATGCGGGCGGTGATGCGGTTGAAGCTGGAGATCTTGCCCTGGCTTACCAGGCCCAGGCGCAGGTCGTCCGTCAAAACGATGGGCTTGATATCCACCCAGTCAAAATTCTCCGGCTTGATATTATCCATCAGCCAGATGAGATCCCGGTCGGTATAAGTCCAACTTTCAATCATATTGGCATAAGTTACCGCATCCCGGGGATCCATTTTTTCGATAAGCTGCTCCGGCTTGTAGTACCCCTGGGGGATCATCAGGTTTATAGGGGGGAAGCGCACGATCATTTCGCGCAATATATCCGAACTGATGGTAAACATACGCCGCTGAGGGAAGAGCTCAAAAAGACGTTCCACAAATAAGCTGGTACCTTCGTCACTGTGCAGATCACCGGATAGAATCTGTTCCAGGGCTTTTTCCAGCTCCTGCATGAACTTTTCCACTCCGCAGATTATATCACGGGGTTTGGCTTTGGGATCCAATCCCAAACCCTCATATACGAAATGATTAAACTTTTCATCATATTTTTTGCGCAGCTCTTTAAATATATTATCGGTCTGCACCTGGCACTGGTCTTTACCCAACAGCTTTTTAGGCACAACGATAGGTTTGCCCGGAACATATTCCATGTACCCCAGCGGCACGATGACGGGCCGGGTAAGTTCATGCTGCTGAACCCACTGCCCGGTAAAGTCGGGTTTATGGTGCCAGAAGCAATTGGTGAGATTCTGCCTTATCGATTCAACCTTGCGTACCATTATTTCATCCTGTTCGGCCTGGGAGCCGCACTGGATTTTAGAGGAAAATTCTTGAATGTCTTTTACGTAGTCAGCCACCCGGCCATTATATATGGCGGTAAGCAGAGCCAGAGCGACTCCGGGATTCACCTGGTCATTAAAAGCATAGAGCTGCATCAGATCCATTACCGCGGAAACCCATAGCTGGTCGCCCATCTCGTATTCCCGGTCCGGGCTGGCAGCCAGTTTGAGAAACTCCTGACCCTGGCTGAGCTTTTCCAGCAGGGCTCCATGTTCTTTGCATCCTTGCCGGTAGCTTTCTATCAGATCGGGGAAGGAAAGACCTATAATGTCGGGGCGCTTTATTTCACTGCGGGCCAGAATATCAGCGACTTTGATGACCAGCCGGTCTTTCAGCCAGGTGCTGTGATCTCGTTTCACCGCTTCAAATACCGCCCGGGCGGTTTGACTGAAAATCCGGTTGCGGGCGGTCAGGCTATGGGTTTTAACCACGCCGCCCAGGCTGACTTCACAGACAGTGCGGTTCCAGCACAGGGCCCGGGTCAACAGCCAGAAATCGATGCCGAATCCCCTTATGCTGTCCCCCCAGAAGCGTCCTTCATGGGCCAGTTCTTCGATAAAGTCATGCGCTATGGCATATACGCCGCCCAGGGGATCACCCACCCGGAAACCGTAAAAAACCTCCAGGATCGGAGCGGCCAGCATATGAGCGATGCTGTCCATGCCCTGGTAACGGCGCATACTGCCTAGAACCAGGTCATACTGACCCTGAATCGGAGTCAGCAGGCTTTCCAGCCAGGTGCTGTCTATGCCCGGCCCCTGCTCAGTAGCCATGTTAGCGCTGAACAGCAGCAGGTCCGCATCCAGCCGCTTGCTGATCTCGATGATGGCCCGAATGGCCATCCCCCGCCCGCTTATTTCCTCGGGCATCAAGAATTCGATGTGAGGGTGCTTCAGACGGGTGTTGCGAATCACCTCCAGGCACAGGGCGGCCGAGGTATCGCCCACGCAGACGATCAATTGCCGGCGGCCGATCCAGGTTTGCAGCACTCTATCGATAGATAATAGCAGGGGACCGACAGTGTCCGCCTCGTTATAAAAAGGTATGCCGATTACCAGATCATAGTTAGTAAATTCACTTAAATTGGGTGCAATTTTACTGAGCACTTGATCAAAAGTTGCCTCTGCCCCTATACCGCTCAAGCAAGCAGTCTCCTTTCTAAAATGGATAGTACTCAGAATTAGGGTTAACAGAGTACTTGGTGTCTGTAATAATTATGCGCAAAAGGCCCCAATAATATTTCAAAGCCAGGCCGCTTCTTCTCAAGTACCAGGTTTAGTACTAAATCAAGGCCTCGGCCTGATCCAGAAGCTCGGCAAAAAAGTCCAGGGCCTTTTCAATCGGCTGGGGTGTGGTAAGGTCAACTCCAGCTTTTTGCAGCAGCTTTACCGGATAGTCCGAACCTCCCGATTGCAAGAACTCCAGATACCGTTTGACAGCCGCCTGGCCTTCATCTTCAATCATCTCTTTTATGGCGGTAGCCGCGGAAAATCCGGTGGCGTATTTGTATACGTAGAAGGCCGAGTAGAAATGGGGTATGCGGCCCCATTCCAGGGCAATCTGCTCATCAAGGACCAGCTCCGTTCCATAGTAAGAACGGTTTAAATCCAGGTAGAGCTGGTTGAACAGTTCAGGAGTCAAAGCCTCCCCGGCCTCCGCCTTTTCATGGGTAAGCTTTTCAAACTCGGCAAACATGGTCTGGCGGTAGACCGTTCCCCGGAACTGTTCGAGATAGTGGTTTATCAGATAGAGCTTCTCCTCCCGGTCGGTAGATCTCTTTATTAAATAGTCGATAAGGAGCGATTCGTTGACCGTTGAAGCCACTTCCGCCAGGAATATCGGGTAGCGGCTGTACACGTAAGGCTGGGCCTGATTGGAATAGGCGCTGTGCAGGGAATGCCCCATTTCGTGGGCCAGGGTAAACAGATCATCCAATTTCTGATCATAGTTCATCAATACGTAGGGATGGGTATCGTAGACTCCCCAGGAATAGGCCCCGCTGGTTTTGCCTTCATTTTCGTAAACATCAATCCACCCCGAGTTCAATCCTTCTTTCATTTTTTGCGCATACTCGTCGCCCAGGGGCGCAATTCCTTCCATAACCATCTTAAGCGCCTTTTCATAGGGTATCTCCATCTTGTATTCATTTACCAGAGGCACATACAGGTCGTAAAAATGAAGTTCGTCGAGCCCCAGCAGCTTCTTGCGAAGCTTGATATAGCGGTGCAGGTAGGGGAGTTTGCCGTGTACGGTTTTGATCAGATTGTCGTATACCTCGGTTGATATGTTATCCGAATCCAGGGCAGCGCTTAGGGAGTTGGGATACCGGCGGGCCCGGGAGTAAAAGATGTCGCCCTTTATGCTGGCGCTCAGAGTGCTGCCCAGGGTATTTTTCAACTTGCCGTAGGAGTCATAGAGGCCTTCAAAGGCTTCCTTTCGCACCCGGCGATCGTAGCTTTCCAAAAAGCGGCCCAAACGGCCCTTGGTAAGCTCTACCTCCTGTCCATTTTCGTCCTTAATGGACGGGAACTTTATATCAGCGTTGTTCAGCATGGTGAAAATATTTTTAGAAGCAGCGGCCAGATCGGCGCTCATAGCCAGAAGTTTCTCCTCCTCAAAAGACAGTATATGCTCTTTCTGGCGCCAGAGTTCGTCAAAGTAGTGCTCGTAAAGTTTCAGAGCAGGGTTTTCGGCCATAAAGTCCAGGATCTTTGGTTTTTCCAGGGAGCTCAGTTCCGGTACTAAAAATGCCGTGGCACTGCCGATATGGATGCTCAAGGTTTCAATCCGGTCGGCCAGGGCTTGATAGCGGTTGTCGCCGTTGTTTTCGTCGCGGCGCATGCGGGCGTAGACGTAGAGCTTCTCGCCCCGGCGCTCCAGCTCTTCGATGTCTTGGAAGGCCTGCAGCATAGTTTCGGCTGAACTTCCTAACTTGCCCTGGTATTCCTGAACCTTTTCCAAGCTGGCTCCTATACTGTTAAAATCTCTTTCCCATTCGTCTTCATTCTGATATATATCCTCCAAACGCCACTTGCATAAGGGATCTATTTCGCTTCTCTGTTTAGCCTTGCCGTTCATCATTCGTCCTCCTCTAAAATGCTTTTAGTATTTTTACCTTGGGAAACATTAATTAACCACTGCCTTGGCCCTTTCTCCGGGCCACTTACCATTATTGCCCGATTATAGATTATAGAGGACGGCTTGGCAACGCAATTTCACAACCTTCTTAAATATCCTCAAATATAAAGGGACGGACCTATTTCCCGCACTAAGGTCGCGTCCCGGGTAAAACTTCAGTTAACCTGTTTCTTATTATATTATTGATTATTGGGCCCAGCCGGGTATCCAGTCCGGTTGGCTCCAGGATGTAGCTGGCGATTCAGAGTTGCCAGAAGGCTTCTGCGTCCCTGAACCATTTGACGGGTTGTCTTTCGTTTCAGGCGGCTTGGTGGAATCCCCAGGATTGGTTCCCGAACCGGAATCCCCTGGTTTAGTGCCATCCGATGGTTTAGTGCCATCCGACGGTTTGGTGCCATCGGATGGTTTGCTTCCATCCGATGGCTGAGTTCCATCTGATGGTTTAGTGCCATCCGAAGGCTGGGTTCCCGAGCCGCTACCGGTTCCCGGCTGGGTGCCGTTGGTCGTACCCGAGTTGGGTCCCGTAGTCGTTTGCCCGGCCGGTCCCTGGGGTTCGGGGGTCGTGCCCTGGCCTCCCTGAGCAGGCTCGGCGCCATCTTCTACCGGCTCCACAGGTTCACGGCTCACCCAGGTGGGCGGATCGTGAATGACATCAAAGTTCTGTCCAGCCAGCAAAGCATCGATCAGGCCTATTGATATTTTTTTATCGGCTTCCCAGTAGCTGGCTCCATCCTTGGGACTGGTGAACGAATATCCCGGCAGAGTCTGGGTGATTATCTCGCCAGTGGTAAAATCCTTGGCTGCAGTCATCAGATAGGCCAGGTCGCCTACTGGTATATTGGTTTTAACGCTGTCCATCAGCTGGGGAACCAGATCGGGCAGCTTGGTTATGGTTTTGGTTTGCAGAACTTCTTTGGCCAGGGCCTTGAGGAATTTGGCCTGACGCTGGGTACGGCCAATGTCAGCTGTAGGGCCGCCCCGATAACGAACGTATTTCAAAGCGTTTTCACCGTTCAAGCGCTGGGTTCCCTTGGGAATGTTAATATTCAGATAGGGATCCGGATCATAATGTTTAAAGTCGGTCTCCACATCTATAGTAACCCCTCCCAGGGTGTCGATGATCTTTTCGAATCCCCAGAAGTTAGTAATTACATAGTAATCAACCTTGGTGCCCAGCAAATCACTGACCGCCTGGCAGGCTCCCTCCGGACCCTTGGTCAGATTAAGGCTATTGATTTTCACTTGTTTCCCGGTCGAGGATTCAATCCGGGTATCTCTCGGGATCCAGACCATGACCACCTTTTGATTCTTGGTGTCGATACTGGCCAAAATCATGGTATCGCTGCGGGAATTGGCCGACATATCACGGGCGTCAATGCCCATAATAAGAATATTCACCACTTTTCCCTGGGAAACCATTTCGATAATACTCTGTTTAAAACCGCTGTCGAATAATTTTCCTGCCAGAGCACCGCCTCCGAAAAATAGGACAAATACTCCTAGACCGATCAAAATCTGCTTGTAGTTGGCTTTTATTTTTTCTATCATTTAAATGAAATTCCTCTCCCCGGTCGGTCATATATCTCAAATAACTAATTTTAACAGTTTATCCCGGGTGATGTCCATCTATATATTGCGGGTAAGACTAACGTTGTACTAGCGCCGGTTCGGTCAGGTAGCGTCCGACTCTTCGCCGTTTAAACGCCGGGTCAAGGCGTTAAGCAAGCCGCTCATCCCCTCCCCGGTCCGGGATGAAACCAGCAATGCCTCAAAGGCCGGCGCCGATTCGGGAAGCAGGTCCGTTTTGGTGAAAACCTGCATTATTTTACCCTGGTCAGCACCCAATTCTTCCAAAACCATCTCCACCACCCTCATTTTTTCAAGGTATTGGGGATCCGACAGATCGATGACATGTACTATCAGATCAGCCCGGGCAGCTTCCTCCAGGGTTGACCGAAACGCCTGCACCAGATGGTGGGGAAGATTCTGGATAAAACCCACCGTATCTGTGATAAGGAAACCCGGGTGGTGGGGAAGCCCTATTTTTCTGGTGGTCGTTTCCAGGGTTTGAAAGAGCCGGCTGTCCGCTTCCGCCTGGTCATGTCCGCTGCTGTGTCCCATGCGGCACAGGGCATTAAATAAGGATGACTTGCCCGCGTTGGTATAGCCCACCAGTGAAACTTCTTTTATTCCGGCCCGCTGCCGGCTTTTACGATGCAGGCTGCGGGTTTTTTCTATTTTGCCCAGCTGCCTTCTCAGGTCTTGTATCCGCCGCCTGATATAGCGGCGGTCCATTTCCAGCTTCTGCTCACCGGCCCCCCTGGTTCCAATACCCGCCCCCAGACGGCTCAGCTCGGTTCCCACTCCGGTAAGACGGGGGAGGCGATAAGCCAGGGCAGCCAATTCCACTTGAAGTTTGCCCTCCCGGGAATGAGCCCGCTGGGCAAATATGTCCAGGATGAGCATGGTGCGATCCACAATCCGAACCGGCAACCGGTCTTCCAGATTGCGCATCTGTACCGGGGTCAATTCATGGTCGAATACCGCCAGATCCGGTTTCTCCCGGTCAAGCAATTCCCGCAGTTCTTCCAGCTTGCCTTTACCGATATAGGTGGCGTTGTTGGGACGCTGCTGGGTTTGCACCAGGCTGCCTGCCACAACGCCTCCCGCGGCCTTGACCAGAGCCTGCAATTCCTGAAATGATGACTCGAAATCCGGGTTTCGCCCCTTCTCGCGGACTCCAACCGTTATTGCTCTCTCTCGTTTATCTTCTATGTTTTTTTCTCCCCTCCCTGGCAGCAACGCCTTTAGTTTTGCGAGGGGAATTTTCTCCCTTTTTACCAGTACCAAACTGAAGTTCAAAACTTTCACCCGGCCTGGTCTTTTTTCCTCCCCACAGTGACTTGGGCCCACTGCCGGTCAAATCAAGCCTTTGGCAGGCCCTTAAGGCTTCCTCGGCATGGGCCCGGTTGCGCGGATCGCGGAACTGCAGGATGGCCCTTTGCCAGCGGCGCTCTTTAGCCTCCCGGGGAACATGAATCTCCCTCCCGGTAACCGGGTCCAGTCCGCTTACATACATAGCGGTGGACAGAGTCATGGGAGTGGGGGTAAAGTTCTGGATCTGCTCGGGCTGAAAATGCAGCTCGTCTTTAAAGAATTCGGCCAGGGCAATATTGTCCTCCAGACGACAGCCGGGGTGGCCGGAAATAAAATAAGGCACAATGTAGATATCGCGTTTTAATCCCCGGCTGATTTCTCGGAAGGTTTTGGTGAAGCGCCGGTAACAGGCCAGGGAAGGTTTATTCATCAGCCGGGTGACATGATCGGCTATATGCTCGGGAGCTATCTTTAGCTGGCCGCCCACATGATGCCGGCAGAGTTCGGGCAGGTAGATGCCCGACTTATCCTGTATGGCCAGGTCATAGCGCACCCCTGACGATACAAAAAGATGGCGCACCCCGGGAAGCTCGCGCAGCCTGCGCAGCATTTTAACATTCGATGAATGATCGGTGTTCAGGTTGGCACAGGCCCGGGGCACCAGGCAGCTGCTTTTGCGGCAGGTCCGGCACTGGCCCTCGTCCTTGCCCCCGAGACGGTACATATTGGCGGACGGCCCGCCCACATCGCTTATAGTCCCCTTGAAATCCGGGTGAACGGTCAGCTTGCGTGCCTCACGGACCAGGGACTCAATGCTGCGGCTCTGGATAAAGCTCCCCTGGTGCAAAGCCAGGGAACAAAAAGAGCAGGCTCCAAAGCAGCCGCGGTGGCTGACGATGGAAAACTGAACCGGCAGCAAGGCGGGCACCCCACCCCGCGATTTATAGCCGGGGTGTTCCCGGCGGGCAAAATCCATTTCGTATATTTCATCCAACTGGCGGCTTGATAAAGGCAGGGGCCCGGGGTTCTGCACTACCCAGCGCGGTCCGTTTTTTTCGGCCAGGGGACGGGCATGGTACGGATTGACTTCCCTATGCACCATCAGGGTGGCCCGCATTAAAGCCCGGGGATCGCTCTTAATTTCTTCAAAAGAGGGAAGAACGACGGCTTCCGGGGGAAGCTCCCTAACCCAGCTGCAGGTTCCCCGGAGGTCTTTGATGTCCTCAATTTTTTCCCCGGCGGCGCAGCGTTCAGCCAGGCGCAGCAGGGGGTACTCCCCCATGCCGTAGACCAGCAGATCGGCCTTGCTGTCTAAAAGCAAGGAGCGTCTTATCGAGTCGCTCCAGTAGTCGTAATGGGCCAGGCGCCTCAGGCTGGCCTCAATACCGCCGATGATCACCGGAACTCCCGGGAAGTGTTGCCGGATCAAGTTGCAGTAGACTATAGTAGCCCGATCGGGACGCAAGCCGGTGGCGCCTCCGGGAGAATACAGGTCCCGGCGACGCTTTTTCCGGTCGGCGGTATAGTGGTTTACCATGCTGTCCATGTTCCCGGCTGATACGGCAAAGAACAGGCGGGGAGCGCCCAGTCTGACGATATCCTCGCCGCTGGTCCATTGGGGCTGGGCAATAATTCCCACCCGGTAGCCGTAGCTTTCTAAAAAGCGTCCCAGCAGGGCAGCCGCCCAGGCCGGATGATCAACGTAGGCGTCTCCGCTGACAATGATTATATCAGCCTGCTCCCAGTCTCTATCCCGCATATCCTTTTGAGTGGTGGGTAAAAATTGCATCAGATCTCCTTAAAGCCTAGTACAACATTCGGTATATTGTGTTCATAATTTGGGCACGAATATACCGAATGTTGTACTAGCGGCGGCCAGCCTATCAGTCTGCTTTTTCATCCAAAGCTTCCAATGTCAAACTCAGGTTTTCCCATTCTTCATAGGCCATTTTGAGCTTCCCCTCAAGTTTACTGTAGGATTCGGCTCCCAGCCGGGCCGCTTCCCCTGAAGCCAGAAATTCCGCATCGTAAAACCTTTGCTCCCAGGCTTTTTTCTCTTCTTCCCATTCCCTGATCTGCTTTTCCAGTTCGTCTATGCGCCGGTTCAAGGTATAGCGTGAAGGGGTTCGCTGGGAGCCGGCCGGGTTGTTAGGTTTTCCCCGCCGGGGCTGGTTCTGGTCGGGGAACTCTGCTACCCGGGCCTGCTTTTCCCGGTAATAGGTGTAATTGCCCCAGTAGGGCACCAGGGTTTGGTTCTCGATGGCCAGCACCCGGTTGCATACCTGGTCTATAAAATAGCGATCGTGGGATACCATCAAAATAGTGCCGGGAAAACCGGCCAGCAGATCCTCAGCGGCCTGCCTTCCATGGATATCCAGGTGGTTGGTAGGTTCATCCAAAATTAAAAAATTTGGCTTGCTGAGCAGAGCTTTGAGCAGGGCCAGCCTTCCCCTTTCTCCACCGCTCAAGCTGTCCACCTTTTTGAAAACATCATCCCCGCTAAACAATATGCTTCCCAAATAAGTGCGGGCCTGCTCCAGAGTGAGCGGAAAACTGTTATAGATCTCCTCCAGCAGGGTGTGGTCGGGATTGAGATTTTCGTTTTCCTGGGCGAAATAAGCGGCGCGCACCCGCGAGCCCCACCTGATCTGTCCGGTTGGCGCGGTCTCCAGCCCCTGGAGGATTCGCAAAAAAGTAGTCTTTCCCGAGCCATTGGGGCCGATCAGGGCAACCTTGTCTCCCCGGCGGATTTTGGCATTTACCCCGCGCAATAATTCCACCTCGTCAAAGGCTTTGCTTATCCCCTGTACCTCCAAAACCTCATCTCCACTGGGAGGAACCGGAGGAAGGGACCAGGCGGAAATCACTTGGTCGTCCCGCGGCTGCTCCAGTCTCTCCAGACGACTCAATTGGGCTTCACGACCCCTGGCCTGCCGGGCTTTCACCCCCGCTTTATACCGGGCGATAAATTCCCGGGTTTTCCTGATATGCTCTTGCTGGCGTTCATAGGCCCGTTCCCAGGCTAAATCCTGCCCGGCCCTCTGTTTCAGATAATTGCTGTAATTGCCCGGGAAGGAATACAGACGGCTATTTCTCACCTCAATGATTCGGGTTGCCACCTTTTCCAGAAGCATCCGGTCATGGGACACTACCAGCAAGGTGCCGGGATATGATGCGAGATATTCCTCCAGCCACTCCACCGAACCGGTGTCGAGGTGGTTGGTGGGTTCATCCAGGAGCAGGCAGTCAGGCCTTGCGGCCAGCAAACGAGCCAGTTTGATGCGCGTCTTTTGCCCCCCGCTAAAGCTCTCCACCGGCTGGCTGAATTGCGCCGGATTGAAGCCCAGGCCGCTTAAAATACGGCGCGCGTCAGTTTCACAGGCGTAGCCCCGGGCCTGTTCATACTTTTCCTGCAGTCGGGCATAGCGGCTCAGGAGGCGCTCCAGGTCCTGACCGGGCTGCTTCATCTGTTCTTCCAGAGAGGCCATGCCTTGACGCATGTCCAGGATTGGGCTGAATGCTTCCATTATAAAATCCCACAGCGTAAGCTCCTGGCTTTCAGTATTTACCTGTTCCAGGCAACCGACGCTTAGGAACTGGGCTTTGCTTATCCGGCCCGCATCCGGCGCCAAGGTGCCGTCCAGGCATTTCAGCAGGGTGCTTTTGCCCGCTCCATTCGCCCCCACCAAGCCCACCTTCTCGCCCTTTTGCAGTACAAAGTCCACCTTATGCAAAATGCTGCGGCCGCCCAGACTTTTATCAAGCCCGGCCGCTTGAATAACGATCATTTATATTACCTTCCATATATTAAATAACTCAAGCTTACTTTATTACATGCCGGACCCTGAAAGCAAGTACTTCAGGCATCCTCCCCTCCCCTGTGCTTCCCCTCCCTCCTTGGTTATTCCGCTGCCAAACGGGCGTTCAAATTTTGTAATAATTGTTATACTTGCCGGACTCATGACGGGGTCAGGTTTTTTTCTCCACCAGCAGATGATATCATTAAATTATTAGAATATTTTATAAAACCTGGGACAAACTCAGGCAAATTAGGAGGGAACCTTATATTGAAAAGGCGCCTTTTCGCCCGGTTGTTGATGATTGGATTATTATTTGTTCCCATGACCGCACAGGCCTCTGATTTTAATGATGTAAGCAAACACTGGGCGAAAGACAAGATAAGCCAGTTGTCCAGTGCAGGTCTCATTGCCGGCTACCCGGACGGCAGTTTTAAGCCGGATTACCCCATGACCAAAGCCGAATTTACCGCCCTGTTAGTAAGCTCCATGGGGCTCGCTCCCACTGATAAAACGTCTAAAACCTTTTCCGATACCGGAAGCCATTGGGCCCGGGCCTTTATCAATGAAGCCGTTAAAAAGGGGCTGCTGGTGCCGGCCGAATATCCGGAAGGACTGAAGCCGGACACCAGTATAAAACGCAGCGAGGTATGCGCCATGCTGGTACGGGCTCTGTCAAAATCACCGGAAAAAGGCAGTACCAAATTCACTGATCAAACTACCATCAACCAGAGCCTGTACAAAGGCTATATTAAAACAGCGGTTGATGACGGCCTTCTGGCCGGTTATCCGGACGGCTCCTTCAACCCCTTTGGCAACATGAAACGGGGAGAAATCTGCTCCGTAGTTACTGGCTTTTTGGCTAAATACCATTCGACTTCAACCTCAACTGCCGGCTCCAAAACCACCAGCAACTCAAGCCCCATAAGCCTGGTTTTAATCAACAATGACGCCTATGACATCAGCCAGGTACAGGTTAGCTTCAAGTCTGGCGCGGTAGAGATTCCCGTCAACCAACTGGCCAGCAGTGGTGACGTGCTGCAGGTAAACGCTCAATATACCTTTCCGCTGAACACCGGGAGCGGCAACCCTGATTTCATTGTGGGCCACAAACGATTTGGAATTAATAACATGCAGCTCACGGAAGGCAAGCTGCTCCTAACCCCCAAAGCGGTAAAGATCAACACCCTGGCTTTCAACAATCAAATCCTGGCTTCCGATGTAATCAAGCTCTATCTGAACTCGGTCTATTCCAACTGCAATCTGGGGCAAATGGAGATCATCGATGAGAACCATATCATGCTCAACGGGCAGACCCATGAACTTACCGGCAACAATGTGAGCATTGCCCTGGAGAATCAGCTGTACAGCATCACTAAAATCAGCCTGCTGCACGATGATACCATCCCCCAGCTCAAGGCGACCGGGATTATCCCTACCGCTGCTGAATCGTCCGGCGGTGAATTCGAGCAGCCCGACCGGGTTGCCTTTTATAATCAAAGTGAACTCTGCTATTTCGGTCTGACATCGTTTATCCAGCTTCAGGCCGGCGGCAACTGGACGGCTTTCAACACGTTGAACATAACCAGCGCCTCCTCGTTTAAGATAGACGATGCAAACTATAACTTTATCGGGTGCAGCGTTAAAATCAATCAGAGTCTGTTCGTCATAACGGACACGGCCTGGAACAGTAAAAACAAACAGCTGGATATCATAATGAAAAAGATTTGATCAGGGCAATTAGGTGAAACAGAAAAAGAACTGTGATATAATAGACAGTCGTGGGGGCGTGGCTCAGCTGGGAGAGCACCTCGTTCGCAACGAGGGGGTCGTGGGTTCGAATCCCATCGTCTCCACCAAATTTAACACTACCTATTGATAAACTTTAAGTTTGTCTGATAGGTGGTTTTCCTTTGAAGGGTGTTTATGGCAAAGAAACTCCGTAAAATGCTCGGCAATGTAAACGCGCCATCTACTGTCGCACTTATGCGCTTGATTGACACCCAGAGCAGGGCGACAATCTGTAACTGGTGTATAGGTTATGCCGAGGAAAACATTCTACCGTTATTTGAGAAGCATTGCCAAAACGATGACCGACCGCGAAACGCCCTGAACGCTTCCCGCGATTACCTTGATGGTAAGGTCAAGTTCCCAGTGGTCAAGAACATCATTCTGAACGAGTGTCACGCCGCCGCCCGCGAACTTGACGCAAACCCGGTCGCGCAAGCGGCGGCTCGCGCTTGCGGACAAGGCTCTGCGGTCGTTCATACGTTGTCTCACTCCATCGGGCTTTACTTCTACGGCGCGGCTGCGCTTGCTTATGACATACTCGGTCTGAACGCAACTGAGGCTGAATACGGCAAAATCGCCGAGGAAGTCTGCGCCGATATGACGGCGGCATTGCAAGCCATAGCTGTTGAGGACGAGCCGAATCCCGCAAAGATAAAATGGAGTTGCTGACTATGAAATCGGAATTAACGAAAATCCCCGGCATCGGGAACAATATGGCGGAGCATTTGGTTAGGGCGGGTTATCCGACAATAGAATCGCTGAAAGGCAAAAGCCCTGATGATGTTTACGCCGCCGACTGCATAGCGCAAGGCGTGACCGTGGACAGATGTGCGTTGTATTGCTATCGTCTGGCGGTGCATTATGCTGACCACGACGGGCAGTTGCCGCCCGATAAGCAAAACTGGTGGGATTGGAAGGATTGAATGTTAAGCAACGAACTATTTTAAAGCATCCGCAAACAATTCAAAACTGAACTGCAAAAATTCCTCTTCTTCCAAAGACAATGCCGTCCAAATGCTTTTGTCCGTAAAGGCAAAAGTGTAGAGCAGACTAAAGGCGGAAAAGAAGCCGAAAAGCACAGCCTTTTTCATATCCAGCTTGGGATTTATGCTGCCGTCTGATGAGCCGGCGGCCATCAGCGATGCGAGGTGCATCATCCGCTGGGTATCAAGCATCTTCACCTGTTGAAAGTGTGGGCTTATTTCGCTGTTCTCTTTGCTTGCCGGAGCATAGTTTAAAATCCGAAATGAGTTCTGGTATTCCTTATAAAAGTTAAGATGAGCGAGATTAGCAAGCCGGATCTTCTCGCGGGTGTTCTCACCACGTTGCATAGCATCCATTGAGGCTTCGTAAAGCTGCCTGGCTCCTTTGAGCGCCACAGCATAATAGAGGTCTTCCTTGCTCTGAAAATATTGGTATAAAGTCCGCTTGGTAAGACCCGCGCGGCTCACTATCTCTTCAATGGAAGTGTTCTCAAAGCCTTTTTCAACAAATAGCTCCTCCGCTGCCCTTATAAAGGTCTCCTTTTTCTGTATTTTATTGGCTTCTCGCTTAGACAAATTTTCTTTCATTTTTTCGATTCTCCTCTTGACAAAAAAAGTAAACTACCGTTATATTTTTCTTAAAAGTAGGCCAACGGTATACTGTTTTAGTGCAGCATACCATGGTGTTGCGAAAATGTAAAGGAGAATTCTATTATGAGAGCATTTCAAATCATTCTGGCGGTTATCACTTTGTTCATGGCGCTTGGCATGTTTGGCTTTAATCTGTGGATCAGCGCAAATTTCTCGAAGGGATTAGAGTTGCCGCAATGCTATATCCCGATGAATTACATTACTGCTGCGCTTGTCCTGATTACCGCGATAACCATATTTATACACAAATAATGAAATAACAGGAGATAATGGATGTAGTACGCAGTGTATAAAGAAAAGGTGCTATTCAAATTTTTATAAGCATGATATAGAATTGGGTGTGCATTATGAATAAAACGATTGATTTTGATTTGGTTGCAGATTTGTATGATAACTATGTTCAGACAGATTTTGATATTGCGTTTTTCAAAGAGTTATGCAAAGAATACCATAATATTCTGGAGCTTATGTGTGGTACCGGACGGGTATCGCTGCCTTTGATAGAAAGCGGCTACCCCTTAACCTGTGTAGATTATTCAGCGGAAATGCTGCGGGTGTTCCGCCGCAAACTGGATGCTTCCAAACACGATAAAATCATTTGCCAGGACGTGTGCAATCTTGATTTGGGTGAACAGTTTGACCTTGTGATGATCCCCTTCAATTCCATCGCAGAAATCACAGATGCGGAAAAAAGGAAACAGGCCATTTACTCCATCTACCGCCATCTGCTCCCGGGCGGCAAATTCTTTTGTACACTTTATCATCCTGCTTACCGGGTAAAATCTGCGGATGGCAATATAAAAGCATTGGGGAAATTCCCGTTAGAAAACGATAAAACATTGATGGTAACGTATTACAACAATTATTCCGATAAAGATAAAATCATCAGCGGTACGCAATTTTACGAAATTTATGATGGCAAAAACACCTTAATAGAAAAGCGGTATTTAGACATACGCTTTTCTGTAATTTCAAGGGATGAAATGCAAATTGCTGCTTCCGAAGCGGGCTTTTCGCTTAAAGAAGTATATGGAGATTATCAGGGAAACCCATACAGCAATGAGAGCATGTTTATGAATTTTCTGTTTGAAAAACAACCCGAATAGTATGGAGCATATTATCCCAACAAGCGCTTTTGTAAGGAACTGCATGGGAGGGAAGTAGGGATGAATTATATATGTACATTGATTGCGGTCAGGGAAATGGCAAAAGCAAAGAGGTTTTATCTTGATGTATTGGGATTGAAGGTCGTGTCTGACTTCGGCTCAAATGTTACCTTGACAGGCGGTGTAGCGCTACAGACTCTTGGTACATGGCAGGACTTTATCCATAAGCAAAATGAAGAAATCATTTTTAAGAACAACGCCTGTGAGTTGTATTTTGAAGAAGATGATATGGATTCCTTCGTCGCCAAATTACATGGCTTTACGGATATTGAATACGTCCATCCTCTGTTCGAGCATTCATGGGGGCAGAGAGTTGTCCGTTTTTATGACCCGGATAAACATATCATCGAAGTCGGCGAGGCGATGGACATGGTTATCAAGCGATTCATGGACAGCGGTCTTTCTATGGAGGAGACGGCTGCCCGCATGGATGTACCGGTTGGCTATATAAAGTCCCTGGATTCCCGAACCATCATA
>DHRK01000038.1:0-44916 GCA_002410325.1 Syntrophomonas sp. UBA5314
GGTATCCTATCGTTTTCATGCTACCTCCTAATTGTTCTGCCAGCCATAATGCCAGAATACGTGATTATTGCTTGGATAATAATTGACAGGTATAGTACCGTTGCCTTTCCACCAAGAATTAACCTGTGCTTTTCCCACATTCCATCTATCATACGTTAAATTCAAGCCACTTTTGTAACCATAGCTTAACCATAGAATCCAATCTGGCGAAGCTATAACACTATATTTTGTTAAATCATAGCTAGTAAAAGTTTGAGTTTTAATATTATTGATATAGATTTCACTATTTGCATGTGTCATAGACATAGTAAAAGGGTCGTCAATTTTTTGGCCGGGCCTGCGCTTCATCAGGCTCTGAAGAAAAACGACAATGCCTTGGAAGAGAAGCATATTCATGCTGTTATTGCTGACTGGGATAAACAACGAGGCAATTAAACCAATCAACTGATGAGGGAAACCCTCTGGACGGTGGCCTTGCCGCCAACCGGAGGGCCTGTTCCCTAACTCCTCATTTGCTTGGCGGTTTGGCTCAACAAAAGTCAACATGGTGGCGGAATGGCGCTTCAGCTCTCACGACATTGTCGGTGACCATTCATACCGCCATCTCCTGTGAGCGGCGACAACAGAGCAAGTAAAGCTGAAAACTCGTAAACGAAACGGCAAAGAAGAAAAGTACCTGGAATACAGCTTTGAACGTGAGCGCTGTCGCAATTGTCCTCATCGAAGTGAATGTTTAGGCAAAAGTAAGCGAGTAGCCAGAAAACTGATAGTCAGCATAAATACCCCGGAGTTATATGAGTACAGCCAAAGAGCAAAAACCCCAGAATTTATTGAGGAATACCGAAAGCGAGCCAAAATCGAACCTAAAAATGCCGAACTAAAACGCTTCCATGGATTAGACCGAGCCCAAGGCTACGGTTTACGAAGTGTCCGTATTCAGGCCAAACTAACAGCCCTGGCGGTAAATTTAAAGCGGATAGCCAAGATGATATCCGCTTCCAAAGGGATATTTGCTCCAATTTTGAATTTTTTGTTCTGTCGCTTGGTGATTAACCGGCCAGGTTGGACAAGGGCAATCCCAAGGGCGGCTTAAAAGGGCTATTTTTTCAGTGCTCTCGAACGTCCCTCTGCTTCCCTCTGCTTCGAAGGGCAATGTGGACCCGATTCATACAAAAGTAGGTGTATCCTCTGTGTCCATCAAACACGGGCAAGGTCAGGCTGTTGTTACATCTCCGCCCTTCCCCTTCCTAAAATACAACCCAAAATCTTACGAGTTGTTCAAGTACTTTAAGATTTTTTGTTCTATATATCTTAACCTGATTTTTACTATTATTGCCTTTTGATTTTTGGTTTTTGCTATTTCCTCAATAGCAAGTGGGGTTGGATAACCAACCCCAAACCGCATTTTAACGAGGTCTACTTCCTCTAAAGATAACTTTTTTTGTGACATTAGTTCATTTGTGGCACGTAAAAAGTCTTCCTTGGTCATCATCGAGAATATCTCCTAATCGAAGCAAAGGGAACGTCAGCTTCCCCATTAGTTTCATCGCTACCGTTCTCATGACAGAAATAAACAGGGTTATGTCTGATATGAACCTCTACAAAAAATATACTTTGACGCAATTATTAAAACTGCTTAGCCGACAAAAGGTACACTACATCAAAGGCGATAGTATATTGTTCCCTATCAGCAAGGCTCAACGCGAAATCTTCAAAGCGTTTGCCATAAAACCGCCTGTGTTGTTATAAATTTCTCGGGATTTCAGGATATTATAAAAGGCTGCCTCCAAAAAGAGACAACCTTTTAAAAAAATTAGAATTACCAATGGTAATATGTCCATTGCCCCCAATGTCCATAACCATCAATTGTTAACTGCATAGTGCAAGTACAGGCTTGGAAGTACCAACCACCATATGGCGTCGGAATCCCATTAAAAAGCTTGTCCACACCCTGTGAAACGTATTGTCCTGAACCATTAGGAGTAGGCCCAGATACTCCATAAGATTGCCAATAATTTGGATATGAATACCATGGTACTGAATCAGTCATAATAGGAGATGGCAAGTAAGTACATTGACCATTGGAATAATTCCATGATTGTTGTAGATTAGTAGTCCCAAGTAATATACCGACATCTGAATAAAGATTAATCCCACAATATGCGTAACCAGTCCCTGTGGTTGCACTAGAAGCTATATCGTTTGTCGTTTGAGGTATTTTAGGGCAGATTTCCAATATATAAGTAATTCCATCCTTCGAGATCTTAAACGCTTTTGTTTCCCCAGGGTTTACCAACACCTTCTCATTGGGAGCCAATGAAGGCAAATTTGATATGTCCTGAGTAAAGGATACGGGTTTTTCAGTTTTCGTGTTCTCGGTAGCCATAACATTACCAATGACAAATAGGTTGAGTATTAAACTTATAATTAATATTAAATTGAGCTTCTTCAATTATATAACCTCCATTTCATAAACTTAGAGCAAATCAGTGATTACATTGGATTAACAAATTTAATGGTAAACAACAATAGTGTTAAAAATAGTAAGAATATCAAGATAGTTCCGATCAAAATGGTTGGACTTTTCTTCTCACGATATTTCCTTGCCATATAAATGAAAAATCCAAAAACAATTAAGCAAAAAAGGATTAATAAGTATATTATTGCTATTTTTAGCCCCCCCCTTTGACGATTAATCTAGCTCTGTTTCTTACCAATCTCTCTTTTGCTTAGGGTTTAACAAGTATCCAGATTAACCAGGCAAGAAACAATTAGTTAATCATTTAAACAATATGATAAAATAAAACAATAGTGGTTCGCGTAAGGTGTATCGGGTACAAGGTTACGAGTCTGTTCCCCTTATTACCTATTGAGCTACTATTTTTTGAGGGGGATATCTTGCCATCTTAAATTCACCTCCTTATTGATTAATATTACAACAATGGTATTATTTAAACACTTTTCCATGATAATCCTGCCAACACGCTCTAACTACCTGAATTTGGATCTGAACAACCGTATTTTATACACGAAGTATATAATTTCGAGATTTTACGATTCCAGGCCACCAACCCAATTGTAGGGAGCAGGGGGGAAGCAGGGGATGTTCCTTTTGCTTCTTAAACTTTCAAAAAAGGATTGGGTGAAATGCCTAGAATGTGGCTGCTTGGCGCTGCGTAACGCTATCTATTGTCTTTATCTGTGCAAACTATTCATTGTTTGTATGAAGGCGGGTATCTTGATCTTTTTATACAATAAATCATATCGTCACCTCCTTGCAGAAAACTCCAGAGATAGAAGTTAGTACTTTCCATCCAAGAATAAGATTCATTAGCAGCAGAAAAGGTTGACAAGATTTTTAAAAATTTTTGTCAACCTTTTTGGGTTTTTGATGATCTTATTCTTAAAAGATGGAAAGGTGGTATCTTTATGAAGAAAAGTCTGTTTGGTTCCTTATTGTTGTCTTTGACCTTGTGCTTCCTGATCGGAGCAGTAGGTGCGGTGAGTGCAGAAACCTCTGCGCCTCCTCCGCCGGGTGACAGAGCCCCGGATAGCGCGCGCCAGAGTATTGATGTGCATACCCACACGGATCGCTCCACGGCGGGCGCCGATTTGATCAAGCTGTGGTCTTGCGGAATTGAAGATAACGGGGACGGAAGCGTATACATTATGGGTGAAACCAGGACTTGGGCCAATGTGGCCTATTTGGACGCCACAATCTATTTGCAGCGCTGGAACGGCTCGGCATGGGTGGACGTGACCAGCCGCCCCTACGTAAAATCCAATAGTTCTTCGGTCAGCGGTTCATCAAAAATATCCGTAACCCGGGGCTTTTACTATCGAGCCCGGGGTGTTCACACGGCCTGGGACGGAGAAAGCTATAGCAGCCAGACTTCATTAACCCAGGCGCTTCTCATTCATTAAAGGCTCAAAACCAGGAAGGATTCTTTGCATCCCTTCCTGGTTCTTTATTTATTGAGATCTTCCTTCTATGGATAATACCATCTGTTGAGCCGCTTCCACGGCAAGATCGCCGGACAGTTCGCACTTGATATTGTCATCGGTGAACCATATCAGGCTGAGCGAGCCGTCTTTAAAGGTGAGTACATCGCATTCATAGCGGCCGATCTGCATTTTTTCCGCTTTGGCCCCGTCTATATTGACATCCAGGTTAAAGTGATCGGACAGTTGCGTTTCACTGAGTTGAATGGACGAGTTTTGCGAACTAAAAGTGATAATCACCGCGGGTTTTTCATGCTGGGGACTCTTTTCGATACCGGTAAACACGAAGCCAGCGGGAATGTGTCTGGGCACCCGAATCTTAAAAGGGATAGACAGCTGCATTTCGGAAACGGCCTTATCCATGGGGTCTTCCGGCTGGATAGGGGGCTGATGCCCGGAATAGCCGATTCTGACCTCCTTGCCCCATTGTGTGATGGTGTTGAGTATTTTCCCTTTCAAAGCCAGAACCGATTGAGGAAAGAGCGCGCCGGCCAAGATGGCCAAAGCCAGCGTTAACACGGCGGTTACTTGCCAAGCCATTCGCTTTCTTTTTATCCTCCGCTCACGGTATTCTTTTAAGCGCTTATAAATATCCGCCTGCAATTGCTCATCCGAAGTATCGCTCTGTATTTCTGCGGATTTCAATGTTTTGCTTAGAAAATCCTCAAAACCTTCCTGTTTCATTGCTCTTCACCTTCTTTACTGAAGCAATTATCCAGATTTTCATATAGTTTGGCACGGCCCCGAAAAAGCAGCTTTTTTACCGTCCCCCTGGTAACGCCTAAAGCAAAGGCGATGTCCTTCTCCTTCATGTCCAGATAATAGCGCATGAGGACTACGTTTTTTTCCTGGGGCGACAGCTTGTGAACTGCATTCAACACCCGCCGGCTGGTTTCCTCCTGATTCAGAATATGCTCGGGGTCGGACGCTGCGGCGGCGCGATCCGGGAAAATATCGGTATTCATAAGGACTGTTCTGCCCCTGCTTTGGCTTTGTTTCCTGATTACATTCAGCGCTATGGAGATCACCCAGGGAAAAAACTTGTCCGGGTCTTTGAGCTGCCGGAAGTGGTGTATGGCCCGGGCGAAAGCTTCCTGGGTGATGTCTTCGGCCAGGAAGTAGTCATGGGTCGAATGGAATACAAAATTTAATACCTTATTATAATAACGTTGGATGATCAGGTTCCAGAAAGAGTGCGCCTCTGTATCGGTTATTCTGGTCATTGGCTGAGTTCCTCCGGCTGCAAGTATGATCAAAACCCTTTCTTGCCAGGAATCCGCTCAATGCAATCATAGGAACGGCATTGTATTATGGATTCCATATCAGCCATTATAATACTTATTTTATATGATTTGTCTGGCGTAACATGAACTGCTGGAATTGCGACATGAAAAGCTTAGAATCAGACATGAAATATCACAGGAATGAATCTTAGAAGACAATCCATTCTCTAATGATTAGTGAACTTGACCATTGGGATTCAATAGGTTCACTCCTGATATGGATGATAGAGGAAAATTTTGCGCGCACCCATGTTTAAGGCTCAAAACTTATGCTTTTAGCCTGGTTCTGAGCCTTTTTCCAACGCAAAACTTCCGATTATCCCCTTCAAGAACCGTTCCCGAACTCATTTCTAGCGCCGCCCCCATAGCAGCAAGGCCGACACAAGCGCCAGCAGGATTAGCAGCAATCCGGCATACTGCTTCCAACGCGCAGTAAACATTCGGCTCTTGGCCTGGTACAGGGTGACCAGCAGGCCGCTCCCCAGCACCAGTCCCATCAAGTCCCAGGCGGCCTCCCCCTTGGTCCAGGCCCGGTACAATATATCAGACAGCAGCAGCAGGGTGACAAACTTGTATCCCAGGGCATAACTGACGTTCTCGGCCGCGATTGCCCGTATCTCATCCTGGTCTTTATTAAACGGCATGCCTTTCCTCCCTAAAACATCTCACAATTGATGGTCGTTGACCCTATTATAGCCCAAATATTACCTCAGACAAGGCCAGCGGAAGTTGAATACCGCCCGGGTTTTATAATGGAGACGGCGCTTTTCCCCCTCTAATCCCTGCCATAGTAAGTAAAAAGTACGGGAGATATTCAATGATTTTTCAGTCAGCATTCAGTGCGGTTTCAGTTTCAGGCTGGATAATATATGCAGTTAGTATACGGAATTAAAAATTTTATTAGGAGTGAAGCTTATATGTCAGAAGAAAACAGCATCCAGGGAGAAGGTGCAGCGGTAGAATCCCGGCCCGAAAAGGCGCCCTTGTCCGTGGATACCGTTCAGGAGGTTCTTATCAAGCAGCAGATCCACGGCATGTCTTGGAAAAAGAAAGTGATCGGAATTCTGGTCATTCTGCTTACTTTGACCGCTTCCGGTTTCGGTGTCTATAAATACCTGGGCAGCAGCAATAAAACTGATTATTTAACCGCCCAGGCAGCCAAATCCACCATCAGCGATACCATAACCGCCACCGGCACCCTGGAACCGGTAAAAAAATCGGAAATGGGTTTTAAAAGCGACAACACCATTACCGCCCTCAACGTACAGCCGGGGGATCGCGTAAAGCAAGGAGATATCCTGGCCGAGCAGGACGCCACCACCCTGCAAGCCTCTCTCCAGCAAGCCTACAGTTCACTGGAGCAGGATCAGATAAGTGTAAAATCGGCCGAAATGACCTGTTCTTCCAAACTTAAAACCCTGGAAAGGCAGCAGACCCTGTTCGATGCCGGCGCCATTTCCCAGAGTGATCTGGAAACCGCCCGGAACGATTACACCAAAGCCCAGTGGGATGTGGAAACGGCCCAGGCCAAGCTGGTCAACGACCAGGCCAAGGTCGCCCAGGCCCAGTCCGACTATGAAGGAGCCGTCCTGGTCGCTCCCTTTGACGGGATCATCGGGGCGGTTAACGGCCAGGTAGGCCAGATCAACGGCTTGAGCAGCAGCTCCAGCACCCTGCTGACGGTTATGAGCGAAGACCTGCAGATGAGCGCCCTGGTCAATGAAGCGGATATAGCCCGCATCCAAGCCGGGCAGGAAGTGGAGTTCACCAGCAGCGCTTTCACCAATAAGACCTTCCAAGGGACCGTACTGCGGATAACCCCGGAAGCCCAAACGGTCAGCAATGTTCAGTATTATCCGGTTCTTATTTCCTGCGTGGACCCTGACCACCAGCTCTTTTCCGGCATGTCGGTATCCGCCAGCATCATTGTAAACCGCAAAACCGATGTATTGACCGTTCCCATGATGGCCGTAAGTTATGCCCAAACTTATCTGAAAAACAACCCTACGGCTGCATCAGGCGCCGCTTCGGCCCCATCGGGAGGCAGTGCCGCACCGGCCGGCGAAAGTACTTCATCAGCAGCGCCCGCCAGCGAAACCAAGCAGAGCGTGATCCTGGTTATGCAAAACAATCAACCGGTGGTTAAAAACGTGGTCCTGGGAATGAGTGACGGGTCCAATTATGAAGTGATCGAAGGCCTGAACGAAGGCGACACCATCATAGTGGGGTCCAATACCGTAACTTCAAGCTCCGGCAGTTCATCCTCATCCAGCTCCAGCTCCAGCAACTCCAACAGCAGCAATCAGAGGAACCAGGGCGGCATGGGCGGCATGGGCGGTATGGGCGGACCGCCTCCCGGCATGTAAAACATCGGCAACTTGAAAGGAGAAGCAATATGAGTGAATATGTAATTTCCATAAAAAACATCAGCAAGACCTACTGGGGGGCGGGAGAACCGGTTCATGCCCTGCGCTCGGTATCCCTTAATATACCCAAGGGAGAAATGCTGGCCATCATGGGGCCTTCCGGCTCCGGTAAATCAACCATGATGAATCTGCTGGGCTGCCTGGATAAGCCTGACGAGGGAAGCTATATCTTTTCCGGGCAGGATATCATGGCCCTGGACCGGGACCAGTTGGCCAAATTGCGCAACATCCTGATCGGCTTCGTTTTTCAGCAGTTCAATCTGCTGGGCAGGGCCACCGCCCTGGAAAACGTATGCCTGCCCCTTATCTACGCCGGGGTAAAAGGCAGAGAAAGAGAGGCCCGGGGCATGGAAATGCTGCGCCTGGTAGGATTGCAGGGCCGTGAGCACCACCTGCCCCGCCAGTTGTCAGGCGGCCAGCAGCAGCGGGTGGCCATCGCCCGCTCCCTGGTAAACCGCCCTCACCTGCTCCTGGCCGACGAGCCCACCGGAGCACTTGACACTAAAACCAGCGTAGAAATAATGGGACTCCTGCAGCAACTGCATCGCGAGCAGGGTTTGTCGATTGCCATCGTTACCCATGAACCCGATATTGCTCAGCATTGCCAGCGCATCGTGCGCCTGAGCGACGGTCAGATCATCAATGATGAAATAGTGCCCGAGCACTTGAGGGCAGAGGCCGGTGTTGTGAGAACGGAAGCGGATAAAGAGGCGTTCCCGGTCCGCAAGGCCGTATAAAAGCAGAAGGCGGGATAGCAATGGATTTAGTATCGACTATACAAATGGCCTGGCGCAGCCTGCTGGTCAACAAAATGCGCTCTTTCCTGACCATGCTGGGGATAATCATCGGCGTAGGGGCGGTTATAGCCATGGTGGCCCTGAGCCAGGGCACCTCATCGGGCATAACCGACCGGATATCCAGCATGGGAGCCAACCTTTTAACCATTTCCGCCGGCGGCAGCAGCGGTCCGATTCGCGGGGTCAGCACCGCCCAACTGACCAATAAAGACGTCGAGGCTATAAAAACCCTGCCCCTGGTCAAATACGTGGCCGGTGAAGCCAGTACCAACGGGGTCACCGTAGCCTTGGGCAGCGATACCTGGACCACCACCGTGGATGGCACCGCTCCCGAACTGCAGCTCATCAAGAACTGGCCCACCACCCAGGGGGATTTTTTCACGGCCAGCGATGTTGCCAATATGAGCCGGGTAGCGGTTCTGGGTTCAACCGTGGTAGAGAATTTGTTTTTAAATGGCGGCAGCCCTCTGGGACAGACCATCAGGATTAACGGCATCGATTTTACCGTTATCGGGGTCTTGTCTACCAAAGGAAGCAGCGGCGGCTCGGATCAGGACGACATCATATACATACCGCTCAGCACCGCCCAGCAGCGCCTGCTGGGTTCCCAGACGGTGCGCACCATAAATGTCCAGGGGGTGAGTGCCGAAGCCCTCACCCCCCTTAAAGAATACCTGACTACCCTGCTGCGCCAGCGTCACCGCCTGGCCGATACGGCTGAAGATGATTTCCGGATAAGAGATATGGCCGAAGTCCTGTCAACAGTTGAGGATACCACTAAAATGATGAGCTTTCTGCTGGGGGGCATTGCCGCCGTCTCATTACTGGTAGGAGGTATAGGAATTATGAATATCATGCTGGTATCGGTTACCGAACGAACGCGGGAGATAGGCGTTCGCATGGCCATCGGGGCCAGCACCAGAGCAATTTTGACCCAGTTTTTAATCGAGGCTCTCCTGCTGTGCCTGATAGGCGGACTGTTGGGAGTCCTGCTGGGATGGGGCGCTTCACAATTGCTTAGCCTACTGGCCGGCATGACCATGAAAGTATCGCCGGTGATGGCTTTCATAGCCATGGGATTCTCTTTGCTGATCGGCCTGTTTTTCGGATATTATCCGGCGCGTAAAGCAGCCAATGCCAATCCCATTGAGGCCTTGCGCTTTGAGTAGGGCAACCGGCGGCAGCCCGGCATTAGCTGCTTCATCATACCTAACTCAGAATAAGTACAACGGGGTGGTTAGTTTGCGGTCTATTTATGTAATCGATCCAGAAGAAAACATACGCTTTATTATCGCTGAATACCTGGCCCGGGAAGGGTTTTCGGTAGAGACTTTCGCGTCAGTGGAAAGTGTCATGGAGCGTATTCAACGTACCGGATATCCTGATATGTTTATTCTTGACCTGTTTCTGCCTAATAAAGACGGTCTTGACTTCTGCCGCGATATCAGAAGCCGCAGCGGCATCCCTATCATCTTCATATCCGCCCGGGGGGAAGAAGCGGATCGGGTGCTCGGTTTGGAACTGGGGGGCGATGACTACCTGACCAAACCCTTCAGCCCCCGGGAGCTGGTGGCCAGGGTTCGTTCCATTTTCCGGCGTTCCGCTTTGCCTATTATGCCGGCTCAGCTTATGGAAATCGGTAATTTACGTATCAACTTAAACGATCGCCACACCACGGTTGACGACGGAGAAGTGATGCTCACCCCCAAGGAATACGAGCTCTTGCTCCTGCTGATGGGGCAGCCCTACCGCACCTTTACCAGGCAGGAGCTGCTGGACCGGGTCTGGGGCTGTGATTATGTAGGAAGCGAAAGGGCGGTAGATGATCTGATCAAACGGCTGCGCAAGAAACTGCGTGAATCGGGGGCCAATAAAAATATTAAGACTATCTGGGGCTACGGCTACCGGTTTAACGGGTAGTCATTCCGACAACTAAATTATTTAAGGAGGACGTATTGATGAGAAGAGGAAAATTAGCCGGCCTGTTTTTATGCACAGCTCTGGTGATGACCGGAGCAGGATGTTCAAAAACCGCCGAAATAGCACAAACCCAGCAGCCCGCCGCTCAGACCACTGCCGCCCAGCCGGCTGCCGGGCAAAATACTGCCGCAACCAGTGATGCTAAAAGCACCGCCGGTGTTTTCGGCCAGGTTACCAGCATTGACGGCAGCACGGTGGTGGTAGCCCTGGCCCAAACGCCCCAGGGCGGCGGGCAGCCTCCGGCACGGCCGGCAGACAATGGCCAGCAAGACGGCGGTCAGGCTCCGGCCAATCCACCCTCCCCGGAAGGCGCTCCCCCGGCTGACGGCCCCAAACAACCATCTGTACAGTTGACCGGAGAAAGCCAGACGATCACCATCCCTTCCACTGCCAAGATAGTTAGCGGCGGCCGGGATGGTTCAACCCAGCTATCGATCAATGATATCAAGGTGGGCGATATGATAGAAATTAAATACAGCTCCACCGATTCAACCCTCATTGAGCAGGTCAACATCATGAAGACTTCCACCCCCTAGCTTGCATGTTACCGGCCTGCACCCGCGCTTAAAAACGCGGCGGCAGGTCTTTTTGCCCAGAAAAATCCATATAATACCCCCCCCCAATGCCATATATTTTACGCAATTTTCAGTTTTTCTTCAGTGCAGTTTCAGCTTAATGGACGATAATATAAATAATAAAGTCGCCGGCTTATTCTAAAACCACCGGTGCGAGCCGATTATCTTTTAACCGGCGCATCCGGGCAACGACTTTAAATCTACCGGCAGGCGGTGAAAATGATGCAGCAGCCTAAAGGAATAAAAATCTTACTGGTTGACGATGAGCCCAATATACTTAATTTTTTAGAACTGGGTTTGCAGAATGAGGGATACGAAACCCAGACCGCCCAGGATGGGATCAGTGCTATCACCATGCTCAAGCAGTTTCAGCCCCATGTAGTGGTTTTGGATGTAATGATGCCAGGAATGGACGGCTTCGAAGTATGCCGCATGCTGAAAAAAACTGAAAACGTCGCGGTTATCATGCTAACCGCCCGCGATGAGGTGGATGACCGGGTAAAGGGCTTGAATCTCGGCGCTGACGATTACATGGTCAAGCCCTTCAGCTTTGAGGAACTGCTGGCGCGCATCAACGCCCGCTTGCGCAATCAGTATCCCAGCCTGTTCAGCGAAGTAGTGTTCGGTCCCTTTCAAATTGACGACCGCCGCAAGGAGATCAGGTATGAAGACCGGGTTTTGGAATTGTCGCCCACTGAATATGAACTGTTAAAATTCATGGTTTTAAACCACGGCCTGGTTTTGAGTAAAACCCTGATTCTGGACCGGGTTTGGGGATATGACTTCGGAGGGGAAAAGAATATCGTTGAAGTGTATATACGCTCCTTGAGGGATAAATTGAACGACAAAGACCATCAATTGATCCGGACTTTGCGCGGTTCAGGCTACCGGGTGGATCTGCCATGAGACTTAAAGCCGGTGAAAAATGGCGTTCTTTTTTCTGGGGAGGCTCCCTGCGCGCCCAGCTCCTGTCCCGCACCCTGCTGCTTTTGGCAGTCCTGCTGGTTTTGATCGGGCTGTCGCAGTACTGGTTCATGCGCGAAGTCGTATATAAAAACGAGGCCAGCGTACTGGAAAGCAAGGCCATGTCTATCATCCGGGCAGCCGGAGAGCGCTTCGATCCGAGGGCTGAAAACGGCAAAGACGGCCCGCCCCAGGTTTTCATCCCCGAGGCCAGCGTGGCCATGATCGATGAACAGGGCAATTTCAAGGTTTTGGCCAATGAACCTAACCAACCGGGGCCGCCGCAACTGGAGGCCGGCGAATACCAGGCGGTCCTGAACTCCGATTTTCGACCGAATGGGGTGAATTACCGGGTTGTCGATTCGGGGGGTAGAGAACTGCTGGTGGTATTAAGGCGAATACCTCCCGGGCCCGGTCCTGAAACAGGAGGGGTTATTCAAATAAGCGCCTCTACCGCTCACTTGCAGGAGCTGTTGATGCATCAGTTGCTGACCTTTCTGCTGCTTGCCCTGGCCGCCATGCTGGTCGGCCTGCTGGCTTACTTACCGGTAATCAAGAGAACCCTGCTGCCGCTTTCCAATATGGTCAAAACCGCCGGGCAGATTGACTCCGGCAACCTGGACCGGCGTTTTCCGGTCGGGCAGGGACAAGAAGAGATAGACCATCTGGCCGAATCCTGCAATGGAATGCTGGAACGCCTGGAAGCTTCCTTTGCCGCTGAACTGGAGACCAAAGAACAGATGCGGCGCTTTATTGCCGACGCTTCGCACGAACTGCGCACCCCGTTGACCTCTATCCACGGATTTTTGGAAGTGCTCCTGCGCGGTGCGGCTCAGCAGCCCGATCAATTGGAGAAGGCCTTAAAAAACATGCACGGTGAATCACAGCGGCTCAATAAACTGGTCCACGATCTGCTCCTGCTGAGTAAGCTGGACCGGACTCCGCGCCTGGAGCTGAAGGTCAGTTCACTGGGTGGAGTCATACGGGATATGGAACCGCAATTGCGCATCCTGGCGGGCTCCCGGGAGTTGATCCTGGACCTGGACCCGGACCTGCCATCCCGCTTTGACACCGATCAGATCAAGCAGGTGGTATTAAACCTTTTTCAAAACGCCGTGCAGCATACCGATCCAGCCACCGGCCGGATCCGATTATCCACCGCCCCGGCTGAAGACGGCGTAGAGCTGGCCATTGAGGACAACGGGCCGGGTATTGCCGTAGAACACCTGCCCCACGTATTTGACCGCTTCTACCGCAGCGATTCAGCCAGAACCCGCAAATACGGCGGCGCCGGTCTGGGGCTGGCTATCAGCAAAAGCATTATCGACGCTCACGGCGGGAACATCCGGGTCTACAGCCAGGCCGGCCGGGGCTGTACTTTTAAAGTCTGGCTTCCTGGTTAAATCTGGAGTTAAAAGAGATAATCCCCAGGGCATTTATCCTTTAAAATGGATTAAAATGCCCTTTTTTTGACATTCCGGCGTTCAGCAAACATTCAGCCCGCCTTCAATTAACCTTCAGTCAGCAATCAGTCTCCATTCAGTTGCCCTGTCTATTATATATATATTCAGTGAATCCCGGGTGAAATGGACACCCCGGGTTATTGGGAAGGCTCGCGGCGGAAGGTGGCGGGCCAGACCGGTTGTAAAAAGTCAGCGGCAGGGTTTGAAGGAGACTTAAAGCATGAAACCCCTTGGAATCAAGCGCATAGATCCGTTTCTGGCGGCTGTCGTTCTGCTGGCCGCTTTCTTGAACATATTCAATATTTGGAACAACACCAACGCCAATGTCTATTACACAACCGCGGTAACCAGCATGCTGCAGAATTTCCAGGCCTTCTTTTTCGCCTCCCTGGATCCGGCTGGATTCATTACCATTGACAAACCGCCGGTGGCTTTCTGGGTGCAATGCCTGTTCGCATACGTCCTGGGGGTCCACGGCTGGAGCGTAATCCTCCCCCAGGCCCTGGCCGGGATCGGCTCGGTTTTATTGCTATACTTTCTCACCAAACCCGGTTTTGGCAAGAACGCGGCCCGGCTGGCCAGCCTGGTAATGGCTTTGACGCCTATAGCCGTGGCCGTCAGCCGAACCAACAATATTGACAGCCTGCTGGTATTTACCTTGCTCCTGGCCACCTGGTTTTTATTCCGGGGAGTTAGAGAATCGAGGCCGGGCTTGATCATGGGGGCTTTTGCCTTAATAGGATTGGGATTCAATGAAAAAATGCTGCAGGCCTACCTGGTGGTTCCGGCCTTTTATCTATTCTACCTGCTGGCTTTCAAGAGCCCCTGGAAAAAGAAACTTCTGGTGCTGCTGGCCTCCACCCTTATTCTCCTGGGGGTTTCTCTATCCTGGGCCCTGGCGGTCGATTCCATCCCTGAGCAAAACCGCCCCTATATAGGGGGAAGCGAGAGCAATTCGGTTCTGGACCTGGCCCTGGGCTATAACGGAGTATCCCGTTTGAACGGGATGGGCGGCCCGGGCGGCGGCGGAGTTCCCGGTGGTAGAGACCCGGGCGGCGCCCCCGGTGGGCAGCCTCCCCGGAATGCCGGACAGCAGCTCTATGAGAATGTTAAGGCTTACGCTCTAAACGGATATCAAGCGGGATCATCGGTTGCCCTTGAACCCCCGGGGGCCCCTTTAGAATACCCGGATGCCAGCGGCAATCCCGGACGCATGCCCGATCCGGGCGGCGACAACCGCCCCGGTGGCCCGGGCAGCGGGCCAGGGCCGGGCGACGGCAACGGCGGCGGCCGAAGCGGTGCCTTCGGTACCGGTCAAATGGGTCCTTTACGCCTCTTTCAAAGTGAACTGTCCGGCCAGGCCAGCTGGTTGCTGCCTCTGGCAGGCTTTGCCGCACTGGCCTTGCTGATCGGCATCCGCCCCAGAAAACCCTTAAACGATAAGGAAAAGCAGGCCCTGTTCTGGCTGGCCTGGCTGCTGCCCGGAGCCGTATTTTTCAGCATCGCCGGCTTCTACCACCACTACTATCTCATTATGCTGGCCCCGCCCATCGCCGTGCTGGCAGGAGCGGGCTGGCTTGAACTGGCCGGTAGGTACCGGGCCCGGGAGGGATGGAAAAGCTGGCTGCTGCCTCTGGCCCTGCTGACCACGGCCGCCTTCGAGTTCTACATTCTCCTGCCCTATCGCACGCAAATCGGCAGCGCCTGGTTGATAGGCATTGCTGTCGCGAGCGGCCTGGCGATCCTGCTGCTGCTTCTGGGCCGAAAAAGGGAAAGGCTGGGCTCTATTGCCATTACGGCCGGGATGCTGGTTCTGTTAATCGGCCCCGCCTACTGGGCCGCCACTCCCTTGCTGTACGGCGATAATGGCGCTTTGCCCCAGGCCGGTCCGGGGCAAAAGGGAGGCCCGGGGGGAGGGCTGCAGGGCCGCGGCGGCGGCACCGGGGGAATAAACCAGAAATTGATCAGCTACATTGAACAAAACAGCAGCGGCGAAAAATGCTTTTTCATGACCAGCGACACCTCGGTGGCCGAGTCGTATATCATCGCCACTAAAAAGGCGGTAGTCGCTATAGGCGGCTTTAACGGCGGCGACTCCGCCTTAAGCCTGGAACGGCTGCAGAGAATGATAAAAAACCGAGAAGTGAAGTTCTTTCTTATCGGCTCCGGTCAGGACCGCGGCCAGGGTTCCAACAGCGAAGCCCTGAACTGGATCCGCGCCAACTGTAAAGAAGTAGAGCGGGATCTGTGGCAGTCGACCGACTCCGGCGACGGCTCCCGAAGCGGGGAAAATATGACCCTGTATCAGCTCCCCGATTAAATCCAGGAGGACTCATTATCATGATAAATCCGCGCTATTCACTGGTGATACCCGCCTACAATGAAGAAGCGGTTATTGAGGAAACCTATTTCCGCCTCACCCGGGTAATGCAGGCGCTTAATGAAAGCTATGAGCTGATCTTTGTCAATGATGGAAGCCGGGATCAAACCGAAGCCCTATTAGGCGCTCTGGAAAGCAGCGACTCCAATGTGCGGCTGCTCAGCTTCTCACGCAACTTCGGCCATCAGACCGCGGTTACGGCCGGCCTGGATCATGCCCGGGGCCAGGCCATTATCATTATTGACGCCGACCTGCAAGACCCGCCGGAACTGATTCCGCAGATGATTGAAAAATGGAAAGAGGGCTATGCGGTAGTCTATGGGCAGCGCCGGGAGAGAAGGGGCGAAAGCTGGTTTAAAAAACTGAGCGCTGCCTTATTCTACCGGTTTCTAAACGCTTTAACCGAAGTAAACATTCCTCTGGATACCGGGGATTTCCGTCTCATCGACCGCCGGGTCGCTGATATTCTGCTGACCCTGAGAGAGAAAAACCGCTTTATCCGGGGCCTGGTGAGCTGGGTGGGCTTTCGCCAAACCGCCCTCGAGTACGTCAGGGAGGAGCGCCGGGCCGGAGAGACCAAATATTCACTGAAAAAAATGCTGCGCCTGTCGATGGACGGCCTTACTTCCTTTTCCCTCAAGCCGCTGCAGTTCGCCACCGGGAGCGGCCTCTTGATAGCCGGGCTGAGTTCTCTATTCCTGCTGGCATCCGCGGCCCGCCTGATCTGGTCTCCCGGCGCCACAGCCTTCTGGTCGCTCCTTATAGCCCTGTCGCTGCTGGTTAATGGGGTAACGCTTATATGCATCGGCATTCTGGGAGAATACGTGGGCCGCATTTATGACGAAGCCCGAAACCGCCCGCTGTATATACTCAAGAGCGGGGTAAAAAAGTATCAATTGCGCAGTGAAAGGGTGAAACGAAGTGTTAGATAAAAAGAACCTGCTAGAGCTGGTGCGTTTTTGTATGGTAGGAGTTGCCAACACAGCCGTCGACCTCGGTGTCTTTTTCGTTTTGACCTTGTTGGGCGGGGCGCCCTACCTGCCGGCTCAGGCGCTGGCTTACAGCGCCGGGGTGGTCAACAGCTTCTGCTGGAATCGAAAATGGACTTTTAAAATCAAAGGTAAAACCAGCTGGGGAGAAATGTCCAGTTTTCTCCTGGTAAACCTGAGTTCCCTGCTGCTGTCCTCCCTGTTGCTGTTTGTCCTTTACGACACCTGCCAGGTGCCGCTGTGGTTAAGCAAGTTCGCCGCCACCGGACTTTGCCTGCTGGTCAATTTCACCGCCAGCCGCCGGTGGGTTTTTAAGGTCGGGAAGGCGGCGGGTGATGCTTTATGAAGATGAAAAAAAGCGATTTTACAAGCAGCCGGACCCGGCAGTTACGGTGTATGGCCCTACCAATTGCAGGAGGAAGCTTATGAATGCGGTGCTGGTTGCGGGCGGCGCCGGCTATATAGGCAGCCAAACCGTCTCTGAACTCATCCCCCGGGGAATACCGGTAGTAGTCCTGGACAACCTGTCCACCGGGCACCGGGAAGCTGTGCGCAGCCCCTATTTCTACGAGGGGGATATAGCCGACCGCGACCTGGTAGATTATGTGATAAGGAAACATGCGATCCGATCCCTGATCCACTTTGCTGCCAAAAGTCAGATCGGGGAATCGTGGCGCCGGCCGGAAGCCTATTTTTACGAAAATACGGCCAAGTCCTTCGTGTTCCTGGAAACGGCGATTAAGGCGGGAGTCTGCAACCTGGTATTTTCATCAACCGCAGCCGTTTACGGCACGCCCGATCAATGTCCTATACGGGAAGAGGCCCGGCTGGCCCCCATCAACCCCTATGGCGCATCCAAGCGCATGATCGAAGAATACCTGCAGTGGATCGGAAGCCTGCGGAAGGTAAACTGGATGATCCTGCGTTACTTCAATGCTGCCGGCGCAGCCATGGATGGAAGCCTGGGTGAGGACCACCGTCCTGAAACCCATTTGATTCCCCTGATCATGCAGTCCATGCTGCAAGGCACCGAGCTGTCCGTTTTCGGGACCGATTACGATACCCGGGATGGAACCTGTATACGTGATTACGTGCATGTCAGTGATCTGGCCCAGGCCCATATTCTGGCCCTGCAAGCCCTGCGGGAAGGGCAGCCCGGCCGGGCCCTGAACGTGGGCACCGGGCAGGGTTTCTCGGTTCGGGAAGTTATAGAAGAGTCTCAAAGGGTCAGCGGGCTAAGCCTGCGTTTGAAATATGAATCGCGCCGGGAGGGTGATCCTCCGGTACTGGTGGCTGACAATTCCCGGCTTTTTAAAATGGGATGGAGGGCCCAATACAGCCAACTGCCCATCCTGCTGGCGACGGCCTGGAACTGGCATAAAAACCACCCTCGAGGATACCGGGACACCGCTTGCTAAAAGCAGGGGGTAGCGAATTAAATCCTGTTACAATGACGACTGCAGCCGGCGGGCCGCCTGCCCCTTCTCCCCAAAACCCGCCATCAGGCTGTTCCGGCTGCAGTCTTGAGATACAACTTGAAATAAAGGAGTACCGGATGAACTGGTCTGGAAAAGGGCTCTTCGCCTTACTCTTGATATTATTGTGCCTGTCGTTCCTGGCGGTCGGTTCCACGGCCTGGGCCGGCGACTCCAGCGGCCTGCCGGCAGCCGCTTCCGATGAGCGGCAGCTTCAACCCCGCTCCGCTTCCGAACCGCCTGCTTCAGCGTCTCCCGGCCGCCCCGGGGGAGGAAGAGCGGAAGGCGGCAGTCCGCAGCCGGCTCCCGGCCGCCAGGCTTCATCCGGGAATGCCGACAGCGGGGCGCAATGGGAGCAACCGGTTCTCATCGGAGCCCTCATTCTACTGGCGGGGATGGCTGTATCGGGCTTTATATTGTTCAAGAAAAAAATAAATCTGCCTGCTTCGCAGGGGCGCCTGGTCATGATAGGCCTGCTGGGCCTGGGACTGGCGGTCCGGCTGTACCTGGCCGGGCTTATGGCCGGGCATCCCTACGATATGAGCCTTTTTGCCAGCTGGGCTTCGGCCGCCGCCCGCGATCTGAGCGGCGTTTACTCCAACAACCGGGTGGACTACCCGCCCCTTTATATGTATGTGCTCTACCTGGCCGGCAAGGCCTTCAGCCTCACCTGGCTGAATCAATACAGCGTTTTGATACTCAAGCTTCCTTCCCTATTGGCCGACCTGGCAACTTCTTATCTTATCTTTTCCCGGGCCCGCAAACATCTTAACCCGGCCCTGGCTAACTTTCTGGCCGCCTGCTACCTTTTCAATCCGGCCGTTCTCATTAACTCCAGCCTGTGGGGCCAGGTTGATTCGTTCTTCACCTGCCTGTTAGTCGCTGCTCTAATACTGCTGGCTGAAAACCAAGTAGCCAGAAGTTCGTTATGGTTTGCCGCCGCGGTTTTGATGAAACCGCAGGGCATCATCTTTCTCCCGGTTCTGTTTTTTGAGCTGGTCAGGCAGAAGGATGGGAAGCTTTGGCTGAAGAGCGGGGGTATAGCTCTGGCCGGCCTCCTGGCCATTATTACGCCCTTTGCCTTGAGGCAGGGGCCGTTCTGGATCATCGGGCTTTATATGAACACGCTGGGGGAATATCCCTTCGCTTCAGTCAATGCCTTCAACCTGTTCAGCCTGCTGGGGGCCAACTACACCAGGTATTCGGAGACTCTGGGCTTCATGAGCTATCAAAGCTGGGGAATGCTCTTCATCGTGGCGATCACTGCCTGGGGCTGGTTGATCTATGCCCGGGCCAATAATGTAAAGATGGCCTGGGCCTGTGCACTGCTGCTCATAAGCGGGGTCTTTTCCCTGGCCACCGGCATGCATGAACGATATCTGTTTCCGGCCCTGGCCATTTCGCTGTTTTCCTTCATATACCTGGGCGATAGACGATTTTTATACATGTCGGGCGGGTTTAGCCTGAGTATTTTTCTAAACACCCATGTAGTGCTCTTTGCAACCCTCAAAGGGGTGCACTCCATTGCCGGAATTGGAATCCCGGCCTTTACAGCCATATTGAATTTGCTCCTGCTCGCCTATCTGGTCAAGGTTATCTCGGAAACCGTATTTTTTAAGGAATCACCCGGCATAAAAATGTCATGAATGACCTTGCCCATGTTTTTACCCTGCTTAAGCAGCCGTTCTATATCCTTTTTATACTGCCGGGTAATTGCTATTTCTCGCATTCCCCTATCCCCAGGTCCTGGTTCATTTCTTCTATAGAGGAGTACCGAATTAAACGGCCATCTCGCGCATCTTCAAAGGCCTTTTGCGTATGCGGAGGCAGTTGAACCGGGAAGGGCAACCCCCGCTGCTGTTCGACCTGTATCAGGAACAAATTGACCGCATCACTCATGGAAAGGCCCAGTTCCTTGAGAATATTCTGAGTGGATTGCTTAAGATCCGAATTAACCCTAACCCGGATGTCGGTATCTCTTTTATCGTTTTTTGTCAGCGTCATGCTATTCACATCCCATGATATTCTGTAGCACTATTGTAGCACACTTAGGGATTAGTGTAAATCAGCCTGGCCTTCGTCATTTTTTATGGAATTGAAAGAGGCTATCCCTCTAGTCCGTTGCAGACTTTTGGGACAGCCTCCGTAATTGGGGATTAGAAGCCTATTCTGTTATTACCTTGCGCCCCATTCGTTAAGCATTTGTTCCATAGGCGGCCGGTACCCCATTCGTTGCCCACCTTGAGATCCGCTGGTTTGATCGCCATCGGAATTTAATAAGTCTAGAAGCTGGCTTTCCTGTTCCCGGGTTATAGTCCCGGCGTTTACCAGGCTGTCCAAACGATTCGCCAGTGCGGACTGCGAACTGCTGCTGCTAGCAGATGTACTGCTGGAATCGCTGGATGATCTCAAAGCCTCTAAAATAGCGCTTTCTTGCTCCTCGGTAATAGTTCCCGCCGATACCAGGCTTTCCAGCTGTTCGCTCAACTGCTGTTCAAAACCCCCTGCTGGCGGAGGGGGCGGCGGGCCCTGACCTCCTACCGGGGGCTTAAGGGCCTCAGCAATAGCCGTTTCCTGATCTTCATTTATAGTTCCAGCCGACACCAGGCTGTCTAGAGCGCTCTTCAAGGGATTGTCTTCCCCGGTTGAGTTGGTGCTGGTGGAGGAAAGTGCATCGGTAATGGCAGTCGCCTGCTCCTCGGTAATAGTTCCTGCTGATACCAGGCTCTCCAGCTGCTCGCTCAACTGCTGTTCGAAACCGCCTGATGGCGGAGGGGGCGGGGGTCCTTGCCTGGCCGGGGGCTTAAGGGCCTCGCTGATGGCGCTTGATTGAGCTTCGCTTATGGTACCGGCCGATACCAGAGTGTCAAGTGAACTTTTTAGAGGATCAGCAACCTGGCTGCCACCCTGCGAACCTCCCGAAAGGGCACTGACCACTGCAGCCATCTGCTCCTCGGTGAGGGTGCCGTCAGACACCAGGTCATCGAGTTGTTCCTGCATTTGCTGCGCAAAACCCTCCTGTTCTCCTTGCTGGGAAGAGCGCTGGGCCTGCAGGGCCTGGGGGCTAAACTGGGCAGAATCCGTACCCTGGTTGAATATTGCTGTGGCGTTGTCGGTACGTGATGCCTGCGAAGAGTTATTATAGCACGCGTTTCTAAAAGATACTGCCATCTGATCCGGGTTCCAACTGACGTTCATAGACATCTCTCCTTAAATAGGTTTATGAATATATCGATTTATTTGTCGAATAACTTTAAATATTTTACAAATAATACAATAAATAATATTTATGTCTATTAAATGTTAATTTGTGTCCTTTATCTATTATTTTTATGTCATTTTTTTAGCATAGCCCGGCTGGCTCGCATCCTTTTGACCGGCTGGGTTTAGCGGACATTCAAGCTCTAAACACCGAAGTGGATTAAACATATCAGCATTGACTTTTTTCACACGATAAGCCTATACTGTATTTAAATATTTAGATGTTTTTCTAATTATTTAATAGTTAGTGTGAGAAGGGATCCCTTATGCCGCTTAATCTGGTTTTTAAAGCCCTTTCGGACGGCAGCCGCAGGCAAATCCTGCATTTGCTGCAAAAGGGAGATATGAGCGCCGGGGAAATTGCCGATCAGTTTTCCATTTCCAAGCCCAGTATTTCGCACCACCTGAACATTTTAAAACAGGCCCGCCTGGTTCAGGATGTCCGCCAGGGGCAAAAAATCGTCTACTCTTTAAACACTACCGTCTTTCAGGAAGTGGTAGGCTGGTTTTACAATATTCTCGGTTCGCCGGGCAACGGCGATATACCGGATAAAACAGAGGATGGTGATGTTAAATGATATATCCCCGGAAAAGGAGGGTGTGGATGAATGACTGAAAACCAAACTGGCTACCGTCTCAATTGGGCCACCCTGGGCCGCGATTGGCCTTTATGGATTTTAATGGCGGGTTTTCTGGGAGTGGCATTTTTCGTCTACCCCTATCTTCCCGACCAGGTCCCCAGCCACTGGAATATTCACGGGCAGGTTGACGCTTACTCAGGCCGTTTTTTCGGGGCTTTTTTTGAGCCTTTGCTGGCTCCCGTACTGTATCTTCTGTTGATCCTGCTTCCGCTGGCGGACCCGCGCAAAGAAAACTATGTGCGTTTTGCCAACGCCTACGCTTTTTTGCGCTGGGCTTTGCTCATATTTATGTACGGGCTTTACGTTGTAAGCCTCCTGGTCAGCCTGGGTTATGCGGTCGATACGGGCCTCTTTGTTAAAGCCGGGGTGGCAGTCCTTCTTACAATAATCGGCAACTTTATGGGACAATTTCGCCATAATTATTTCGTCGGCATCAAGACCCCCTGGACCCTGGCCAATGAAGAAGTATGGCAGCGAACCCACCGTCTGGGAGGGCGCATCTGGGTGCTCTGCGGCCTGGGCTGCCTGGCCTTGTCGCCCTTTTCCGGGGCCTGGGCGGCTTATTCATATTTCGCCTTGCTTATGATCATGGTCCTGGTTCCGATGCTCTACTCTTATGTTATTTTTGAACGGCTAAAAAGGGCCTGAGCTTAAGCGTTTGGGCAGGGATGTACTACACAAGGGCAGGCTGGGAAAGCCTGCCCTTGTTTCATTTCCCAAATAAGTAGAAAGATGCCAGGACCAACGATGGCGGATTTAATATAATGAAATAAGCCATCTACCGTAACGGGGGAGAGACGCATTAGTTGGACGGGAAGGGAGGCTTTTGTTAAATGCGGTAAATGGGCATAAATAAAGGAGGTTTATATGAAAAGATCTCTCTGTTTGGGATTTGCTTTGACTTTGATCGCTTTGACCCTGGCGGCCTGCACCTTTTCTACCTCGGTGGGAGGAGCCTCCGTTGAATTTGGCAGAAGCCGAAACGACAAAACCCTTGAGCTCGGTGATAAATCGACTACCTTTAAACCTGGCGAACACTTCATTTACGTATTTAAAAACGGCTCGTCCTTTAACTCCTCTACTCTGACCATCCAGCTTTCAGACAGTGCGACCAAGGAGGTTATACTCACCCACGACTATCAGGTCAACAAAGACAACGACGCTTATTCCGATAAAATCTGGTTTGAAGCTCCTGGAAAATATACGGTCCAATTCTTGATTGACGGCAAGGCCCGAGCCACGCAAGAGGTTATAATTCAGTAGCATAAGCTTAAACCAGGAGCCGGGTACACATCGGTTCCTGGTCTTTCTGCATTCAGTTTATCAACTCATTACCCAACCTCACCTCCAGGGTCAGGCATCCTGGCCTGCTGGCATTATTGTTGCCCGGAGTAGCTTTACTTCGTAATACGGCTTTTCTCAAATCCTCATTCCAGCACTCATCACGGGTAAGGGAGCCAGATCGCTGACATATTCCACAAAAGCATTTACGTCTCTTTTGGAGCCCAGAATGTACAGTACCTGCCCAGGCTGAATTTCCTGCTTCAGGGGGGGATCTATCCTGGTGCTGTAGGCATCACTAATGGCCACTACTTTTATTTTTATTCCCAGGTAATTAACCACCGTGTCCAGGTTAATTCCGCAAATAGGTGAGCCCATTTCCACAACAATACGGTGGATGTTTTCATCGCTGCTTTCATCCAAACGCTCCAGATTGGCCGCATCGAGCAAGGCCCAGAGACCGCCGTTAACCAGGGTATTTCCCCCGCATATAATGGGAATACGGGACTTCTCCGCGTACGCTGTAAATTCCCTGACAAAATCGTTGTCTATTTTATCAATATTGCCCAGGTCGCTATTAAACCGGTCGCACTTATTTACATCCATCTTCAAATGCGCAAATAAGACTCGGGTATCTAAAAAGGCACCCTCACAAACACCGGGGAGAAAACTGAAAAATTCCTCCAATGACTGTTTCTGCACCAGTAAACCCAATAGAGAACTCACTTCGCCCCGATCTTGACGCCCCAGAGCGCGCATGCCCCGTTCTTCCATAAGAATACGCAGCCTGCACCTGGCATTGCGGGTCGCGTAAGATACGGTCGGGGGGTTTATCCGGCCGTAAATTAAAACCTCCGCCTCGGGATCCACCAGAACCTTTTTCACTTTTTCAAGCTTTGCAAAATCAAAATCCAGCTTGCGTATGGTGCGCCGGGTCCGGCTCCCCGTCCTGTGCTGCACCCCCAGAACCATGACATCTATGAGAGTGTCAATATCGTAGTTGGTGGAAAGGCCGCTGTCCAGCAATTCCTGGCGCAGCCCGGCCTGTTTATGCAGCAGGTGAGCCAGGGTATTATCCATATCGGGAAGTTGAACCTTGTTGATGGCCGCCGCCGGCGAAAATGCCATGAAATCCGAAGAGACAAAGTTGTTGCTTATCACCACGTTCTTTTTTTCCTTTAACGCCAGGGCCATGCGGGTAAGATCTTCCCGGTTTATCAGGGGAGCGGAGCCTCCCCCGAAATATATGACATTCTGGATACCCAGCTCGTTTATCAGCCGGCATAGCCTTTCACCAAAATGAAAGGCCGTGTTTTCGTCATCCAGACTGATCATCACCCCCAGTTTGCGGGCCGCTTCGGCCAGGTCCAAATAATTGGTCATCAAGATGATTTCATCAATCTCCCGCACTTCGGCCGACAGCTCGATGAGATCGAGGACTACTGACTTTCTAACCAGGGAAACGGTTTTTTCGATGTCAGTGGATTGCTTTCCACCCTCACATATGATCATCGATACTTTTTCTTTAATCCGGCTGCTGATAGCTATCCCTTCCTCCCTTTAGTTTATCAGGTTGACACCTTATACGCCCCGTCAAAAACCAGTTCGGGTTCGGGTGTATAATCAGAAGCGCCGCGATGAAGGTATTGGTTCTCGTAGCGCCCGAGCAATGACTCCACTTTGTTCCGGGTAGCAGGATGGAGCAGCATCCTGTCCCGGTTGGCCCGGTACCATCCGATAGTATCCGGCTGGCCCTGGGCCATCCCGGCCCCCCGCCAATCGGCGACCATCTCCCGTATATATCGATCGGGCATAGGCAAAATAGTGGGCTGAGCCCGGTCGCCATACAACACCCACCACTGCCAGTGATGGCGGTTGCGTTTCTGATGAACCAGCCAGGCCAGGGCATGGCTGTCGTCCTCTGCTACAAGGCCGGTGTTTTCACCGTTACCAAGCTGAAGGCGCTGATAATAATCAGCATAGGCGCTGAATTCACCCGGTAAAAACTTGCTGATATCATGAACCAACCCCTGCCAGGGAACCCCCAACCGTAGGCACTCCCGGAATACAAACCATTTGTGGCGGATCAGATAAGCTAAAAATATAAAGTATTTCACTACCTTCCCCCTCTTGCCAACTGCTTTATTTTAATTCTCCTCCAGTCAAGTTAGGAATTAGGTAGTATTTCGAAAATTTCTATAGTTCACAATGTAAAAACTTCATGTTTAACCGTAGCGGGGCAACTTTATACAATGTGGTGGCTAAATGTTTACAGTTGCAGCATTTCATTTTAATAATCGCGTGTTAGATTTAGCACATGAGGGGGCTTATTCGGCAGCCCCCCTCAACCATAGCAAAAATAACCCGTTGATAATCAAGAAGGAGGCTTATTGTAATGATGAATTCAGAAGCAATGATCAACCGTGGGTTCGAGATGACCGAGAAGACCATGGCCAGTTTTTATGATACCTGGAGCCTGATTTTAGGCAGCCTTACCTGGTCCCAGGAACAGATGGATAAACTGGTGCAAAAGTATATGGAACAGAAAAAAGTCGCCCGCGAAGATGCCGTGAAGTTCGTTGCCGAGCTGGCCGAACAGGCCAAGAAATACCAGCAGCAATTCGGTGACGCGGTCAAAGAAACGGTGGTAAGCACCTCTCAAAATACCACGATTCCCAACCTGTATTGCACCGGCGATCTTTCCCGGCGCATCGATGAACTGAGCAAAAAAGTGGATAATTTATCAAATCAGGGTTAAGGCGCGGCTAAGTTGGCGCAGGCCCAACCCGAAAAAGGATGGTTTAGCTAAATGTCCGAGAACAAAGAGCATGCCAATACGCAAAGCGAACCTTCAACTCTTGATTTAATTGAATTATGGAAAAGGCTTACCATGCAAAATGAGGAAGCCTGGGGCCAGGCGGTCAAAGAATTCCTGGGCACCAAGACATTTAATCATATGGCGGGAGCCATGCGCGATCAGTACCTGGCCCAATATCAAAGTGGGAAACAGGGTATGGAACGCTTGCTGGAGATGGAGTTCTTTCCTTCCAAAAAGGACCTGGCCGCTGTTTCAGAAATGATGATAGCCCTGGAAGACAAAGTCGATCAGATCGACTTCCAAATTCATCACAACTTAACCCAAATAACCGATAATCTCTTAAAAATTGCGGAATTTCAGCACCATACCTGGGAGCAGGTTTTGCTTATCAAACAGGAATTAGATGAAATCAGCGCCACGCTCCAGCTTGGAAAAACCGAACCCGAATCCACAAATGATAAAAAAACCGCTTCCAAAAAGAAGAGCAAGCCCAGGGAAAGTGATTAACCGGTCATTACATACCGGAGGGGAGATTATGATCGAAAACATCTATAGTGAACTTAAGCCGGGAGACAAAGACTACGTAGAAAAGACCATTACCGAGACTGATGTTTATTTGTACGCCGGTGTAACCGGGGATTTCAGCTGGCTGCATGTCAACGAAATGCGAGCCCAGGCCGGGCATTTCAAAACCCGGATTGTGCACGGCATGCTGCTGGTTGGTCTAATCTCCAATGTAGTGGGCAACAGCATGCCGGGGGCCGGTACGATTTATGAAACCCAGAATTTGCAATTCTTAAAGCCCTGCTACTTCAACGATACGATAAGAGCCCAGGCCGAAGTCATCGAGGTAATGCCCAAGGGGCGGATCAAACTCCGCACGACTTGTTACAATCAGCACGGCGATCTTCTAGTCGACGGGGACGCAGTGGTCATACCGCCGCGCCAGCATGTTCTGGACGCCATCGATTTTAGGGATAAGAGGGTAGATGATGATGCGCAAAACACCCTATACCAACAGCTCAGCCGCCGGGCCGGGTGAACTAGTAAAGGAAAACCTGGATCGGGCCCTGGACAACTCCCAAAAGTGGGCTGAAATACTCTTGAATAATCCATGCCCCCAAACCGGTCTGACGCCCCATGAAACGGTTTGGAGAAAAAATAAAGCCAAATTATACCGGTATGTGTCCAAGACCGGAATCAGATACGGCACCCCCGTCCTGTTTGTCTATGCCCTGATCAACAAGGCTTATATCCTGGATCTGACCCCGGGGATGAGCCTGATCGAGTATCTGGTTGACCAGGGCTACGATGTATATCTTTTGGATTGGGGCGATTTTGGCTGGGAGGATCGTCAGCTCGGTTTTAGCGACTTGATTTGCGATTACCTGTCCCGGGCGGTAGCCAAAACCTGCCAGTTTTCCGGCTGTCGGGAAATTTCTATCATCGGCTATTGTATGGGCGGCACCATGGCGGCTATGTACGCGTCTCTTTTTTCATCTCCCCGGATAAGAAACCTGGTCTTTTTGGCCGCCCCTTTTGACTTCGACAATGTCGGGCTGTCCAGCCAGTGGTTGAAATCGGAATTTTATGATGTAGATAAAATAGTGGATGCCTTTGAATTGATTCCTCGTCATTTTATCGATACCGGGTTGAAAATGCTCAATCCGGTGAACAATTTTTTCGGCACTTACAGCCGTTTATGGAAGATGATCGATGAAGGACTGTCCGTACATAACTGGCAGGTCCTAAATAAGTGGATGAATGACAATACCAACCTGCCGGGGGAAATATTCCGGCAGTGGGTAAGGGATATGTATCAGGAAAATAAACTGGTGAAAAAGCAGTTCGTCCTGCGGGGACACACGGTTGATTTGAGCCGCATCGAGGCCAGCCTGCTGGTCTTGACCGGAATCAACGACCATATTGTTCTGCCCGGGCAAACCACGGCCATTCTGGGCCTCAGTTCTTCAAGCGACCAGAACTACGTGGAATTCCCGGTGGGGCATGGGGGCCTGGTGTTTGGCAGCACGGCTAAAAATAACGTGTATCCCGGTTTGCATGAGTGGCTTAAAGAGCGCAGCATGTAACCGGCGTTGAATAGGGAGGTATAACTGTCTTGGGCAGTTGCTTAAACTTGCATATGAAAAAAATTTTAGGCCTGCAACCCCAACAATTTGCATCCCTGGGCTCCCAGTTGGAGTACTGGGCCAAGGTGAAGCCCGACCACCCGGCTTTTATATACAACAAGCGCGTTTTATCCTACCAGGATTTTAACAAGCTGGCCAACCGTTATGCCCATTTTTTCAACAGCCAGGGTTTTAGCCGGGGGGATGCGGTTGCCCTTATTATGAAAAACAAACCTGAATTTTTAGCCATAGTGGCTGGCTTAAGCAAAATTGGGGTTATCACTTCCTTGATCAATTACGAGCTGCGGGAAGAGGTGCTGGCTTACGGCATCAACATCAGCGAGGCCCGGGCGATCATTTTAGACGCCGACACCCAGCATCTTTATAAAACCGTTCAAGACCGCGTAAGGCTTAAATCCCCGGGCCTGGTTTTTCTGGACTCAGCCCTGCCCACCCTCATTGCCAGCTGTTCGGATGCCAATCCCCTGATCATTCCGGCTATAAACAGTGAAGACATCCTGGCTTATCTCTTCACTTCCGGCAGCAAAGGCAAGCGCAAGGCGGTTCCCCTGGTCCAGAAACGCTGGCTTATGGTAGGCCGTCAGGTATGCCTTAACGGTTATATGGATGAGAGAACCATACAATATATGTGTCTGCCCTTATATTTAAACGGTGGTTTTACCTTTTGCTTTGCCGGAATGATTGCATCTGGCAGCACCATGGTAATCAAAGAATCTTTTTCCGCTCAGCATTTCCTGCCCGATATCCGGGAAGCAGGAGCTAATTATTTTACCGGAGTGGGAGAAATGTTTCGCTACCTGCTGGCTGGGGCGGAAGCCGCCGATGATCCCTCCAATCCGCTGGAGACGGCCATCAGCAATGGAATTCAAAGCGAGCTCATTGAGCCCTTTCGCCAGCGTTTTGGGCTAAAGCACATGATCGAAATGTATGGCACAACCGAAAACGTAGGCAGTTTTATCAATCACCAGGAAATACCGGGAATGCTGGGCAGCCTTTCCTTAAACGGCATTCGCCAGGGTGAAGTAATACACTATGACCCCCAAAGCCTGGAGCCGCAAAGAGATGAAAAGGGGCGGGCGCAAAAATGCCAGCCCGGAGAATCCGGCCTTCTGGTCTGCGAAATAAATGAACTCAACCCCTTCCTCGGTTATGTGAAAGATCCCCTGGCCACCGCCGCCCAGGTACTGCACGACCTTTTCCGGGAAAACGACGCTTATATCAACACCGGAGATATCATGCACTTGCATGAAGGGGAGCATCTTTCTTTCGTCGACCGCCTGGGAGACAGCTATCGCTGGAAGGGCAAAACGGTCTCCGCCGACAGTGTCGCCGAAGTAATCAGGAAATTTTACGGTGGGATCGAAGATGTCGCAGTTTACGGAGTCAGAGTGCCCGGTTTTGAAGGCCGCTGCGGCATGGCCGCTATCCGCATTTTAGACAATTTGGTTTTGGATTGGAAGGCCCTGGCCGCCCATATCAATAAGCGCATGCCGGACCATGCCCGCCCGCTATTTTTCCGGGTCTGCTCCGGTCTTGAGAAGCGCGATCTGAAAAAACACCGCCAACAGCTGCAAAGTGAAGGATACAATCCCTTGCTGGTTGACGACGAGCTGTTTTACTACGACCCCAAGCAGCAAACCTATCTGCCCATGAATTCTGACATCTACCTGAGCATTATCATGCAGGAGATGGGCATTGACTAGTACTCTGGGAAAGGATAATTAAGCATGGCTCAAGCCTATAAAGAACTGTGCGCCTGGTTTGGCTCAACCGGCCCTTACAATACCATCACTATGGAGAACTGCCTGCGCTTTTGGGACGTCCTCTACCAGAGCGCCAATTCCCGCCCGGTCTGGGCTACGCCCAACTATGTCATCTACGAACATTTGAACCTGCGCCTGCGCCGTTTCCCCAACCGGCCGGCGCTGCCTGAAAAGCGCCCGGTTTTAATCCTCCCGCCCCAGGCCGGCCACCATTCCAATCTGGCTGATTACTCTCCGGCGCAAAGCCTGGTCCGGGTTTTTCAAAGCTACGGATACGATGTTTATGTCGCCCAATGGATTTCCGCCGCTACGGAGCACAAAAACCTGGGTATAGCTGATATGATCCAGCTTACCGATGAAGCGGTCGACGAGATAAGAAATCGGACCGGAATATTTAAGATACATCTGGTCGGGCAGTGCCAGGGTGGCTGGCAGGCAGCTATTTATACTTCCCTGTTCCCTGAGAAAATAGCCAGCTTGATTACGGCGGCGGCGCCCATAGACATGGAAGCAGCCCCTTCCAGCATTGTAGACTACGCTCACCTGCCGGAGGACTTCTTCTCTTACCTGGTGGCCCTGGGAAATGGCCTAATGGATGGCAAGTATATCTTGAACGGGTTTAAAAGCCTGCAGGCCCAAGAGCATTATGTAGAAAAATACCGGCGCCTGTGGCAGTGGATCGAAGCCCATAACGAGGAAAACATCAACCGTTTCTTAACCTTTGAAAAATGGTATGAATACACCCAGAAACTGCCGGGGCGTTTTTACCTGGAAATAATCCGCTTCATATTTAAAGAGAACAGCCTGACCCAACCCGGTCACCTCAAGCTTGACGGCCGCCCGGTAGACCTGCGCCACATAGGCTGCCCGGTTATCATACTGGCCGGGAAGAAAGATCACATTACCCCCCCGGCGCAAGCCTTCGCTTTAAAAAACTATATAAGCACTCCGGGGGAAGATGTCATTGAAATACTGACCGAAGGCGGACATATCGGAACTCTCATGGGAACCGAGGCCCTGCGCGAAGACTGGACCAGGGTGAATGAAGTGCTGGATCTGGTGGTATAGAGCGAAATCATTCCTGTCACATGATAAACAGGTTTCTTTTGAAAATAGCCTTAAACTCATCAAAATGGCGTAGCGCGTCATATTTCTCCAATTCCGCATCGCCATCGCCCACCGTTTTGATGACTACGTCTTTTCCCCTGATGTTTACCTGCAAGTCTTGAATAATACCGCTCATAGAGCGATCCAGGCTGCGGGCCAGGCGCAGCAGCACCCCGGCTTCCCGGATGATAGGCAGATCGCTGCTTTGCAGCAAGGGGGCGAAACGCGAAACATGGACCGGGGTTTTTTTGTCGTGATAGGCGGCCACACAAGCGCTCAAAACCAGTTCACGGTGGCTTAAACCGTTGATTTCCAGGTTGAGCATGGTATACAGAATATGCTCGTTTTGCTGGTAGTAATTGATGACGATGCCGCAGTCATGAAGCATGGCCGATGTTTTAATCACCCGGGAAAGATCCTCCCCGCCGCTGCAAATGGACTCGAGCTGCTTATACAGGGACCAGGTCAGCCGGTAAACGGTACGCGCATGCTTATAATCCAGGTGGTAATTCTGAATATTATTGATAATAGAGCGCTCCAATACGTCCTCGGGAACCCGGTCAGGGCCGTTGAGATGGTCATAGATAATTCCCTCCCGCAGTCCGTAGCCGCTGATGCGCACTTCTTCAATCCGGCCATACTCCAGAAATGCATGGACCATGGAGGTAGCGCCGATTATAATGTCGGCTCGCTCCCGGGAAAGCCCTTTTAGCTTTTTTCTCTGTTTTTCCGGTTTGCTGCTGATGTAGTTGTGTATCTGCTTTACATCGTCGCCGGCCATTTGGTAGTTGTGGGGAAGATCCAGGGGGTAATTCTTCATTCGCCGGTCAATGCGGCCGATGTTGCGAAAACTGCCCCCGATTCCAACCAGTACCGGCTGTTCCATGGATTTCAACCAATCTATACCATCCCAATGCTTAAAAAGCACACTTTTCAATTCTTCATATTTCAAACCATACAGCTCGGCCAGATTTATCGCTCCAAAAGGCAGGGATACCATTCCCTCGGCCTGCCGGTCCCGGACCCACACCAATTCCGTGCTGCCCCCGCCGATATCCATGAGCAGGGCATTCTCCACCTGCATGCTGTTGACCACGCCCAGATAATCAAAAAAGGCCTCCTCCCGGCCCGTCAAGACCCGCACTTCAAACCCGGACTCGGTCCGAATCCGTTCCAGAAATTCCTCCCGGTTCAGAGCCCGCCGCACGGCATCGGTGGCCACTACGATAATTTCGTCAGGATGCTGGCTGGCGCAAAGATGACTGAACATCTTCATGATCTTGACCGCGATGCCGGCCTGCTGCGGCTTGATGATCTGCTCCGGGCAGAAATCCTTGGCCAGGCGGGCTGATTCCTTCAGATCATGGACTATTTTATAGTTGCCGTCCCGGCCGATGCGGACCAAAACCAGGCGGATGGAGTTGGAGCCCATATCGATAATGGCTAGTTTTTTCAACCGTCTACCTCCAGAATGACGTAATACTCTTTATTTAAATATAGCATAAACTGCTTTTGCTTTTATCACTTAGACACCTTACTACTCCAGTAAGGATGTTGCCGATGATAGCCTAAAGAAGCATATATTTTGTTCCTTATCGGATGCACTAATATTGCTCGACGGGAAGAAAAGAGAAAATTATAATAATTTAGTAAAGGATTTTTGCAATTTTTATAGAATATTACAAACATATGTTCTGATATTGAGGGATGCATGAAAAGGAGTGATTAACCTGTGCCCGGGATGAGGAGTGTGATTGAGGCATTGGGCTACTCAGAGTCAGGCACGCTGTATTATCCTGATTCCGACAGCATTGCCGGCAATCGTTCCCTTCAGAAACTTTTCAGCGATCTTGCTCCGACGGCAATCTACCTGGCTGACACCAAACCTTTTATTGTATTTATAGAATCCAACGAGCCAAATATGACCGCGCCTCTGATCAAAAAAGTCTGGAACACTCAGATACCATTATTGATTGTCAGTTTTGAAAACCGGATCGAAATATATAACGGGTGCTCAATCGACAAAAAGCAGAAGCTGAGATTACTCGAAAAAATAGATAAACCCCTGATAAATGAGGATTCTTCGTTTTCGTTCTGGAATATATCCAATGCCGCATTCTGGGAAAAATATCAACGGCAATTATCTGCACCCAAATTGGATGTAGTTATGCTGGATAATATAAGGGATGCGACCTATCGACTCAAAGAAACAGAGTGCCATCCCTTTGCTGTTAAGATTATTCTGCGTTTGATATTTATTCGATACTTGATTGATCGCGGCATCGATCTGGCTTATCATGGGCTTGACGGCGACGTAGCATCCTCTCAGGCTTATCTGCTTACCATTATGCAGGATAAAGCGGAGCTTTACCGTTTGTTTGCCTACCTGAAAGAGAGCTTTAACGGAAACCTGTTTGAATTATACGAGCAAGATAATCGTTCGGAGATTGACATATTAGATGCTGTCTCATTACAGGTACTGCGTGATCTGATGTCCGGCGACCTTGTTTTGTCTTCCGGGCAGACATCTTTGTTTCCGCTGTATGATTTTAACATAATACCCGTTGAGTTGATCAGCAATATTTACGAGCGCTTTTTGGGCGATGCGAAACAGCAAAAGGATAAAGCCTTTTATACTCCTCCCTACCTGGTCAATTACCTCCTGGAGGAAACAATTACGCCTTTTCTTAAGGATAATATCAGTTGTAAAATGCTCGATCCGGCGTGCGGTTCAGGAATTTTTCTGGTGGAATCGGCCAGGAAACTTATTGAAAGAAATATTGCTCAGGATGCGGACGGTTTTGACGATCAAAAACTGGTGCATATTGTTACGGAAAGCCTTTGGGGCATCGACAAAAACCCGGAAGCAATTGACGTTGCCATTTTCTCAATTTATCTTACGATATTGGATTATAAAGACCCCAGGACACTCAGGAATTTCAAGCTGCCTCTGCTGAAAGATACGAACTTTTTTATATGTGATTTTTTCTCTGAAGATGCTGAAAAATATTTGATTGAGAAGCATTTTGATTTTATTATTGGGAACCCGCCCTGGGGGAGTGTAAATGGCCCGCATGTAAAATATTGCAAAGACAGAAATCTCCCCCTTCAAGATAATGAAATATCCCGGAGCTTTGTTCTGCGGACCCACGACTTTGCGGACTTCGATACCTGCTGCTGTCTGATTGTAACGTCAAAATTACTCTATAATACCAAGTCGCCTTCGGTTGAATTTCGCAGGTGGCTTTTGGAAAAAGCACAATTCAGGAAGTATATTGAGCTGGCTGCTGTGCGAGAGTTGATCTTTGCAAAAGTACGCGGCCCGGCTGGTGTCCTGATCTATCGTTTTCATGATTCGGTGGAGGATAACAAAAAAAACCAATTATGTCACCTGACCCTGAAACCCAATATTTTTTTCAAGCTTTTCAATATTATTATGATTGAAAAGAATGACTATAAGCATATTCCGCAATCCCTACTGATCGAAAATGACTGGGCCTGGAAAACGATTGTATTTGGATATTATCAGGATTTTCATACAATCAGGATGCTGAAAAAGAAATATGCCTCAGTGATACAAATCATCCGGGAAAATAACTTCTCATATGGCAGAGGGATCGAAGTCCATGACGGCGATAAGCAGGATGCCAGCCATTTAAAGGAACGTAAGCTTATTGATGCTAAAAAAGGGATAGGTTCATTTTGGGTCAATATGAATTTCAGTAAAGTATTTACCAAAGATAAAATCCATCGGGCCAAAGCCAGGAAACAGGATATTTTCATCCCTCCGTATACCCTGATCAAAAAGGGGTTTGATGTTGCCACATATAGATATAGAGCGGCGTATTCCGAAGATAATTTTATATATCCTGATGCAATTACCGGTATTTGTGGCAGACAGGAAAGCAAAGAGACTCTGTTATCTCTGGCAGGACTGTTCAATTCATCGGTTTATTCCTATTTTAATCTTATGCTGGGGGCATCCTCCGGCATTGAGCGGGAACAGGGCTTTCCTACCGAAATAATCAGGTATCCTGCCGTTGCCGATGCAGACATAGCTGGGTTAACTGAACAGATTCAGGCTGCCGTTTATACTGAAAATACGCATTTCGGCAATTCAAATGAAAGTGAAGAACTCGTTCAAAAGCTTGACAGCCTTATTCTGGACAGGTTTGGATTAGCCAATGATGTCTTTGTTGACTATGCCTTGAGTATTCAGATTCCGCTTGTGGCTAGAAATAAAATGTCATGGGAGAAAGTCACCCGTGAAAAGCTGAATAATTATATAAAAGTTTTTACCGATTATTTCTCTATGACTTGGTCCGGCAACGAAAGATACATTTCCGTTCACATTTATAAGGATATCGCGGGTCACTATTGTGCAGTTGAATTTGTTTTCCAGGAGACTGCTCCGATCGAACCGATAACCGAATATGATGGAAAATATGATATGCAGATGAATTTTGTAAGCAAGTTTATGCTGAACAAAGTTAATGATCTTTTTTATCAGATCAAAGACGTAATTAATTTTACCGAAAACTCATTTTATATCATTAAGACCGATGAGTATAAAAATTGGCACCCTGCCATGGCCAAATTGGATTTAGTGGATGTCCTGGATTCCATTTTGACAGGAAATGAGGCGTTACAAGCATGAGTGGGTTTAAAAACGCCTCTCTGAACCGGCAGATGGCTTGGGGGATACTTAACCACATTGTTCTGAAAGTGCTGGAGTGCCTGGACTTAATGCGGCGGGACTGCAAATGCAGTTCCCATAAAATTGCAAACAATGAAATTAAAATACGTGATTATCTGTTTGCCAATTACCTTAACAATGATGCCGTAATGCGTAAGATTGGTTTTGATAATTTTCGATTCTTCCCAGAAACTCCTGAAAATTATCTTGACAGTACGCCACTGGGAAGGGCGGATTTGCAAGTGTTTAGCATTGATGATTTTAGCAATAGGCAGCGCTATTTTATCATCGAATGCAAACGCCTTGATGGAAATCTGACCTTGAATCGGGAGTATATCGACGAAGGAATACGTCGTTTCACCGGAGAAAGACCAAAATATACTTCATATCATAAAATGAACTGCATGCTTGGATTCATAGTGAAGAATATTGATATGGATACTAACATCGCACGAATTAATCAACTCTTACGGAACGATTATTCCGATATTCCAGTTAAAGACTACCTGCGGGCCGGTTCTGTTCCATATACCTATGTATCGGTGCATGGGGATGATGAGAAAAAGATGATAGCATTAATTCATGTAATGTCCAATTGTGCATCCTTAATAAGCTGAGAGCCGCTGCTATTTTGTCAGCTCGAATTGATGCATCAACGATACATTTGACGACAAGCCATGGACAGCAGAAGAATTGGAGAAATAACTGAAAACGGAATGGCCCGGATATAACCTACAAGAGTTGATGAAAATTTTCTTCATAAGCCTTGTTTCAATTATTAATACATCTTAGCATCATTTGCAATATCTTGGTTGCAACATGCGTCACTCCCCTCAACTTGATTGATAACGAGTGATCGTTCGATAAAAGGAAGGCTCCATTTACATTATCATCGGATGATTGGCAATATAAGCCTACTGACTAAATCCTCGAATCGCATACGCATAACCTCTCCTTTAATTCCCTATCTGACAAATACCCTCTGCCATTCTGCTTTGGGGATGTTTGAGCCTTTTTGTTGAGTGCGCTAACACAGACTGATCGTCGGGTGATCCACCTGTCGCCTTTAAATGCAGGTAAACTCCATGTAAAAGTTCTGCTAATAGTCCACCCAGGTTTCAAGTGAAGGTATAATGATACATATATAAGATCCAACAATAATTGACATCTAATTCTATTAATTTGTAATAAAGAGGGGATATGGTTTGAAAAAAGGATTCCCCAAAACGGTGGCCGCCATCGATGTGGGAAGCAATTTTCTGCGGATGATGATTGCCGACATAAACAGCGAAGGAAAAGTCCGGCAGTTGGAGGATGTTTTCAAGCCTACCCGGATTGGACGGGACACCTTCGCCTCGGGGGAGATAAGCCTGCCGTCGGTGCGCGATCTGTGTGATACCCTGCGCGGATTTCGCCGTTTAATGAGCGACTACCAGATTAAAGAGTATCGTGCGGTTGCCACATCGGGTATTCGCGAGGCCTACAACCGCCTTTACGTTCTGGAACAGATCCGGGTGAGAGCCGATCTGGAAGTAGAAGTGGTAAACAACGCGGAGGAGCGCTTCATTATGTTAAAAGCGCTGCGCGACAGCCTTCCCGATGTGCCCAATATGCGGCACGAAGGTTTGCTGGTGGTCAACATAGGCATGGGCGCCCTGGAAGCTACGGTCTACAACCAGGGGGTCCTGCAGTTTTCCGAGCATATAAAAGCCGGGTCCCTGCGTTTAAGGGAAATACTGGCCGACCTGGAGAAGACCACCCTGGATTTTCCCGGTATTGTCGAAGAGTATGTGGAAAGCAAGATATACCTCTTAGAGCCTTTAATCAAACCGCTGCAGCTAAAAAACGTGGTCGGCCTGGGCGGCGAATTGTCCTCCCTATTGAGTCTGTGCCGCCGGGAGAAGCTGTGCGGGAAGCAGGACCACATTCCCTCCCCGGCCCTCGCCAAGCTTTATTCTAAAATCAGGCGTATGACCGTGGAACAGCTCATCGAAACCTATGATCTGCACCGCAACGAAGCCGAAATCCTGCTGCCTTCGCTGGTTATTTTTAAGCGTTTCCTGGAATTTACCGAGGCTTCCGGAATTTATGTGCCCATGATCACCCTGCGCCACGGCATCCTGGCCAATATGGTCGACGAATGGTTTGACACCCAGCGCAAATATGATTTCGCCAATGATATCATCAGTTCGGTTTGGTACCTGATAAGGAAGTACGGTTCGGATGAACAGCACGCCGCCCATGTGGCCAACCTGGCCCTTTCCATCTTTGACCAGACCAAAAGCCTGCACAAAATGGGAGCCCGGGAAAGGCTGCATCTGCAGATAGCCTCCATCATGCACGACATTGGCAAATTCATCAATTTGACCCAGCATGAGAAGCACTCCAGCAGCATCATTCGCTATCAGGAGATTTTGAGTCTGTCCAAAAGAGAGTTAAGTATTATCGCCAATATATCCAGGTATCATAGTGAAAGGGTTCCCACCTACAATGATGCGCGCTTTCGGGCTTTAAAAGATGAGGACAAGACCAAGGTCAGCAAGCTGGCGGCTATCTTAAAGCTGGCCGACGCTCTGGATATCACCCACAAGCAGAAGGTGAGAGCGGTGGAGATCACCCGCCCGGGGGACAGGCTGGATTTCAATTTATTCACCCATCAGGAAATATTATTGGAAACCTGGAGCTTTGACAGCCACTGTGATTTTTTTGAAGAAGTCATGGGTATCCGCCCGGCAATCAAATACAGAGGATGATGGATGATGACCAAGTCTACTAAAAGCAAATTTGATAAAAAACTGCTTATAAACCGCGAATTGAGCTCCCTGGAATTCAACAAACGGGTTATGGAAGAGGCCTACGACTCCAGCAATCCTCTCCTGGAAAGAGCCCGCTTTTTAGCCATCGTCAGTTCCAACCTGGACGAGTTCACCATGGTACGGGTAGCTGGAGTTTGGGATCAGATTCTGGCGGGCCTGGAAGAAGTCGATGAATCCGGCTTTACCCCCCGGCAGCTTATGGAAGCTATTTCCCAGGTTATGCATCAAATGGCGGACGACCTCTATACCTGCTTTAATCGCTCCATCCGGCCGGCCTTAAAGCGGGAAGGTTTGGTCCTGGCGCAGTTGAAAAAGTTAAACCAAAAGCAGTGGGATTTTATTGACAATCTCTTTCAAAAAGCCATTTACCCGGTTCTCACCCCCATGGTAGTAGACAAGAGCCGTCCTTTTCCTCTACTGGCCAACCGCAGCCTCAATATCGGACTGCTGCTGGCGGATGATAAAGCCGGTTCGGAACCGGTTTTTGCAACCATTCAGGTTCCGGGGGTTCTGGACCGCCTGGTAGAAATACCCGGAGAAGGCAAACGGTTTTTTGTATATATGGAAGACATTTTAAAAAAGTATATGGAGCAGCTTTTTACCGGCCACCGCATAGAAGCCATGGGCTGTTACCGAATTACCCGCCATGCCGGACTGGGTGTAGATGAAGAAGGGGCGGAGGACCTGCTGGAGGCCATCCAACAGTCCCTGAAAATGAGAAAATGGGGGGAAGTCATCCGACTGGAACTGGAGCAGGGCATGGACGAACGCCTGCTTAAGCACCTGGTGGATGAGCTGGAAGTTCCCGAAACCGGCCTCTTTCAAATCAAAGGCCCGCTCGATCTGAGCTTTCTCAATTCGCTCGGCAGTCTCAAAGGCTATGACCATCTGCGCTATGCCATACTACGCCCGCAAGTGATCAAGGCTTTTGAAGATGCCGAAGACGATTACTTCAAAGTCATAGAAAAAAGCAGCCTGCTGGTGCACCATCCCTACCAGTCATTTGATCCGGTGGTCGGCCTGGTGGCCCAAGCGGCCCAGGATCCTCAAGTCCTGGCCATTAAACAAGTCCTGTACCGGGTAAGCGGCAATTCGCCTATAGTCACAGCCCTGGCCCAGGCCGCTGAAAACGGGAAGCAGGTTACCGTGCTGGTGGAAATTAAGGCTCGTTTCGATGAAGAGCGCAATATCGGCTGGGCCAAGCAACTGGAACAAGCCGGCTGTCATGTAATATATGGCCTGACCGGGCTGAAGACGCATGGCAAAATCCTGCTAATCGTACGCCGGGAGGACACCGGCATCAAGCGCTACCTCCACCTGGGCACCGGAAATTATAATGATGTCACGGCCCGGAGCTATGAAGACCTGGGGTATTTTACCTGTGATCCATACCTGGGAGCAGATGCCTCCGCTCTTTTTAACATGCTGTCGGGACTTTCCAATCTGGGGCAGCTGTATAAAATGCATATAGCGCCCCATGGTTTAAGAGCCAGATTTCTTTATCATATACAGAAAGAAACCCAAAACGCCCGGGAAGGGAAAAAAGCGCATATCATCGCTAAAATAAATTCACTGATCGACCATGAGATTATTGAGCAGCTTTATGATGCTTCGCAGGCGGGCGTGAAAATTGAACTTATCGTTCGGGGAATATGCTGCTTAAGGCCCGGTCTTAAGGGTTTCAGCGAAAACATCCAGGTGCGCAGCATCGTGGGGCGATTTTTGGAACACAGCCGGATTTACTATTTTTATAATGATGGAGACGAAATGATCTATTTGTCAAGTGCGGACTGGATGACCCGCAACCTGGACCGCCGGGTGGAGGTCATGTTCCCCGTCGAAGAAAAAAGCCTGCGGGCGCGCATCATGAATATATTCCAGGCTTATTTGAAAGACACGGTAAAAGCCAGGATTTTGCTGTCAGATGGGACTTATGCGCGGGTTGACCGGCGCGGCAAGACCCTTTTCAACGCCCAGGAGTATTTCATAAGCACCGGACAGTAAAACCCCTTGGGCAGCTAAACAGCTGATAAAGATGCTTGGGCCCCGGCAAATAAGTTAACGGGTTTTCAATTATATGGCTGACCCTCATGCTTGTATAGTTGGCTTCTACTTCTTTTAATTTATCATCTTCAGTTATGCCCGGCTTATTGATTAGAACCTCTGAATTTGGGTAAACGTAGGGATCACGCATGATCCTTATGCCTGTCCTCTTTAATCATGTATTTTTTATCTAGGTATTTCTTAATGTCATCCCGAGTAATCTCCCCTCGCTTTTCCTTCTCCACCAGCTCCAAAAAATCAGGGGAGGGTTCCAAGCCATCAACTTTGATAATGCCAATGGCGTAATCCCATGCTTGATTTTTATCCATACCAGCACCTGCCTTTCATCTATAACATATATTTCGGCAAAATCTTGGCTTTTAGTCTTTAGTCATCCTCCCCCCGGTCTTTCTTCATTAGTCTAGTTCAAGAAGGTTCGGCGAGGTTCAAAACTATAAGCTTTTAATGAGGTCTATAGCACAATTCCAGACCTCTTTATTGTTAAATTAAAATACCCTCTCTTAATATAATAACTTAATTAAGAAATTTCGAGAAAAGAAGCAAATCCAACTTATAACATGAAAGCCTTTGTATAGGATTTTATGAAACTACATTATGTTTAATTTTACCATATTGGGCTTGTCATTGACAGAAGGGATTCCTATAGAACATCCATGAATCCCCTTAAAGCGGATAAAATTATCTACCAAAATTCAAACAGTTGGGAAAGGACATTATCCAAGACAAATAAATTTTATGGATGGCAATGTCATTCTGGGAAATGAAATCGGGTTTGGATTTAAGAAACTGGACTGGATGATCCGGTGGGGCCGCTTGGTCCCACCGGCAGACAGACAAGGATGCCGGGCCAGTGCATGCCCAGCTGCTACAGAGGCAGCTCACCCCAGTGCCGGGCTGCCTCCAAACGGCGGCACCTGTCGCAGAGCTGGCTTTCCTCCAGTTCTGGGGTTTTAGCGGCCGCATACTGGAGCTGCTCCCGGGTGGCGAAGGCTTCGCCGCAACGCGGGCAGTGAACCAGTTCAAAGCTCTTGTGCCATATAAAACGCCGGCCGTTTTCCTCCCGCACCGGGATGGCCCCGGTGGGGCAGATATGGGCGCAGGTGGCGCATCCTATGCAGTCCGGGGAGGGCTCGTCGTAGGGCGTGGTCACGCGTTTCTGCGTCCCCCGCAAAGAGGCCGAAATGGCGCTTAATCCCAGGCTCTGGCAGGCGTTCACACACTGCCGGCAGAGAATGCAGCTCCCCAGGGGGTCTTTGATCCAAAGCTGATCCGCCCCGAGATAATCCGCCTTCAAACGGCCCATCAGCTCGCTGGCCGGGGCCCGCCGGTACAATAGCATAACCAGGTTCTTGCGGATTTCCTCCAGGGTGGGGCTGGTGGTCCGTACTACCATACCGTCAAAAACCGGGTGGGTGCAGGAGGCTACCAGACGCAGGGGGGGTTCCACCTCCACCATGCACATGCGGCAGTGTCCCTGGCCGCCAAAAGCAGGGTGATGGCACAGGGTGGGTATAAAAATGCCCGCCGCCTGGGCGGCTTCCAATATGGTGGCTTCGGGTTCGGCTTCGATCTCGCGGCCGTCAATGACTATCTTCATGTTATCGCCCCCCTATGACTACCGCATCCTGGCGGCACTGTTCGAAACATTCCCCGCAGTGGATGCAGCGGTTTTGATCAATGACATGCACCTGTTTGGCAACTCCCTCGATAGCTTCCACCGGACAGGATTTTAAACAAAGGGTGCAGCCGTTGCAGAGCCCGGGGTCGATGGAGAATGTCGTCAAATCGCGGCATATTCCGGCGGGACAGCGGTGTTCCACGATATGGGCCAGGTATTCCTCGCGGAAGTATTTTAAAGTCGACAAAACCGGGTTGGGGGCGGTCTTGCCCAAACCGCACAGGGAGGCCGTCTGCAAAGTGGCGCAGACGTCCTGCAGGCGTTCTAGATCGGCTGCTTCACCCCGGCCGTGGCATATGCGGGTGAGGATGCCCAGCAGGTAATCGATGCCCTCCCGGCAGGGCAGGCATTTACCGCAGGACTCACCGGCCAGAAAGTTCATATAGTAGCGGGCCACTTCCACCATGCAGGTGCGGTCATCCATCACGATAATCCCGCCCGATCCCATCATGGAACCGGCCCCGGTCAGGGAGTCGAAATCAACTTCCAGGTCCAGCATAGCCTCCGGGATGCATCCTCCCGAGGGCCCCCCGGTCTGCACCGCCTTGAGCCGGCGTCCCCGGGGCACACCGCCGGCGATATCCGCAATGATACGGCGCAGGGAGGTGCCCATGGGTACTTCCACCAATCCGGTATGGACCGCCTTCCCCACCACGGAAAACACCTTGGTGCCTTTGCTCCCGGCTGTGCCCAGGGAGGCGAAATGGGCGGCGCCCTTATCCAGGATGTATGGAATATTGGCCCAGGTCTCCACGTTGTTGATAACTGTGGGTTGCCCCCACAGGCCCGACTCGGTGGGATAGCGGTATTTGTCCCGGGGTTCGCCGATATTGCCTTCAATAGAGGCCAGCAGCGCTGTTTCCTCCCCGCAGACAAAAGCTCCCCCGCCCCGCACCAGTTCAATGTCAAAGGAAAAATCGCGGTTCAGGATTCTATCGCCTAAAAATCCGGCGCTATGGGCGTCCTCCAGGGCTTTTTGCAGGCAGATGATCGAACGGGCATACTCATCGCGGACGTAAATGAAGCCCTGGGAGGCGTTGACCGCCCGGGCGCCGATGATCATCCCCTCCAAGACGCTGTGCGGATCGCCTTCCATCACGCTTTCATCCATAAAAGCCCCGGGGTCGCCTTCATCGCCGTTGCAGATGATATAGCGCGGCGTCCCGGAGGCCTGGGCGCAGGCGCGCCATTTGGCCCCGGTGGGGAAGCCGCCTCCGCCCCTGCCGCGCAAGCCGGCGGAAATCACTTCGTTGATGATGTCATCAGGCTCCATGAGCAGGGCTTTTTCCAAAGCACGGTAGCCCCCCCGGGCCAGGTAATCCGGCAGGGAGGTGGGGTCGATTTCCCCCACATTGCGTAAAACGATTTTGTGCTGCTGCCGGTAAAAGGGGAAGTCTCCCGGCCGGGTGAGGACCTGTCTGGTCTGGATATCCCGGAACAGCAGGCGTTTGACCGGCGGCCCGCCTTCCAGGGTGGCGGCAACGATCTCCGCCACGTCGCCGGCCTGGACCTGGCAGTATACGATGTCTTCAGGCAGGATACGCACGAAGGGCCCCCGGGAGCACAGGCCGTGGCAGCCGGTGGCTGCGGCTTCCCGCACCGGGTGCACACTGGCCGGCTGGCCCTGCAGGTTGGAGCGCAGAGCCTGGTACACCTCCCCGGCCCCGTTGGCCAGGCAGCCGGTTCCGCAGCAGACCAGGATGCGGTGGGTGGATAGCGAAGCCTCAGGAACGATCATGCGAACACCCCCCGTATTCCCGGATGATTTTACGCACGGATGCCGGCGTCACCCGGGGATACACCTTATCATCGGCCAGCAAGGCCGGCGCTATGGCGCAGGCCCCGATGCAGTTCACCGTTTCCATGGAAAACTGGCGGTCGGCACTGGTTTCTCCGATTTTTATGCCCAGGTGTTTTTGCAGTTCGTCGGTAATCAGACGGGAACCCTTGATGTGGCAGGTGGTTCCGTCACAGACCTTGAAATGATGGCATCCCCGGGGGACCAGGCTGAAGGCCTTGTAGAACGTGGCCATGCTGTAAACCTGGCTGAAAGGAACCCCGGTATGTTGGGCGGTTAGCTCCAAGGCCGGGCGGGGCAGATAGTGATAGCGCTTGTTCAGCTGGTGCATGATGGGAATGATATAGCGTTTTTCGCCGGGATATTCCTGGATGATCGCTGAAAAAGCGGCCTGGCTTTCTTCAGGGAAAGACATGCTAGACATTCTTACCAGTCCTCCTCGGTGGAGACGCTTGAATCAATCGTTAGTACAACGTTCGGTATATTTGTGCCCATAATTTGGGCAGATTT
>DHRK01000038.1:45110-57228 GCA_002410325.1 Syntrophomonas sp. UBA5314
AATATACCGAATGTTGTACTGGTTTGGCGGCTTGGTTTTTTAATTCAATGCGTCTCCGGTTGATAACAAGCGAGCATTTACATACCATTTATGGTTTTTCCGAATGCAGGATTTTTTCTATGATTTGTTCCAGCGTTCCGGCCACGGCGGCAAAACTGCGGTCCATGACCCCGGTGCGGGATTCCTCCAGCAGCGAGGTATTAAAGGGCATGCAGCCCAGGAGATTCTCCCCGCCCAGGGCCTGGACCAGGTATTCCCGGTCGTTTTCATCCCTGACTTTGTTCCCTATATAGCCGATGCGCCGGACGCCGATATCCTGGCTCAATTCTTTGACCGTGCGGGCCGTATTCAGGCTGACCCGGCTGGGCTCGGTCACAATGAGCATCCAGTCCACCCCCCGGGCGGTTCCCCGGGTCAGGTGCTCGATGCCCGCCCCCATATCCATGACCACGTATTCTTCCTGCTGCACCACCAGCACGGTCATGAGCGCGTTTAATACGCTGTTCTCCCGGCAGTAGCAAGAAGACCCCCCTTTTTTCACGGCTCCCATCTTCAAAAAACGCAGCTGGCCGGAAACCAGGGTAAAATCGCGTATAATATCTTCAACTTCCGGGTTCATGGTAAAAAAACCGGTGCTGCCGCCCACCTTTTCAGCGATCAGGTCGCGCATCTCCACAATGGGCTTCAGCCTGGCGATGGTTTCTTCCGAAAAACCCAGTAGGGTGCCCAGGCTGAGATCAGGGTCGGCATCCACGGCAAACACGGGAAAACCCTTATCTAGAAGAATCCGAATCAAACCGGCGGCCAGGGTGGTTTTTCCCACGCCCCCTTTGCCGGAAACCGCTATCTTCAAAGAAACACCTCTTTCTTTAAACCGGTTGTTCAGGCCAGTCCCAGAGCCTGGCGTTTAGCTTCTACATGCTTGATGATGAGGTCGCCGGCTGCTTCCGGATTCTCTTCCACCGCAAAAGCGGCTCCCACTACCCCATTGGCCCCTTCGGTAAGGAGCGCGGCCAGATTTGGGCTGCCCAGTACCGGGGGTACGGTTCCCAATACCGTAAAAATACCGCTGCCCACGGCATAAGCGCCAATCGATACGGCTTTCTCCGACATCCATTCCGGAGCCGCAGCCGCCAGGGGAAGATCGGATATATCCACGGACAGAGCGTTGGCTAAAGCGCTGGCCACCACCAGAATGCGGCTGATGTCCACGCAGGAACCCATATGCAGTACCGGGGGAATGCCCAGGGCTTCGCACACCGGGCGCAGCCCGGGTCCGGCCAGGGCAGCCGCTTCCGGCCGTAAAAGCCCGGCTTTGGCACAGGCGATGCCCGCGCAGCCAGTTTCCACAACCAGAATGTTATTCGCTATCAATTTTTTAGTCAGGGTGACATGGCCGTTGTCGTGCTGGATCTTGGGGTTGTTGCAGCCCACAATCCCGACGATGCCGCGAATGGCGCCGTCCTTGACCGCGCCCAGGAGAGGGTCCAGGGTCCCGCCCAGGGCGGCAATGATGGCTTCGGCGCTGAATCCGGCCATATACTCCATGGTTTCCGCGGGTATCTGCACCTTTTCCGGGCGGCGGCGCGGGTAGTTGTCAATCGCCAGGCTGATAATATTGCGTGCCGTCTGCAGGGCGTGGTGCTCGTCAAAAGGCACATACTCACTTCCGGCGATGCGGGCTTTGGGGGAGGTGGTCACCAGTTTGGTGTGGTAGCAGGCCGCGACCTGGCTTAAAGAAGGCATGATGCATTGCACATCCACCACCATCGCTTCCACCGCCCCGGTAATCAGGGCCAGTTCCTGCTGCAGGAAGTTGCCGGCCACGGGCACCCCGTGCCGCATGAGAATTTCATTTCCGGTACAGCACATGCCGCAGATATTGATGCCCTGGGCGCCGGCCGCTCGGGCTTTTTCCAAAAGCTCCGGGTCCCGGGCGGCATATACGATAATATCCGATAAAGTAGGTTCATGGCCGTGCACTACGATATTCACCTGGTCTTCTTTAAGCACGCCCAGGTTGGACATCCCTTTGATCGGCTGCGGGGTTCCGAAGAGAATGTCGGAAAACTCGGTGGCCCACATGGAGCCGCCCCAGCCGTCGCTCAGGGAAGTGCGCAAACCGTGCAGGATCAGGCTGACATAATCGGCGTCCACCCCCATGTGGGTGCGGTGCAGGGATTCCACCACCTCGCGGTCGATGCCCCGGGGATTGATCCCCAGTTTGGCCCATACATCCTGCCTTTTTTGCGGAGCCCGCTGCAGAAAGGCCAGGGTGTTTTTCCGGCAGCCGAACTCATCCAGGGCCATACCGGCCAAATCCCCGGCTACATCTTCCGGGCCGCGCCCCTCCCAGGGTATGCCCAGCTCGGAAGCCAGCGCCTGCAATTTGTTCTGGTCTTTAATCTGATAATCGGAAGCGCCTCCCTGGGCCACGGCATAAAGGGTTTCCACGATATCCCGGCCGTGGTCGGAATGGGCCGAAGCCCCGGCCGCAATCATGCGCAGGAGATTACGGGCGGCAATGGTGTCGGCATTGGCGCCGCATACTCCTGTCTGCGGCTCCCCGCCGAAGGGGTCTATCCGGCAGGGTCCCATATTACAGTTGCGGCAACAGATACCGAGCAGGCCAAACCCGCACTGGGGCTGCTGCTGATCGAACCTTTGCCAGGCGGTGTCTATATTCTCGGCTGCTGCCTTGTTGAGCATCTTTATGCTGGCCAGATCGATACTTTTTTCCATACCATTTCCCCCTTTTTGCAATCGGTCTAAACAGCTGATCCCTGGGTAAGCAATTGCTGCGCTACCGCCTGACGTTTCCCCTGCATAAGCGCCTCGGAATCAACATAGAGCAAGGCCCGGGTTGGGCAGGCGCCTACACAGGCCGGAATTTCCCGGTCGGGACAGCCGTCGCATTTGACGGTCTTCTTGCTTTCCAGATAACGGGATATAACGCCGAAGGGACAGGCCAGCTGACACATACCGCATCCTATACAGCGCTCATCGGCCTGCATAACCTTCCCTGACGCGAGATCCTTGGATAAGGCATGCGTGGGGCAGACCCGGGCGCAGAGCGGCTCTTCGCAATGGCGGCAGTTAATGATAAAATTGCGTCCCTGCCAATAGTCAGCGTAAATGCGCTTTCTTGGAGTCTGGCTTTCACCCAGAGATGCAAAGAGGCTTCCACTGCGTGAATGGGCTACCGCACAGGCCAGTTCACAGGACTTACACCCCAGACAGCGCTCCTGCCTGACAAATACCTCCTTCAAAACAACCACCCCCTGTTTGATCTCCTCTTCCTAAACAGCCGAGTCACAACCGATTTTTAAGACGTTCCATATTTGCAAAAAATAAAAGGATTACGCACCTAAAATACACTGTCAACCATTGCCCCATCGCATTTCAGGGCATTGTTTACAGTGTCTATACTAGCGTAATCCTTTGATTAAAACCGTCATGTATCCGACGAATTCATACAGCAATATAAAAACTTTTCTGTTAAAATTTTCACTAACTCAATAACATGAAGCGATTTTCTTGAGATGCTGTATATTTTTTATTAAGACTACCCGGCGGCTTATTTTAACTAAAACACCTGACTTATACAGATCATTCAGCAAAATGGAAATGGTTTGTCTCGATGTACCAACCAGCATGGCAATCTGTTCATTATTCAAGCCCAGTTCTATGATAATGCCTTCATCGGTATTTTCACCTTTATCTTCAGCCATTTGAACCAATAATTCCGCCAATCTTTGATGGACTTCCTTAAAGGCAAATCCGTTGATGATGGTAAACGAATTTTTGAGTATATCTCCCAATACCTTAATAGCGGTTAAGGTAAAGGTAGGATACTGCTCCATAATTCTAGTGAATTTTTCTATGCCGCATACCAAAAGTTCACAATCTTCAACGGCTTCAGTATAAGCCCTGGTATGGGTACTGTATAGATCTCCTTCTTCCAGGATGGACAAGGTAAATTCCTTATCGTAAAAAGCCAGGTAGACCCTGACCTTCCCTTTTTTAACGATAAACATCAGATTCTCCTCCGCATTGGGAGGATATATGATGTCCTTTTTTTTAACTCTTTTTTCCCGAAAGTTTCGCATGATATGTGCATAGTCAGGTGAGTTTAAAATGCTTAAAAGATCGGAATTCGTTAATTTCATCCTGCCTACCATAAATACACCCTCCTCTTGGGTTCTAACAAATCATAATTATAATCATTCTAATGCTCTGTAAATAAAATCGCGAGCCTGTTTACAATAATAAAATAACCCACAACGAAAAAGACCCCCAATAGGCGGTTGTATGGCACAGAAATCACGGAAGCAAAAGAAGCATTTATGTGCGTCCTGCAGCTGGGGCTTCATTCCATTGCTTTTGGACGGATCAGGTCAATAATAATCCGGCCGTTATCGTATCGAATAAAGGAGTTATGTCTACCCGCCACAGTTTCGGCTTTATCTCTCACCAAATCGCCGGTGCGGAATACCGAAAGCAGAAGTCCGATAAGAAACGCATTCGTAACCAGAGCCATTTTTCCATAAGATATAAGCGGCAGTGACAGCGGAGAAAACAGTAAGATACCCAGGTTGGAAACAATGTATACGATCAATTGCACGCCGAAGGTTGAAATAATGGCCGTGGAAGTCAAGAAGCCGAGGACACTTTTCTGCTTGATGCAAAGCATAACCGCTCGAATAATAAAGGCCGTAAAGAGCGCCATGATGAGCAAAAACGTTATCCATCCGAATTCGTAAGTCAAATAGGTCAACAAATAATCCGTATTGATTTCAGGCAAAATGCGAGCGGCTAAAAGGTTGGAAGCGTTTACCGAAACCCCATAATCATTCAGGGGCATACCGCTGCCGATAAACTGCGAGTGGGACAAAATGCGTTGTATGGTAGTTCCTATATATCCCATCCCGTCAGGATCAAGGGAGGGATTGAATGCGACTCGCAGCCTCTCCGCCCTATATCCTACACCCATGATCATGAAAAAAAGTATCGCCAAAACAGCGGCGGTCGAGCCATATAGGATGAACATAGCCGATAGTTTTTTCACATTAAACCAGCCTTTAAAAACAGCGGCGGTCAACAGAATCAGACAGGAGACACCAAGCAAGAAAAACACGGTTAAATTGGGCACAATCATGGACAAAAGGGCGGGAACCACCAAGGCCGCCCCGCAAAGAATGAGGCCGCCATAGCCCTTGTTTCTCATGCTGTAAACCAATCCGGCAAAGGCGGTTGGAAACAGCAGCAGCGGATAAATCGCATACGATGCTGTACCGCGTACTGTCCCGGTAAAGAAACAAAAGACAACGGTTATCACACAGAGCAGGAAAAATACGAGCTTCGGATATTTCCCAACGATAGTAAAATCGGCGAAGTAGGCAGCCAACATCGCGATGACGGCCATACCGCCCCAGGCCATCTGCTGCTCCAAGGTCCATGCTCCGTCAAGATTAGAATCTATAAAATACTGAAGCGCAGCTCCCAAAAGCAGCATAACCCCGGTCAGGGCAAACAACATCCAATCCGGTTTCGGCCTGTGAACGTAGTCCAGCTGTTCCCCTACCAGAATAGGATCTCCCATCTCAGCAACGGCCTTATCGGTTGCCGTTTCCTCATCAAGTCCGCCTTCCAGCAGAGCACTCTTCAGGTCGCTCAGGTGGTCTTTAATTTCCTCCAATACAACCGGCTGCGCTCTCTTCCACCGGATCTGCTGGCGTACAGTCTCTAAATACTCTGTAATCTTATCAGGCCGTTGCAAAAGTCGCACCCCCCAGGACATCGTTTACGGCAGAGGAATAGACCTTCCATTCCTCTTTTTTCGCATACAAATGATGGCTGCCCTTTTTAGTGAGGCTGTAGTATTTTCGCACCTTTGCATTGTCGGCCGTCTTTTCGTAAGAAGTGACCAGTTCTTTTTGCTCCAGGTTGTGGAGCAGCGGGTATAGCGTTCCCGCTTTTAAAGCAAAAACATTATTCGATTTTTTGCTCAGTTCTTCAATCATCTGATAACCATACATATCGGCTTCTTCAAGTAGTCTCAATATAAGCATGGTTGTGCTTCCCGTCAGCAAACTTTTATCGATTGCCATATTCACCCTCCATATATAGATTATCTATATATTAGCATATATCGGTAATCTATATATGTCAAGGTGAGAAAGCAAGAGAAATCATTAAGAATTTCTTAAGGCCGAAGATTTTTTATACCACCCATCGACAGGCTTTATTGTGTCCACAATTAGTAAATTAGGTCTTCGCCGATCAGGACGCTTCATGCCGGGAATAGGCGCGTATCGCAAGGATAAAGAACAGGATAATTTCTATCCCTGCCGCCACCGGGATGATATACGGCGTCCAGACGCTGGTCGGCCCCAGGGGTAAAAAGTTAAATTCGGTCAACTCAAAGAAAAAGCTGTTTCTAAGTCCAACGCCCCCTGAGGGCAAGCATAGCCGGAGCCAATTTTCGATATTGGCGCCGCTTCCGGCAAAAGAAAGGATCGTGGGCAACAAACAGGCGCCAAGGGCAAGCCCCAAGGTTGTCAGCGGATTTTTGCACTTGGTTGAAAGAAATAGGGTGAAGCAAACCGTTGCCAGGAAAGTAAGCAGCCCGGAAAAGACCACCAGCGTATTGGCTTCGCCTACGGTTAGCGGAACAAAGGAAATTGCGGAAAACGCCAGCTGCAGCGTTGTTTTCAGACTATCCCAGCCGAACCCGGCGTATGAAATCAAGATAAAAGCCGCTACGCAGACCGCAAAAATCACGGTTGTAAGCAAAGCAGCGGACAGCAGCTTTACAACTGCCAAACGCCGCCTTCCGTGCTTGGCACAGCGCAAAATATCATCCGCACCGCTTTGATAGTCGGCGGAGAAGATGGGCGCGGCAATGACTGTGCACAGCAGTACCAACAGGAAAATGCACAGGGTCAGATACTCCGAGGTATCGCTGTCCCCCACGCCATATACATAATAGAATGGCGCTTTTACTTGTTCATTGATGGCCAGAGCCTTTTCTACAGCATCGGGAGCATCCTTATATTCTTTTGATAGATAGTCCGCCAGGCGCACCGTGCGTTGCTCATAGAAGTTGGCCGCTTCTTCCGGCGAAATCTCATACAGCGGTACGGGGATGCCGGTGGATTTATCCACGTATACCTCACGTACGCCATTCAATATGGCATAGATGGGAGATATTTTTTGATAATATACCTCTTTGGGTATATCCTCTATTTTTGCTCCGTAAGTTTCGTACACTTCATGATAGGCTATAAAGACGGCTCGTATTTTCTCCGGCGTGAGCGGCCCCTCAAGCGGTTTCAGCTTTTCTTGATTGGCCTGTATCGCTTCCCTTCCGGTAAGCCTTACTTCCGTGCCGTTTTCGCCCAGGGTATAATGACGCGCAAAGGAAATGACCAAAAATGCCATAATAACCGACAGCAGCAGCCCCCCCGCCGCCAGCATCCAGGTGGAACGGGTTTTGGCCACCCGTTTCAATTCCAAAACGATCATGCGCTTCATACGGCGTCCTCCTTTACGGCTTCCTCGCCACGGAACAGCCAGAGATACAAATCCTCCAGCCGGGGGGCGGCGGCCTGCGAATCCGGCAAGACCGGATTTTCCGCCACATACCGCACCGATACATTGCCGCCTTCCTCGTTGCGGACAGTTACAACCCGGACGGTGCGCTCATAATGATGCAGCCGCTCCGCCGGAATCGTGCCTTGCCACACCTTGCCGTCCATCATTTTCACCAGCTCCTCGGTGGTGCCGGCGGCAATGATTTTTCCGTCCTTCATAAGCGCATTGCGGTTGGCGATATATTCCACATCGGACACGATGTGGGTGGAAATCAGCACAATGCGCTGCTGGGCAAACTCCGACAAAATATTGCGGAAGCGAATGCGCTCACCGGGGTCAAGGCCGCTGGTGGGTTCGTCCAGTATCAAAATATCCGGGTCGTTCAAAAGCGCCTGGGCAATCCCCACTCTGCGCTGCATCCCGCCCGACAGCTTGCGGATGTGCTTGTTCCGGACACCCGCAAGGGTAAGCGTGTGAAGCAGCTCGTCTATTTTCCTATCCGCTTCCTTTTTAGGCAACCCTTTCAGCGCAGCCATATAGTGCAAATAGTCCGCCACCGTAAATTCCGGGTAAAATCCAAAGACCTGCGGCAGGTAGCCGAACACATCCCGGTAGGCTTCCCCCAGTGTTTTAATTTCAAGGCCGTCATACCGGACTTGGCCGGATGTAGGCGTTAAAATACCGGCCACCATCCGCATCAAAGTGGTTTTACCCGCGCCATTGGCGCCGAGAAGCCCCCATACGCCGGGGGTGAGCGTCAGGCTTACATTGTTTACGGCGGTTTTATCCTTATACCGTTTGGTAAGTTCTTGAATTGTAAGCTCCATGTTTATGCTCCTTTTCGTGATTTATATCCCGTTCGGGGACAGTTCCAGGGATGCCGCCTTATCCAGCAGACGGTAAATCCCTATTATGAGAAATACCGCGCATACTGCACATACTGCTCCCCAAGCTCCAACGGATGCCTGTTCATAAACCGCCGGGGCAGTTCTGTACAGCACAAACAACAGCGCGGTTAAGGCGAAGCAAAAGGCTGTGCTGACAAATCCCTGCTGGCCGCTATGTGCGTACGCTTGAATAAACAAGCAACCGCAGCAGGCCATCAAATAGGGAAGCAACAGGTATAAAGCGATGCTTCCGGTGCCAAGTTCCGCTTTTGTACTTGCAAGAAAAAAGGAAACCGCAAGCAGCAGGACATTGCCCATGCCAATAATAAGAATCCGGGTCAGCAATAGTTTGGGAAGCGAAATTCGCGTCGCCATTTCCGTTTCAAGCATTCTATACTGCGCCGAGCGCCCGATAAAAGGGATGCCGGTCATGGCGATAAAGACTGCCAAACAGCCGAGAAGTACCGGCAAATGGCGCGGAGCGAGATCAGAAACACTACCCGTGATGGCAAAACCAAACAGCCAACCGGCGCATAACAAAAGAAGTCCTTGCAGCAGCCAAACGGTCGCGCCGATAAACCGTACCTGCCGCAGCAGGAAAGCCGGATAGCGGATACGCTCTCGCTGCCTGCGGTCTTGGTACGCCATGCGTGCCGCTTGCATGGTTTGCGCCAGATGTTCCTCCGATATTTGCAGGGCGGGCTGGTCTCTCAACGCAGCCTGTAATTTTGAACGCAGTTTTTGGTTCATCTATCTTCCCTCCTTATCAAAGGTCTTTTTCAATTCTTTTGAGGGCGCTCCGCAGCCGGGACTGTACCGTGCGCATCGGCACACCGGCAACCTCCGCGATTTCCCGGATTTTTAACTCGTGTACGAAACGCAGCAGTACAACTTCTTGCTGTTCGCTGGGCAAGCAGCGCAGCATCGATACAAAATCCGCCTCTGTTTCAATCTGTTCCAATCGGCTATCGTATTTCGATAAATCATCCGGCAACTGCTCCGCAACTCTTTTGCGGCTCAAATCAATGCATACATGGGCGGCAATTTTGTAAATGTAGGCCCTGAATTTACCGCGATGAACATAGGCATCCAGGTGCCGGATGGTTTTCAAAAAAGTTTCCTGGGTCGCATCCTCGGCCGCCTGCCTGTTCTGTGTATGCCACAGGCAATAACGAAGTATGCCCGGATAATAAAGGGCAACAAGTTCATCCAGACTTGAAATATCGCCATCTTTTATTCTTTCCAGCAATTCATCTTCATGCAGCAAGGTTCATCCTCCGGAAGATTCCCTCATAATATAAAAACGTTCCCAGTGGTCTGTAACACCTAAAGATTTAGGTTATCCGCCGAGAAAAATTTTCGCAGGGCAAGGCGGAGAAAAGAGTAATACTGGACGTATTGCGACTGACGACAACGCAGCCCTGCGGAAATTTGGCCGGTGGGAACCCAATTTTTAGGTGTTACAGACCACTAGGTATCTAAGATGATTGAAAATCTAAAAAAGTTTTTAATAAAGCAACATTTTAATACCCGGGAATGTCCTCATAGTATATAACGTTTGATAATACCTAAAATGATGAGCTTTCCATTTTTATTTTTCATGTTTTATGGGTTTTCCTCCCAATAAAGCCTAGAAAGGGGTTATGTCTACCCATAACAGTTTCAGCTTTAGCTCTCACCAATTCACCTGTGCGGAATACCGAAAGCAGCAAGATAAGAAATCAAGAATCAAGGCACTAAATTCTTTTCAAGTTGAAGCACTTAGTCAATTAATTCTCTCAATGGTTAAGTAAAAAAGCATATGTCATGGGAACGGTAGAGTGTGTGACAACGCCTCCTATTATATTTTTTCAATGGGGAGTGGTTTAGGTCCGTCACTTGCCCTGAATGTTGTATTGACAATAGCAATACATATTAATAAGCTATAATTATAAGGAAAGGTGATTTTATGCGGATATCTCGCTTCGAATGGGATGAAGCTAATATTGAACACCTAGCCCGGCATCAAGTCATCCCAGCTGAAGCGGAAGAGGTTTTTGCTGTTACATTGTTTATAAGAGTCGTAATGATTGCTTTATAGCCTTGGGGCAGACTGAAGAAGGACGTTTTTTTAACCGTTGTTTTTGCAAGAAAACACAGTTTTATTCGAGTTGTAACGGCAAGAGATATGGATGAAAAAGAACGCAAACTGTTTAAGCGAAAGGAACGATAATATATGAGCAAGATACCAGATTTTAAAAATGAGAAAGAAATGGCTGAATTTTGGGATACGCACAGTGTAGCTGATTTCGCTGATGAGCTGGAAGAAGTCAAAACTGATATCGATCCAGAGCTAAAATCTACTATTAAGACCAGGGCCCAAAGCCGCTTAAAAATGGTTAGTTTACGTCTGCGGGAGGAGCAGATTGCAGCTGTTAAAACAATTGCTGAAAGTAAAGATATCCCCTACCAGACTTTGATCCGGTCGTGGATCAGTGCGGCAATTGAAGCCGAAACTACTGTTAAGAAAAAGAATGCCAGGCATAATACTAAAAAATACCTATAAAATAGTTACAGTTCTTTTCACCTTGGGGAGTATAACAACGTCAACAGCCCCGTTCGAGTGTATAACAATGTCTCCCCCATTGTTACTCCTTCTCCACTAAGGAGTTAAGTGATTGTATATTTAAAAGCTCAGATAACGATACTCCTAAAGCCTTCGATATCCTCCACAGGGTTTTAATGCTGGGATTGTTTCTCCTCCCAGATTCGATATCACCGATCGCCGATTGGGAAACCCCTGCCTTTTCGGCCAAACGAAATTGACTCCACCCTAAAGCAGTACGAATAATACGAATTTGATCTCCCAAACTCTCCGCCAAAGCTTTGACCTGGCCTTTCTGCTTCCCTGGTTAAAGTATCAAATCCATTTGGATATTTTCAGTTTATCGTAGATTCTTTCTAATTACAATAGACTCTCTATGACTCTTACATTTTGAAACATAGATGATATGGTAATAATCATAGTGAATTCACTTTGACTCAAGGAGTGGCGTTTTATGGCTGATAAAAGACAGTTTACTTTGCGTCTTCAGGATGAAGTCTTTGACAAAATAAAAATAATTGCAGATACTGAAAACCGTTCTATCGCCATGCAGATTGAGTTTGCCGTTAAAAAGTACATAGCTGACTATGAGAAAAAGAATGGCATTATTAAAATCGAAGAGTAAGAATGGGGACTTTCAAGATAAGAAGACCTTTTGGCCACGGGATTTTTAAACTATAGCCAAATATGGCATACTCCTAAAGCCTTCGCTATCCTCCACAAGGTTTTAATGCTGGGATTGTTTCTTCTCCCAGATTCGATATCACTGATCACCGAGCATTTATCCATGCCACAAATTTTTGGTACCTTCCAGAATTCCTGTTAATTTGAAGGCAAACTCTATGTTGGGAAAGCATTAATAGCAGTTTGGAATAAGAATGTCTTCTGCTTGTGCTTATGGAAATATTTGCTTGATTTATATATTATAGTGTTATATATAAAAATATTTAAATAGGGCTTGCTAACCAAAAGAAAAAGAGCCTAAAAACCAGGCAAAACAGGCATAGATGTCGAATATATGTGCATAAAAAAAGGCGATTTTGACCAAAAA
>DHRK01000039.1:0-5251 GCA_002410325.1 Syntrophomonas sp. UBA5314
ATTATTATGAGCTAGAAAATAGCGGTTCCCCTTATCGAGAGGAAGAGTATGAAGCCAACCGGACTTAAGGGGGAAGGGAGAAAGGAGAGGGATAATGAAATTTTGCAGCCAATGTGGTGAGCAGCTGGCTGATGGCGCCAAATTCTGCAATGGATGCGGCAATCCAGTCACCGTCGAGCAACCCGGAGAAGCGCCTACCAGCTACCGGGAGCCCGCTACCCAACAGAACTTTGCTCCGCAGACCACGAACCAGGTGGAGCCTGCCACGCCGGCCGGCCCCGGATTCATACCCGAGCAACCCGTACAGGTGCCGGCGGCAGCGCCGCCCAGGAAAAAGAAAACCTGGCTTATTGTACTGGCCGGGATTATCTTCCTGCTGCTGGCCGGCGCGTTTGCTTTCTACAGTATGGGGAATTTCTCGGGACCCAAAACTCCAAAACTGGCGGCCGCCGACACCGAGCTGTTGATTGTGGTTAAACCGAATTATTTTCAAGTCAGCAACTTTGAAAAATTAAAGGAAACCTATCTGGCCGTTCCTGAAGTTAAAAAGGCCTATGATCAACTGCTTAAAGACCTGAAGGATAATGAGAACTTTGTTTACGAAAGGGATGTGGAACCCTGGCTGGGCGGGGAGGTGGCCCTTATCATGCCTTCGACCTCCCAATCGGAAAAGATGGTCTTTGTAGCCGAACAGGACGACAAAACCAAAGCCCAGGAATTTATTAAAAAAATGGCCGAAAAGCGCAAAATTAAAGAAGAAACATACAACGGGGTCGGTATAAGCACCGACGACGGTGATTTTGCCGCCGCCGTAGCAGGTGGTTATCTACTCCTGTCCACTGACAAAACCCTGCTCAAGCAGACTATCGACCGGCAGCAGGGGAAATTAAAAGACAGCCTGACCGATAGTAAAGAATACAATGACCTGATCGGCAAACTGCCCGGAGGCAGCGCTTTCTGCTATATTAACCTGGCGGGTGCGGTTAAAACCGCCGCCCAAGAAGACGCCCAGGTAAAATCCTGGTCTGACCAACTACAGGCCTATCAAAGGCTGGGCTGGTCGGTGTCTTTTGAAGGCAATGGTATCCGCTCCGACTACCTGGTAGCCTGCGACAAAGGCAAAATGCCGGCCTATTATAAAAAGCGCAGCAATTCGGCCGCCGAAGTAAAAGCTACCCTGGCCCTACTCCCCCCTGACTGCCTGGGCTTTGTGCGTTCGTCAACCCTGGTTGACCTTTTGCAGGAATCCTACAACAGCGCCGCCAAAGATTCTAGAAACGAATTTAACGAGAGCTTAAAATCCTTTGAACAGGGCACCGGAGTCAATGTAAAGCAGGATATCTTTGGAATTTGCCGGGGAGATGCCACTATAGCGGTAATGCCCAAGAACGGCTTCTTCTTCGGAGACGGCGAAGCGCCGGTCAGCGGGGTCCTGATACTGGGGATCAAAGACCAGCAGGCGGCCGCCAATTCCCTGGATAAAATAAGCAAAGCCGTGAACGGAGATCAGGTGGCGGTGAAGAAAAACACCGTCAACGGGTATCAAATGTACGAGATTAATGAACAAAGCGGCTTGGTTTCCTTCAGCTTTGGCCTGGGTAAATCCGAGCTGATCATGGGTTCATCGCCGGAAATCAGCAACGCCGTTGTCAAGCAGCATGCTGCCTTGAGTGATGACGAGACTTACAAAAAGGCCTTTTCCGGTTTCGGAAGCGATGCCGAACCGTTCCTCTACGTCAACGTTCCCAAAGTGACCGGTCTTATCGAAAGCAATCTTTCCGGCAGCGATAAAAGCGATTACAAGGAAAACATCTACCCCTGGACCATACCGGTCAAGACCGTCAGCCTGGCAGACTCCGGTTATAATGAAAGCCAGGGTACTCTAAAGGGCAGCGCCTTTATTTACATTCAGAAGTAGCTTAATAAAACAGCAGAGCGCGGGATGTTATTCCCGCGTTTTTTCTTTTCCGGCCCGTTTTAATTCCTCCTCACCTGGCAATAATTTCTATACGATGAGGAGGGAGAGCTATGATCAAGAGAACACTGGGAATTATGATAGTTATTATCGCTACCTTAACAGGAGCTTGTTGGGGTCAATCCCGCAGCGATATGCAGAAAGAACAATATCTGCGGCTGCATGTTATTGCCAACAGCGACAGCCAGGAAGATCAGACTTTAAAGCTCAAGGTGCGGGATGCGATCGTTCTTCACTGCCGGAAAGAATTTACGGCTGTGGCTGACGCCCGGGAGGCCCGCCGACTGGCTGAGCAAAACATACCCCGAATGCAGGCTGTTGCTCGGCAGGTTATTAAAGAACAGGGCTATGATTACCCGGTGCAGGTTCTGGTCGGAGAAAGCGAATTTCCCACCCGCACCTACGGGGAACTGGAACTGCCTCAGGGCCGGTACCAGGCGGTGCGGATAATCATCGGGCAGGGGCAGGGCCAGAACTGGTGGTGCGTGCTTTTTCCTCCCCTCTGTCTGGTCTCGGACTCTGAACAGGGGATCCTGACCGCTCCCCCGGAAAATGCCGAGGTCAAATTCAAGGTGCTGGAGTTAGTACAGGAGATTGCCGCTGATTATTAAGAAGGGATTAAATTTTTATTAAAAAATGGACGAATTTTGCGCAGGGCATTGGAGGAAAGGGAGTTAAAGGCTATAATTTTTAAGAAACAGGAGTCCGTAGATGGCAAAGCTAATCGAAATAAACGCACCGGCCAAAGTGAATTTGACCCTTGATGTAAAATATAAACGTCCTGACGGGTATCATGAACTGGAGACCGTCATGCACCAGATCGACCTCTGCGATCGACTTATTTTGGAGCAAAACCGGGATATAATTATTGAGAGCAACAGCACGCAGATTCCCAGGGGTAAAGATAATCTGGCCTGCCGGGCCGCCGCTGAATTTTTGGGAATATTTGGGATAAAAGAAGGAGTCAAGATTTTTATAGAGAAAACTATACCGGTAGGGGCAGGATTGGCAGGGGGCAGTACGGATGCAGCGGCCGTTATATCCGGGCTCAACCGGCTTTATGATTTAGGGGCCGGCATGGATGACCTGATGCCCATTGCAGCCAGCCTGGGGTCTGATGTTCCTTTTTGTTTGCAGGGAGGCACCGCTCTGGCTGCTGGAAGAGGCGAAATATTACAGCCGGTATATCCCGCCCATGCATTGACTCTGGTCCTGGTCAAACCGCCGTTTGAAGTTTCCACTGCCCAGGTTTATGGCCATCTCGATCTGACCGTGGTAAAAGACCGCCCGGATGCCCGGGAATTACTCGTTGCCTGGGATCATAATAATCTAGAAGACATGGCTTTAAACATGATCAATGTTCTCGAAAACGTCACCATTTACCGTTTTCCGGAAATAGGCCGGATCAAAAACCGGCTGCTGGACCTGGGGGCGAAAGCGGTCTTAATGTCGGGTAGCGGGCCCAGCGTTTTCGGCTTGTTCGACAATATGGATAGGGCGGCGTCAGCCCGGGACCAAATGAGGGATATGTACCAGGAGGTATTCGTGGTTTCATCTTATATGGGGAGTGATCGGTAGTATGGAGGAAAAAAGGCTTCGACCTGTAAACCTGGATTCTTATAAACCCCTGCGGGAGTTGGTGCTGGATGCCATCCGGGAAGCCATCATTGGCGGCGCCCTGAAACCGCGGGAAAGGCTGATGGAAATTCAACTGGCCGAAGAGCTGGGAGTTTCGCGCACCCCCATCCGGGAGGCCCTGCGCAAGCTGGAATTGGAAGGCTTTATCGTGATGGTTCCGCGTAAAGGAGCCTATGTTGCGGATTTCTCCTTCAAGGACATCGCGGACATTTTTGAAATCCGGGCGGCCCTGGAGGGTCTGGCGGCCGCTTTGGCCGCCGAACGCATAACCGATGAGGAAATGGAAAACATGGAGCGGCTTTTGGCGGAAAAGGCAGAAGCCATAGCCCGCAATGACATAGAACGTATTATAGAAGTGGATACTAAATTCCATGAGGCGATTTACCAGGCCAGCCGCAATAAGCGCCTGTGGTCTATTATAAGCAACCTGCGCGAGCAAATTCAGAGATTCAGGAGTACTTCCCTCGCCTATCCGGGAAGATCCAAGCAATCATTGGAGGAGCACCGCGTCATCGTAGAAGCTATTCAGGCCAGGGATGTGGCCCAATCCAGGCAGGTAGCCCAGGAGCATATTGAAAATGCGGAAAACAGCATGATAGATGCTATAAAAAAGGATGGGCTAGCTCTTAACGATTAATGGAGGAAAAACATGCAATACGATGCAGTTATACTGGCAGGTGGCGAGAACAGTGGGGACTTAAAAAAAATAGCGCCCTACGATAGTGAAGCCCTGATTATTATCGGCAACTATCCGATGATCTATTATGTATATAAATCATTGCGCCAGTCCCAGTATATCCGGAATATAGTCATCAGCGGGCCGGTTGACGCCCTGCGCAACCTTCTGGGAAGAGAAGAAAACCTCTTCTTTGTGGCGGCCGGGGATGATGTTATCGAAAGCCTGGCCAACGCGGCCCGGGTTTTAGAAGAATATGAAAGCACCGAACGGCTCTTGGTTATGCCGACTGATATTCCTTTTATCACCAGCATGGCGATCGACGACTTCATTGAAAGAACTGAAACCATGGAAGCGGACATATTCTACCCGGTGACTACCCGGGAGGTCAATGAAGCCAAATTCCCGGGAGTGGTGCGGACCTATGTAAAAATGAAGGAAGGAACCTTTACCGGCGGCAACCTGTTTGTATTACGCCGGGCCATCATTCAAAAGAGCATCGATATAGCCCGGGAGATCATAGCCCGCCGGAAAAACCCTCTGGCCCTGGCCCGCATCTTTGGATTTACCACCGTAGTACGGTACATTTTTGGTATTTTAACCTTGAAACAGACCGAAAAGCGGTTTCAAGAGGTAATAGGCATAAAAGGCAAGGCCATTGTATCAAGCTACGCTGAGGTGGGAGTAGATGTAGATAAGCCCAGCGACCTTGAGCTGGCCCAAAAATACCTGGGAGAAGTGGTTTTTTAAGCTGGTTCCATTGCAGGCCCATAGCCAATAAAAGTGTGATAGTTAAAAACCCGTTTTGGGCCAAATGGCCTCAACGGGTTTTTATGATTCAAACCTATATTATAAGGAAGCTGTTTATCCTTGATGATAAATAAATCTAGTACTCTGTTAACTCTACTTCTTTTATAAATCGTCGAGGGAAATTTTTGCAGGACAAGGCGGAGGGCGGCTCC
>DHRK01000039.1:5392-5772 GCA_002410325.1 Syntrophomonas sp. UBA5314
ATACTGGACGTATTGCGATTGACGACAACGCAGTCATGCGAAAATTTAACCGACGAGTAATAGAAGAAGTAGAGTTAACAGAGTACTATCTTGAACTACATGGAGAATATGTTCATAAAATAGTCCAAGAGCTTATTTTTCATCCAGGCTAACAGGAAAATGGGCCTTTACTGTAGAAAGTTTTAATTTCCTGAAAAATTTCGTTTAGCTAAACCTAGTAGTCTATAACATCTAAAAATTTAGTTTATTCGCCGAGAAAAATTTTCGCAGGGGAAGGCGGCGGCTCCTTGCCGTCCTGGCACCACCGCATTGGCCCGTCCATGGGCGGCAGAGGAATGAGGAATACTAGACGTATTGCGATTGACGACAACGCAGCCCTG
>DHRK01000039.1:5844-13329 GCA_002410325.1 Syntrophomonas sp. UBA5314
GTATTGCGATTGACGACAACGCAGCCCTGCGGGAATTTAGCCGGCGAGAAACTAAAATTTTAGGTGTTACAGACTACTAAGGTATAATACGATTATGACGATTTCTTGTCATAGCAAGGGCCAAATAAATTATTGTTATGGGGTGGAGTTGGAGTTGGATATCTCAGCAGTGATTCTGGCAGCGGGAAAAGGCGTTAGGATGCGTTCCAGTCTGCCCAAGGTCGCCCACCGGGTAGCGGGTCGGGCCATGATCGCCCACCTGGTTAAAACCGTCCGCGATGCTGGAATTGACCAAATAATTGTCGTAGTGGGACACGGCCGGGAGTATGTGGAAGAGATTCTGGCCGGGGAAAATGTTACTTTCGTGGTGCAGGAAGAACAACTGGGCACCGGGCATGCCTTGATGCAGGCCCGGGATGCGGCCCGCGGAAAAAGTCTGCTGGTTTTGGCCGGGGATACCCCTTTATTAAGGCCCCAAACTCTGGCCGGACTGATGGTCATGCATGAACATAGCAAGGCCCAGGCAACGGTATTGACTACCCGGGTAAAGGATCCTAAAGGTTATGGCCGGGTGCTGCGTGGGACCCAGGGGGAATTTGAGCGCATAGTAGAAGAGAAAGACGCCTCTCTTCCGGAGAAGGCCATTGATGAAATTAACTCGGGAATTTACTGTTTTGATCGGGAGTTGGTTTTTAAAGCCCTGTCCGGAATCGGCACCCGTAATGCCCAGGGTGAATACTACCTGACGGAAGCTCTGGAATTGATCAGGGCAGGTAATAATAAAGTAGAGATCTGTCTGAGCGAGGTTGAGGAGGAGATCTACGGAGTAAACGATCGCATCCAGCTGGCTCAGGTGGAAGGGATCATGCGCCGGAGAATCAACCAGGAGCTAATGCTCCAGGGAGTAGCCATAGTCGACCCGGTCTCAACCTTCATCGACGCTGATGTAAAGATAGAACCAGATACAGTAATACTTCCTTTCACCATCATCGAGGGCCGGTGCTCAATCGGCAGCTTTTGTGAAATCGGTCCTGCTACGCGAATAAGTAATTCAACCGTAGGCGACCGGGTGACCATAGAATCATCTCGAATAAACCAGGCCTGGATCGGAAATTCCTGTACGATCGGGCCTTTCGCTTATCTCAGGCCAGAAACCGTGCTGCACGACAATGTGAAGGTAGGCGATTTCGTAGAAATAAAGAAGTCGGTTATCGACGACGGCAGCAAGGTTCCTCATTTGAGTTATGTCGGGGACGCCCAGATCGGCAAGGGAGTTAACGTCGGTGCCGGCACCATTACCTGCAACTATGACGGTGTGAATAAATATCCCACCATTTTAGAAGACGGTGTTTTTATAGGCAGCAATACCAATCTGATAGCCCCGATCAGAGTGGGCAAGAACGCGTCGACCGGAGCCGGGTCTTCTATCTCCCGTGATATTCCGGCCGATGTCCTGGCCGTTGAGCGGGCGGCCACCAAGTTTTTAGCCAAACGAACCAGCAAGAAAAAGCATGTAGATTCTTAGGAGGTATTGGGGATGATGAAAGCATCCAGGTGGAGGATGAAACTGTTTACCGGCAACGCCAACCCTCAGCTGGCCAATGAGATTGCTGCCTATCTGGGGATACCCATCGGCGATGCCGTAGTCTCCCATTTTTCTGACGGAGAAATTAGCTGCGCCATCAATGAAACGGTGCGCGGCGTGGATGTGTTCGTGGTCCAGCCTACTTGCACCCCGGTCAACGAGCATATGATGGAACTGCTGATCATGATCGATGCCTTCCGCAGGGCGTCGGCGTCACGCATAAACGCGGTCATACCATACTACGGCTATGCCCGCCAGGATCGCAAGAGCCGGGCCCGTGATCCCATTACCGCCAAACTGGTCTCCAACCTGATAGTGGAAGCGGGAGCCCATCGGGTCGTAGCGGTTGACCTGCATGCCAACCAGATACAGGGCTTTTTTGACATTCCGGTAGACCATCTGCCCGGGGTGCCGACCATTGCGGAATACCTAAAAGGCCGGCTGCAGAGGGAGAACACGGTGGTGTTATCCCCGGATGTCGGAGGGGTTACTCGGGCCCGGGATTTGGCCGCCAAGCTGGATGCACCCCTGGCCATTGTAGATAAAAGAAGGCCGGAGCCCAATGTTTCAGAGATAATGAATGTCATCGGTGATGTCTGCGGCAAATCAGTAGTGATCATAGATGATATTATAGATACGGCGGGGACAATCTGTTCCGCGGCCCAGGTTATGATGGAAAAGGGAGCGCGGGAAGTTTTTGCCGCCTGCACCCACCCGGTCTTTTCCGGACCAGCCATAGAACGGCTGGCCAAGGCCCCGATCAAGGAAATTATCATTACCAATACCATACCTATGGATGAAAGCAAGACCCTGCCCAATACGACCATCCTGTCGGTGGCGCCTCTGGTTGGGGAGGCTATTTTGCGCATTCACGAAGACCTTTCAGTAAGTAAACTGTTTGAATTTTAAGGCGTAACAGCTTGAACCGATACCGGCGGGTTGGAGCGCCCCGCTGGTATAAATTTGACTAAAGCGGTGCATACTCCTTGACGAAGGAGTGGTACTATGGCCAAGACCAACAGCATTTCCTGCCGCCGTCGAAGCTTTGGCAAGCGGGCGCGGCGTCTGATCAGGCAAAATGGAGATATTCCCGGCGTAATCTACGGCAAAGGCAAACCGGGATCCCGGGTGGTTTTTGAAGGAAGGCCCCTGGAAAGGCTTTTTGTCCACGGATCAGGCGGGCTTTACTCACTGCAGATAGATGATGATCCGGCACCCGTGCTGGCTGTAGTCAGGGAACTGCAGAGGGACCCCATCAGCCGTCAGTTGACCCATGTTGACTTTATGAGAGTGGATGCCGATGAACCGATCGAATCGGCAGTGACGGTATCCATAAGCGGGGAAGAGGAACTCCGTGAAAAAGGCGGCTTCCTGCAGATAGGAGCCCGGGAGGTACAGGTAAAATGCCTGCCCCGCGATTTGCCGGAAACGATTAACCTTGACGTTTCCCTTTTAACTCCCGGGGACCAGGTACTGGCTGAGGCCTTGCTGATACCGGCGGGGGTTGAACTTTTAAGCGATCCGGATCTGCTTATAGTAAGCGTTATTGTGAAAGTCAACCAAGAGGAGCCAGAATATACGCCAGTTGAGGCCGAAATAGAAGAAGCATAGCCAAGATGGAAAACTAAAGGGCAACCAAAAGGACCGCCCCGTCCCCTTGGTTGCTTGATTCGAAGAAGTATGGAGGAACACGCGGGAAACAAGACCACACCTTGTTTGGTTGAGGTTGAATATGAAATTGATAGTTGGGTTGGGTAATCCGGGAGCCAGGTATGCTGCCTCCCGGCATAATTTGGGATTCCAGGTTCTGGACAGACTGGCGGCCCGCTATGGTTTGGAACGGGAACAGAAGCGTTTCGACGCCTGGCTGGGAAGCCTGCGTTGGCCTGTTGAAAAGGTCCTTCTCGCCAAGCCTCAGACTTATATGAACCTGAGCGGCCGGGCGGTGCAGCAGATGGTTCGCTGGCACAAGCTGGCTCTGGGCGACCTTATAGTTGTTTATGACGACCTGGATCTGCCCCCGGGGCAGGTGCGGATCAGAGCTCAGGGCAGCGCCGGAGGGCATAAAGGAATGATATCCATCATCGAGTGCCTGGGCAGCCAGGATTTTGCCCGGGTGCGAATCGGCATCGGGCGACCGATGCATGATACGGTAGACTGGGTTTTGGGATCGGTTTCAGCTGAAGAGCAGAAGATTTTCAACCAGTCCCTGGATCACGCGGCAAACGCCCTGGAATGCTGGGTGAAAAAAGGAATAGCGGCGACTATGAACGAGTATAATTAGATACTTGCATATTTGCCTGTCCAAAGCCAAAAGCTAAGCAAAAAGGGGGCAGGCAGAATTGAAACTGTATTATATTTGTGATTGCTGCCGTGAGATATATCATAACGAGGATGTTGAAGGGCCGGAAGGAGCAGCCGAGGTCAGGGGATTATGCCCGGACTGCCAGTCCGAGTTGGGTCAGGAGGCTGCCCCCGCTTTGAGCAGCATGAGGCCCTTCTACCATTAGCAATTGATCACGGGGTTTGCAACAGGGGGACGGAGATTTGGGACACGGGGACAGGACCGTTGTCCCATCCCCGTGTCCCAAATCTCCGTCCCCCTGTTGCAAAGAACTGCATCCAACCGTGTGTGGGGGCTGCGTAAAACGCAGTGTCCACCTTGATGATTTGGGGAGGCTTGAGAATTTGCCCGCAACCCTTTTTGACAGGATTAAAGAATGCCTTTTAAAAAGGCAAAATATTATTTTAACCGGTTTGTCCGGCTCTGCCCGGGCTTTTGTGCTGCACGATTATTTGGCGTCTTTTTCCCCTTACCAGCTGTGTCTGGTTCCTAATGAGGAGAAGGCCTATGACCTGGCCCGGGATCTTGCCGGGCTGCTCACCCACAAACGGGTGCATCTGTTTTTGGGCCGGGAGCTGGGCTTTTTAAAGGAGAACTATTCTAAAGTAGAGGTCAGCCGGCTGCTCATCCTGAATGAGTGCCTAAACCACCCGCGCCGCCAATCCATTATCATTGCCACGCCCGGGGCGTTTTTGTTTCCTATCCAATCGCCCCGCCAGTTGAAAGAACATACCCTGCGTTTGGAGAACGGTCAGGAAATAAGCCGTGACAAACTGGCCTACCGCCTGGTGGAAAACGGCTACAGCCGGGTGGACACGATTACCCGACCCGGCGAGTTTGCGGTTCGGGGCGGCATCGTAGACGTATTTTCCTTGAGCGAAGCGCTTCCCTTCCGATTGGACTTTTTCGGAGATTTCATTGATTCCATACGGGCCTTTGACGTCGACAGCCAGCGCTCCTCGCACCGGGTAGATAAAATCAGCATCGTCCCGGCCGATGAGATGAGCGGCCCGGACCTGGAGGCGTCCCTGGTCAACTATCTGCCCCCGGGGAGCCTGATATTTTTTGACGAGCCCCGCGAATTCTATAAAAATTGGGATCGGGGTTTGAAGAGATACCGGGAAACCATTAAGGAAGCGAAGCGGGACGGCAAGATCATTCAGGAACTGAAACCCCTTTCCCGGGATCTGTTGACCGATCAGTTAAACAAGTATCCCCTGGTCTACCATTCCTTCTTTCCCGGCAACATACCCCAGGTCCAGGCGGGGTTGATGGAGCATCTTTCGCAGAGGGAGATGGAGTATTTTCAAAACAACCCGGATATGATGTTTTCCAGGATAAGCGAGTGGCTGAGCCGGGGCTATCAGGTGCACCTGGCTTTAAAGAATAAAAACTCCCGGGAGCTGCTCCAGAAAGAGATGGTGGAGCGGAAACTGTCGGGAATCAAATTCGCTCCCTACCAGGTAGAGCGCGGTTTTATCAGCCAGACCCTGAAGCTGGCGGTCATTGGAGAAAAAGACATTTGGAGGAAAAGGGGCCCCCGGCAGCGCCGGCGGGCCAGCCGTCCCGAGGAGCGCCTGCTGGTCGAGGATCTGAAAATCGGCGATTATGTAGTTCATGAGCATCATGGGATAGGCATTTTTAAGGGGGTGTCACAGGAGACCACCGATGGCGTAACCCGCGAATACATAGTACTGCAGTATGCGGGCAGCGACCGGCTCTTTTTGCCCCTGGATAAACTCGATCTGCTCTATCGCTTTTCCGCTTCGGATGATAAGGAGCCCCGCCTTAGCCGGCTGGGGGGCAGCGACTGGGAAAAAACCAAGCAGCGGGTGGCCGAATCCATACAGGAGATGGCTCAGGAACTGCTGCTGCGCTACGCCCGCCGCCAGGCCCAGGAAGGCTATGCCTTCTCCCCGGATACACCCTGGCAGGCCCAGTTTGAAGAAGCTTTTCCCTACCAGGAGACGGCTGACCAGATGCAAGCCATCAAAGATGTGAAAAGGGATATGGAAAAGGCCCGTCCTATGGATCGCCTGATCTGCGGCGACGTAGGCTACGGCAAAACCGAGGTGGCCATGCGGGCGGCTTTCAAAGCGGTTATGGACAGCAAGCAGGTGGCCATTCTGGTACCGACTACGGTCCTGGCCGAGCAGCACTACCAGTCGTTCCGGGAGCGCTTCGCTCCCTACCCCACCGTGATCGAAGCCATCAGCCGGTTCCGCTCCCCGGCTGAACAGAAAAGGATCAGCCATGAATTGAAAAAAGGCATGGTGGACATCGTTATCGGGACCCACCGCCTGCTTTCCAAAGATATTGAATTCAAGGACCTGGGCCTGCTGATCATTGATGAGGAGCACCGCTTTGGTGTGGTGCAAAAGGAAAAAATCCGGGCTTATAAAGAACTGGTGGACGTCATGTCCCTGTCCGCCACCCCCATACCGCGCAGCCTGCATATGTCCCTGACCGGGCTGCGCGATATGACCCTTATCGAAACCCCGCCTCCGGAGCGCTACCCGATCAGCACCTATGTGCTGGAATACAATGAAGAGCTCATAGTGGAGGCCGTAAACAGCGAACTGGAACGCGGCGGGCAGGTATTCTTTGTCCATAACCGCATTGAAGATATCTTGAAGATGAAAGAAGATCTGCAGAAGCTGCTGCCCGGAGCCAGCATTGGGGTGGGGCACGGGCGCATGCATGAAGACCAGCTGGCCCGAACGGTCATTGATTTTATCAAGGGTAAATTCCAGGTCTTCCTCTGCACCACGATTATAGAATCGGGCCTGGATATGCCCAATGTAAACACCATAATCGTCGACGAAGCGGACCGTATGGGTTTGGCCCAGCTCTACCAGCTGCGCGGGCGGGTGGGGCGCTCCAATCGCCTGGCCTACGCCTATATAACCTACCGGCCTTATAAAAATATTAATGAAATCGCCCAGAAGCGGCTCAATGCCATTCGCGAATTTACCGAGCTGGGTTCCGGCATAAAGATTGCCCTGCGCGATTTGGAAATAAGGGGGGCCGGCAATATTTTAGGTCCGGAGCAGCACGGTTATATCCAGGCGGTGGGTTTTGATATGTACTGCCGGCTTCTGGAGCAGGAAACCGCTCGCTTGAAGGGCGAGAAGTATATCGAATTGGCTCAGCCCCAGCTGGATATTGACGCCGATTACTATATACCGGACAGCTATATACCCGATTCCGGCACCAAAATGAGGGTTTATCGCCGCCTGCTGCTGGCTGCCGGAGAGGAGGAGGTTAACGAAATACAGGCGGAGATGGAGGACCGCTTTGGAGCGCCGCCCCCGGCGGTGGACAATTTCTTTCAGATATCCCGCCTGCGGGTGCTGGCCCGCAGTAAGAAAATCAAGTCCCTGCGCAAAAAAGGAGCCACGGTGGAACTGCACCTGGCTCAAAAGCTGCCCCGCGATTTTGATCCCCGCCAACTGGGAGGAAGCATAAGAAAGCTAAACGAGTACACGGTGGTTTTCAGAAGGGATGACAATTCCTTACATGATCTGAAAACCCTTTTGGAAAACATTTAGCTGTT
>DHRK01000032.1 GCA_002410325.1 Syntrophomonas sp. UBA5314
TCTGATTATTCAATACCGATAACGGCGCCGGCGCCAACCGTTCTGCCGCCTTCGCGGATGGCGAAACGCAGTCCCACTTCTATGGCTATCGGCGTGATCAGGTCGATGTCCATTTCGATGTTGTCTCCCGGCATTACCATCTCCACTCCCTCCGGCAGCTGGATGATTCCGGTTACATCTGTCGTCCGGAAGTAAAACTGCGGGCGGTATCCCCCAAAGAACGGAGTGTGTCTTCCTCCTTCTTCCTTGGTCAATACGTATACCTGCGCTTTAAACTTGGTCAACGGCTTGATGCTGTTCGGCTTCGCCAGTACCATGCCTCTTTCTACTTCCTTGCGGTCTACTCCCCTTAACAGGGTTCCTACATTGTCTCCCGCTTCTGCATAGTCCAGCAGCTTGCGGAACATTTCTACTCCCGTTACCACCGTCTTGCGGATCTCTTCTCTCATTCCCACTATCTGGACTTCGTCTCCTACCTTTACCTGGCCTCTCTCTACACGGCCCGTGGTTACCGTTCCTCTTCCGGTTATGGTAAACACGTCTTCGATCGGCATCAGGAACGGTTTGTCTACCGCTCTCTCCGGCAGCGGAATGTATCTGTCCACTTCGTCCATCAGTTCCCATATCTTCCCGCACCATTCGCAGTCCCGGTTTCCGCATCCGCACTCCATCGCTTTTAAAGCCGAGCCTTTTACCACCGGTATGTCGTCGCCCGGGAATTCGTAGAAGGACAGCAGCTCTCTTACTTCCATCTCTACCAGTTCCAGCAGCTCTTCGTCGTCTACCATGTCTACCTTGTTCATGAAGACCACTATATAGGGTACTTCCACCTGTCTGGCCAGAAGGATATGCTCACGGGTCTGCGGCATCGGGCCGTCGGCGGCTGATACTACCAAGATCGCCCCGTCCATCTGGGCTGCTCCGGTGATCATGTTCTTTATGTAGTCAGCATGACCAGGGCAGTCTACATGGGCGTAATGCCGCTTGTCAGTCTCGTACTCCACGTGCGCCGTGTTGATGGTTATTCCTCTTTCTCTCTCTTCCGGCGCCTTGTCGATCTCATCATACGATGTCGCTTTGGCTCCCCCAACCTTGGATAAACACAGGGTGATAGCCGCCGTCAAGGTCGTCTTGCCATGGTCGATATGACCGATTGTCCCTATGTTTAAATGGGGTTTCGTCCTCTCGAATTTTGCCTTTGCCATCCTGTCTCTCACCTTTCCTTTTTGTGTTTTTTATACTGGCAGCCCGTATCTCCGGGCTATGATCTCTTTACTCTTGCTTTCCGGCACTTCGCCGTAGTTGTTGATATGCAGGGAAAAGCTGGCCCGGCCCTGGCTGGCCGATCGCAAGCTGGTCGCGTAGCCAAAGGTTTCGGCCAGGGGCACTATGCCTTTGATTACCCGGCTCTCCTTGTTTTCTTCAAATCCCAGCACCCTTCCCCGGCGCATATTGAGGTCGGAAATTACCTCTCCCACATATTCTTCCGGAGTCAGTATTTCAATATTCATAATCGGCTCCAGCAGAACCTCCCCACCGCCTGCCAGCAGTTCTTTTACCGCCATACTGGCAGCGACTTTGAAGGCCTGTTCGGTGGAATCAACTTCATGGAAAGAGCCGCCGGTAAGCACTATCTCCAGGTCATCCACCTGGTAGCCAGCCAGTAAGCCGGCTTGCAGGGCTCCCATAACGCCCTCTTCCACCGAACCCACAAAGTGCTGCGGAACGCTTTCCGCATGGGCCCGGTTGACGAAACGCCGCCCCTGTCCTTCCTCCAAAGGAGTGGCTTCGATGATTACATGGGCGTACTGACCCCGGCCTCCGGTCTGTTTTTCAAAGCGGGTCTCCGCTTTAGCCTTTTTGGTTATGGTCTCCTTGTAGGCCACCTGGGGTTTTCCGACATTGGCGTTGACTTTAAATTCTCTCAAGAGCCGGTCAACGATGATCTCCAGGTGCAGCTCTCCCATTCCTGAAAGGATGGTCTGCCCGCTTTCCTCGTCCACCCGGGTGCGGAAGGTCGGATCCTCTTCGGCTAGGCGCCGTAGGCTCTCGCCGATTTTGTCCTGATCGGCCTTGGTCCGGGGCTCTATAGCCACGTCTATGACCGGCCGGGGAAACTCGATCTGTTCAAGTAAAATGGGGTTTTGTTCGGAACACATGGTGTCCCCGGTTACGGTATCCTTCAACCCCACTCCGGCCACAATGTCGCCTGCCACCGCTTCATCGATTTCTTCCCGGTGATTGGCGTGCATGCGCAGGATCTTGGTAAGGCGTTCCTTTTTGTCCCGACCGCTGTTTAATATATAGGAACCGTTTTTCACCTTTCCTGAATAGACCCGGAAATAGGTCAGTTTGCCCACATACGGGTCAACGGCTATTTTGAAAGCCAGCGCGGACAAGGGTTCACGGACATCCGCCTTGCGAACAAGTTCCTCCCCGGTTTTAGGATGCGTACCTTTAACCGGCGGTTTGTCGAGCGGAGACGGCAGGTAATTGACCACAGCATCAAGCAGCATCTGCACTCCTTTGTTGCGAAAAGATGATCCGCATAAAACCGGTACGACGCTGTTGTTGATAGTCAGCCTTCTAAGTGCGGAATTGATTTCTTCACCGCCGATGTCTTCCCCTTCCAGGTATTTCTCCAGGATGAGGTCGTCGTGTTCGGCCAGTTTTTCCAAAAGCGCACTGCGATACTTCTCGGCTTCGGATATTTCTTCTTGTAAAAGAACTCTTTCCAGATATTTATCGCCCAGTTCATCTTCATAAACACAGGCCACCATCCGGATCAGGTCTATACTCCCGCTAAAGCTGTCTTCACAGCCCAGCGGTATTTGAATAAGCACCGGGCTGGCACCCAGCACTTCTTCAATCATCTTAACGGCTCTAAAAAAGTCGGCCCCGATACGGTCCATCTTGTTGATATAGGCTATCCGGGGGACATTATAGCGGTCCGCCTGCCGCCATACGGTTTCGGACTGGGGCTGCACCCCTTCTACGGCAGAGAATATAGCTACTGCCCCATCAAGCACTCTTAAAGACCGTTCTACCTCGACTGTGAAGTCAACATGGCCGGGCGTGTCGATAATACTAATATCACAATCTCTCCAGTTACATACGGTAGCAGCAGAGGTAATGGTTATACCCCTTTCCTGCTCCTGGCTCATCCAGTCCATGGTGGCTGTGCCCTTATCCACTTCGCCGATTTTGTGTACCTTGCCTGTGTAGTACAGTATTCTTTCGGTAGTTGTGGTTTTGCCGGCGTCGATATGAGCCATAATGCCTATATTGCGGACTAATGATAGATCAGCTTTATCGGCCATGCAGATTACACTCCCAGCTCAAATAGCTGGCGGCTACCAGCGATAGTGAGCGAAGGCCTTGTTGGCTTCCGCCATCTTATGCGTATCTTCTCTTTTCTTAACTGATCCGCCGGTGCTGTTGTAAGCATCCATCAGTTCACCAGCCAGACGCTCGGCCATGGTCTTTTCGCCGCGTTTGCGTGAATAACCGACCAGCCAGCGAATAGCCAGGGTTTGTCTTCTCTCGGCCCGGACTTCTACGGGAACCTGATAGTTCGCTCCACCCACCCGGCGGGCCCTGACTTCAACGATGGGCGTAATATTTTTCATAGCCACTTCGAAAACTTCGAGAGGGTCTTTATTCAACTTTTTAGCTACGATATTGAAAGCCCCATAGCAGATGCTCTCCGCCAGGCTCCTCTTACCATCCCACATAACTTGATTGACCAGCTTGGTAAAAACCTTGCTGTTGTAAATGGGATCCGGTAATACGTCGCGTTTGGGGACGGGTCCTTTCCTAGGCATGCCCTTCCTCCCTCCTATTTCTTCTTGGGTCGCTTGGAACCGTATTTGGATCTTCCCTGGTTGCGGTTCTGTACACCAGCCGCGTCCAGAGCGCCCCTGATAATATGATATCTGACACCGGGCAGGTCTTTTACCCTGCCACCCCTTATCAACACCACCGAGTGTTCCTGGAGATTATGGCCAATGCCAGGAATATAGGCAGTTACCTCAATGCCGTTGCTGAGCCTGACCCTGGCTATTTTGCGCAAGGCTGAGTTGGGCTTTTTCGGTGTCGTCGTATAAACACGAGTACAGACCCCTCTTTTTTGGGGGCAACTCTTCAGGGCGGGTGCGGTAGATTTCTTTTCTACTTTTTCCCTACCTTTTCTAACCAACTGGTTTATGGTCGGCACACTTGCACCTCCTTCCCCGATTAATCAAATAGTATGGCGACGGCTGCGGAGCCTACTTCAATTCCGCAGGCGTGGCCAAGGGCTTTCATGCTGTCTACCATGACAACTTCCACCCCGCAGTGGTGGCAAAGCTGTTCAATGGGCTGTACTATGTGCGGTTCAGCATCACCGGCCAGGAATACTTTTTTCACCAGGCCTTTGTTTAAAGCTTTCTTAACCTGTTTGGCACCTATCAGCTTCGGACTATCCTTGATTTCGGTTAGAGGCAAGTTGCTGACCTCCTCCCGGTAAACCGAAACATGCCAGCCTCTAGCAAGTTTACCGCGCACTTATAAAGTTTAGCACTTGGTGAACACCCCGTCAAATTCTTTATCATTTTTCGACTCAAGGGTTAAGCTTCGTAGTCATCAACGGTTTCTTCAGATCCCGCTTCAGTGTAAGTGGTACGGTTGTACAAGGTATATCCGGTTCCGGCCGGGATCAGCTTGCCGATGATGACATTCTCTTTCAATCCGATAAGGTTGTCAACCTTTCCTTTTATAGCTGCTTCAGTCAGGACCTTGGTAGTCTCCTGGAAGGAAGCCGCGGAAAGGAAGGAATCTGTATTCAAGGAGGCTTTGGTAATGCCGAGCAGCATGGGTGAACACACCGCCGGCAGACCCCCGTTTTCTATTACATAGAGATTCTCTTCTTCGAAAACCGCAATATCTACAAAGGCCCCGGGCAGCATCGAGGCGTTGCCCGGATCTTCAATTTTAACCTTCTTCAACATCTGGCGGATCATGATCTCAATGTGTTTGTCGCTGATATCAACACCCTGGGAGCGATAAACCTTTTGAACCTCCTGCAAGAGGTATTTTTGCACATCCTGCACGCCTTTGGTCTTCAGTATATCGTGGGGATTCAACGGACCTTCGGTCAAGGCGTCGCCAATTTCCACATCGTCTCCCTCATAAACTTTTAAACGGGAGCCGTAATGAACCGGATAAGCAGCGATAACTTCGCCGTTTTCGTCCAGGATTTCAACCTCCCGGCGGCCTTTGTTTTCGCCGAATCTTACCCGTCCGTAGACCTCGGTCAACAAGGCCTGGCCTTTGGGCTTTCTAACCTCAAACAACTCTTCAACCCGGGGCAGACCGCGGGTGATGTCATCACCGGCCACACCACCGGTATGGAAGGTGCGCATGGTCAGCTGGGTGCCCGGCTCGCCGATGGATTGGGCGGCCAGTATTCCCACCGCCTCACCGATTTCCACATTAAAACCGGTAGCCAGGTTGCGGCCGTAGCATTTTTTGCATACTCCATGGCGGGTTTTGCAGGTTAAAACGGAACGGATCTTTACTCTCGGAATTCCCGCCCGTTCAATGGCATATCCCGCATCGTCGTCGATCATCTGGTTTTCCTCGGCCAGAACTTCACCCGTCTCCGGGTGAACAATGGTGTCTACCGCCACCCGGCCGATAATACGCTGGTGCAGAGGCTCAATCAACTGCGAGCCTTCCATAATCTTATCCACCCAGATGCCTTCAGTCGATTCGCAGTCATCTTCCAGGACAATAACATCATGGGACACATCCACCAGACGCCGGGTCAGATAACCGGAGTCGGCGGTGCGCAGGGCGGTATCGGCCAGACCTTTACGCGCTCCATGGGTGGATATGAAGTACTCCAGAACGGTAAGGCCTTCACGGAAATTGGCTTTGATGGGAAGGTCCATAATCTTTCCGGAGGGGTCGGCCATCAGGCCGCGCATACCGGCCAATTGGCGTATCTGCTGGAAGTTACCGCGGGCGCCGGATATGGCCATCATATAGACCGGATTGTCCTCCGGCAGGGCTTCTTTCAGGGCCTCGGTAACATCATCAGTGGCCTGGTTCCAGATCTCAACCACCTGAGAGTGTCTCTCCTGCTCGGTGATGAGTCCCACCAGGAAATCATCTTCAATCGACTCCACCGCTTTATCCGCTTCGGCCAGAATCAGAGATTTGGCCTGGGGAGTTTCGAAATCAGTAACTCCAACCGTAATGCCGGCCCGGGTGCCGTAGGTATAACCCAGGCGCTTGATTCCGTCCAGCATTTCCGCGGTCTTGGCGTTTCCTTCCAGGCGGTAGCAGTCATATACAACATTACCCAGTTTTTTCTTGTCAATGACTTCATTGAAGAAACCTAAACTGTTGGGAATGGCTTCATTAAAGATGATCCTTCCCACCGAGGTTTCCACGATCTCTTCTTTATAGGTTTGTGCTTCATGGCTGCGCAGCATTTCCAAACCGGTTTTTTCTGGTACTCTCATTTTTACCCGGATCTTTTCATGCAAGGTGATGTTTTTGGTTGCATAGGCCATCTGCGCTTCTTCGGGATCCCGGTAGGCCTTGGGATGCTCAATATTCCAATCCTCTTTGCTCATATAGGTCAAATAATACAAGCCGATAACCATATCCTGGGTGGGAGTCACTACTGGCTTCCCGTCTTTAGGATTCAGGATATTATTGCTGGCCAGCATGAGGATGCGCGCTTCGGTCTGCGCCTCGGCCGATAGGGGCACGTGCACCGCCATCTGGTCGCCGTCGAAGTCGGCATTGTAAGCAGTACAAACCAGGGGATGCAACTGCAGCGCCTTGCCCTCCACCAGCATCGGTTCAAAGGCCTGGATGCCGAGACGATGCAGCGTGGGAGCGCGGTTCAATAGTACCGGATGCTCTTTTATAACATCATCCAGGATATCCCATACTTCTTCTCGGCCGCGTTCAACCATCTTTTTAGCGCTCTTTATGTTAGAGGCAATTCCCCTATCAACCAGTTTTTTCATTACAAAGGGTTTAAACAGCTCCAGGGCCATTTCCTTGGGTAGTCCGCACTGGTGCATCTTCAAGCTGGGACCGACCACTATAACTGAACGGCCTGAATAGTCAACACGTTTACCCAACAGGTTCTGGCGAAAGCGTCCTTGTTTGCCCTTTAACATATCGGAAAGGGATTTCAAGGGCCGGTTGCCCGGTCCGGTAACCGGACGTCCGCGGCGGCCGTTGTCTATAAGCGCATCCACCGCTTCCTGCAGCATGCGTTTTTCATTGCGAACAATGATATCTGGAGCTCCAAGGTCCAAGAGCCTCTTCAGACGGTTGTTGCGGTTTATTACCCTCCGGTATAAATCATTTAAATCAGAAGTGGCAAAACGCCCACCGTCCAGCTGCACCATGGGCCTCAGTTCAGGCGGAATAACCGGAAGAACATCCAGGATCATCCAGTCAGGACGGTTGTCGGACAGGCGGAAGGATTCAACCACTTCCAATCGCTTAATCGAGCGGCCTTTTCTCTGGCCGGTGGTAGTGGCAATTTCCTCTTTCAGATCCTGGGACATTTTCTCCAGGTCCACTTCTTCCAGGAGCAGCTTGATGGCCTCGGCGCCGATACCGGCCTTAAAGGCCTCGCCATAGCGCTCCCGGCTTTCCCGGTATTCCCGCTCATTGAGCAACTGCTTCTTCAGTAGGGGAGTGTCCCCGGGTGAAACCACTATATAATTTACAAAGTAAATAACCTTCTCCAATACCTTGGGCGACATGTCCAGGAGCAGACCCATGCGGCTGGGAATTCCCTTGAGATACCATATATGGCATACCGGGGCGGCCAGTTCTATATGGCCCATCCGCTCGCGGCGCACTTTGGAAGTAGTGACTTCAACCCCGCAGCGATCACAGACGATTCCGCGGTGGCGCACTCTTTTGTATTTGCCGCAATGGCATTCCCAATCCTTGACCGGTCCAAAGATCTTTTCGCAGAACAGGCCTTCTTTTTCAGGACGCAGGGTTCTGTAATTGATAGTTTCCGGTTTTTTTACCTCACCGCTGCTCCAGGAGCGGATCTGTTCCGGCGAAGCCAGCGATATTTTTATGCGATCGAAATTGTTAACGTCTAACAACCCATTCTCTCCCTTCCAGATTTAGTCCTCAAAACGGCTCTGCAGGAAAGTTGTGGTATATCATTCTTTCTCAATAAAAGAATCATCAAATTCTTCTTCAAGGGGAGCCTCATCAAAGTCTTCCAGTTCTAATTCATCGTCAACTTCCTCTTCGTCGACATCATCGGACAGAGTGTCAGGCCTGGCCAGGGTCGGTTCCGGAAGCTCAAGCCCCAGTTCCCGGGCCTTTTCCCGTTCGTTTACCTCATAATCAACATCTTTGATCAGAATCTCCCGGTTCTCTTCGGAGAGAATTCGGACATCCAGGGCCAGACTCTGCAGCTCTTTGATTAAGACCTTGAATCCCTCAGGCACACCGGGTTCCGGTATGTTTTCCCCCTTTACAATGGATTCATAGGTTTTAAGACGCCCAACCACATCGTCGGACTTGACCGTTAAAATCTCCTGCAAGGTATAGGAAGCTCCATAGGCTTCCAAGGCCCATACTTCCATCTCGCCGAAACGCTGTCCGCCGAACTGGGCCTTGCCGCCCAGGGGCTGCTGGGTTACTAACGAATAGGGCCCGATCGACCGGGCGTGTATCTTGTCATCCACCAGGTGGGCCAGTTTCAGCATGTAAACATAACCAACGGTCACCGGATGGTCGAATTTCTCACCACTTCTTCCGTCATAGAGGACGGCTTTGCCGGCTACCGGAAGGTTGGATTCCTCCAGTTTGGCAAAGATGTCATCTTCAGTAGCTCCATCAAAAACCGGAGTGGCAATGGTCAAGTCCATAGAGCGGGCCGCCCATCCCAGGTGGCACTCCAGGATCTGTCCAATATTCATTCGGGAGGGAACTCCCAGGGGATTTAACACGATCTGCACCGGCGTTCCATCCTCCAGGAAGGGCATATCCTCCTCGGGCAGGATGCGGGATATAACACCCTTGTTGCCGTGGCGGCCAGCCATTTTATCTCCTTCGGAGATCTTCCTCTTCTGGGCGATATACACCCGGACCAGCTGGTTGACTCCAGGAGGCAACTCGTCGCCCTTTTCACGGGAAAAACGCTTAACGGCAACTATCTTGCCGGCTTCACCGTGGGGAACCCGCAGGGAGGAATCCCTCACTTCGCGGGCTTTTTCACCAAATATGGCCCTTAGCAGGCGCTCTTCCGGAGTAAGCTCGGTCTCGCCTTTGGGAGTGACCTTGCCCACCAGTATATCGTCGGGGCGGACATCGGCCCCCACCCGGATGACCCCTTGATCATCCAGGTTTTTGAGCATGTCTTCGGAGACGTTGGGGATGTCCCTGGTTATCTCCTCCGGTCCCAGTTTGGTATCCCGGGCCTCACACTCGTATTCTTCTATATGAATGGAGGTAAATACATCCTCCTTGACCAGTCTTTCGGAAATCAGGATGGCATCTTCGTAGTTGTAGCCTTCCCAGGGCATAAACGCCACCAGAACATTTCTTCCCAGGGCCAGTTCTCCCCTGTCGGTGCTGGGTCCATCGGCGATAATGGTGTCGTCCGGAACCCGGTCACCCGGCTTCACAATGGGTCTCTGGTTGTAGCAGGTGCCCTGGTTGGACCGCACAAATTTCATAAGGGAGTATGTATCAGTACCCCCCTCATCATTTTCGATCACGATCCGGTCGGCGCTGACCCGTTTGACCAACCCACCCTTTTTACATACCACCACCGCCCCCGAGTCCTTGGCAGCCTTGTATTCCAGGCCGGTGCCCACGATCGGAGCCTCAGTTCTTACCAGGGGCACAGCCTGACGCTGCATGTTGGCCCCCATCAGGGCGCGGTTGGCGTCGTCATTTTCTAGAAAGGGTATGAGCGAGGTGGCCACGCTGAATACCTGTTTGGGTGAAACGTCCATGTAGTCACAGCGATTGACATGAACTTCCAGAATCTCTTCGCCGTGCCGGGCTTCAACCCGCTCCTCAGTGAAAAACCCGTTTTCATCCAAGGGGGCGTTGGCCTGGGCGATGATATATTCTTCTTCTTCATCAGCGGAAAGGTAGTGAATTTCGTTTAATACCTGACCCTTTTCCTTGTCCACCTTGCGGTAGGGGGTCTCGATAAACCCAAAATCATTTACCCGGCCGAAAGTGGCCAGGGAGCCAATCAGACCGATGTTCGGACCTTCCGGTGTCTCTATCGGACAGATGCGCCCGTAATGGGAATGGTGAACGTCGCGCACCTGGAAGCCGGCCCGCTCACGGGTCAGTCCGCCCGGGCCCAGGGCGGAAAGCCTTCTTTTATGAGTCAGCTCGGCCAGGGGATTGGTCTGGTCCATAAACTGGGACAGCTGGGAGCTGCCAAAGAATTCTTTAACCGCCGCCGTAATGGGGCGAATGTTTATCAAGACCTGCGGAGTCAGAGTTTCCACGTCATGGATACTCATGCGCTCCCGGACCACCCGCTCCATTCTCACCAGCCCGGTTCGGAACTGGTTCTGCAGCAGTTCGCCAATAGAACGAAGCCGGCGATTGCCCAGATGGTCAATGACGTCGGTGCGTCCCTCCCCGCGAATCAACTTCATCAGGTAGGCAATGGTGGTGGTGATGTCTTCTACCGTTAAATACCTGGTTTCCGGGGGAATATTTAAGCCCAGTTTCTTGTTTACCTTGTAACGTCCTACAGCCGCCATATCATAGCGGCGCGGGTCAAAGAATAAATTGTTCAAGAGCTGTTCGGCGGCGTCTTCAGTGGCCATTTCACCCGGACGCAAGCGCCGGTAGAACTCTATAAGGGCCTCTTTGCGGTTGCTGGTGGGGTCCTTATCCAGGGTGTGCCCCATGGCCTCATCGTTGCCGTACAGGTCCAGGATGGCTTCGTTGGTCTCATAGCCAATCGACCTCAAGAGTACCGTTACCGGTATTTTTCTGGTTTTGTCAATACGGGTATAGATGGCTCCGGTGCTGTCCATCTCCAGTTCAAACCAGGCTCCGCGGTTGGGGATAATGGTGGCCCCAAACAGGCGGTTGCCGGCTACATCCAGGCGGTCGCTAAAATAGACTCCCGGTGATTTTACCAGCTGGCTGACCACGACCCTTTCCGCTCCATTAATAATGAAGGTACCCTTTTCGGTCATCAAGGGCAGGTCTCCCATGTATACTTCCGATTCCTTGATCTCTCCATTCTCTTTGTCAGTCAACCTTACCCGCAGTTTTAAAGGGGCTTGAAAACTGACGTCTCGCTCTTTGCATTCCGTTACTGAGTATTTGGGATCACCCAGACTGTAATCAATGAAATTGAGTTCCAGGTTGCCCGTAAAATCAGATATCGGGAATACTTCCTGCAGGGCTTCGCGTAAACCCTGTTCCAGGAACCACTTGTAGGAACTGAGCTGAACCTGAATCAGATTGGGCAACTCGATCGGCTCTTCGATGCGCGAGTAGCTCAACCTTTGGACTGCTCCGTATTGTACCATACCAGCCATTCCTTAACTTCACCCCTCATTTCTATTCCCAAAAAAGATTTATCTTAAAAGAGTGAAAAGCAAGGCCTATCCTTAAACCTCGCTTTCAAGTCGAATTAAAGCAATAAAATATCGCTTACCATCACATAGCATGAATGGCAATTATTAATGTTAGCATAATTTATACAGCCAGTCAAGAAATAGCTACTCTTTATCGTCATCCTGATCTATTTCTTTGTCTTTTTCCTCGTCCAGTTTTTCGAGCGAGTACTCTTCTTCAATCAATTTATGGGTTTTACTGACCTTACGGAAATAGAAAATGGCAATACCTATAAAAGCCAGAATAAACAGGGCGATGCTGGTTATAAAACCGTCCAGGAGGGTTGCTTCCAGCAAAACTCCCTTATTTGGCAGGCTGCTACCCGTATCCCATTGCCACACCGCGGTGCGCTCGTTTTCCATCCTGGCTCCGTTGGCCAGTTTGATGGCGGCCGGGAACTGAACGGTCAATTGCAGAGGCTGGCCGGCGACGGCCGTAAATACCGGTGCATTGGCCGGCAAAGCAGTCGTTTGAATCGTTACATTCTGCCATAATATATAGTCTTCAACCATGATATCAATAGGTAAACGGTCGGTTTGTTTGCCATATGTATCCCAAAAGCCTATCGTCCGGTTCAAATCTTGGGATCCCGGGCTGGTGGTCCAGGAATCGGCGGAAGCGGGAAGCGATGATAAACCGGTTACCGACTCACTAATGCTGCGGTCATTGTTGAGAGTAATCTTCCACTGGATACCGGCACCCATGGCCGGACCGGCAAAACATAAGAGAATGAGAGCTATGACCATCATAACTGGGAAACATCTCTTCATACTAACATCATTTCCCTTCTCTTGTAAATTTAAACCTGCATACTCATTATATCAGACTGAACCGGGCCCTTGATAGGCACCCCTTAAAAGAAAATTTAACGCCCTGCAACTTTAAAAGAGGAATTCTGCCGCCGGTTTATTTCGACTCCAAACGGTTTTCCAGAAAATAAAACGACCCGGGCAGTATACTGCCCGGGTCGTTTTAATAAGCCGCTTATTTAATTTCAGCGCTTCCGCCAGCTTCTTCGATCTTGGCCTTGATCTGGTTGGCTTCTTCTTTGCTGATCTTTTCCTTGATGGGATTGGGGGCTCCGTCAACCAGGTCTTTGGCTTCCTTCAGACCCAGAGCGGTGATCTCTCTGACCACCTTGATTACATTGACCTTCTTCTCGCCGGAGGAGGTCAGAATGACATCGAATTCGGTCTGCTCTTCAACCGGCTCGGCCGGGCCGGCGGCGGCCGGGGCGGCAACTGCCATCGGGGCGGCGGCGCTTACGCCAAATTCCTCTTCCAGGGCCTTTACCAGCTCGGAGAGTTCCAGAACGGTTAAATTCTTGACTATATCAATAACTTCCTGCACTTTACTCATGTTTAAATACCTCCCATGTGTTTTAAAATATTTAGGCTCGTCTTTAGACGGCTGCTTTTTGTTCGCGGATTTGATCGATGGCCCGGGCCAAACCGGTCAGGTTGGCATTGAGCACATATACCAGGCTGGTAATCGGAGCCTGCATGGTTCCCAGAACCTGAGCGATAAGAACTTCCCGGGAAGGCAGCTCAGCCAAAGCCTTTATTCTACCCGCCTCCAGCTTTTGACCTTCCAGAATGCCTACTTTAACTTCCAGCTTCTTGTACTGCTTGATGAACTCATAAACACTCTTAACCGGACCGACCGGATCTTCGTTGCTGAATATAACTGCATTGGGCCCTGCGATGTCGGCAACGACGTCTTCGTGCCCGGTGTTCTTCAGGGCAAATTCGGTCATGGTATTCTTAAGTACTTTGTATTCCACGCCCGGAACCCGGAGGCGATTGCGCAGATCGTTCATTTCATCAACCGTTAAACCCCGGTAGTCGGTAAAAACGACCAGTTTAGCAGCATTCAGCTTTTCTTCTATCTGTTTGACAACTTCCTTTTTCTGATCGACGATTTTGGAATTGGCCACTCATTTTCACCCCCTTTTATCAGGAATTGTGGCCGTTGGTGCCCTAAGTAAAAAACCCCTGCATATTTGGGCTGCAGAGGTTTTCGCGCTGGTCATCAGCGTTATCTCATAACCTCGGCAGGTGAACCGTAGTTCTTTAAGGCATTAACCACCGGCTGTCTTCAGTCCGAATTTTTCATTTTCAGTTTTATCGGTTGGCGGCCATGACTACCAGAGGATTGATCTTTATCCCCGGTCCCATAGTAGAACAGATGCTTACCGAGCGCATGTACTGGCCTTTGGCCGCTGCCGGTTTGGCTTTTATCAATGCTTCGGCAAAGGCATTAAGATTATCCAGCAACTGGCTCTGGTCAAAAGATACCCGGCCAATCGGAGCATGTACGATAGAAGTCTTGTCAACGCGGAATTCGATTCGGCCCGCTTTTAGCTCCTTGATGGTGCGTTCGATATCAAAGGTAACGGTTCCCGCTTTGGGGTTGGGCATTAAACCGCGGGGGCCCAGGATCTTACCGAGCTTACCGACCACGGCCATCATATCCGGAGTAGCTACGGCTACGTCAAAATCGAACCAGCCTCCCTGGATCTTTTCCGCCAGTTCCTCTCCGCCAAAGAAATCAGCGCCGCTGTTTTCAGCTTCTTTGAGCTTTTCGCCTTTGGCAAATACCAGCACTTTGCGGGTTCTGCCGGTTCCATGAGGCAGGCTTACGGTTCCCCGAACCTGTTGGTCGGCGTGTCTGGGGTCAACACCCAGTTTAATATGAACTTCAACTGTTTCGTCGAATTTGGCTTTGGAAAGTTCTTTGGCCAATTGCAGGGCTTCAGCAGGCTCATATAGTTTGTTGCGATCGATCTGTTTGATCGCGTCGGCGTAATTCTTGGATTTTTTCATTAAAGGTTACCTCCTCGTGGTAATGCGGATTGCTCCTCCCACATCGGTTTAATCAATAACTTCCAGTCCCATACTGCGTGCGGTTCCTTCAATCATCTTAACCGCCGCGTCCATATTGGCTGCGTTAAGATCGTCTTTTTTAACCTGGGCAATTTCCACCAGTTTGGCCCGGCTTACTTTTCCCACTTTTTTGCGATTGGGCTCACCGGAACCCTTTTCAACACTGGCCGCTTTCTTGAGCAAATCGGAAGCCGGGGGCGATTTTAAGACGAAAGTAAAAGAACGATCGGCATATACCGTAATTTCCACGGGAACTATAAAACCGGTCTGGTTAGCAGTACGCGCGTTGTATTCCTTGCAAAAGCCCATTATGTTGACTCCGTACTGACCCAGCGCAGGTCCAACCGGCGGAGCCGGCGTGGCTTTCCCAGCCTGTATTTGCAGAGAAACCTTGCCCAGAACCTTTTTGGCCATCCGTACACCTCCTTTACATTTTCTCTATTTGTTCATAATCCAGCTCTACAGGGGTCTCCCTGCCGAACATGGAAATATTAACTCTCAATTTACCGCGGTCAGCCAACAATTCTCTGACGATGCCTTCAAAGTTGGCAAACGGACCGCTCTTTACCCGGATGTTTTCGCCCACTTCTATATCCATAATTCTTGGTTTGGTACCTTCTACCAAGCCCATGCGCTGCAAAATCTTGTTTATTTCCTCAGGCTGCAGGGGAATCGGTTTGCCGCCGCTGCCCACAAATCCAGTTACCCCAGGTGTATGGCGGACAACGTACCAGGAATCTTCATTCATGATCATATTTACAATCACGTACCCGGGAAAAACGCGCTTGCTGGTAATCTTGCGCTTACCGCCTTTATATTCCACTTCCTGTTCTTCGGGGATGATAATATCGAAGATCTTATCCTGCATATTCATGGATTCAACGCGCTTGGTCAGGTCGACCTTTATTTTGTTTTCATAGCCGGAATAGGTATGTACAACGTACCATTCCCCTTTGAACTGGGGCTCTTCGGGAGCCAGTTCACCGGTTTCGGGTTGTTCCGTTATTTCTTCTTCCAACTGCTTTTCGGCGGTCATCTTAAGCCACCTCCTCCATACCTATGCAGACTTAAACGGCAACTTGGCCAGTAGGAACGACAGGCCCATATCGAACAACCATATGACGCTTCCCACAATCACCACGGCCAGCAATACTACACCGGTATATACCATAAGCTGCTGCCGGCTGGGCCAGTGAACTTTTTTTAATTCACTATAAACACCGATAAAATATTCTTTTATTTTATCCCAGCGCTCCTTAAGAGCTGGTCCTTCCTTCTTGGCCGGAGTATTGTTCTTGCTCACTTGATTCACTTCCCCGAATTTTACTTGATTTCCCGGTGGACAGTATGAGTGTTGCAAAACTTGCAATACTTCTTGACTTCCATCTTTTCAGTGTGTTTTTTCTTATCTTTAGTAGTGCTATAATTGCGCTGCTTGCATTCGCTGCATGCCAGGGTTATTCCCACTCTCACGGTAATTACACCTCCATCCTGTGCACAGAAATCCTAGATTACTCTAGCACAAGCCACCCTTTGTGTCAACCAAGCGGAGTTTGGCCAGAATGTAAGGCAGCAGGGTTCTCCCTGCTGCAGAGCGTCGCGTACTTTCGTCATTCGGCCTTCTCGCTTGATAATTTTACTCTGATTATTCAATACCGATAAC
>DHRK01000046.1:0-3752 GCA_002410325.1 Syntrophomonas sp. UBA5314
CTTAAGTCGGTTTCCTTTATATCGTTCTTTCGCAAACCATGTTGTTTTTCAAACACCGGCCATATTTCCTCCGCCACCTCAAGAATTTCAGGATCAAACTGTTTCCCTTTATTCCGCTTTATTTCCCTAAGAGTTTCTTCAAGACTGAAGGCTTTTCGGTAAGGGCGATTATAGGTCATGGCATCCACCGTATCACATATCGCAATAATCCTTGATCCCAAAGGAATCTCTGTGCCCTTCAGTCCGGCCGGATATCCGTTGCCGTCCCAGCGTTCGTGGTGGTGGAGCACGATTTTTGCATAAGGTTGTAAAAAGCTTGACTGATTTAAAATTCTAAATCCATATTCGGGATGCAGCTTTATCAACTCCCATTCTTCCGGCAGTAACGGCCCGGTTTTTTTCAATATCGAGCTTGGAACCTTTACTTTACCAATATCATGGAGATGAGCAGCTATATGCACCTTTTCCAATTCAGCTCCCGTTAAACCAATCTTTTGGGCCAAATAATAAGACATATCGCTCACTCGCGTACTGTGCCCACTGGTATACTTATCTTTGGATTCCAAAACTTCTATTATTTTCTCAACGATTTCATGAATGGCAACAAGCAAGAAATTCGATTCTTCATAATTCATTGACATACTGCCACCTTCCTTGCTGTAATTATTTCTCGTGATTTGCTGGATTTATAAAAATATCTTTATCTTGCTGCATTAAAATTTTCGCCTTCATTTTTCATAATTTCTGCCAGACCATGCTGATGATCATAAAGGTAAATCCGGTTCCTTCCCGCTTCCTTGGCAGCATACAGCGCTATGTCGGCTTGTTTGTAAAGTGTGTCCGCAGTTCTGAATGATGGCTCATCGATAGTTGTAACTCCCGCTGAACAGGTTACTTTGAGTGCCTGCTCCCCATCATCCTTAAAAACATGTTCTCTAACTTCCCGGCAAATCCTTAAAGCAATATTTGCGGCATCATTTGGGTCCGCGTCGGGTATTAAGACGCCAAACTCCTCTCCGCCAATGCGTGCCAATATTTCCCCGCTTCTTAACGCTTTTTCAACCACCCGGGAAAGCTCGTTTAAAACCGTGTCACCTATTTGGTGTCCGTATTTATCGTTGACCAATTTGAAGTGATCGATATCCAGTATGATCAGCGCAATTGATTTTGTTCTGCGGTTCATATGAGCGCATTCCTTTTCCAGATGGTCAAAAAAGTAACGTCGGTTGTATAGGCAGGTAAGAGGGTCAGTCATGGCCATCTCCGCTAGGAAGGCGTTGTTTTTTTCTAATTCATCCTGAGTTGCCCTCAAGCTAGTTATGCTGGCCCGCAATTCCTGCTCCCTTTTTTGAATCAAATGAGCCATCCAGTTCATGTCCCTCATCAGGGATATGAATTCATTTTCCTCACTGTTAAACCACCCTTGATTGGGCAATTCATCAAATCCACCGTATACCCCTCGCTTAACTTGGGCACAGAAGTCCTGCAGCTTTATAATGGCGCCTTTAAATAAACCATTTACCACTAAAGCAGACAGCAGCCACGACATAAACAGCGCCGTAAATATTCCCAGCACCATTACCCAATTGAATCTGTTATCAAAGAGCAACGCTCCGGAAGCTATAATCATAACCATTAGCGGAATCAAGGCGGCTGCCAGCAAGCTGGTTCTTAAAATCGCGGTAATTTTTATTTCATTAATTCTATTTATAATCTTCATAGCCGGTTTTCCAATTGCATTAAGCACCTTCAACAACTTATAAGCGTTATTTTACACACTCCACCCCAGGCTCTGCTGCTGGATGGTGTAAAGTCGCTCATACAATCCTTTTTGGGCCATGAGCTCATCATGAGTGCCTTCCTCCACGGCCCGGCCTTGATCCAGAACGATGATTTTATCGGCACCGGCCACGGTTCTCAGGCGATGGGCAATTACAATAACGGTCTTGCCATCTATAAGTTTGGAAATGGCCCGCTGTATGAGCACCTCATTTTCGGGGTCCAGAGAAGCGGTCGCTTCATCTAGAAGAACAATGGGCGCATTTTTTAAGAGGGCCCTGGCAATGGAAATTCTCTGTCTCTCGCCCCCGGAAAGGGTGCTCCCGTTTTCTCCCAGCAAGGTTTCATATCCATCCGGCAGGCAATTCACAAACTCATCGCAGCAGGCGGCCCGAGCCGCCTCCATTACCTGTTCTCTGGTGGCATCCAGATTACCGATGCGGATATTGTTGTAAACGGTATCGCTAAACAGCACCACATCCTGGAATACAAAGGACATATAGCTCATCAGATGTTCCGGGTCCAGGGTCCTGACATCAATCCCGCCGATCTTTACTACTCCCCGGTTAACATCCCAGAATCTCGCAATCAGCTTGGAAATGGTGCTTTTGCCACTGCCCGACGGCCCTACCAGGGCGGTAACCCCAGCCGCCGGAATAGAAATGTTTACATCCTTGATCACGGCTTCCTCAGGAGAAAGATCTCCGCTGTAGCTGAAAGAGACATTTTCGAATTCAATATCGTATTTATTGATAAGCTTTTCCGCATCACCCTCCATGATGGGCGTTGTAAACAGCGTTCGCATACGCCGGGTCGATGTCTGCATGTAAAGCAGCTCGGGCAGCAGGGTCAGTTCGGTAAGTATCGGCCCATATATTCTTACTACGATTACAAAGAACATGAGTAAGGGGATAAACTCTATTTTCCCTCCTGTCAGCAGGTAAGTCCCCGCAAAAACCGTTAGGCCAATCCCGGCCTGAACCACCAGCTGAGCCCCGGTAATAAAAATGCCGAAAATTAATTCCATTTTAATGGACATTTTCATCATCAGGTGCAGAGCTTTATCAAGGGCGGAAAAGCTGCTTCCTTCCAATCGGCAGGACTTGATCACTTTGATGCCCTCCAGGTACTCCTGCACCTGGTCCGAGGCCTGCAGTTTCGATTCCACGTGCTTTTCGCTCAGGCTTTTCTGAATCTTCCGGCTCAAGACAATCATCAAAAAGGCAATCGGTACGGTAATAAACACCGTCAAGGCCAGTCTCCAATCAAAAGCGGCCAGAAGCGCGCAAATGAGAATTATCGAAATGGCATGGGCAATCAGCTGCGGAACGATATGGCTGAGGACATGTTCACTGGTCGCGCAGTCACCCATGAGGTTGGTGGTAAGCTCTGACAGATCTTTGCTATTAAAAAAGCTCATGGGAAGCTTTCTGATATGTTCGGCAACGTTGATTCTCATCGATTCCGATTCCGTGTAGGAAGCGACATAGGTTTTACCATAATCATATTTGCTGGCCATAAAGACCAGAATGGCCCCTATGATCCCCAATCCGAACAGCAGCCACAGATGCGTCCAGGAGATTTCCTGTCCCATCGCTGGCTTTAACAGCTCGGCAAATATCTGAATGGTAATGATAAACGGGATCATCAGAGATACATTGGTAAGGGTACAGGCGGCAATCGCTTTCTTCAGGTCCGAGTAGCCTTTGTCACTTAACATTAAGGCGTTTTTTAGATCAAGCATTGATGGCCATCCCCTTCCTGCTGGCAATTTTCCAGTCCAGTGTCTCAGTATACATGCCCCACATTTCCCGGTATCTTCCGTTTTGCTCCAGCAACGCTTCGTGAGTACCCTGTTCCACCAGCTGTCCTTTATCCATAACCAAGATTTTATGGGCACTGCGTATACTGGACAGACGATGCGCGATAATGACCACCGTTTTATCCTGCATCAATTTTTCAAAGGCTTTTTG
>DHRK01000046.1:4025-7731 GCA_002410325.1 Syntrophomonas sp. UBA5314
CGACAAACTCCTGGCATTGGGCCGCTTGCGCCGCGGCCCTAACCTGCTCATCGCTGGCCTGTTTATTGCCGATGCGGATGTTTTCCATGATGCTCTGTTTAAACAGAAAAACATCCTGGAATACAAAGCTGACCTGGCCCATCAAATAATCCAGCTTCATATCCTTGATATCCACACCGCCGATTCGAATGCCGCCTTCCTCCACATCAAAAAACCGGGGTATGAGATGAGCGATGGTGCTCTTTCCCCCGCCGGAAGGACCGACAATGGCCGTAATCTCTCCCTGCCGGGCTGTAAAAGACAGATTGGACAACGCCTCCGTATCACTGTTTCGGTCATAGGAAAAAGACACGTTTTTAAACTCAATTTCGGAACCCTCGCAGGTTTTCGGATTCCCGGTCTCCGGCATTATTGTTTGGTGAAGAACATGATCCATACGCTCTATACCGCCATAGATCTGCATCCCCCCGCTGGTAACATACATGATCTTCATCATGACCGAAGCGATAGAAGGAACGAACACCAGATAAAAAATGAAAGTCATGGCATAAGTCTTATAGTCATCAGTGTTCAACCCTATCAGAATCCCCACCGGGATGATAAACAGATATATATTGTTAATAACGGTGGTAAAGGCCGACATATAATTCTCCCAGCTAAAGGTAAAGGGGAGAACAAAACCGGTGTAGGCTTTAATGGTTTCATGCAGCCGGCGAAAGGAATAGACAGTCTGATTAAACGCTTTTACCACGGAAATACCCCGGATATATTCCACCGAAGCATTGTTCATATTTTCCAGCGCCGACTGATAATTATCCATCATCGCCTTGGCCCCTTCATTTCCATAACCCTTGATCTGAATCGCCAAGGCCAGGGCCATACCGGCTGCAGCCGCCAGGCCGAAACGCCAGTCAACCGCCAGCAAAATAACCAGCATGACGACCGGCGCCACGATTGAAGCGACAATATCCGGGAGCTGGTGAGCAATAAATCCCTCCAGCTTTTCTATGTTCTCATCCATGACCTTGCGCAGCTTCCCGCTGCCGAAGCTTAAATGAAAGCCCAGGGGCAACCTGGCAATATGAGAGGCAAAGTTGAGCTTTAATAGATACAAAGTACCAAATGCCGCCAGGTGGGAGCACATCAAAGCGGCAAAATAGAGCAAAACATTGCCGATGACTCCGCCCAGGGCTATCCACCCGTACCTGAGGGTCTTTTGCATATCAAGATCAGCAAAATCCGGGTAAATGCCCATAATTTCTTTTATAACATAATAGATCGCTATAAAAGGCACAAAAGCGGCGATGGAAGCCAGGGCCGATAAGATTGCCGAACTTACTACCAGAACCCTTTTCACGGCAGCAAGCTCTATGAGCCTGGCCATACCGCTTTTTGCCCTGGCAGCATCCTTTTCATTCTTCTCCATTTTTAAAACTCCTTTAGCAAAAACAACCCCCCGCGACTATTTCAAAATGCTCAGCTTACAATGCTCAAGGGAATGACCAGATTATGCTGCTGGTCGCTTATATGCACCGCGCCTATATGAACATTTACTGCAAAGCTGTCGCGCATGTTTTCACAGTTCACTACCGTCTGGCTGGCGCCGAAGAAGCTGCGCCCCTGTTTATTTAGAATCAACGATTTGTTGGATATTTTCAGGGCATGGTCCGGGTAGTGGGTATTGAATACTGATGAAATACCTCGGTTTAGCGCCAGTTCCCGGATGGTTTCCAATATGATCAGCTGATTTTTGAAATCCAGGTTGGACTCGGGCTCATCCAATACCAGCAGAGAGGGCTGGGAGGTCAGCGCCCGGGCGATCAGAACCATTTGCAGTTCGCCTCCGCTGATCCGGTTGCAGTCTTTGCGCCGGAGATGGGTGATACCGATAGTTTCCATGGCTTCTTCCGCTTTTTCATAGTCGCCCGGGCCGGGTTGACCGAGCGCGCCGATATGGGCGCTCCGCCCCAGCAGAATCATGTCCTCCACGCTGTAGGCAAAGACCGAGCCTTTGGCCTGCGGAACATAGGCGATTTTCTGCCACAACCGGCGATGCGGCAGGGCGCTTATATTTTCCCCATCCAGGAAGCTTCCTCCGCGGCGCCATTTCAATAAACCCATCATGCATTTCAGCAGGGTGGTTTTTCCCACCCCGTTGGGTCCGAGAATGGCCAGCACATCACCGCCGCCTATAGAAAAATTGATGTTTTTAAGAATTTCTTTTCCCTGGGCATACCCGAAACTTCCGTCACGAACCTCAAAAATCACATCCATGCACCTCCCGTTCGCCTGAGTAAAAAAATGAAAAAAGGCGCGCCCACCGTCGCGGTTAGGATAGATACCGGGATTTCCGCGGCGCTCGCGCTGCGGGCCACCGTGTCGATGACCAGCATAAAAACAGCCCCCAAACTGATACTGGCCGGAATGACGAGGCGGTTATTGCTTCCCAGCATCATGCGGGCCATGTGGGGAACCAAAAGGCCAATCCATCCGACCTGCCCGCACATGGAGACCGCGGATACGGTGGTCATGGTCGCCGCAACCACAATGAGCAGGCGCAGCCGCTTGACATTGACGCCCATGGAATGCGCCTCATCCTCACTGAGAGACAGCACATTGAGCTTCCAGCGCAAGGCAAAGACCAGGACAATTCCCGCAATGATAAAAGGCGCCCCTATCAACAGGCTTTCATAGGTTATGCTGGCCAGGCTCCCCATCAGCCAGTAGGTGATGGAGGGCAGTTTGTCTTCGGGATCGGCCAGATATTTAATCAGGGATACGAAAGCCTGAAACATTGACGATATCACTATTCCGGACAAAACCATCATAATAACGGTGGCTTGGCCGTTCAGCTTGCTGATCGAATACGTCAGAAACACTGCCAGGAGTCCCATCAACAGCGCCACGGTCTGAATCCAGAGCAGATTTTCCCATACCAGCAGGGCCAGCACCGCTCCAAAAGACGCCCCCGCCGCCACTCCCAGGGTATCGGGGGTGGCCAGCGGGTTGGTAAACAGGGCCTGAAACGACGCGCCGGCCACCGCCAGCCCCGCCCCGCACAACAGGGCCAGTATGATGCGGGGCAGGCGAATGCCTATAATTACGCTGTAGCTCTGGGGGTCAACCGATTTGCTGCCATAAACCAGGCCGTTGAAAAGGACCTGAAAGGACTCCCCGGCACTGAGCGAATATCTCCCCACTCCGATACAGATCAGGGCCGTCACCAGGGGAAGGATGACCAGGATCAGCCCTCCCAGCCAGCGGTTTTTCTTAAACAGGGCCATCCTTATACTCCGTCCGCCGCTTCTCTAACCGGGTTAAATATTTTCTGCACCTGCTCATCGTTCAGCTCTATGTTATAGAATCTTTTATAATAATCTTTGGTGGTCTTCGCCATGTCGATATCCTTAAAAAGCTCTGGATAATTGGACTTGGCCTGGAACCAGAGACTGAGCGGGGAGTCGGAGGAAGGCGGATACCACCGGTACATGCCCAGCGGGTATTTATAGACCCGGCGTTCCCTGACCGCCTTGACGCCGCTCCAGTCATGACCCTTGAGGGCCTGGTTGCTGTAAAGGTCTTCCGGCATATATTTAGAGAAATTGGTGATGTAGATGATATCCGGATTCCACTCGTACACCTGTTCCATGTTGATGTCGGCCATGCCGTTGAGGGAAGCGGCCACATTTACGGCGCCGGTGGCTTC
>DHRK01000046.1:7979-14418 GCA_002410325.1 Syntrophomonas sp. UBA5314
TGCTGAAATATCTCTCCCAGCAACTTGACCCAGCTGTTGACCGTTTCAATGGTATTGTATTGCGAGATGGTGGTGCTGAAACCGACCGCCGGGATGCCCGCTTTTTGCAGTATTTCTTTTTCGGCGGTGTTGGTGGCGCTGTAGAATACTACGTCCGGTTTGAGCTTCATAAGCTCTTCAACATTGATTTGCCCGTTCTGAATGAAACCGGTTTCAACATCCTTTATCTCCGGGGCCACGCTAGGCAGCATCGAGTACTTGGCAGCGCTCAGAGAAGCGGGATGCATGCCGACCAGTTTATCGGCCGATCCCTGGAAAAGCACATATACGGAGGGCAGCGGCCACAGGGAAGTGATGACCACCCTTTCAATCTTTTCCGGGATCTCCACCGTGTTGCCGGCCTGGTCGACGATGGTGCGGGTGCTCTTGGGAGCGGAAGTATTGGTTTCATCGACTTTGGTATTCGAGCAGCCTGCTATCGGGACCAGGATCAGGCCAAGTATTAAAAGGAAAACCAAACACCTTTTCATTTAAATGACTCCTTTCAAAATTTCTTCTATTTTTTCACCCGGCAGTCCGGGTGGTTCATGCCAGTACAGCTTGCTGGAAACCGCGATATGCGGCAGGGGGATGAAAGTCAAGAGCCGCCGGACCAGTTCCTTGAACAGCGGATCTCCGATTACATACGTGTACCGGCCGCTGTTGATGACCTCCAGCATAGTCTTCTCCGATGCCAGGGCTATGTCGGACGGCGCGCTTATCTGAGGAATATGATGGAACGGAAAGCCGATATCGCATCCCCTGATGCCGAAATTTTCATTAATGCAGGCCCGCAGGGAATGCATGGTAACCTGCTCTCCTATCAGCAGGATCTTGGCTCCGTCTGTTTCGGGTACTGGAAGGGCCATGTTTTCTCCGGTTTGCTCGGCCCTGGCGATAAGCTCGCCAAGCTTCCGGGTGAGCTTTCTTCCCATCGGCTGGCCAATCACAAAAGGAGTCCCCCAGGTCTTTTGAAAATACTCCGCCGTAGCCAAACCGCTGACCGAAATGACCACATTGACCGCGGCGCTACTGCTCGCGCCGATTTGCTCCAGAGTGGAGTCCATCGCAAAAGTCGAGACTATCTCAAATCCGTAAGATTCAAATTCGCGGCGAAAATCCCTTAAATTGCCGCCTATGCCGAAGTCAATCGGCGTAGCTCCCAGCAGATTGACAGTATGAGGCCTTTTCTTAGGGGCCCGCGCTGCAAAGCGCCGGGCCAGGGCCAAAAACGCTTCTGACGCGCCCCGGTCATAATATTGCAGGCCGGTAGTGGCGAACCCAAAGCTCGGGATGCCGGTTTGCGCCTCAATTTCAACCGCGATGCCTTTCAGATCGCTGCCGGTAACCATGGGCACCGGGCTGCCCATCATGCCAATAAATTTCGGGTTGAGTTCCCGGGCCGCGGCCGCAATTTTTTCGATAAATTTGCGATCATTGCCCAAAATCGCGTCTATTTCCCGCAATGCCGAACAATAGACCAAAGACCGGGAATCATACCAGCGCGGTTCGTCATACCCGGTGTAATTGCCCGTGCAACCCGAAGCGTCGTGGATTACCAACATGCCCCCCAGTTCAAACAATGCCGAGCATACGCCCGAATAATCGGGGGCAAAGGGAGGTAATCGCAAGGCCAGTTTATGCATATCACCACCTCCGAATCGTATTGATAAAAGTCAAACCACCAGGCCGTAGCGGGCGATCAATGAACGCAGATCGCTTCTCGCCCGGGATGCGGCCAGCAGTTTTTGCATGAGCTTTTCCACCCCCTGATAGCCGTAAAGGGTTTCATCATTGACCAGATCAACAACATATCTGGCTCCAGTAATATAAGCCCCTTCAAATCCAATGGCCAGACACTCCCGGTCGCTCCCGCGCTCCAGCGGGGAGACGGGGCGCTCCGGCTGCCGTATACTGACACCCGGCGCGTTTTCGTTCAGCCACCGACAGCTTTCGCTTTCGATAGATATGCATTGCTGGGCAAAAACCCCCTCCACCTGGAATCCAAAAGATAAGAGCATTTTGGCCAGGGTAAAGGGGCGTACGCTGGCCGAGGCGTCTATTACAATGGGCAGGCGGCCGATCTCAGCCCGGGCCGCTGCCACCGCCCGCCCGGCCCGCTGCCGGTACTCTGATAAATCCATCCTCGCTTCAGACCGGGACAGAAGCCGTTCATAGTTCCGCTCGATCTCGGCGAAATCGTAGCTAAGCGGCAGATACAGGTAGTCAATGCCCTGGGCTTCCCTGACATCTTTCGCCGCCGCCAGCCCTGCCGGGGTGGGAACAATATTCAGGCTGACCCGGGCCAGCTTCTGAAACTCGGCGAAGCTTGCGCAGCCGGAAATGTGGTATATGTCGGTGTATCCGGCGGCGGCCAATACCTCATAGATTTCACTGTTACGGTCAATGCCGACATTGTTGCCGTAAAAAGCGGCCGCGTGTTTCAGCCTGGGGAGGGCGGGGGCTTCCAAAAGACCGTATATTTTTCGCTGTATATTCACCGCCGGCGGATCTTTGCCTTCCAGGGTAATGGGATTCATATGGCACACGGTAAAATACGTGTCCGGGTGACGGCGGCGCACCACTTGCAAGAATGCCTCATGATCGGTACCCAGCAGATCGTCCAGACAGCTGACAAAAATCATCAAGACCTTGGGTTTATAATCCAGTTCGCCAAGCAGCTCATCGACTGCCTGGCAGATCAAGTCTTCGTACCCGCCGGAAACGATGTCCGCTTCCTCAATGTAAAGATAAGAAAGGCGGTGCTTGAATCCCTGAACAATAGCGCCGATGGCGCCATGACGGCCGCAGGCGAAGGGACAGACGAACAGCTGGTGGCTTTCCGGCACCAGCATGCCGGTTCTGACCACTCCCCAGCCCCCGTGGGCGGGCGAGCAATACCTCAGCGTATCCTCAAAGCACGACACCCGTTTCCCGGGCGGAAATCCGGCTGAATCCATCATTGCACACCTCCAGCATTTTCTGAGCCAGATCAATGTATTCCCTGGCCATGGAACTCTCCGGATAGGCAGCGACTACCGTGCTGTTTCTTTCCTCGGCCCGCTGCACATATTCGCTGCGGCTCAATACGCCGATAATTTGACTTTCCAGTTCAGCGGCCGCCTCGGCCACCAGCCCATACTCCTGGTCAATGCCCCGGGAGTTGAGAATAATTCCCGACAGACGGGCATATCCCCGGTTGCTGAAGTTTTTTACGGCTGCTGCAATGTTAGCCGCGGCGTAAAGGGACATCTTCTCACCGGATGTCACAATGAATACGTCCCGCGCGTAAGCCTCCCGGATAGGCATGGCGAAACCGCCGCAAACCACGTCTCCCAGAACATCATAGAGAACAATGTCCGGCTTCAGTATCTCGTAGGCATGGAGTTCCTCCAACTTATTAAAAGCAGTGATAATACCCCGCCCGGCGCAGCCTATCCCGGGAGTGGGGCCTCCGGCTTCCACGCATAACACGCCCCCGCTTCCTTCAAAGACAATATCCTCCAGGGTGATCTGATCCGCTTTGCCGCGCAATGCATCGAGTACCGTGGAAACACCAGCCCCGGCATAAAGCCCACGAGTGGAATCAGCCTTGGGGTCGCAGCCAATCTGCATTACCCTGTGCCCCATTTGCGACCAGGCAGCCGCCAAATTTGACGCGGTAGTTGATTTGCCTATTCCGCCTTTTCCATAAATCGCGATTTTGTACACAACTCAATTTCCTCCATAATTCCGCAAGACAATATAGCAAAGCATTTGTTAGGTGGGCCTAACTTTTGTTTCAAAATGCTAGCGCTAAATCTTTATTAAGTCAAGCGTTTTTTATGCGCATTCCTTATTTAAAATCTGACACTTCCATTACCTATTCAGCATCAGGAAACACTTAAAACTGATAAAAGAAATATTGACACAATCACTATATGGAATTATTATGATATTGAGAATCGTTATCACTTATATTGACGCAACTTATTTTTTTCTTCCGAATGTTAGGGGTGCCTAACTGTCTAGGGAGGTGAACTCTATGGAAACCATTATTTTAATAGCCGCCGGTATTTTAGCCCTGGTTATCCTGTTTTTCAAGGCTAGGCGCCTGTTTGACACCGTCAAAGGCTCCGGCCAGAGCCCCTGTGACTGCGGCAATTGTTCCAGTTCATGCGCCATGCGTGAAATTCCGGATTTACCCGATGATGCGCAGAAGTAATCCTGCCCTTTAAGCGGCATGATCCTTAAGTCCGATATGCTAAAAACTCTGCTGATGGAGGTGAAAGCTATGCTCCACCCTTTGAAAAAGGCGCTCTACATTGATGCGGAGCCCGTCAAACCCTTAAAAGCCGTTCGCAGCGTTCACGGCCTACCCGGGCCGCTCCCCAAGGAGAGCGGATTGCACTCTGTCAGACCCTGGCCGGAGTTCTCGTGCCAGCCGTTCGGCAGTCCATGTACCTGTGATATGTGCTCCCGGTTAAACCGGATGCGTTCTTCAATTAACCGGGAAATGTAAAAACCTGTTCGAGGATTTTTTTGAAAGCGTGGGAGGTGAAAGAGATGACCCGTACCTTAAAGGATCTGGCGCCCGGAGATAGCGCCCGCATTAAATTCGTGTCCGGCAACGGCAGCATCCGCCGGCGGATTGTGGAAATGGGACTGGTGCCAGGCGTAGAGCTTACCATGGAACGCTATGCTCCCCTGGGCGACCCGGTAGAGATAAAAAGCCAGGGATTCCATCTGTCTTTACGTAAAGTAGAGGCCGACACTATATTTCTGGAATCAATTGATGGAGGCGAATAGATATGAACCGCAAGAACATGGTGATTGCCCTGGCCGGTAATCCCAACTCCGGGAAAACTACCATTTTTAACGCCCTGACCGGCGCCCGCCAGCATGTTGGCAACTATCCGGGGGTTACGGTGGAAAGAAGAGAAGGCCGCTTAAAATACAAAGACCATGAAATGACGATCATCGACCTGCCTGGCACTTATGGTTTATCGGCCTATTCGCCGGACGAGGTGGTCGCCCGCCAGGTTATTGTTGAAGAAAAACCGGATTTACTGGTTAATATCGTTGATGCATCCAATCTGGAGCGCAATCTCTATTTGACCATGCAGTTGAAGGAACTGGAAGTACCGCTGATCCTGGTCTTGAACATGGCTGACGTTGCCGAGCGGAACCAGGTGAAAATTAATTACGAACTGCTCGCTCAACTGCTGGGAGTTCCGGTAATAAGAGCCGTGGGCAGTAAAAATGAAGGCATATACGATATCCTGGAAGCGGTGGTAAACTATTCTTCCCATCAGCCAGGTTCCCGGGAAAGACAGGTGCGCTACCGTCCCGAAATCGAAAACGAACTGATGCGGCTGCAAGGAGAATTACCCATCGTAAAAACCGCGGCCCAGGAGGCGGCTGCTCAAACCGATAGCCTCGCATCAACTTCCCTGCCCTCCCGCTGGCAGCTGATCAAGCTGCTGGAAAACGACCGGGAGCTTATCCGGCAGACGTCCGCCAATACGGATGGGCAAAATATCGTAAGTAAAGCGACGGAAAGCCGGGCGCGTCTGGCCAAAGTTCTGGGGGAGGAGCCGGAAATAGCCCTGGTCGAAGACCGCTATGCTTACATCCGGGGCATCTGCCGTGAAGCCTGCCAGAGAAGCGCCCTGGACAAAGCCACCCTGACCGAAAAATTGGACAACATCCTTTTGAACCGGATTCTGGGCATTCCTATATTTCTAGGCTTTATGTGGCTTTTATTCCAATTGACCTTCACCCTGGGCTCCCCTCCCATGGAATGGATCGATGCCGGAGTGGCTTCTCTGGGAGACTGGTTGAACGCTCATATGGCCGAGGGTATGGTCCGCTCCCTGCTGGTAGACGGCATAGTCGGAGGCGTCGGCGGGGTCATTGTCTTCATGCCCAACATCCTGCTGCTGTTTCTGGGCATCGCCTTTCTGGAAGGCACCGGCTACATGGCCCGGGCCGCCTTTGTCATGGACCAGGTTATGCACAAGGCCGGCCTGCATGGCAAATCCTTTGTTCCCATGCTGATCGGGTTTGGCTGCTCGGTGCCTGCCATAATGGCCACCCGCACCCTGGAAAACCCGCGCGACCGGCTGGTTACCATGCTGGTCACCCCCTTAATGAGCTGCGGCGCCCGTCTGCCGGTTTACAGCCTGCTGATCGCCGCCTTTTTTCCCACCCAGATGGGAGGAAACGTTCTCTTCTCCATATACATGCTGGGCATCTTGATGGCCATTATCATGGCCAAGGTGTTTCGCACCTGGCTTCTGCCGGGTGATACCGAACCCTTTGTCATGGAACTGCCCACCTATCAGTTGCCTACTATAAAGAGCATTCTCATCCACATGTGGGAAAGAACCTGGCTCTATCTGAAAAAGGCCGGAACCAT
>DHRK01000046.1:14604-21086 GCA_002410325.1 Syntrophomonas sp. UBA5314
CTGGAAAACAGCTATGCCGGCCAGCTGGGCAGGTTTATTGAACCGGTCTTTAATCCGCTGGGCTTTGACTGGAAGACCAGTGTAGCTCTGGTGGCCGGTATGGGAGCCAAAGAAGTGGTAGTCAGCACCCTGGGTACGCTCTACAGCATAGAAGATACCGATGCCCTGGCCGAGGAAGAAGCCGAAGCGACAACCGGGTTTGCCGAGAGAGCGCGGGAACAATCCGGGTATAGCCCACTGATCGCCTATGTCCTGATGGTCTTCACCCTGCTCTATGTCCCCTGCATGGCCTCCATCGCGGTCATGAAGCGGGAGACCAACACCTGGAAATGGCCTTTATTCACTATAGGCTATACCATTGTTCTGGCCTGGGCGGTGTCTTTTCTGGTTTACCGGGGCGGACTGCTGCTGGGATTGGGGGTCTGACAATCGGCCTGAGATTGTGACGCTAATCGCTTGTAAATAAAATCTATGGATACTGCAGCCCATGTGGGCTGCAGTTAAGAAAGGAAAAGGGAAAGATGCCCCATGAGGAGCTACGAAAGATTGGCTGCAGCAGCTGATTTTTTAAGTAGAATGAATGATCAAAAGCCCTTTAATACCATGAACGACGATGAACTGCAAGCTTTGCTTATTCAATTAGGCATGCATAAAATAAAAGCCGATATGACAGCCATCAAAATTCGTCTGGAAAAAATAGTTGATATATTAAACTCCAGGTATAACTAGTACTCTGCCTCTACAATAAAAAATGCTTGGCCTCGGACTTTGAATTTCCGGGGCTATATACCAAGGCTCCCTAAAGCGATTTAGAAATCAGCTTAATTTAAAGAGCTGCTTATGTTAATCTATCAATGATGCATTTTAACACCCCGCACCATGCGGGGAATTACTTATGGGGGTCTTACGTTTGAACGAACCCTTGTCGCCGTCTCTTGAGGATTATCTGGAGACTATTCTCCAGCTCTGTGAAGAACATGGCACAACCAAAATAAGCGCCATTGCCAAGAAACTCAATATCGCCAAACCCAGTGTCACCCAGGCGGTGGCCTCGCTGTGCCGTGAGGGTCTGGTTAATCATACCCGCTACGGTCCGATATCACTTACTGATAAAGGGCGGGCGAAAGCCCGTGAGGTTTGGCATCGTCATCAGACTATAAGCCGGTTTCTATATGAGATACTCAAGGTTTCCCCTGCCGTGGCGGAGAAGGACGCCTGTATGATCGAACATGTAATCAGCCCGGAGACGATTGGGCAAATGGCCGGCTGGCTGGGCGAAAAGAATCAAAGCAACTCAGAAACTGCTGCCCATCTATCACTCGATGCCTTGCTCCCGGGCGAAAAGGCTCGCATAGTTAAGATAGAAGGAAAAAGCTCTCCCATTAAACGCCGCATGCTGGAAATGGGTCTGGTCCCGGGCGTTGCAGTGGAAATGGAAAGGATCGCCCCTCTAAACGACCCCATCGAACTTCGAATCGGAGATTACCACCTCAGTTTACGGCGTGAAGAAGCCGCCCTTTTGCTTGTGGAGCGGCTTGAGGATTAACTCATAATTGACTATTTTATTTCCAGTCAAGCGGGAGCTTGTTCTTGACAGATTCTACTTCCGCAGGTTTTGCCCGGTTGCTGAGCCATCCCGCTATGAGCGCCGTTATCGGTATGCATACAAACAAGGCAATGCTGCCCACCAGTGCCCGTACTATTTCGGTGGCTATCATTTCCCAGTTTAAAATCCGGACGGGTTCCATTTTATAGGCGATGAACAGCAGCATCAAGGGCAGCGCGCTTCCCGTATAAGCCAGGATTAACGTATTGGCCATGGTTCCCATAATATCCCGGCCCACGTTCATTCCAGCATCAAACAACTGAATGGTTTTCCTCGCCGGGTCGGCCTTTTTCACTTCACTAATCGTTGAAGCCACTGACATAGCCACATCCATGATGGCGCCCACCGCCCCGATAAGTATACCGGAGAATAACAAACCCTGCATATCTATTTTCACATTATCAATATACAGAAGCATGCGCTCTTCCTCGGTGCTAAGCCCGCTTAAATGAGCCAATTCCCCGAAGGAATAGGCCAGCAGCCCCGCTATGATCAAGCCCCCCAGGGTGCCCAGGGTAGCGGCCAGGGCTTTACTGGTAAACCCGGCTACAAAAACCATGGTAACCATGGTAACCCCAACCAAGACCATAATAGTCAAAGGCAAAACGTTTTTTCCCGCCATCAAGCCGGGCAGCAACACGAAATAGATTCCCAGAGCCGTTGCCCCCAGCCCCAGCAGGGCTTTTAAACCTTGAACCCGGCCGATAATGAGGATTAATCCAGTAAATAAAAGCAGCAGCCATCCCAAAGCCGGACTGCGCACCCGGTCGGCCAGGTGAACGCTCTCGATGGACTCCTGGCCGTCTGCTTCCGCTTTAAGAGAAAAAAACAGTACAACCTGATCCCCGGGTTTAATGTCAATGTCAATTCCGGCTGCTCCTGAAAGGTTGTTGACGACATTGATCTCCTTTCCGGTAAACTGACCGGTCAGCACTTGAACCTTGATATTCTGTTCTACAATTTCGCTGTCCAGGTTATCAGTTTTTGGCGGCTCAATATTCTGCACCTCAAGTACGGTAGCCTTTTCATATGTTTCTCGATACTTTTGCTCATCAGCTGGATTAGCCGCCTGGGGCACCTGATTGATCTGGTTGGCAGCGACTGCCTCCCCAGGCCATAAAAGTACTGCTCCAAAATAAATTAACAACATCAAGCCAGCAGCTATGATTGGTCTGAGAACTCGGGTCAGCCGCAAACTGCAACACCTCCATATGTTATGGTTTACCTAAATTATAGATAATTGCTCCTTATTATTAAAAGAATATTTTGGCCGAGAATAAGCCATATTGTGAAAGTTCCGTCTTCTTCGGTTACATCATTTATAACCGGCGTAGGGGAGCCTTTCTATACTAGTTTCACGCGGACCTCCCAGGTCTTTCATTACCCAGAGCCGGTTAATTACAGCCTGGATTTATACAAGAAGAGGGGCAGGTTTACGGCCCCTCTTCTTGTATAACTTCCCATTATGATTTTTCTCATTAATCGAGAGTTATTGCCTCAAACGGGCAGGTGTCAACACATATACCGCATTCAATGCAATCGTCGTTTACCACCGCTATCTCATCTTCAACCTGAATGGCCTCGACCGGGCATGCGTCAGCGCATTGCCCGCAAGCGGTGCATTTATCTTTATTTATTGCTGCCTTCATTGCTGGTTTATCCTTTCTTTTTAGTGACCACATTCGTCATGATGCATATGCTCGTGGCATACAGAACCGGTTGATTTAAGAACACCCTCTAAATACTGCTGCGCTGCAGTTCTGGCCTCGCCGCGCACTCCGACAATCACTTCGATATCTTTTTCGTTAAAGATATCAATCGCACCGGCGCCCATGCCTCCCGAGATGATCACATTGACCCCTAAATCGTTTAGAAAATTGGGCAGGAATCCCGGCCTGTGCCCGGGATTAGGTATGGATTGACTATTTACGATTTGATTGTTATCCGCTTCAAAAATGTTGAAATTCAGGCAATGTCCAAAGTGTTCGGTTACCATATCATTTTCACTTGCCACCGCAATTCTTAACATTTCTTTTTCCTCCGCTTTTTCTAATTTTGTCTTTTCCTACGATTCAATTAATACGTTCTCTCGTTTCAATTCTTCATTTATTAAATATTTATAGTTCCACTACCCCGCCGGTTGCTAAATATTTGATTTTTTCATGCATGATATCTTTAAGGATTTTATATGGCTCTAATCCGGTACAATGACCGGTATAAAATTGAGAACCGGTTTGTATCAGAAATTGACCTATGGCTTTTATTAGCTCCTCATCCTCACTCTGATTGGTGGGAGGATTGTGTAGATGGAACCCGCCTATTACGCAATCGGCTGGAGCGGGTCTAATCTCCAGCATGCGATTAAGGATGTTAACAATTCCATTATGAGCACAACCCGCCAGTAATAGCACCTTACCGCATTCATTGATGATCAAGTTTTGCTCATGCTCAAAGGTATCTTCCTGTATTTGCTCCCTCACTTGCATCAACAGACTACGATTGGCAGTCGAATACAACTCTCGCCCCTTAACTGCGGAAAACAGCTCAAGCTCCTCGTCAATGCGCAGGTAATCATCAACAAAGATAAACCGCGGATTATTCATAAGTTCCTTATTAAGTCCAATCGGGATAATTGACCCGTCAGGCAGTTTTGCATAATGATCATCAAAAGCTTTTTTATGCAAATATATCCTGGCCCGGGAATTGGCACGTAAAAAAGCCTCCAATCCCCCGCCGTGATCAAAATGACCATGTGATATCACGACCAGATCAACCTCAGCAATATCCACCTTCATTTTAAGAGCATTTTCCAAAAACAGGCTGCCCTGTCCCAGGTCGAATAAGATCCGGTGCTTTAGGGTTTCAATATACAAACTGAGTCCATGTTCAGCTCCCAACGGTTCTGCAAGCGATGTGTTTTCTACCAGCGTTTTTACTATCATTCGTTTTAGTCCCTCTCTCTCGCGAACAATGTTGTCATGGTCCTGAAAAAAACGTTTGTTACGGCTCGCCCCGCAGCGCAATCCAGGTCAACTATAGTCCGGCCGTTATTAATGGCCGCAACCGCAGTCGTATCGAACGGTATTCGACCAGCTAAAGGCAGCTGCCTTTGTCGACAAAATGTCTCGATTCTTTCCGTGTTACCTGGATTGGTATCATATTTATTTATGCACACCGCAACTCTGACCTGAAACATTACAGCAGTTTTTATAATGCGTTCCATATCGCTGATTCCCATGACAGAAGGTTCGGCAACTATCAACACCATATCCACTCCGCTCAGCGAAGCAATAACCGGACAGCCTATACCCGGCGATCCGTCAATAATGACCAGATCTGTATCAATGATCACCGATCTCAGCTGTTTTTTTACTTCCGTGACCAGCATACCGGAAGTTCCGCTTCCCATGTTGAGCTGAGCAGTTGAAAAAACCGTGTCATTATGGTACAAAATCAGCTCGCCGGCTACAGCCGGCTTAAGTGATACGGCCCCAACTGGACAAATAGCCTGGCAAACGCCGCACCCTTCGCAAGCATAGTAGTCAATCCGATATTCACCGTCCGCCTTAATAGCGCCAAAGCAGCAGTTTTGACGACAAAGGTCGCATTCTATGCACAACTCGGAATCTATCTCGGCCTTGGGCATTCCATAATAATCAGTCCTTCTGGGGACAGAGTGCTGATGCATTACCAGATGCAGATTGGGCGCGTCCACATCGCAGTCGGCATAGACTCTGGCCTGGGCTAATTTAATGAACGCACTGGCAACCGTGGTCTTGCCCGTACCGCCTTTACCACTAAGAATCAACAACTGTTTCATGCCGCACTTCCTCCCTCACAACCTGCAGCAAGGAAGCGAACCTATCGCGATATTTAACATTTTCTCTTACTGCGATCCGGGCATCGGAATTAATCATTCCCAACTCTCTATCGAAGGGAATCTTGCCCAAAATCTTTAGGCCTTTGTCAACACAGTATTCTTCAGCCGGATTGGCACCTTCCAGGCACTTGTTTAGCAACACGCCATGCGGTTTGTTAAAAAGTTTAACAAGGTCCCGGACCATAGCCAGGTTGTGCACCCCAAACCGGGTTGGTTCGGCCACCAATATGCAATAATCCGCATCCCTGATGCTCTCCATGACTATGCAGGCACTGCCGGGCGGGCAGTCAATAATGGATGGTCCGGTAAGCGCGTCATGCAAAAGTTTCTTTATAATGGGGATGCCGGAGGCCTCGCCGATGTTTAACATACCGGTAGCCACCGCAACATTTTCCGAAACGCCCCTCTGAATACTTCCGATAACTTTTTCTCTTTCCTCCAAAGCCTTTTCCGGGCAAAACAAAACACATCCCCGGCAGGAATGACATACGTCATCAAAAATCAATAGTTTATCATTGATATAAGCCAGGGCATTAAATTTGCAGAACTCAACGCATATGCGACAGCCATTGCATAATGTTTCATCTACTATGGGGATCTTTATAGATATTTCTTCTGATTCAACACTTTCCGGTTTGAAAAAAAGATAACCGTTCGGCTCTTCCACATCACAGTCAATATAGCTGGACTGCCCGGCGACGGCGGCTAAATTAACTGAAACCAGGGTTTTGCCTGTGCCGCCCTTTCCGCTAAGCACAGCTATCTTCATGATTATTTTCCTCCCTGGCCATGAAATCCAGGATGGACATCGGTCAAAAGCGTCAGTTTTCCTTCGTTAAACGCTGCGATGTTATCTTGGATTGAATCATTAATAGTCTTAAATATTTTAATATTGGCTGCACTAATAACCTGGGCCGCTTTCTCACCGCATCTTGGAGTAAGCAGGGCACCTGCGTGACTGTCAACCACCGCCTGGGCAGCCTTGATTCCAGCCCC
>DHRK01000046.1:21301-23770 GCA_002410325.1 Syntrophomonas sp. UBA5314
AGCAATCTTCATCATTTAAACCTCCGTATAATTCGACTCCTTCATAACAGAACAAAAACGTCAATTGCCTCTCAGTTCCTACTGCCCGTGGACAATCCTGCGCCGATGTTTGATGCATCCACCGCAATCGCAGTATTCTTCACGTCCGTCGCAGAGCTGGTAGTCTCCGCCTTCGATCCTGAGCACCTTCCCATTCACCAGGGAATCAGCCACTTTCTTTCGCGCATCATTATAAATGCGCTGCACGGTGGTGCGGGCAATATCCATTCTTTCCGCGCATTCCTCCTGGGTAAATCCCTGCAAGTCGATCAGGCGAATCGTTTCATACTCGTCAATTGTCATAACAATTATGCTATCACGATCCGATTTGGCGTTCAGGGGCCCAAAGCGGTTGCTTTCGGGCATGCAGCATACTTTTCTCCATTTTCTTGGCCTTGGCATTGATAAATCACCTCATAACAATAGTCGTCACACTGGTTTACCCAAAGATATTTTTACAATCGACCATATCTTGCCGTCTCTGCAATAGGCTCCAGTTAATACTTGCCGTATTCTGTCCAGGGAATCCGGTATGTCTAAAGCTGCAGCCATCATGCCGGCATTCTCGGGGTTCAAGCAATCCGGACTGTCCAGGAGCTCACTCATAACTAAAGCCTTCTCCCTGAATAGTAAATACTCCTTTTCACCATAACACTCGTAACGATCCCCACACTCCATGCAGGCCGGATGATACAGGGGATTGTAATAACAGCTCAACAGTGGTCCTAAAAAATTATCACTTTCCACATATTTCATGATGCCGTGCCTCCCTTGCGGCTCCTATACAACACTCCTTCCAGGATGCATTTTAGTAAGGTTTCGTTCAAAGCATCCCCAAGATTTCCCTTACTAATAAATTAATAATGCAGGCTGAATACAAAACTTATTAATCAATAGTTTCCCAAACGTCGATTCTCAAGCATTCTTGCCGCTGGACCCCTGTGCCCCGCGTCCTTGTCCAGCGCGGCCCTGTCCGCCGCGCCCGTTGTTTCCACCTGATTTTCCAGGTCCCTGGCCACATCTGTTGCCCGCTCCTTTTCCCCGGCCGGCACCGATTCCAGGTCCTTGACCCCTCGGGCCCGTTCCATCTTTATTTGGCATAATCTCACCTCCCAGTACAAGGCAATATAGCAAAATCAGTTTTCAATCGCTTTTTCGGGCATATGCTCATTTCAATTTTAAGATTATATCGGGCATATGTCAATAACTATTTTGAGCATATGTCGATAATAAGCACTCTCCCTATATGCTAATATTCTTTCAAGCAAGCCAACGGCGGGAGCTTATCCAGATCGGCTGACACAGTAGGCCAAAGACTTGAGAATATCTTTCCGGGAAGCTTGAGTACATGTTCTGAGCTTTCTTTAACCGATCCAAGTTGACATCATTCACAACAGTAGATTACATTAATACAAAAATAACGACGTTGATCCGTCGAGAATGATAAGGTTGATTAAATAATGTTGGCAAAAACACTGGAAAAAAAGGATAAAATTTTAGAGTGTGCCATTAATCTTTTTGCTGAGAAAGGTTATGTCCATACATCGGTAAGAGATCTTATTGATTGCTCGGGCTTCGGAGCTGGAACCTTTTATAAACATTTCATAAATAAAGAGGAAGTACTAAAAATTCTGCTTGAGAATTTTTTGGAACAGATAATTTTCAATGTTTATGAGTACTTTAAACAAGAAGAGGACTTATACCTTCGATTTATTGAATCCAAAAGAGTTATGCTCGAAGTATTTGCCCAAAATGAGAAGATGTCAGAGATATACAGCAGAGTGGCCGGTATAAATGAGAGTATCGATCAGTGTTTACAGGATTTTGATAACAAGTTTTTAATCTTTACAAGTAAAAATATTCAATATGGGATTAACCGAAACATTTTTAAGGATCTTCCCGTAACCCCCATAGCCAGCTCCACCCTCGCGATAATTAAGTATGCAGTTTATAGATGGGTGGTTAGCAAAGAGATTTCCAGGGAAGAGATGTTTGATATGGTCTTATCTTTTCATAAATCACTGGCTATAGGCCTGGTTAACGGAGATGTTTTTAATCTGCCCATGAAAAGCAAAAACCAAAATTAATGATTTAAAATATATTTTTCATCAACGGTTGGCTCTGACAAAAAAGCCCGCCTTCTATGCCACTCTTTTCAACCGTCGTTACCAGCGAAAGCACCATGTTCAACTCGCTTTATTCCTATTTCATTTAGTTATCGACACTATTTCATTGACATTTATGCTGTAAACTATTACATTAAAGCTGAACAGTCGTTCAGCTTTTGTCATTGACTTTTCTCCTCGTTTTAAAGCTCAAGCGAGTTTTTGTTCCAGGAGAAATGGGGATCAAGAATCTGAGAGGAGGGATGCCTTTTATAGGTTCTGACGCCTGAGTGTTTATCAACCAATGAAAGTTACTGATTAACCG
>DHRK01000046.1:23879-28263 GCA_002410325.1 Syntrophomonas sp. UBA5314
AACCGAGAAATGTCCATATCATCCTGTGTAACTTAGAGGAATCGTTATTTATAACAAGGAGGCGATTTTTATGGCGATTAGAACAAAAGAAGAATATATTAAGTCACTACTTCCCTACAATAAAAAAGTGTTTACCAATGGGGAGCGGGTCACTGATCCGCTTGATCACCCGGTAACCCGTTCAGTAGTAGAGGCTACCGCCAAGATGTTTGATATGGCCAATGATCCCGAGTTCAAAGATATTATGATTGCCTATTCTCCCTATATAAACGATAACGTAAACCGCAATGTTCAAATCAGCCGCTCCCGGGAAGACCTGGAACTCCGTTATAAGATGGCTAGATTGACCAGCCAATACCTGGGAACATGTAATTATCGCTGCGTCGGACAAGATACAACTACCGCCATGGCCAGTGTAACCTGGGAAATGGACCGGGATTTGGGTACTGATTACAATAAACGTTTGACCAAATTCATAGAGAAAATGCAACGTGAGGATCTGGCCTGCTCCGGAGCTGTAACCGATCCCAAAGGCGACCGGGGATTGTCTGTAGCAAAGAGCGCCCCCGAAGACTACCTGCGCGTAGTCGAGAAGAAAAGTGATGGAATTATAGTCAGAGGCGCCAAGGTGCACCAGAGCGGAGCCATCGCCGCCAATTGCACCATGGTAATACCCAATCAAACCCTGCAAAGCAAAGATGAAGCTGATATTGCCCTGTCCTTTGTTTTTTCCGGGGATACCGAAGGCATCACCTATATAACCCAATATACTCCTTTCTCAGCGGAAAGAATGGAAGTCAAAGACGACGTTTATAAACTGGGTAATCCTCTGTATGGCCAGAGGGAAACCTGTATGATTATATTCGATGATGTTTTTATTCCCTGGGAAGACGTATTTATGTGCGGTGAATGGGAATATGCCGGGAAAGCAGTGGAGAGATTCGGCAAAACCCACCGGATGAATTGCGGCGGCGCCTGTAAAGTAGGTTATCAGGACATAATCATCGGGGCTACTATGCTGCTGTCCGAATATTTGGGCGTCAATAACAAGAATCATGTTAAGGATAAATTTATCGATATGGTTGCCATGCAGCAGACTTCCTGGTGCTGCGCCATTGCCGCCGCCGCCTACGGTTTTGAAGAACCGGTAGGATCGGGGATCTGGATGCCTGATGACATGTTCGGCAATGTCGCCAAATACAATACCGCTCATAATTTCTGGCAGACCATGAAATTGGCCGGCGATATAGCCGGTGGCCTGGCGGTTACCATGCCTTCGGAGAAAGAGTTCGACAATCCTGAAACCGCCGAATATGTAAGAAAGTATATGAGAGCCCATGATTCCGCTGAAAAGCGGATGCGCATGACCAAGGTTCTGCAAAACTGGACTGCCGGACTGCATGGTGTTGGCACCTGGCAAGGAGCCGGATCTATAGAAGCGCAAAGACTCATGATCAGAAGGCTGATGGATTCTGATGAATACAAGAGATTGGCCAAAATCACAGCCGGGATAACAGATTGAAGCCTGTACCGCCATTAGGCAGAAATTCACTATTTAATGGTTAGATAGGCCCAGGTATTTTGCGCCCGGATTTTCAATGCAGGGCGAGGTTATTATTTATAAGGAAGCATTGTTACTGTAAAATAACTAAAAGGGTGATGTGATACACTTTTATCGCACCACCCTATTTTATTTTTAACAACAAGCTCATCTTTATAGCCGCTGAGAACACCCGCAGATTTATACTCATACAACGACCGCCGAAAGATAAAGCAGTATATCAAAAAAATAGCCCGGGAATAACTCACCCGGGTAAATAAAGAGGGGTTAGGCCAACCTATTGCAAAGGAAGAGAAGTCTCACATATAAACCTTTCGTTGGAGAGCTAATTCCGGTTTTTTACCAGGTAGTTTATGCATCCCTTAAAGCCTCTCCAATCTATAATCAGATGCACTACGGTTACACCTATAGCCAAAATACTAAACCAAAAATGCCAGTCTCCCCATTGCTGTTTGGTCATTCCCAGTAAAAGAAGCGTTCTCCCCGATCTGGGACCGCTCGGAGCCAGCCACAGTATTAAGCCGCTTATGGCTGAAAGCCCCCACATTATCAGCATGGAAACTGCTGTCACTGAACGCGTATAGGCTTTAGAAATCCTGGAGGAGTTTCCCATATGCTCTCTACCCTCTATCGCCATGATGTCTAATTTTTATCGTTATACATAAATTTTTTAAACACCCTGCCTATATATTTTGGCTCCGGATTAAAAGGTTCGGATGCCTTTCCTACAGCCCTTTTACGATATTTCCTTTGATAAATTTCTCGTTGGACAATCGGTTTAAAATATTTTTCATTACCGCTTCAAATTCTTTAAAACGATATTCCTCCAGTTTACCGGTGTCCATAGCCCGGGTCATTTTAATGTCCCAGGGAACGCCTCCCAGGAATGGCACCCCCAGAAGTTCTTCAGTATTCTCAGGTGTTGCCTGTCCAAATAAGGCCATCTTTTCGCCACAGCAGGGGCAAATTGCCGAATTCATATTTTCTACCACTCCAATAATAGAAGTTCCTATTGCTGTGGCCATTTTAGCCGACTTTTTAACCACCATGCCGACCATATCCTGCGGCGATGTTACCAGTACAATCCCCGTTATCGGCATGCTTTGTAATACGGTCAGTGGCACATCCCCCGTTCCGGGCGGTAAATCCACAACCAAAAAGTCCAAATCCGCCCAGTTGCTTTCATTATAAAATTGCTCTACAGCTCCGGCCAATAACGGTCCTCTCCACACTACCGGGTCGTCCTCATTGGGGAGAAACATATTGATTGATATGACTTTTATACCGCTCGAAGTGATAGGAGGCTCCATACCAAATTGTGAACTCAGGGGCTGTACCCCTTGTAGGCCAAAGGCCTTGGGTATACTGGGGCCTGTTATATCGGCATCTAAAATGCCAACCGCGTATCCATGGCGCTTTAATTCTACGGCTAATAAACTGCTGACGGTGGATTTGCCTACTCCGCCTTTTCCGCTCATTACAGCAATGATCGTTCCAATGTTGTTAAAACATCCCAGTAAAGATTTCTTGTCATCGCTATCCAGGTCAATTTTAACTGCTTTGTTCATTACTACACTTCTCCCATCTGTAACCGAACCTGTAATTTTCCTTTTCTACGTTGAGCAGCACTTCATCCAAGTCATAAGCTGGAATTCCAGTTGACTTAAAAATTAGGTACGATTTGCATATGACTGACGCACTGCGGTTTCTTATGACGTGAGTAAAACGGCTCACTCCTTAAGATGCCTTTCTGGTCATATGCCCAATTCCATCGTAAATTTATTTCGGGTATATGTCAATAACAAAATGTTTACGAGCCTCCTTTTTAAGCATCTCTTCCTTGGTCTGTTTCTATGTAAATCCATGCCTAACATCACCTTCTACCTTGCTTTTATTATATTTATCATATCTGCCCTTGTTTTGGCCGCATCCATAATAATGCCTGAAATAGCGGGAAAGGAGGCAGGTGAAGAGATATTCCCAACAAATGATATACTGGAAAAGGAAATCAATCAGCGAGAAGCATTTCAGCGGGGTCAAAATATGATGACCGAGGGGCAGAATGGGATGATGAATTGGTTAATGAGGTGGTCACCTGGGGAGAGGGCGGAATTTGGGAAATGGACGTTTTAGAACAAACTTCAACGACCTATTTTTTTAACGTTTTTCGCTGTCCCTATTATGAGAAATATCGAGAATTGGGATTAGATGAATTCGGCGTAGAATTCTCCTGCTGTCGTGATGAACCTTTTGCCAGAGGCTTTAATCCCCAACTCAAGTTAGTGCGGACCCAAACCATTATGGAAGGTGCTGATTATTGCGATTTTCGGTATTATTTGCTTTCCAAATGATTGTCGAATTGCTTAAACAGTCAAGCACCAAGCTCTATCCAACGTATCGGATAAGTTCATACTATGTAACGGCTGTACCAGTCGATAATGATATTTTTCTAAGTTCCTGCTTTAGCGTTCAAGGGATGCAATTTTTTCATATATTTCAATACTAGGTTCTTCTTCAACCAATTCGTAAGCCCGGATTAAAATTTTCTTCAGTATATATTGAGAACTGTGATATTTAAAAGCATCTTTGTCTTGGTACGCTTCATAAAAAAGGAATTTACCCGGATCCTTTTTAGCCCGATGAAGTATATATCGTACAGTTCCTTCTTCTTGCTGAACCGTTGGAAATGCATTCTTAAATAGCTCTTCCAACTCCTTTTCACAATCTTTTTTTGCCTTAAATGCTGCAACTACAACGATCAGTTTGATCACCTCATTCTTTTACAGATAAAATAACTAAATTATTAGCTTACAGTTTACTTCC
>DHRK01000046.1:28355-53507 GCA_002410325.1 Syntrophomonas sp. UBA5314
ACTTCCCTGTCAGATCTAAAAATTGATGTTGAGTTTCACGGTATTTTTTGAGCACACCAAGTGAAATGGGAGGGACTATATTATTGCTTTTTACCCAATTTCGATACGCAACTTCCCCCAGGCAAGTAATAACGACGATTTTTTTGTGATTATGTATCGAGACAATAGATACTCCTTTATATTTCTTTTCCAAGCAATTGTTGCTATTGTCACGTCTTATACTAATTGCTTTGCCTTTGAGCGCAATTTCTCTTAATATTTCGCTAATTGATTCATCCGAAGCTTTAAAATCAAATAACCTCTGGCGATATCTTTCAATTGCATGTCGCGTTACAAAAATATCCATTGTTTCACCTTATTCTGAAATGACCTATTTTTTTTTACAATTGTGAAACTGTTAGGTTAAAGTACAACCCAAAGTAGAGGGAAGCAAATTAAATTTGCTTCTCTCCACCTCGTTTAGCCGTATTTTTGGGTTCATTAGTATTCAAATGCTCCTATGGGAATATCGATAGCCGATGCATCGGCATGTTTTAATATGACTGCTGTATTCATAACATTGGGCACTACATTACACAAATAGTATTTTGCCGAAGCTATCTTGCCGCAGTAAAATTCGTAATCATAATGATCGCAACCAATTTCTCTCGCCTTTTTATCCGCAATGATGGCTTGATCAAGAATTAAACTGCCGGCATATAATTGAGCTGTAGCGGTCAGGACTCTTCGCGAAAATAGCGGAATCATCTCCGGGCACTGGTCTTTTTTGAAATCTTGCATAGTATTCTTTATTTTCGCATAAGCCTCAATGGCATCTCCTAGAATTATAAACTCTTTTAAAAACGCTTCATTATGCCTGTTGGCCTCGTAGAAATTTTTGATGTCCTGAATAAACTCATCAAATATTTGCCCTTTTTCCATAGACCATTTACGTCCGACCAGGTCAAGGGATTGAATAAAGTTGGTGCCTTCCCAAATGGAATAGATCTTTACATCACGGGCAATCTGACTTATGGGGTATTCATTCATGTAGCCATAGCCTCCATAGGTCTGAAGAGCTTCACCAAGCAGCCACCAGGCTTCATCACTCGTATAGGCTTTGCATAAAGGAGTGGTCACCTCAACGAGATTCGAAGCTTTTTTCCGGGCTACGGGATCGCTGTCCCGGTGACGAACATCAAAAGCAAAAAAGGTTTTATAAATCATGGCTCTGATTGCTTCCATATGCGCTTTACCCATGAGAAGGGTTCTCTTAATATCTTCATGGTTAATAATAGGTACCCTTTCTCCCTTGGGATTTACATATGGTCTACCCTGAATCCGGTCTTTGCAGTAATCTCTAGCATTGTAATATCCATTGCAAAGCATGGAAAGAGCTGATAAACCCGTTTCCAACCGGGCCAGATTCATCATCTGGAACATTTGGGCCATTCCATTTCCTGCTCCGTCATTCTGCAAAGGATTAACACCGAGCAGCCATCCTCTACAATTATTGTTATCACCGAAACTTAATGAGGCTGTAATCGAACCCAAAAGGCCCATTTTATGCTCGATCCCGGTAGTCACAACATCATTGTCCTCAAGGCTTCCATCTTCGTTAACCCAGTACTTGGGAACAATGAAAAGGGAGATTCCCGCCGTTCCTGGTTTAGCTCCTTCAACTCGGGCCAGATATAGGTGGATAATATTTTCCGTAAAATCATTGTCTCCACCGGTGATGAATATTTTGGTTCCTTTAATTTTGAATATTCTCGGATCATCGGTTGGATAAGCCTTTGATAATATATCGCCTACATCCGATCCGGCGCTGGGTTCTGTTAAACACATGGTTCCAGACCAGCTGCCATCCATCATTTTAGGCAAAAACGTTTTCTTAAGGTTTTCATCCCCAAAGGTCTGAATCAACCCAGCCGATCCATCAGTTAGCTCAATATAAGGAGTCAAGGAAGGATTCGCAGCGCCAATCATCTCCCAGATCATCGCATATAGTATATGGGGCAGAACCATAGCGTCCTCTTCTTCGCTAATATTACTGGTTCCCCATCCTTCTTCCTGGAGCCTGTGGAATAAATCGCCCATTCCAGGGGGAGATATAACTTTACCGTCCACAAACTTTGATGGGGTATTAATCCCTGCTTCGTTGACAGGCTCAACTACTTCTTTGCAGAACTTTAAGATAGGCTCAAATATGGATTTAACATCTTCTTTTGAATAGTATCCGGCGAATTGATCATATGAAAATACTTTTTCAGTGGGCAGCCATTCCTGTAGAATGAATTCAAAATCTCTAGTATTTCGATAAGCAAAATTTGCTCCCATGATAATTACTCCTTTACTTTATAAGTCATTTTGCCAGGCATCGTCAGGGCTCAATTTACCAGGCAGCGTTTGAGGTTAGATATTCGTGTATAGCGGCAGCAGCTTTTTTCCCCGCTCCCATAGCTTGAATAACCGTAGCGGCACCGGTTACGATGTCTCCGCCGGCAAAAACACCCACTTTGCTGGTCTTTCCATTGGTAAGGTCAGCAACAATGTTCCCATGATGATTCACAGTCAGATCCGGAGTTGTGCTCGGCACAAGCGGATTGGGGCCCTGTCCGATGGCCATAACAACCGTGTCTATATCCATTTTGTAGGTAGCACCTTTAATCGGCACCGGACTTCTCCTGCCTGAGGCATCAGGTTCCCCTAATTCATACTGCTGACAGATCATGCCGCTGACCCATCCGTCTGCATCGCCCAGAATTTTCAGCGGGCTGGTAAGTAATGCAAATTGAACGCCTTCTTCTTTGGCATGTTCGATTTCTTCGTGGCGAGCAGGCATCTCTTTGTCGGAACGGCGATACACAATGTAGGCCTCCCTGGCACCCAACCGCAGTGCGGTTCGAGCGCTGTCCATTGCCACATTACCCGCACCTATCACAGCTACCCGTTCTCCCACTTTAACAGGTGTCGTGTAATTGGGAAAAAGATATCCTTTCATCAGGTTGGTTCGGGTCAAGAATTCATTGGCAGAATACACGCCATTGAGATTTTCGCCAGGTATATTCATGAAATAAGGCAGTCCTGCACCCGTCCCAACGAATACCGCATCAAAACCCGATTCTAAGAGCTCATCAACGGAGTTGATTTTCCCAACCACCATGTTATTTCTGATCTCGACGCCTAATTCTTTTATAGAATCAATTTCTTTCTCAACAATGGTCTTGGGAAGCCGGAATTCCGGTATGCCATATACCAACACTCCGCCGGGTGTGTGCAGAGCTTCCATGACAGCAACTTGGTGCCCAAGCTTGGCCAGATCGGCAGCGGCGGTTAATCCTGCCGGTCCTGCTCCAACTACGGCTACTTGTTTGCCGGTATCGGGCATTTTGGACAGCCTTACTTCTCCTTGTCGCATCTGCCAATCTGCTACAAAACGTTCAAGATTGCCAATTGCTACTGGTTTGTTCTTTTTCCCAATCACGCACAGTTTTTCACATTGGTTTTCTTGTGGGCAAACACGTCCACAAATAGCCGGCAAGTTATTTTTCTCTTTTATTTTATTGATTGCTTCTTGATATTTCTGTTCTTTCACCAGTTTAATAAAGGCCGGGATATCTACATCTACGGGGCATCCCTCTACACACCCCGGCTTTTTGCAGTTTATACAGCGGGATGCTTCCAACAATGCCTGCTCTTCCGTAAGCCCCAGAGCTACCTCGCTAAAATTACAAATTCGTTGGTTGGCCTCTTGTACTGGCATATTCTGACGTGGTGTCTTCATTTTTGCTTCTGACACTGCCCCTCACCTCCCGAACAACACTTATTCATTGCTATAATCTCTTCATTTACAAACATGCGCGAACGCAGCTCGGCAATTGACCAGTCTACTTGATGTCCATCAAACTCCGGGCCATCTACGCATGCAAACATGGTATTGCCGCCCACTGCAACCCGGCATGCCCCGCACATTCCGGTGCCATCAACCATGATCGGATTCAGACTCACAATAGTCTTGATGCCGTACGGCCTGGTCATCTCCGAAGCCGCCTTCATCATAGGCAACGGGCCTATGGCCACGACCAGCGCCACATCTTTAACCTCGTCCATTAAGCGCTGCAATACATCGGTTACAAAGCCTTTTTCACCGGTGCTTCCGTCGTCGCTGACCACAAAGAAATAATCGCTTATTGCCTGCATCTCCTTCTCAAGGATCAAATGCTCCCGGCTGCGAGCTCCAATAATACTGTAAACGGTATTGCCCGCTTGTTTCAGAGCCCTGGTGATAGGGTAAATCGGAGCAATGCCAACACCGCCCCCAATGCAGATTATCTTGCCAAATTTTTCGATTTCCGAAGCTTTTCCCAGGGGGCCCACAATGTCGAGAATGACATCGCCCTCGTTCATAGTTCCCAAATCTATAGTGCTCCGGCCAACTTCCTGGAATATCAAAGTTAAAGTGTCCCGGTTCCTATCAAAATCGGCTATAGTCAACGGGATCCTTTCGCTGAGTTCATCCATCCTGACAATAACAAACTGTCCTGGTTGACCCTTGGCTGCGATTTCCGGAGCTGAAATCTCAAAAAGCTTAATGCCTGTAGCCAGTTCTTGTTTTTTTAAAATCTTAAACATGATTTCTTCTCCTTGTGCTTCAAGTTAAAAAACGAGGGTTGCCGATTTGGCAAGGAGGCCTGGGAAGGCCTCCCAAAGCCCTTCGGCGTATTAGAAAGTGGGTTAAATATTAGAAATTGCAAGGAGCGTCAGCAATTACTAGAGTAAGTGGCAGGTTAATCAACCCACATTTCTAAAATTAATTTAGAAATTATCAAATTGAGGCTATCGTAAATCCAAACGATTAGTCTTCAAAATACTCGCTGGCCATTTCTACCGTGACTTTGTCATCAGAACTCAGTCTGATCGCCAGACTATGAATCTTGGTAAGCTCATAGTCATAGAAATAGCGTCCGGTATAAATTTTGCCCTGATAGAAAGCCTTATCCTGGTCAGACGCTTGTCCCTTCAATGCCTTGGCAGCAGCCGTCATCAATTTCAGCCACTGCCAGGCGATGGCAATCTGACTCATAAAGTCCAGATACAAAACGGCGTCAGCTAAAAATGCCTCATTGGTAATCTGGGCTTTCTTGGCCAGCAGCAAGGCAGTGAGATCTTTCATCAACTGAACCGCACTTTCAAGAGCCTTGATCTGCTTTTCCAACTCCGGATAGTTTTTAGCTTCTGCTATGGTTTTTTCCACTTCATTGATATACAACTGGAAAGCCTTGCCGTTTTTCATGCTAATTTTACGGCCCAGGATATCCTGTCCCTGAATGCCGGTGGTGCCTTCATGAATCGGATCGATGCGAATGTCTCGATAATATTGCTCTACCGGGAAGTCTCCGCAGAATCCGTAGCCGCCATGGATCTGAATGGCTGCGCTGGTCGCTAGAATACCCATTTCCGATGGATACGTTTTTAGCATAGGTATAATGAAGTCGGTCAGCATTTCATGCTCTTCAGCGTTTTCGTCAACCGTCACTAAATCCTGATACATAGAAAGCTGAATAGCCAGTGCCATTGAACCTTCCATTACGGCTTTCTGTAAAAGAAGCATTCTCTTGATATCAGCGTGTTCAATCAGTTCCACCATCGGAGTCGCCGGGTCTTTCTGGTCGGGTTTTCTGCCCTGTTTTCTCTGCTGCGCATATTCTAAAGCTGCATAGTAGGCACCCGCTATTTTACTGACTGCGCCGATGCCGACATTGATTCTTTCTTCATTCATCATCTTGAACATCTGCGCCAGACCTTTGCCAAGGTCACCCACCAGCCAGCCGCGGCAGTTTTTCTCTTCACCAAAAGTGAGCTGAGCAATCGGGGAACCTTTATAACCAAGCTTGTGCTCGATTCCGCCGCATTGAACGTCATTGTATTCCAATCCGCCGTTTTCATTAATACGGTATTCCGGAACTACAAATAATGAAATTCCAGGAACGCCTAAGGGACCGTCTTTTAGTCTGGCAATCAACAGGTGGATAACATTGTCTACCACATCGCTATTGCCGGCTGAGATAAATATCTTTTGACCCTTTATCATGTAGTAGCCCTGATCGGTAGGCTCCGCAATGGTGGTTAGATCGCCCAGAGAACTTCCTACGTCAGGTTCGGTCAGGGCCATAGTGCCCTGCCATTCACCGGAATACATTTTAGGGAGATACATATCCTTCATTTCCCGGCTGCCAAATTGATAGATCAAATTGGCAGCACCTGCAGTCAGCATAGGATATACATGCATGGAATAGTTGGCTGCGCCAAACAGGAAATACGCCAGCTCCTTAATAGTCAAAGGGAGCTGCTGCCCGCCGATATCATAAGGCTTTTCGGCGTTGATCCATCCGCCTTCGCCCATTTCTTTAAGAAATGGTACTATGGCCTTCTTATAGACATGAACCTTTCCATCTTCCCAGTAGGGGGGATTGGTATCCATTTCCTTGAAATAAGGAAACATCATTTCTGTACTGATTTTCAGAGCAGTATCAAGGATCATTTTGAAAGTCTCTTCATCGTGATCTTCAAAATAAGGAAACCGATTCAGTGATGCAACGTCGAACACTTCGTTGATCATGAAATCAATATTCCTTCTGCTGGCAAATTTTTCAGCCATTCTTCTTAACCTCCTATTGGAACTCCTTTTAAAGTATTCAACGCAAAACTTTTTGTAAAATTTCCCATTATTGTTGCGTCGCTATCAAACTGGTGACCGTAGCTAAGCCAGGTATTTCAATGGCTTGCACATGCTCAGATGTAGGGGGGATTTCTCGAATCCCCCCTACTATATATAAATGAGAAAAAGGGAGGAGGAACTATATTTATTCAACCCAGATGATTGCGCCCGCCCCCTGGGTCAAACCGCCGCAAATTGCGCAAGTGGCATAACCGCCGCCGTTTTCTTTGAGATTATAGGCAGCCGTCATCATAATGCGAGCACCACTTGAAGTGTTGGGATGTCCAACTGCAATGGCGCTGCCGTTAACATTCAATATATTCTTTAATGCCTGGTACTTGCTGTTATCATTGTCGAGTATCGGCTTAGATGAAACTTCTTTAACCATTGCCTCATAATCGCTCTTAAGGAAGCGGTCATTGGAGAGGAGCTTCAATGCTACCAGGGGTACGCAGGCGAAAGCTTCGTTAATTTCAATGAATTTCATATCATCAATGGTCAATTTGGAGTCATCCAGGCATTTCTTGATAGCGAATGCTGGTGATACAGGCATGATTCTGGGTTGGAGCGCAATAGCGGATACCGATACTACTGTATATAAGGGTTCATATCCTAATTTTTCCGCATTTTCACGAGTAGTGATAATCTGTGCTGTAGCTCCGTCATTCATTCCCGGTGCATTGCCTGCAGTACATGTGGGATTACCGAATATAGGTTTTAATTTGGTAAGATCCGCCATGCTTATCTCAGCTCTATACTGCTCGTCTTTGTCCAGGATTTTGCTGGAAATTACATTCCCTTTTTTATCTTTCTTGGTCAATTCCAGCGGAGTCATTTCGTTTTTAAAGAATCCCCGCTCCCAGGCTTGGCCGTATTTCTGATGGCTGGCAAAGGCCAATTCATCCTGCTCTTCTCTGGATACGCCGTATTCGATAGCAACGTCACCGGAATCCACGGCCACGGGTGCGTAATCTTTATATCCCAGCGGTATAATAGGATCTTCAACCTGGAATGAACTATGCTTCTTCCCTTCCCATCTCAAATTGCGAAGCAGGAACGGAACGGTGCTGAAACTGGTTGCTCCTCCGGTCATAACTACTTTGGCCTCTCCCAGCTTGATGCTGCGGCTGCCGTATTTAACCGTAGTCATCCCGGTTGTGCAAGCCTGATCATAATACAAGGACGGTACTTCAGGAGGAATACCGGCTTTCAACATGCTCTGGCGGGCAACAACCGGAGTATAGGGATCCTTACAGTTTGTGGTATCGCCGCATCCCCACCATACTTCGTCAATAACTTCAGGAGCCATACCGATCTTTTCCAGAACATTTCTCATCGCAATGGCACCCAGATCATAAATATCGATATCTCTCATTGATCCGCCAAATTTACCGAAAGGAGTTCTTGCAGCACTTATAACTACGATGTCATCTTTACTTTTTACAAAACCCATTTATTTCACATCCTTATCATTTATCAGATGGCTACAGCCATACAAATTTACGAGGCATCTTTAATCACATTAATCAGCCCTTAAGATTTAAACTTATCAATATTCATAAAAGCCCTGGCCGGATTTCTGGCCCAATAAACCGGCTAAAACGCGTTTCTTAAGCAGCGGGTGCGGTTTATATCGATCGCCAAAATCCCTTTCCATCGTTTCCATGCCATGCATGGCAATCTCAGCACCAACCAAATCCAACAGGGTGCATGGCCCCATAGGGTGGCCGGCACAGAGTTTCATCGCCTTGTCAATATCTTCGGGCTTGTTTCCTTCCTGAACCAGTTTAACCGCTTCATTCATCAGAACATCCAGCAGCCTGCTGACAATAAATCCGGCAAAGTCAACTGCCACTGCCGACTCTTTGCCGATCTTGGCAATGTAGTCCAGAGTGGCCTGGGTGGTTTCTTCTGAAGTAAGCTGGCCGTTGATAACTTCAACGCCCTTCATAAGCGGAACCGGATTCATGAAGTGGATGCCGATAACCTTATCGCCGCGAGTAGTCGCACTGGCGATTTCAGTTACAGGAATAGCCGAGGTGTTGGTTCCCAGTATACATTCAGGCTTGCAAATTCTTTCAAAGTCGGCAAACATTTTCTTTTTCAGTTCCAGGTTTTCGAATACGCATTCTACCAGCAGGTCGGCATCCTTACAAGCTTCTTCCAGGCTGGTAGTGGTTTTAATGTTGGCCAGGGTTGATTTGACATCATCTTCGGAAAGCTTCCCTTTGCTGGCCAGTTTGCTCAGGTTTTTTTCAACAGTTGCCATAGCTTTGGTCAAAGCCGCATCGGTTATATCATTCAGCACCACTTGATATCCGGCTGCCGCACTGACCTGGGCCACGCCGTTGCCCATAGCTCCCGCTCCTATTACAGCGATTGTCTTAATATCCATGTACCCAAACCTTCCTTTCTTAAATGCCTTATTTCCCAACCATATTGGGCTTTCTCTTTTCGACGAAGGCTTTTAAGCCTTCTTTGCCGTCTTCGGTTCCAAAACACTGGGCGAATATTTCGATTTCAGTCTTAAGCGCATTTTCCAGGTCCAGATCCTGTCCAATATTTATGGCCTGTTTTGCTAAACGAACCAATACGGGAGATCGGCTGGCTATTTCCTGCGCCATTTTAAAAGCTTCATCCAATAACTGTTCCGGCGGCACAACATGATTGACCAGGCCGATTCTATAGGCTGTCTGGGCATCTATGGTTTTACAGGTGAATATTATTTCTTTTGCCCTTCCGACTCCAACTAACCTGGATAGTCTTTGTGTTCCTCCACCCCCGGGAATAATCCCGACGTTGATCTCCGGGTTGGCCATTTTCGCTTTTTCAGAAGCTATCCGAATATCGCAGCACATAGCAACTTCAAGCCCGCCTCCAAAAGCGAACCCGTTAATAGCGGCTATAACCGGCTTGGGAAATAACGCTATGGCCTGTTGGCCCCGATAAACCCCGAGCGCAAACTTACGTCCCCCTATGAGGTCGCAATCCGACATTTCCGCGACATCTGACCCGGCAATAAATGATTTGTCTCCGCTGCCGGTGAGAATAACCACTCTGACATCGTCATCCTCTTTCATCTGCGTAAATACTTCATAGAATTCATTAAACAATGACGAGTTAAGCGCATTTAAAACTTCAGGCCGATTGACTTGGACCAGCATTATATTGTCTTTAAGAGTGCAAATAAGGTTTTTATATGCATACGCCATGAATTTCTACACCTCCCTCCCAGGCAATTTAATGCTCTACTGTCAAGTGTTATTGGTTTCTTGAATAAATCTGACAATTGCTTAGCTAGTTGCGACTTTCTTCTTTTCCTTGCGCGGCATCATTAACGCTTCACCGTCAATCGTTACTTCGTTTTTTTGATTGGTACAATAGGTCCTGAGCCGCACTCTATTTTTTGCCTCATCTATTTCAATGACTTCAACCGTTGCGGTAATTGTATCTCCGATAAAGACCGGCTTTAGAAATCTGCTAGTCTGTTCTAAATAAAGAACTCCGGGTCCGGGTAATTGAGTTCCCAATACGTTAGAGATCAACCCGGTGGCGAGTATGCCGTGAGCTATTCTTTTTCCAAATACGGTATCACCGGCATATTCGACATTGACATGCATGGGGTTCATATCCCCCGTAACCCCTGCAAACGAATAAACATCCGATTCTGAAATCGTCTTGCTGAATTGAGCTGTATCACCGATTCTAATCTCTTGCACAGTTTTTCCCTGCAATTCCCTTACCTCCTGGCCATTAATGTTGTTTGCCATACTCCAAGTGCATAAGGTGTGCCAAATAGGTGTTTCAAATTAAAAAACAGCGGGCTCAAAATTTCATAGATAGACAAGATACGGTTTAATGTTCTTCAATAACACCTATATATAGGGATGTTCTGGCTGCTTTTTATTTAAATAAACTGATAATGCCGGTGTGAATTTCACACCGGCATATGATTTAAATACTTGATATTTAATTGAGCAGGCAAGAATTTCGAGGGGAAATTGAAGCAAATGAGACAGTTGTCCTAAGTTATGACTGTCTCATTTGCTTCAATCATGTTCAGAGTTAATAGATGAAAAAAATGCATATCGCTTCTACAGCTATTAAACTGTGTTAACCGCCGCCTATAATATAGGATTCCTTTTTTCACACCTATACAGGTACTCAGACCAAACAACCGGTTAATCTACGGTCATTTTATAAGGTTTGTGCTACCTTCATTAACTTTTCAGCCATTTCAGCCATATTCATCACTGTAGCCGTTACTTGCTGGGTCGCAGCGGCCTGTTCCTGGCTGTTCTTAACCGTATTACCTGATGAATCCACTGCCTTTTGTACAATAACATTAATTTCTTTAATTAACCCCCCTATTTGTTCTACAGTCTGCTTAGATTGATCGGAAAGTCTCCTAATTTCCTCAGCTACAACACCAAAGCCGCGTCCATGTTCTCCAGCTCGAGCTGCTTCAATAGCTGCGTTCAGCCCGAGCATCTTGGTCTGATCTGCTACACTTTTAGTAAAGCTCAAAATCTCGTTTATGCTGGCAGCGCTTTCTTCAACCTTTTTAATCTGATCGGCTAATTGTTCCTCCCTTATACATATTTCTCCTGCAGACGCTGCAATTTCTTGCATCACACTGGCCATTTCCTGAGAGCTGCTATTCAACCTGCTTGCCATATCCTGTAGATCATAAGCTAAATTGCGCGGGTATATTATAGCGAACGTCCCTACTAAATTTCCACTTTCCTCATCAAACAGTGGGATACCCTGTAAACGGGCAGGGCCGGAATCATAGTCGAGATCTATTTGGATAGCCCTTTTACTCTTGGCTATTTCGATGGTACTGAAATTGTCCTTCATGGGTGTCCCCACTTTTAATGTTTTTAAGTCAAACTTATCCGAACCTCTGGCACAAATAAGAGTTTCTAGATCGCTTACTCCCACCCAGGCTCCGTGTGCCTGACATTCAATAATAATAGGGGCAAAAACATCGAAGGCTTTTGCCACAGGATGCACCTTGGGGACATACACGCCATAAGTACCGATGACTGACTTGCTTTCATCATCATCTTCAAAAATGGGAGCTACCCACGTATACAAGTATTTACCATAGATTTTTCGATCTACAAGCTGGGCAATCATCTGTCGCGTCTTCATGCACCGGTCAATTACTCCACCCTGTACAATCCGCACTCCGACATCAATTCCGCCAATTTCAAGATTGTGTTTTTCAACAAAATCATAACATTCCTGGTTGGTAGTATAGTATATGACACCTTCCTTTCCATAGGTTTGCGTCAAAAAAGAAGCCGAGTTACGAAAGGCTTCCTTTTTACTCCGCGCTCTTTTTAAAAACTTGTCGTGTTCTTCAGTAAAGGTCATCATGATGTTTGCATTATGAGAATCCACAATATGAACATGGGCTGGTTTAATCTGCATAATCTGCTCTTGCACATATTTACTTCCGGTAGCTTCAATAATGATCTCCAATCCCGGTTGTTGTAATATGTCATCCAGATTCTCAAAAGTGGCTACTCCTAATTCCCTGGCCAACCTCATCCCAGGTGCGCTGGAGTTTACATCGCACACCCCTATAAGTTTGAATTTGTCAATATTTTTAAACGCCTGTAAAATTGAAGTTCCTCCCTGACCTCCTCCAATAATCGCTATATTAGCCAAACAGTATACCTCCTATATTGCTTTTAATCTATTTCTTACGCTCCTGCCGACTGTTTGGGATATTCGGAAGCAACACAAGCATAATTTTATAGGTAATTATTGGATATTTTCTCAAAGAGTCATTAATTTTCGGCAGGTTGAATTCAGAATAATATCGTATACCATACTGCGAATATGCTTCTGTTAAGGATTCTGCTGTTTGAGGAGAAATTCGGCTGAACAAACCGAAGAAATGTTTGTAGGAACGAATATTATACTATGTTAATTCTTTAACATTATGCCTGGGTAATAGAGACACCATAGATCAGTCCCTATTACCAGGCTTTTAAGTTGGGGCTTTCCAGCATTCAAAATGCTCTGACCTTGTCAACAATAAATGCGATCAATTTATTAGTGGTTAATTAAAACTGGACAAGTACATTGCTGGCTAACTCGGCTGCTAATACTGCCTAAAACGCCTGTAACCCCCCCAATACCTCTGCTTCCTATAGAGATTAAATCAAACCTGCCTTCTTCGGCTACTTTACAAATGATTGATACCGGGTCGCCTTTGGCTATATCACAATGAACTTGTACTTTTTGGTCTTTTAATTCAGAAGCTACTTTGTTAACAATATCGCGAGCGACTTTCTCCCACTCATGGTTAACCTTTTCGGCAAGCTCTTGGGGTAATTGAAATCCTTCAAAACCCACTCCCGAATAGTCGCCCGACGATGGTTTAACAATATTTAAAATATGAATTTCTCCGCCTTCTGCCGGTGCAACGGTTGCCGCCATTTTAGCAGCCCGGATTGATTGAGCCGAGCCGTCTACAGGAACCAGTATTTTTTTTATCATTGGCAAAACCTCCTAATGTTTGGTGGCTAGTCTATCACATTCTCGTTTGCGGTCAGTATTGCGAGATTCATTGATATAATGTTAGTTAGGCTAATTTGTTGGATCTTCTCCAAATTTTATTCTGCTGGGCTTCTTTGATTAAATCATCGCGGAAGTCGGGATGAGCAACATTGATGATTTCTTCAGCTCTTTCCCAATTGCTTAGTCCTTTAATCATTTTAGTCATGCCATATTCGGTTACTATGTAAAAAACCAAACTCCTCGGCATGGTCACTATTCCACCGGGCGTAATGATCGGTTTAATCCTGGATAGTAATTCGCCATTTTTCCCCGTAGTTGTAGAGCTCAGGCAAAGAAAACCTTTTCCGCCTTTTGATCTGAATGATCCATAATGGAAATCGAACTGGCCTCCGGTTCCAGATATCTGGCGGGTCCCTGAGGATTCAGAACAGATCTGACCGTACAGATCAATTTCCAATGCATTATTGATGGAAACAACCTTGTCATTCTGAGAAATAACATAAGGATCATTGGTGTAGTCTGCCGGACAACTGGCACAGGTAGGATTATCATCGAGAAAATCATACAGTCTCTGTCTTCCCATGGCAAAGGTGTAGACCATTTTACCAGGATCCAGAGTTTTACGCATACCGGTTACTCTTCCGGCTTCATACATGTCAACCATTGAATCCACAAGCATTTCAGTATGAATACCCAGATCCTTTAAATCCGATTCTGCAATCAGACTTCCAATGGTATTGGGCATACCGCCAATCCCCAACTGAAGGCAAGCGCCATCCTCGATTTCCTTCATTATAAGTTCCGCTATAATCCGGTCTTCGTTACTAACCGGGGCTGGAGGTACCTCAATGAGTGGTTTATTGTCCCCCTCGACAATGAAGTCGACTTTGGATATGTGTACGGCTTCTTTGTTTCCACCCAAACACCTGGGTACCGACTCGTTTACCTCCACTATGATGGTTTTAGCTACTGCTATAACATTTGGAGTAACCGAATTAGATACTCCAAGGTTAAAAAATCCGTGTTTATCCATAGGGCCAACCCGCAACAATGCCACATCAACTGGTATTTGCCCCCGGTCATAATAACTACCGCATTCTGAATAGGAAATGGGGAGGTGGTAGCCCATATCTTTATCATGCAGTTTTCTGGTTGCAGCACTCATATGAGATTCATGCAGTATGAAATGTTTCTTTTCCGGATCTGAAACAATCGTCTTGGGCGGAAAATAGTTAGAAACGGTTCTGATTACAACATCATTCAATTCATCTCTTCTTTTGGCCAAGGCTTCATCTAGAATATGAGACGCCATAGCAAACTCGCTATAATGGACGACATCCCCTGATTTTACAACCTTCACTGCTTCGTCAGCCGATCTAATCTTACTTTGGTATTCTTGAATATAGCTCATAGATGTATCACTCCTAATCAGGTAATATCCACACTTTAAAATGAATTAGTATAGCCCTTACTTCCCCTTAAATTCTGGCTTTCTCTTTTCTAGAAAGGCGTTCATCCCTTCTTTTTGATCTTCGGTGGCAAACAACAACGCCCAGATCTTTTGCTCGTACAATAGAGCAGAAGATAAACTGCTATTACTTCCGTTGTTAATACTGCTCTTGGCCATTCTCATGGCAACTGGTGATTTAGAAGCCAAATCCTTCGCTAATTTCCTTGCCCTGGTCATTAATTGTTCGGCAGCAACGATTTCTGTAATTAAGCCAAGCTTCAATGCTTGCTCCGCATTAATTACCTTTCCGGTCATTATCAGGTATTTGGCCCAGCCCTGGCCAATGGCCCGGGTGAGCCTCTGCGTTCCTCCGGCTCCCGGTATAATACCCAGATTAATTTCAGGCTGTCCAAATTTGGCATCATCGGTTGCGATACGAATATCACAGGCGAGAGCTAATTCACAACCTCCTCCCAGAGCCATACCAGCGATTGCCGCAATTACCGGTTTATCTGAATTGGCTAGCTTGTCATAAGCCTTATGCCCAAGTCCTATAAAGGCCTCCATCTCTAATGCCGTAGCCTTGGACATGAATTCTATATCACCCCCAGCAGCAAAGACTTTCTCCCCTCCGGTAAGAATTATTGCTCTTACCTCATTATCTCTTGAAATCGCCTCCATTAGGGAATCCAGTTCCCCCAATAACTCTGTATTGGTGGCATTGAATACTTTGGGGCGGTTTAAGGTAATGATTCCAATATCAGCCTCTTTTTCGTATAGCAGGTTTTTTAAGTCCATTATAGCCCCACCTTTTTATTTACCGTAATCATAAAAACCTTTACCGGTTTTAACCCCTAAATGCCCTGCACGAACCTTTTGTTTTAAAACCAGCGCCGGTCTGTATTTGGATTCACCAAATTCATTAAAGAAATACTCAGTCACATGAAGAACGATATCCAAACCAATCATATCAGCGAGAGCAAGGGGACCCATGGGAAGCCCTGCTCCCAGTTTCATTGCTTTGTCGATTTCTTCTGCCGAAGCAACGCCTTCCTGGTAGGCTAAGGCCGCCTCATTCACCAAGGGATTGAGGATGCGATTAACAATAAATCCCGGAGTCTCTTTGGCCACTACCGGCTCCTTGCCTATTCCTTTGGTCAAATTTACTATTGTCTCAATGGTACTGTTGCTGGTATCAGAACCGGGTATGACCTCGACCAGTTTCATAGCCGAAACCGGATTAAAGAAATGCATTCCGGCAATACGATCGGTTCGCGATGTAGCCGCTGCTATTTCTGTAATGCTCAAAGCGGATGTATTAGTAGCCAGGATTGTTTGAGCCGGGCATATCTCATCCATGGTTTTAAACACTTTCTTTTTTACAGAAATTTCCTCGACGATGGCTTCGATTACCAGATCGCAATCCTTAAAACTTGCAAGCTCTTGGCTGGATTCTAAAAGTTCTTCCCTCGATGCTTTAATGGCGTCATCGATTTTGCCTTTTTCCACAGATTTCTGCCAGGCCTTGCTAATTCTCGAAAGGGCTCCCTGAAGAATACTCTCATCAATATCAATCAACATTACTTTAAGACCAGCTTCTGCACACACCTGAGCTATTCCAGCCCCCATTGTTCCGGCACCTAGTACTCCGACTTTTTTTACGTTCATTTCTAGTCACCCTCCATGTTGATAATTAAGATCTTGCTACTAATCGACCACAATAACGTCTTTGGTTTCTTTCATAAAGAATCCAAATAATGCACCCAGTGCATATATAACTGCGACACACCCCAGGGCAATTCCCAGGCTATATTTAGCTGCAATTCCTCCCATTGCGAAAGGGGCTAAAGCGGACATCATTCTTCCACTCGCATAGGCGAAAGAAGTTCCGACGCCACGGACACTAGTTGGAAACTGCTCAGATACAAAGGCTGCCAGTGGGCCCCAGTATCCATAGGTTATAAATCCAAAGACCCCGGCCATCCACAAAATGGCTGTAGGACTGGACAAATTGATCCATATAAGCATAATTGCTGCTGACGCAAGCGACCCAAAGATAAAATTGGCCCGGCGTCCCAATTTATCTGCCAGATATCCATAAGCATAGTATCCGAGAAAACCGCCAACGTTTAAGATCATCAGGTACCCGCTCATGGCTTTGATATTTAATCCACGTTCGGCGGACAGGTAGGAAGGTATCCACGAACCAGCGCCCCAATAAGAAACCAGACAACTGGCGCAAAGCCCGAAAGCCAATAAAGTAGTCTTTAAATTGGCTCCTTTTAGAAGGTCGGTCCAGCTAGCAACTTGAACTACTGTATTAGAAACTGTTTCAATACCTTTAGCTTTATTTTGTTTCGCCTTTAACCAGGCCGGTGACTCAGGGACAAAAATAGCAATATATAACGAAGCAAGTAAGGCTAAGATGCCTGAAAAGAATAGCCACTGCCAGCCATGAGTAGGAACCAGGTAAGCATTAACACCCAAAGCCAGAGCATAACCAACTGCCCATCCGCTCTGTACAGCCGAAGTAGCTCGAGCTCTTTGTTCTGGTGGGAAAAATTCGGTAACTAAAGCTGCTCCAATAACCCATTCTCCACCTAACCCGATGCCAGCAATGAATCTGAAAATTATTAAATGCACATAGTTAGTTGCGAATCCACAAAAGAAAGTAAAAAAACCAAACCATGCCAGGCATATTATCAAGGTCTTTTTTCGTCCAAATTTGTCCGCCAGCGGTCCCCATATATATCCGGAAAGTGCTGCGCCAAAGATTGTGGCCGTAGATATTAAACCAGCGCTAGCCAGGCTAATTCCCCAGGTTTTAACCAGCAAAGGAATAGCCAAAGCCAAGACCATGAAATCTAATGCGTCGAAAGTATATCCCAGTATCGCACCGGTCAATGCCTTCCATTTATACTGGGCTGGATTGGCAATAATTGCTTCTTCATTCGTTAATACGTGAGACATCCATTTACCTCCTAGTTTTCAGTTATTTCCGCCATTTAGCCATCATGAATTTCTTGACCAAAAAATATAGCCCCAAATAAAAGACTAGTATCAGGATCTGTTTCCAAACTTCAAGTGATTGCATTCATACCTCCTTTCACCTCCAGTGCCGTGTGTATTGATAAATTTTTGTTGTAGCAATCACTCCTTTCCCCTTTTCCGGAATATTTCACAAAATATTGGCTTGATGCGTTACCAGGCTGTCCATCCACCATCCACGAGCATGGTATGTCCCACCATAAAATTTGATAGATCAGAAGCAAGAAATGCGACCGGTCCAACTATTTCTTCAATAGTGCCCAGTCGTCTCGTGGGTGTCCTTCTCAATATGTCTTCAAATCGTTCTTTATCATTGCGGGCATTATTGGTCAGTTCAGTGGCAATGTAGGCAGGCGCAACGGCATTAACATTAATGTTGTATTCAACTAATTCCAGGGCTAAAGATTTGGTTAATTGGCTGATTCCTCCCTTACTGGATGCATAGGCAGTTAACCCGGCAAGAGCAACAAAGCCAAACATCGAACACATATTTATGATCTTGCCGGCTTTCTGTTCTATCATAATCGGCGCTACCACTTTGCTTCCTATCCAGGCCCCGGTCAGATTAATATCAATAATTCGTCTCCAGTCTTCCACTTGCATATCGATACAATTGCTTTTGGCAGCAATTCCAGCATTGTTGACCAAAATGTCAATACGCTTGAATTCTTGGGCTATTTCCTCGACCACTTTTTCAAATTGCTTGCTATTGGTAACATCAAGGGCATAGAAACAAGCCTGTCCGCCCTTATTAATGATTTCCTTAACCGTCTCTTGTCCGGTCTGCTCATTTACATCCAAAATGACTACTTTTGCTCCCAGGGAAGAAAAACCTGAAGCGATTCCCTTTCCGAGACCCATAGCACCTCCGGTGACCATTGCTACTTTTCCATCTAGTCTTAGATCAAAATTCATTGATACACCCCCCTTATATATTCCATTTTTCCGAGTTGGTCTTTCTCTCGCCATCTGAGAAGTCCGCGCTTAATCTTCTACTTAATTAAACCGGTTCTTTTGTTGATCGTATTGCTAGGAGGCCTAAAGGCCTCCTAGCTTCTATGGCTTAATAGAACCTGAGCTAATTCAGGAAAAACATGAAGAGGAGGAGTAAGCTGCTTTTCCCTGTAGTTTGGTGCTATTAGTCCACAAATCTAAAACCCTGCTCTTGGCCTTGACTTTCAGCATCCTTACTCGGTTTTTCCTAATAAACAATCTTTTGTTTGACAATATGTTGCAGATTCTATGCCAAATGAGGGAATGATAAACAATGAATTATTCCGGATATGAAAACAAAATCGATTTGCTTGTGATAAACTCCTATTTTGAGCAATTCTAAATAATACTAATCACTCAAAAAATTCTGTTAATTTACCGAAGAAATTATTTAATCAATATGAACTTTAAAAAAGAAGTAGCAAATGGGACAGTTGTACCATAAGAAACACTGTCCCATTTGCGTCACGTTCAAAAACCTTCTGTTACTATAAAAGGAAAACCCCTTTTATAAAGGGGCTGAACAAATATATGTACTTTTTTTGATTAAAATTCACTTCTATTTAGTTATAAAAGCTGTTAAAAAATTGTATCCTACATTTTTAACGCTACCTTTAATACATCGTCTAAACGGTTTTCCATTACATTATATGCCTCCATAACCTGGTTAAAGTTGAATGTATGTGAAATGAGAAAACGGGTATCAATTTTCCCCGTAGCAATCAGGTTGATCAAAGCTCCCATGTTTTTTACCTCAACCAAGCCCATCTTTACATTTAAGTTTTTACGCCAATATTTATTAATGGCAAAAATCGTTTCATTTGTATAAACACCCAGTAAAGACACCGTTCCCCCGGCGCGAACATAGGAGAATGCATCCTGAAAGCTCTGAGAACTGCCTACAGCTTCAATAACCACATCGGCTCCGCGCCCATCGGTCAAGTCCAAAATCATTGCCAACGGCTGATTTTGGGTATTGATATTAATAGTGCGATCAGCAAGCTTTTGATCCATTGCTACTTGTAGGCGATATGTCTCGGTATCAATCATTATGATCTGGGCAGCTCCCAATAACCTGGCGCCTATTGCCGCACACATGCCAACCGGTCCCGCGCCAACTATGACTACCGTATCGCCCAGTTTGACTTCTCCTCGCTCCGCACCATAAAATCCGGTAGAAAGGATATCCCCTACAAATAACACATCTTCGTCTGAAAGGTGATCCGGTATTTTATGAATAATCTGTGAGGCATAGGGTATCCGAACCAATTCCGTCTGACAACCATGAGGTATTTCTGCAGTTACCGCCCGTCCTCCAAAAACAGTACCATTATTGCACATGGAAAGGTTGCCTTTCTTACAATAGAAACATTGTCCACAATTGAATATACATGATACCGCTACTCTGTCTCCCCTGCTGAAACCCATTACCGATTCTCCGACTTCCTCGATCACGCCGACAAATTCATGTCCGATAATGGTGCCCGGTAAAATGCCCATGGCTTCTCCATGGTTTTTAATATGGATATCAGAACCGCATATGGTTGAAGTTGTTACCCTGACCAGTGCGTCGTCCATACGCTCAATCTTACTTGGGCGCACTTCTTCTAGCCGAATATCATTATTTCCATGAAACACAACTGCCTTCATTTATCTGGCTCCCTTCAAATTTAAATATACTACTGCCGCCTTATTAGCTAACCCAGATTCACCCCCCATAATAGGCTATCCACACTAGTTGATCGATTGTGTGAGCTGTTATTTCTCCTGGCAAACAGAATACTCTACCACTTATATTTAGCAATTTATATGCCAGGGTGAAAGAAACGCAAAAATTTCAAAAACTAGACCTTTTCCAAAACGCAATGAAGCAAATAGGACAGTTGTTTCACATCTCCACTGTCCTTTTTGCGATAGATTCTGTCTTTTGAAGGCCTATATGGAATTCAAGGGTTCATTTCCTAATTACGTTTTTGTATGCTGACCAAAACCCAACGTACTGCACTTCTCCAATCAATAAGACAAGCATATTTATTAATTCATATAAAAAAAAAGCGGGCAATCCAGCCCTACCTCATAGTTTGGCATATCTCATGCAAGAACTATAAGCATTAAATGCAGCCATTTTCCAACTGTGAAATGCGGTCGTAATCCTATTTTTCAGAAGGACAGGAGGTGAATAGCTACAAACGCCAGTCTGGCCGGTTATTGATATATTTATTATTCCCGGCTAGCTTTTGAGTCAGATACAACCCTAAATACTAATTTTTCTACGTATGGAGGCAAAAACATGAGAACTAACAAAGAATTATTTGATTTATCAGGACAAGTGGCAATTGTAACAGGCGGAGGATATGGCCTGGGGGTTCAAATGGCCTACGCGCTTGGAGAAGCGGGCGCCAATCTTGTTATTGCGGCAAGAAAAGTAGACAAGTTAAAAGCAACAGCAGATAAAATGGAAAAGGAACTGGGTATTAAAGTTGTTCCAGCTCGTTTGGATCTAACGCTTCCGGAAGAGATAGATGCTTTATTCGAGCTTGTGAAGAAAGAATATGGCAAGGTAGATATACTTGTTAACAATTCAGGAGCCATAGCCATTGACTCTGTATTCAAATTTCCTTTAGACAAATGGCATCAAGTAATAGACACTAATCTTACCGGTCTGTGGCTGATGTGTCAGAAAGCCGGATCAATGATGGCCAAACAGGGTTATGGAAGAATAATAAACATTTCATCCATCACCGGTTTGGTTGGACAACCATCTGAATTTGTATTGTCGCCTCCCTATACCGCTTCCAAGGCCGCTATTTTAGGACTGACTAGAGATCTTGCCGTTAAATGGGCAAAAAAGAATGTAACCGTAAATGCTGTAATCCCAGGCTGGTTTGGCAGTGATATGGGAGACATGAACCATGTAATTCATGACAAACTTAATGAATACTATATTCCGATGGGACATTTTGGCGGGGATGACGAACTTAAAGCGGCAATCCTTTTCCTTGCCTCACCCGGAGCATCATACACTACAGGCATCGCTTTACCCGTTGACGGGGGTTTTGTTGCCCAATAGACTTATAATATATGTTGCAGGGGGCTGACTCAAAAGTTACTTTGAGCAGCCCCTTAATTGTGTTAATTATTGCAGTCCTAACTACCACAAGGAACCAAAAAGACCCATTGGACCGGTTGCCTACTATGCTTAATATCCCCTATTTGATTTTCACCTTTTCGAGCCCCCTAAAGTAAACCTAGAAACGCTTACGTCCAAAAACGGATTCTGCTTCCATAGCTCGTCGCTAACGTTTTTTAAGAAAGGCACATAATACTTACTGCCAGTTGTTGGCATAAAATTTGCTTATTAATGTTTCAGTGTTAGCAGATTCCAAGTTTCACGAAGATAAAATATGTGGCAGCTGCTAAAACAATATTAGTAATAGGAGTGAATAAATTGGCGAAAAAATTGGAGAAAACCGTGCACTTGGAACTTGCCGGCAAGACCGGAATAACCTCCAAAACCGAAAACGATGAAGTTGTCAAAAAGCGTGATCTGGCCAAAAAGATGGCGCAGGAAAAAGCCCGGGTTCGCACTATGGCCAAGCAGCAAGCTATGGCCGAACGGATTGCTTCGGCCTCCGAAGAGTTGGTAGCCGGGGTGCAAGAATCTACCGCCTCAGCCCAAGAATTTGCCCGTTTGATGAATGAAGTGGCTGTGGCAACTGAACAATCGGCCCATAATGCAGAGAAAATGCGAGAAGCCAGCGGCCAGTTAAGCGGTGCGGCTTCCGATCTCGACAAAATAGTAGATGAACTTTTAGTTGTAGGAACACAGGCTATCAAGGTTTCCGGGAAATCAATACAGAACATGGAGAATATGGCCAGCCTGGTACAAGTGGCGGCCGATAAGAACCAGCAGTCAGCCACCCGCATAAGCGAGTTAGAAGTTCAATCCCAGCGCATCGGTGATATTGTGCAAGCGGTGGTCATGATTGCCGACCAGACCAACCTGCTGGCCTTAAACGCAGCCATAGAAGCGGCCCGGGCAGGGGAGTACGGGCGCGGCTTTGCAGTAGTGGCTGATGAAGTGCGCAACTTGGCAGAGATATCGGAACGTTCTGCCCGGGATATTCGCGGGGTAGTAGACGACATTCGCAACGGGGTAGGCGAAGTAGTCAAGAATATCAATGTAACGGTTGAGGACTTTAATACTATTGCTACTGGAATGGGAGAAACCGCCCAGGGCATTTCCAAGGTGGGGGACTTAATCGGTCAATATGGAGACAAAAACGCTTTGGTTAAAGAGAGCGCCGGGATATTAGCCCAAAATGCCAGTAAGCTTTCAAACAGCAGTGAAGGCATCGCTTCCGCCACTGAAGAAGCTGCCGGAGGAACCAGAGAGATTGACAAAGCAGTGATTGAGCAAAGCAAAGCCCTGGCTGAGGTAAACACAGCCAGCCAGGAATTAAGCGGAATGGCTGAAGAGTTAAAGACATCCACCAATATTGAAAAATCGGCAGAAGAGGTGGCGGCCACTGCTGAACAGCTCTCAGCCAACATCGAAGAAATAAGCAGCTCCGCCGCCCAGATTGCCAGCGGGATCATGCAGATGACGGAAGCAGTTCGGACCATTAATCAGGAAGCTATGGAAACGCAAGAATTGCTGGAAGCTACGGCCAACGAATATGGGAAAATAAACGAAAGGGCCAAAGATTCCGGGAAAACACGGGTGGAGATGACTGAACTTCTGGAAGCAACGCGGCAAAAAACCAGAACAATTTTGGGGCGCATAAAAGACAGCCTTCAATCTTATGAAGCAACCAACCATGAGCTGGAACAGCTGCAGGATAAGATACGCCGTATAGAGAAGATAGTTGATACCATTCAGAATGTCTCCATTCAGACCAATATGCTGGCCGTCAATGGTTTTGTGGAAGCCGCCACTGCGGGTGAGCACGGCCGGGGCTTTTCTGTCGTGGCCGGGGACATACGCAATCTGGCCAATGAATCAGCGGAAAATGCTGACAAAATCAAAGATCTGGTTCGTGAAGTTCATAACCAGATGGGTAAGGTGTTATCCGACATAAACCAGTCGGAAATATCCGTCCGGGAAGCCAATGCCTTTATCCCTATTGTGGTCAAAACGAACCAGGCCATAACAGAATCTGTAGAAGAGATTACTCGTATCGGACCGGGGTACTATAGTGTATTGCAGGCTATTCAAGGAGTGGGTGCGTCGAGTAGACAGCAAGTTCAAGAATTGACTGTTGTTGTGGAAAAGGTTAGCAATGAGGTTGAGGAAGCCGCGAACATTTCCCAGGAACAGGCCCGGGCTATTGAGGAACTGTCCACTTCCATAGAAGAGATTGCCTCCATTGCTGACGAGATGCAGATGAATTAGCCGGAGAGCAACGACCTGAAAAAGAAGGGCGTAATGGGTGCGAAAAAAGTCTTCTCCCCGTCAGAAACCAGGAAATAATTCGAACTCCACCAATAAACCGGGGTCCCCAAACCCCGGTTTACGTTGATGGGGTTACCAATCTGTGCGGGCAAGTCCTCCCGGTCATTTACACCCGAACCAGGTTTGGCATGGATAAAGGAGACACATGGATGAGTCTAGCCGGGATATCGTAGTGGACGTTGACGGAAAAGCCGCCGGGCTTAAGGTGGATTCGATTTCGGAGTTTTGCGAGCTGATGGCAAAAGCAGAGAGGATGCTCCCGCCAGACCTGGCAGGGACAACAGTTCGATTGGGCGTTATTGGCTAATCTCTTCAAAAAAAGTTTGTAGGCGCAGTTCGAAAGTTCGAACTACGCTTACCTATAAAAAGGGGGATTGTTCTATTTTACGGCTCGCCGTAAAAGCCGCAAAATTCACTCATTGGTAAAGCCGAATGAACACCATCTTAAATCATTTTCTTAAGCCACAATGGCTTCTGTAGGACAGCTATCCACACAAGTTCCACAATCCGTGCATTGCTCTGAGTCAATAGTGTATATGTTTTCGCCTTCTTTAATCGCTTCGACCGGGCATTCATCAAAGCACGTTCCGCAAGCCACACAAAGCTCGGTAATCGTATGAGCCATGTAAAACACCTCCCTTATACAATGTAATTAGACGTACTTTCATCAAACAGCTCAGTTCTCTGGTAGGTTTTAAGCACCTTGGTAGGGCACTTCTCAATGCAAACCGGGTTGTCACACTTCTCTATGCAGATACTGGAATCGACCACCGCCAGGTTATTCTGCATCTTAATCGCCTCATAAGGGCACTGCTTGACGCAGATGCCGCAGCCGATGCAGCCCACCTTACAGATCTTGCGCACCACCGCCCCCTTATCCAGCGAATTGCATAAAACCGCCACATGCGCCTCGGGGGAAATCATGGTGATTACGTTCTTGGGGCAGGCCGTGGCGCATTTACCGCAGCC
>DHRK01000046.1:53623-53789 GCA_002410325.1 Syntrophomonas sp. UBA5314
GCCTGACACAGCTTCCCAGCCCTATGCAGCCGTATTCACACTCTTTGGGCCCGGCCTGCAGCAGGCTGGCCGCCAGGCAGTCTTCTATCCCCGCATAATCATACTTGCTGTTGCCCACCGCCGGCTGCCAGCATTTAACCAGGGCATAGCGGGGTTCAATTTCAGC
>DHRK01000023.1:0-5466 GCA_002410325.1 Syntrophomonas sp. UBA5314
ATAATTTGACGGGATTTTAGGTTTTCAAGGGAAAAGCGAGCGCCAATTAGCGGCGGAAACACAAATCCCGCAAAGAACGATCAATGATAGAAGCGCCAGAACGAGAATGCTTAATCAAAGCGGTTTTAGTGGCTTTATGGCGTCCAAAATTCTGCCATGGCCTGGCTGGCGTCGCACAGGATGTCCACCAGGTGATTGCATCCTTCAGCCCCCCCGGCCCGGGCAGCCAGCTCTTTTTTGCTCAAATCGGATAGGCGAAGCCCGAGCAGGTTTCCAAGGTGACGGGTGTTGTCCCAGCATATTTTATCAGGCGCCCGGTTGTAGGAGGCTTCGGAAAGGAGTACGATTCCGTCGGCATCCATCCCCAGGCGGACGCCCAGTTCATGGAAAGAATCGATAAAGGAGGCGTTCAGACTGTAGCAGCCGTCTTCCTCCCGGTAGATTACCACTGAATGAACCCGGTTGAACAAATTCCCGGAACGCTGTGTGTAGCCGACATAGTCCAACCAGGGCTTTTCCACCCTGTCCAGGTGGCTGTAGTAATAACAGCCATTGAGGTACATTTTATCCCAGTAGCTGTCGTACTGGGCGGCGCTGGCATAACCGCGTTCTTTAAAGAAAAAGGTTTCAGCCTGAACCAGGCCGCGGATGCATTCCGAAATGAGATCGCGGATGGGCTCTTGTTCCTTGGAAGGCAGAGCCCTTTTTAAATGGGGGCCGGCCTCCAGAAAAGCCTCCACCCCGACCAGTTCCGGGATTTCTCCGGATAGGGCGCCGCCTCCGGTTTTGCGGTAATCGGCCCATCCCGCCTGGCAAATCTTCAAGCCCTCTACATCGGTGATCAGCCATCCCCGGGATTCCCGGTGAGTGCTGAGTACTACGCATTCGGCTTTGAGTTCTTGCCCGGAGATGCGGTCTACTTTCACGCTCGAGTTGAAATGGAAGCTTGGCATCGGTCATCCTCCTCTTTATTGCTCTTAAATAATCAAGCCGGGTGTTCGGCTTGATACGATTTATAGAGATACAGCAAAAGGGGGCCCAGGGAAAAAAACATCGCGATAAAGATAAACCAGGCCCCCAGCCCCGCGCTCTGTCCTAAAGCGGTCTGAATAGTAGCCCATTCGGCATAGGTGAATATAAGGATAACACTGGCTTTGAGCCCGCTTACCAGGCTGCGCGCCAACCGGTACTGGGCTTCAGCATTGGACTCGTTTATGGTATATAAATAGTTGTAGATGTGAGGAAATCCATATAGAATGGTCAATCCCAGGTAAATAAACAGTCCTATGCCCAGGTTGGCAAAGAGGCTGGTTTTACTCCCCCAGGCGTCGGGCAGGCCGGCCACTCCAAAATGGGTGGGCACTATGGAGGGGAGTCCGGGCCAGTACCTGGCCAGCAGGTATACCATGGCTAAAAGACCCAGAATACTTACCGCTTCCAGGTAGTTGTCCAGGGTGGTGCGGGGAAGCTTGAGAACCGGCCGGGATTGGCTATGCGATGAATTCACCAGGGCTTCTCTCCCAATCATCTAGAATTATATAATTTAATCAAGAATAAATCATTATTCTACTCTATGACTACACATAAAAAACTACTTTTTTCATTTTTAAGCGGGCTATAATAAATATATTATCTTACCATCCATGGCAAGGAGAACCCCTATGATCTGTATTTACCGGCGAACTTTCCTGATCTGGCTGCTGGTAGCCATTCTGCCAGTTGCCCTTATGGGAGGGAGCCTTCGCTATTACTTTAAAATCCAAAGCGAAAATATAATGAGAAAAAATCAGGCGGCCCTGGCTGCTGAGCTCCACCGGGAGCTGCTTCCCATGCAGTGGAGTCCGGCCAAGCAGGCTCTGGAAAAGGAATTGTATGAGGATAAGTCCGTATCCCAGATAACATGGGCTCCCAACGGGATAAGCGCCGTTTATATACGCAAAACCGGGGCGGGCAGCAAAATATGTATTAAGGAAGCGGGAGAAAGCAAGGAACGAGTTCTGGGAAATTACCGTTCCAATACCCAGGGGATGTTCTGGTCTCCCAACAGCCAATATGTGCTTTTAAGTGAAAAGGCCGGGGAGGTAACGACCAGTAAAATAATCCGGGCCGATTCACTGGCCGTTCAGACGCCGGCCATCAGCAGCACTTTGCTGCCGGTATGGAGCCCGGACGGCAACCGGCTGGCGGCAGCCAATCTGGAGAAAGATAAAAGCAACAACCTTATCACCATCCGGATGTATACGGTGGGTGCCAAAGATTCCCGAGTCTTACTGAAGTCGCCGTTCGCTTACGGCTTGTATTTCGTTGAATACTGGGATCACAACGGCACGATCGGTTATTCGGAAGTCGACCAAAACGGGCAGCGGGTGAAAAAGACCCTGGCTGCGCCCCAAAGCTGATCGCTTACCTTCCTGGAATAAAGGCCTTCTTACCTGCAAACCTATTTTTCTTCGGTTGCTTGGAAAGTAATAACACCGGCCCGCTTGATGTCAACTTCAGGCATTTACACGGCCTCATGGGAATATACCTGAATTGTACCGGTTGACCAGAGCCCGCCTGGGCCTGTCAATCAGGAACAAAATAGCGGGAGGCGATTTTATGCCCGGTGAATACTATCAACTGCGCCGTTTCATGGAGACCCTGGGGAATTATCATGAAGGTTATCCGCTGCTCTGTTTACCCTCTCCCGAGGATCCCCGGGATTACCAGTACCTGCGTTTAATGGGGGCGGCAGCGGGAGAGCCGACTACCATTGACTATCGCTCCGGGCTTCCACCGGTTTTTGACCAGGGTGAGCGCGGGTCCTGCGTAGCCTGCGCGTCTACCTGGACCCTGAAGGCCTATCAAGAGATCGTCCAGGGAAACTATCCGCCCGCCGGGCTATCCACTGCCTTCTTGTACAGCATGTGCAAGCAAGTTGACGGAATGCCCGCCGAAGAAGGGACTACACCGAGGGCTGCCCTAAAGGTTTTGAAAAGCCATGGCGTTTGCAGCGAAGAGATGATGCCCTATCACCTCTTAACCGATCTTCCAGCCCCCCGTACACCTGAAATTCCAGAGCCCGCCTTGTCGGCGGCCCAGGACTTTAAGATCCAGTCTTATGCCAGTGTATGCGGCTATGCCGATCGGGATAGGAGCCAGGCCCTTCCGGCAATCCGCCAGGCCCTTAAGCAGCAGGGCCCCCTGCTCTTGGCCTTGATGGTGAGTGCCAATTTTATCCCCGATGAGCAGGGGATGTTGCCCCTGCCCCAGGGTCTTCCCCAGGGAGGACACGCGGTGGGAATAGTCGGCGATCTGCCGGAGCAAGAAGCCCTGATCCTGCGTAATTCGTGGGGCGCCGCCTGGGGACAGGACGGTTATGCCTACCTCCCTTACGGGTGGTTGGAAGCCAAAAACGCAGGGGGGTGGCAGGTGTTTGAAGCCTGGACCGCTGTGGATATGGCTGTGGCCCGGCCGGCCTCGCGCATTGAAATTTCCGCTGGAGCCGCCTCTATGCTGGTAGACGGCGTGGAGGAGTTCCTGGAACACCCCGCTTTTGAAAATGAAAAACGTCTTTTGATAGCTCCGGTTCGCTCACTGGCTTCTGCCATGGGCTACCAGGTTAGATGGTATGGCAAAAAACTGGTGTTGATTAAACCCAACTAGTAGTAAAAGGTCAGGTCTGATTAATTACATCAGCCTGATCTCATTTTGCCCATTTATGGGACAAGCTTAAGGGCGATGCCGAGCCAAGCGTCTAAGGTGCAGGTCCAAAGGGCAAGCGGACGCCAAACGTTTTTAGCCATGATTCATCGGAATGGGCCATGTTCGAAAGATAGCAAAAGAATCTTCCGTTTTTACCAGGAACATGTGCACAAATAGCGAAAAAAGAGTTATGATCAGTTGATAATAAGCTGGTTTTAGATTCCAAACGCTTAGTGGGAGGGATAAGTATGTATGAAAAGGCTATGGTGGCGGTTGACGGCTCGCAGCATTCTTTTAAAGCGGTTGCCACAGCCGGGGACCTGGCCCGGCAGGGCGCCATAAAAGAGGTAATATTGATATACGTCATGAATTTTCCCACTCCCCGGGTAATGCCGGAAGGTATGAGTCTTGATTTCACTCCTGCCCAGTATCACAATGAGCTCATTCAAGCGGCGGAAGTAATAACCGAGAAAGCCAGGGAGCAATTGGGACCGGGCGTAAATGCCAAGGTCATTATTGATTCAGGTCCGGCCCCGGAAATGATCCTTCAAGAAGCTGAAAAACACCATGTCGATTTGATCATTATCGGCAACCGGGGTTTAAACCAGCTGCAAAAACTGCTGCTGGGCAGTGTGAGTAGCCGGGTGGTTTCACTGGCCACCTGTCATGTTCTGATCGTCAAATAAAACGAACGAAAAAACGGAATTATAGTTGAAAATAGGGATAAATGAATCAAATCTGACCGGTTAGGGAGAAAATGGCCATGGGCCATCGGAGCAAAGAACGGAGGTGGAGATCAGGGTGAAAGTTCAGTTTTTGGGCAGTGGTGATGCCTTTGGCAGCGGGGGGAGGCTGCAGAGCTGCATCCTGGTGGAAAACGGAGAACGGCAATTCCTGGTTGATTGCGGAGCCTCGGCAATGATTTCCCTGAATAAATATGGCATTGATCCGAATAAGATAAGCCTGATTATGGTCAGCAATCTGCATGGGGATCACTTTGGGGGCATACCCTACTTTATTATTGATGCCCAGCTAAACCAGAAAAGGAAACAGAATATCACTCTGATAGGGCCTACCGGGCTTAAAAAACGCTTTGATCAGGTCATGGAGGCCGCCTTTCCAGGCTTTCTTAAAAGCAAACTGAGCTTTGAACTGATAAAAGTTGAACTAAACCCGGCTGACCAATTCGTCGTCTCGGGAATGTCGATCTCCACCTTTGAGGCCGTATCCGGGGAAAGCGATATCCACTTGATCTACCGGATTGAATCCCAGGGCAAAATATTCGCCTATTCCGGTGATACCGACTGGACGGATAAACTGGTGACCGCAGCTCAGGGGGCGGATTTATTGGTAGCCGAATCGTATTTCTACGCTAAAAAAGTGAAGCATCACCTTGACTACCGGACCTTGATGGCCAATTACAGCCGTTTGGGCGCTAAAAAAGTAATAATAACCCATATGGGGCAGGAAATGCTCGAGTACCTGCACGCCCTTCACTGCGAGTATGCCGAGGATGGAAAAGTATTTGAGTTTTAGGGCTTAAAGGCGCCCGTTACCAAAGCGGTTTAGCATTATATCTACAGGGGGGAGAATTTATCAATGGATCCCAGGAAAGCACTCTTGAAATTAACTGGATTACTTGTGACATTAGCTGTAGTGATAGCTGTCGTAATATTCGTTTTATATTATTGAGATTGAGCAGTACTAGTACTCTGTTAACTCTAATTCTTGTATTACTCGTCGGTTAAATTTTCGCATAACTGCGTTGTCGTCAATCGCAAT
>DHRK01000023.1:5610-36092 GCA_002410325.1 Syntrophomonas sp. UBA5314
CGGCAAAGAGCTGCCCGCCTTGTCCTGCAAAAATTTCCCTCGACGATTTATAAAAGAATTAGAGTTAACAGAGTACTGGAGCGAATAAAAGGAGGAACCGGATCATGGGAGTGACTATTTATACTAAAACCGGGTGCCCCTATTGTGCGGCGGCCTGCCAGTATTTAGAGGGGCAGGGGACCCCTTTTGAGGAGATCAACGTATCCCGGCAGCCCGATAAAAAGGAGGAGCTTATCGAGGTGTCGGGAGGCAGGAGAGTTCCGGTTATCGTTGACGGCGATAAGGTTACCGTAGGCTTTAATGGCGGTGGTTGAGGCGTATAGACGGTAAGCCGGGACGGCTTAATTGATGACGATATAAATAGGGACGCCGGCTTGGCAATCAGGCGTCCCTTTGGCTTGCCAGGGGGAGCCGGTACTGCTCAGATTAGCCGTCCGGGCATGCCGAACCCAACAAGGGGGTATTTTCAAAGCCCGCTTGTAACCCGGTCCCGGGTAGAATAGAATTATGAAAGGATCAGAGGGGCTGCCAATATACAGCACTGAGCACTGAGTTCGGGAGGAATTGATTATGGGTAGTAGCAAACCGGCCCTGGCCCGCCGGGCAGTAAGCCGGGGCAGAATTATCATCGCCGGATTACTGGTCATTATCCTGGCCTTAACAGCGGTTTTCGGCATATCTGCTTATGTGGGGTGGAATCTTACCCACCCGGCGCGTCAGGCCCTTGACGCCAATCCCGGTACTCTGGGCTTGAAATACCAGGATATAGTCTTTAAAAGCCGGGTGGACGGTTTGACTCTGCAAGGCTGGTTGATACCGGCCGTAGGAAGCCGCAAAACGGTGATATTTGCCCACGGTTACGGAGAAAACCGCCTGAATAATGGCGTGCCGATACTGCCCATAGCCAAACATCTGGCCGACACCGGTTACAATGTATTGATGTTTGACTTTAGAGGCCATGGAGAATCCGAAGGAAACCTCACTTCGGTCGGGCAGTATGAAGTAAGGGACTTGCTCGGCGCCATTGACTATGTGGCCGCCCAACCCGGATTGAATGAGCAGATAATACTGTTCGGATTTTCCATGGGGGCATCAACGGCTATAATGGCCGCTTCGCGCGAACCGGCGGTCGCCGCGGTCATCGCTGACTCACCCTTTGCGGATCTTAAGGCCTATCTGGGTGAAAATCTCAGTGTATGGTCGGGACTGCCTGCCTTTCCTTTTAGCCGGGCTTTCTTTATTGTCACCCCTTTAATAACCGGATTGAAGCCCGGTTCGGTCAGCCCCCAGGGGGAGATCCCGCTTATGAACGGACGCCCTCTGCTCCTTATACACGGGGATCAGGATGTGGATATACCGATTGCCAACAGTGAAAGCCTGCTTCGGGCTTACCCCGAGGCCAAACTCATCCGGTTTCCGGGAGGAACCCATGTTAAGAACTACCAAACCAATCCGGTGCTGTACCTGGAAATCGTTGACACCTTTTTAGATTCGGTGAAACCGTATGCCGCTTCGCAATAGGGCCTGCTGTTTCTAAGCCGCTAGTTAAGATAACTCACGAACTGCGAGGAGGATTTATAAATGTTGTTATGGCACGCTATCATTCTGGGCATTGTGCAGGGGCTGGGTGAATTTCTGCCCATATCCAGTTCGGCTCACCTCTGGATTTTACCCTGGTTGTTCCAATGGCCGTATGCAGGCCTCACCTTTGATATTGCTTTGCATGTGGGCACCTTGATAGCAGTGGTGGTTTACTTTTGGAGAGACTGGTGGGTGCTGGTCATCAGCGGGGTGAGGGATGTTCACAGCCAGGAGGGCAAGCTCTTCTGGTATCTGGTGGCAGCTACCATTCCCGGTGCGCTGGCGGGATTTTTGCTGGAAAACTTGGCGGAGACCCTGTTTCGCCAGCCTTTGCTGATCGGCATTGCCTTGATAATAATGGGTGCTATTTTATATTGGGCTGACCGGCAGGGCAGCAAGGTGCTGGAACTGGATAATATGCGGTTTCGCACTGCCTTTATCATCGGTTTATCCCAGGCCCTGGCCATAATTCCCGGTGTGTCCCGCTCCGGCATAACCATGAGCGCCGGTATGTTGACCGGTCTGACCCGGGAGAGTTCAGCGCGCTTTTCATTTCTGCTCTCCACTCCCATCATTTTCGGAGCCGCGCTGGTTAAAGTTCCCGAACTGATTGCCAACCCGGCTATGATGAATTTGCATTTTTTCGTCGGGATTATAGTGTCCTGCCTGGTCGGCCTGCTGAGTATAGGCTTTTTGCTGCGCTTCTTGCAGACCCGTACTTTCCTGCCCTTTGCCTGGTACCGTTTCGCCCTCGGGGCCCTGGTAATCATCGTAGCCCTGCTTCGTTAATGAGTTAGGAGACGGTTCTTCAACTACCGAATACATATGGCATCGGTCTTGCGAAAATGAGTTGAAGAACCGTACTCATTGCTATTTCAGGGTTGAGATGGGCAGGATGCCGGTGATCTTGAAGATGAGGCAGTTCTTTAAAGGAAAGCGTTTGTACCGGGTCTGGTCCAACCGGTCTCTCATCCGCTGGTAATGGGGGCCGCCGGTTTCGTCTCCGATCATTTCAACTGCCACCCGGATGCCTTCTTTGGTCTGAAACTCGTCAAAGGTGAGCACCATGAACACCCCTTTGCGGGTAGAGAGGAGATTGGCATAAGTCCGGTCGGCTCCAAAACGAGCGCAGAGTATGGTTTCGTCGTCGATCATTTCCAAAACTGAAATAACCGCCACATTGACGTTGTAATCCTTGTCAACCGTGCTCAGGGTGGTGCTGGGCAGGTTGCGATTTAAAAGCTCGCGGGCCTTTTCCAACAGGTCCTTATCCATGGATGATCGCCTCCTTTTTCCAACTGTATATACTAATAGTATAGTTCTAATGGAATAATTTTTATAAGTTTTCCGTTAAAAACGAATCAGGACCTACCCCCAGGGGGTGGCCCTGATAAATGAAGCCGTTTTACGGCCGTTTAGCAGCAGCAGCTGCCGCCGCCGTCGTTTTTGGGCATTTTGGCCATCACTTCGGGAATCATTTCTACCAGCTTGGCGATGGAGCCCTTTTGGGCCAGAGAATAGACCTGCACGCCGGCCTCATCGATGATGATCAGGGCGGTGGGCGATACGCTCAAGCCCCCTCCTCCGCCTTCGCCATGGCCTACGCCCTGCTGAGGAGCGTTGCCCTCCCCGCCGCCGCTTCCGAAGCCCATGCGCACTGCCAGAAGGGGTATAATGGTCTTGTTATTGCTGATGATGGGCTCTCCGACCACGGTTTTGGAATTGGCCAATTCCCCCATTTTAGTCATTATGGCTTCCAGGCTTTCTTTAAGCATATTGTATGATCTCCTTTCGCTTTCTTCTTATCTTTATCTTCGGCCACCAAATGGCTCTGACCGGCTTGCTGAACAGGAACCGTATCCCTATGCCAAGGATCTGGGCTATTATTACCCGTCCCCGAAGGTATCCGCTGACGTCCACAACGCTCTGGGAATAATCGGGTGTGAGGTTTATGGCGCTGCCGCCGCCGGCCAGGAACCTGATGAGGAGCGCAGCCATAGCGGTTATATCAGGCTCTTCAAATCCGTAGCGGCCGCTCAAATTGACATCCAGATGTAAAGCCCTTACCAAGCTGCGCAGCAGGCGGGTGAAAGAGGCTATCAGGGAGCGATTCAAGTAATCCGATAGAGAGCCCCGCCGCCCTTTGCGCTTCCGCTTTTCCGGTGCGGAATCAGTTCCGGTTTTCTGGTTGTCTGAACTCAAAGCCTTGCTAAAACCGAAGAGAATTATCCGGGTGTTGAAGCCCTCACTATCATAGGACGCCCGGAATCCCAGCAGACCGAACGCCCACTTCAGTTCCGCCTTAATGTCAAGGGCGGGTTGATTGGCGGCCTGCAGCCCAAAGCGCCACGGTAATAAGAGTAGGGCGGCCAGTATGAACAACAGCACTCCAAGAATATATAAAATAATTATCAACGGCTCCCCCCTTTCTTAAGCCCGGGAATCAATCCCATATCCCGGGCCAGGCTGGCGGTCCCCCGCAGCAATTTCGGGAGTTGCCGGCCGGCCGCCGGGATGAGCGACAGACCGGGGATCTGCCTGGCCCCCCATAGAAACGGCTGCCAGACCCGCTTTTGGCTTTCCCAGTAGGAAATCCCCGAATCATCGCTGCCGGGACTCCGGTGCAATACGCGGTAAATAAGCTGCTGCCTTAAAAAGGGCAGTTCGGGCGGCAGAGAAATTTCTGTCTCTTCGCCCAGCTCCAACCAGAGCAGTTTCAGCTGGCCGATTTCCCGCCGGCAATGGGGGCAGGAGCCCAGGTGCCTCTCCAGATCAGCTTTCTCAGCCTGGTTTAATTCGCCATCAAGGTACATCTGCAGCTTATCTGTAGCGCAGTTCATGATTAAACCTCCCAAGCATAGTATGACGCGAGATCCTTGCGAAGCAGGCCGCGCGCTCTAAAAAGATGGGTTTTCACCGTTCCCAGGGGAATGCCTGAGGCGTCGGCTATTTCCTGATAGGTCATTCCCTCTTGATGGCGCAAAACCACTACCAGTCGATAGACCTGGGGAAGGCGTTTAATGGCTTCCTTGAGTATTTGACCGGTTTCCTGCCATTCGATGGCCCGGGCCGGGTCGTCCCGGGACGCCAGGGTGTCGGCCAGAGTGGCGTTTCCGTCGGCGATCGGCTGCTCCAGGGACAGGGGAGAGGAATGCTTCTGCATATTATCAATGGCCATATTTACAGTTACCTGGCGCAGCCAGGGCTTGAAGGGGCGGCCCAGTTGATAGGAAGACAGGTTGTTAAACACCTTGAAGAATACTTCCTGGGTCAGATCCAGGGCGTCTTCCCGTTGGCCGGTAAAGTTCAAGCACAGCTTGAAAACATAGCCTTCATAGCGGCGCATCAACTCCTGGCAGGCGTCTTCCTGTTTATCTTTACAGGCGGCAATTATTTCATAATCATCCCTGGCCACCGGGGAGCCTCCTCTCACTATCAATTATCTATACCGGGGTGAAGATAGAAAAGTTTCAAGGATCAGCCTGCTTTATAAAATTATTTTTACCATGTAACGATTAAGCTATTATGGCAGGATGGATAAAGCCGGCTGCCAAACGAAGGGATCAAACAGCCGGCCTCTCAAGCGATGGCTTATTTTGGGTCGGGAATTTTATCAACCCGGAGAATTAATAAAGCCCTTTATCAAACCGGGGATAGCCTCGCGGGCCACTTCCGGCTGGGAGCCCCCGGACAGGACCATCAAGGTCGGTTTTCCCCCGGCGATGCGGTGCATCAAGCTGCCCAGGAAGGGGTAGGCGGCCTGGCTGAGCCGGAAAGGTCCATAATCATCGTTGTGGGAATCGTGCCCAAAGATCAGGATCAGAAACTCAAAATCGAAGGGCCGGTTCAGCACCGCTTCGAGTTTGTTCATAAACACCTCGTCAGTAGCACCGCCGATGCCGTAGTCATAGTTGTTCCACTCGCGGTTTTCGTTGTCCGTCATTCCGGAGTGAAAGTTGACGTGGGTTACATCGGGATCGCCCCCCAGCAGGTCTCTGGTTCCATCCCCGAAATGGGGATCGACATCTACGATCAAAATCTTCTTTACACCCATTTCCTGAAGGCGAAGCACGGCCATGGCTACATCGTTGAAAAAGCAAAAACCCCAGAATTTATTCCGGCTGGCGTGGTGCCCGGCGGCCCCGACAAAACAAAAAGCCATATCCAGTTCATCCTGCTGGAGGCGCTCGGCCGCTTCAACCACCCCGGCCGCCGAAAGCAGTGAAATCTCATATTCACCTTCATATTTAACCTCGGCGATCAGAGAGACGGTATGGGTGGCCTGAAGGAGGCGCTGTACGGTTTTATTGATCTCCGGCGTGTAGACCCTGACCTGGCCTGATGCCACCAGGTCCTTAAGGGCTTCAAAACCCGGGCGAACCCGTTCCCGGAGGATATAGTACCCGTTGCGGGCAAATTCATCGTGATAAAAAACCCCGACTCGCATGATTCCACCCCTTAGTTCAAGCTACCTTATTGTTCCATATTGTTCCATACTGAGCCGACATTATCCTGCAACTGCGGGGGTGAAGCATAAATCCGCCTCACCCCCCGCAGGTTCTATTTTTTAGGGTCAAGCAGGGGCTCGTCGATACCGGCCAGGTTGCGGGCATAATCAGCGTACTTCTCAAAGGGGGTATTGGCCCTGACCACCAGGCGGGCGCCGTCCGGCGAACCGCCGCCGTGCATACATCCGGGTATTCCGGCTCCCACCGTCAACCATTCCACCAAACGGGCCGCGCGCGCCCTGGTCTCAGCCGAGACCTCCCGGCCGGCTTTGACATATTTTTGAACCAGGGGTCCGTAAAGCGGGTGGGTAAAATCAACATATGACGGGAAGCACCCGGTCTCAACGATCCCCCCGCCGATATCCTGGCACAGGCGTTTGGTTTCATAAGGCAAAGTGGCCACGTGCACTTTGTTGGTGTGGGCCAGGAGGGAGTCGGCTATCCAGCTGCCGGCTGCGCCCTTTCTTCCCATGGCCATAGCCCCGATCCCCAGACCGAAGGTGGTTTCGTTGTTTATGGCCATTTGTACTAATTTATCCATAAAGGTTTTGGACGAAAGCCCGTTGGCGCGTGCAATAAGGGCGGCCGCTCCCACCATTACATCACCTTGACCGGAAACACAGGCCCCAATGCAGGCCCGGTAATTGGCGGTGAAATATTCTATCACCCGGCCGGTGTACTTATACTCACCGCACATGAACACCCTTTCATGGGGGACGAAAACATCTTCAAACATTAGATAAGCCTGGGTTATGCCGGTGTTCAGCGTATCGAAGCCTTCATCGTGCAATTCTCTCTCATCACTGGGATGGCGGGTTTCGACGATGGTAAGGCCCTCTATATCCCGGGGAACTACGCAGGCCAGGGCGTAGTCCTTATCCTCCTCCCGGTAGGCGCCGCCGGGAAGCAAAAATATTTCATTGGACGCCGCCACCCCGCAGATCATGAGTTTGGCCCCGCGAATGACGATGCCGTCCGGGCGGATCTCACTGATGCGGACATTGCTGTCCGGGTCGGGCTGCTGGGAGGTCTTCAGGCTGCGATCCCCCTTGGCGTCGGTCAAGGCGCCCGCTACCACCAGCCCGTTTTGCTGGGCTCTGACGATCCATTTCTTGAGCCGCTTCTGATAACTGGTTCCCAATTCATCGTCCATGTCTTTACAGACGTTCCACATGACGTTCTGGGCGTTCCAACCCACACAGAGGCCGCCGGTGCAGGAGCCGGTAAGGCGGAACATCATTCTCTTAAACTTGGAGTTATACATCATTTCATCGAGGCTTTGCATCATGGAATTGAAGCGGTGGATAGGCTCCTTAATGAAGGGTGATTGGGCGGTAAATATCTCACTGGTCTCGGGATTAAAAGCCGCGTCAAAAGCCCGGGCGTGGCTTTCCACCGTTCGCCGGGTAGCGGGATGGGTGGTGACATTGCAGATCAATTCCCCAAATTTATAGATATTGGGACGCATGGACTTCAGGGAATTCAAATAATCGTCTCTGGTCTTAAGCGCCATTGTACCTCCTCCTTCTTTCTTCTCTCTCTTGCCCAAAACAATAACATCAGTACAACGTTCCGTATTCGGAGCGCCGGCAACACCTCCTTTTCCTTTGAAAGGCGGTTAGCGGGTCTAAACAGAAATACTTTTGAAATACAACGGCTTTTATGCTGCGAGCTTGGTAGAAAAGATCATTAGAACGTAGAACCGCCGCCTGATCATCCAGCCATACGGCTGCAGCGGCAAACGAGTTGTTTTTGATAGGATGTGCCTTTATTGTATCAATAAACAACTGGGATGCCTAGCCCGCAGGCATGCTTATGCCTTTCTACTGAATTTGGACGGCTTAAAGCGGGTTTTCTTTTTCTTTCTGGCCAAATCTGACCATAAAGCACAAACATACATATAATAGACCATAATGTTCAATACAAGGATACACATATGAAAACCAGATCTGCGCGTCTATATATACCAGCCCCCCTGGCTCCGGGCATTGAATCGGGGGATGTATGTTCGGTTTGCCTGGGAAAGATGAAAATACCGCTTACCGTCGAGGTAACGGAAAAGAATTCCAAAAAGGATGAAAATACGGTGCTGATAAGCCCGGAACTGGCCCGCTACCTTGGGCTGCCCGGCAGCATGCGCTTCAATGTCCGGACCTCCGGCAAGACCATTCGACTGGGGCCGGTAGTGGGTATTCTGTCCAGGCCGTTCAACAAGCAGCGGCGTAGTTTTGGATCCCAGGACCGGTTCCTGCGCAGTTTGTTGATGAGAATGAAAGAGCTTGACGGGCTGGCTTTTGTTTTCTCCCAGCAAAATATTGATCTGGAGCGCAAACGCATCCACGGTTATTACTTGAGCCGGGATGCGGAAAGCGCCTGGATCCGTCACTGGTTTCCCCTCCCGGATGTGTATTACAACCGCTATTTTCCAGGAACCAATGTCTTGCGCTCCCGGGACCTGGCTATCATGCTCTCCCGTTATGGAGTCAAAAGCTTCAACAGCCCGGTGGGAAATAAGTGGGTTGTATTTCGGCAGCTCAATAAGGAAAAGGATATTGCCGGACACCTGCCGGAAACCCGCCTGCTGGTTTCCCCGGCTTCCCTGGCCTCCCTGCTTAATAAATATTCAGGGGTTTATGTGAAGCCGGTAAACGGCTGTAAAGGGCGCGCCATAAGCAGAGTGACCAGAAAGCAGGGGCGCTACCTGGTTAAAAACAACCAGGATAGGCTCGGCAAAATCCTCAATTCGGTCCAGGAGGTTTACAACCGGCTGCGTTCGGCCAACCCCAATGAAATACTGCTGGCCCAGCAGGCTATAAAAGCACCCAGCGGGAAAAACCATTTCGATGTTCGAGTGATGCTGCAAAAAGACCGCCACAATCGCTGGGCGGTAACCGGCATCGCTGCCCGGGAAGGTGTTTACGGACACGTAACCACTAACCTGCATACCGGAGGCAAGGCCGCCTCTTTGGATAAAGTACTGCAGGCCAGGAATATGGGCAATGATCAAATTGAAGGTATAGTTGGTGAGATCGTTCGCCTGGGCCTGCGCATAGGGCAGACCTTGGAAAAAAGGTCTTCATCCCTGGGAGATCTGGGTCTTGATTTCATGATCGACGAGAAGGGCAAGGTCTGGTTTCTGGAAGTAAACCCCAAACCAGGCCGCCGGTCATTCAGCTATATCAGCAAGGAGACCAGAAAGGTAGTGGTGTCGAGGCCGATGGACTATGCCTGCTACCTGGCCGGCTTCTAAGCGCCCCGGAGCAGGCTCTTGAACCGAATCGCGGCTCCATGGCATCCTGCCACCGCCGCACTAGCCCGTCCATGGGCGTCGTCCTGCGTCATATGGCAGGATAGCTCGTCAACGTACAAATAGTACGCCTCCGTCGCTATCCTGCCATATCCCTTGACCTTCTGCTTAATAGCCAGCTCTGGGAACTGGCTTATGAAGCTGCAAGCCGACGGCTCGTTTCGAAGCGTTTTGTCGAAATGTTTGACAGGCGAAGAGCGTTTATGGTCGGCTTTGGCTATGGTATAATTTATGAAAGAGAACTCATCAATTTAGTACAACTAAATAAGGGAGGGATCGTTATGTCGGAAGGTATGAAACAGTATCGCGGAAAGGTTTATCACGAGCTTCTCCAGCAGGCAGGTTTTAGCGTCGCTTATGACGGGGAAATGAAGGAAGGCAAACCGGAAGGTTTTGGCAGAGCCTATTATAGAGACGGAAGAATATACGAAGGCAATTGGAAAGACGGTCAGTATCACGGGCAAGGGTGCCAGTACTATCCCAACCTCCAACTCTGGTATGAAGGGGAGTACAACAACGGTAAGCGGGAAGGATTCGGCAAATCCTATTTCGAAGACGGCAAGTTATCCTTCGAAGGCCAGTGGAAAGACGGAAAACCGGTAAAATAAACATAGAGGGGCATCCCGAACGGGATGCCTTAAATATTTATTTTTTGTCATACGAACGCCCTCTGCCTCCCCTCGCGTCAAATACGTCCCGGATACAACTGCTTCCCAATTTTACGGCCGGGATGCACCTCATGGGTATCATTCTTCGCGGCCTCTTTCCGGGTCTTTATTTTCAGGCAGTCTCTTACGTGCTGGAGCCAGCCTGCCCCATCCCGGCTTTAGTTCCAGAGAGCGCAGCCGGCTGGCGAGAGCAATAAGTAAAACGAGCGCCAGGCTGACGATAACCCCGGTTCGCTGAAGGGGCATTAAAATCGCTCCCACAATGGTGAGAAGAATTACCGCCATAGCTCCGTAGGAAGAATAAGGATAACCGGGAACCTGGTATCGTTCCTTTAAGTGTTGCTTGATATAGAGGGGGTTGTTTTTCATCTGCGCGGACAGAATGATCAGCCAGTTCATAATCAGCATTACTCCAGCCGCCGTGGTCAGGTATTCGTAGAAGGTGTTGGGGAGCAGAAAGGAAAGCAAGACTGCCCCGGCCAGGCCCAGGCCGCTCAGGCTTAAAGCGGGCAGGGCCACTCCCCGCCGGTTGCGGCCGTTTAGGAGCAGGGGGGCGTCCCCGTCGTCAGCCAGTGATACCATGACATTGGTAACTGCAAACAGGGCTCCCACCATAGTGGAAAACGCCGCGCTGATGATAAGCAGGTTGAGCAGTGAATCGATAAACCCGAAGTGAAATATGGAGAGAGCGCTGACAAAGGGACTTTCCACAGCGCTTACGCGGTACAAGGGGACCATGAGCAGCGCGAACAGCAAGGCCGCCGAGTAAATGAGGGTCAGGGCCACCAGCATGACCCGGCCGGACCGGCCGACCTCTTTCGGATTTTTAAGTTCGGTGGACATGATCCCCATGACCTCTATTCCGCCATAGGAAAAGAGGACGAATATCATAGCCGGCCAGGCTCCCAGCAAACCGTTGGGCAGCCACCGCGCCGCAGTTATCGGCAGGGTTTGGGGCGCAGTATAAGGAAGCGGGTTAATAAGACCTATGACATAAAACAGGCCAAAAACAATAAATATGAGCAGTGAAGAGGTCTTCAAAAGTCCGAATAGAGATTCTATGCGGCCAAAATCGTGGACTCCCAGGAGGTTTATAGCCAGGGCCAGAAGCGAGTAGAACGCTGCAAAAACAAAGAGAGGAATGCCGGGAAACCAGTAGCGGGTGAAAATGGACAGAGCGGCGACTTCGCTGGACATGATCAGAATCCCGGCCAGCCAGTACATCCAGCCGCTTATGAAGCCCATGGAGGGGCCGAAGGCTTTACGGGCGTAGACCCGGAACGAACCGGGCTGGGGATCATGCAAAGACATGTCCGCCAGGGAATTAAAAACCAGGAAAGCCGTCAATCCGCCCAATAAGTAAAGCAGGAGCAGGGAAGGACCCGCCAGGTGAATGGATAAGGCAGTGCCCAAAAAGAAGCCTGCTCCGATCACGGCGCCGGTCCCGATAAAAGCCAGATCCCACCAGCGCATCTCCTTGCCCTTGTGCGATTTCTTCTGCTGACGGTGCTCCATCAATTGTTCGGCCTGGCGGCGAAACAGCATTCATAATGACCCCTTTCACTGTATATTCTTGATTAGTATGCCCCAATCGCATTACCAGCGGTTCGCGGCGGGACTGGAACTATTTCTTTTAAAAGGGGCTGCGCGGAATAAAAGGGTATGATAACATTGAATCAAGAAACCGGAGAAACTATATTGGTTTCCTAAGTGGGAGATTGGAATGCGGGAACGAATCATTGATGCCACCTGGCGTCAGATCTTGAAATACGGAATCAAGCGCTTTACCGTTCAGGATATCGCCACTGATCTGGGGATCAGTAAAAAGACTATTTATGCGCATTTTGAAAGTAAAGAAGCGATTGTTGAAGCCCTGTGTGAAAAACTGGCTGCGGCTGATCGGGTCGTCCATATGGAGGCCCTGGAGTCCCAGGCGGGATTTTTGGAAAAATTGGACCTGTTGATTAACGCCCATTACCACCGGCAAATGCCCCTCAGCTTCCTGGCTGAACTCAACCGGTATTATCCTGAAATTGCCCGGCATTTAAATTCGGAATTGCCCAGGGCCATTTATCGAGAGCTGATCGATCAGGGTATAAGAGAAGGCTACATTCGCACTGATATTCACCCGGCCATCCTGGAATTAATTCTGGACAAGAGCCTGGAGGCCCTGGATGATAATAAATTCCTGACTGATTACGATATAACCGTGCAGCAGGGCCTGCAGATCCTGCGCAACGTTTTGCTTTACGGAGTTTTGAACCCGGAACGGCGTTAAGGGGGAGAGATTTATGAAGCCCGATAAAAAAACTCTGGCCATTTTGCTTCTGGCAGCGGCTTTTGTCGCCGCAGCGGCCCTGGGGGTTATGAGGCTGCGGGCGCCGGTTCCAACCCAGAGCCGGGTCCAGAGCATCAAAGTGCAGGCCGTGGGGCAGGTTCAAAAAGAAAACGCCCTGGAGCTCACCGGAAGCGTCGAAGCGGTGCAAAACGCTGTGGTAAGCGCCAAAAGCGCCGGGCGGGTAAGTGAAATAAGCGTGGAAAACGGGACCCGGGTGGCGGCCGGAGACATCCTGGTAAAAGTTGAAGACACCGATTATATCAACCAGCTGGCGGCCAGCCAGGCGGTGCTGGACAAGGCCCTGACCAATCTGGCCAGTCTGACTCAGGACTACAGCCGGGGAAAAACCCTGTTCCAAGCCGGGGCCATTTCCCAAAAAGCCATGGATGATCTGGAAAACGGGCTGAAAGCGGCCCGGGCGGATGTGGCGGCGGCCGAGGCCTCCGTGGCCAACGCCCGGGAGGCCCTGGCCGGAGCATCGATAAGAGCGCCCATCTCGGGTTTGGTAGCCAATCGAAACGTTAAACTGGGCCAGATGCTGGCCGCCGGGACGCCGGTATTGCTGGTGGAGGATCTGACCGAGGTGTTTGTGCTGGTCAAGGTGGGGCAGAAGGATCTCGACTATATCAAGATTGGACTCGATTGCTCGGTAGGGGTTGACACCTACCCGGACCAGAAGTTCACCGGCCGGGTAATGGTCATAAATCCAGCCGCCGAAGCGGGATCCCGGGTGTTCGAGTGCAAAATTAAAGTTAAAAATCCCGACGAATTGCTGAAACCGGGCATGTTTGCCCGGGTGTCGATCAAGATTGGCGAAGACCAACCGGTTTTAGCGGTTCCCCTGGAGGCCTTGAGCAGCAAACAGGGTCTGTACTACGTTTTGGTCCCGGAAGGGGATGTGGTTAAAGAGAAAAAGGTTGAAATAGGCGCTTTGATGGGGACCATGGTGGAGATTAAATCGGGCCTGAGCGACGGGCAGACTATCGTAATCAGCAACGTCAATAAACTCAAGGACGGGGACCATATCCAGATCTCCAGCGGGCAGGGGGATTGAACCTATGTTTTTAAGCGACTTGAGCCTGAAGCGCCCGGTATTGGCGGTGGTTACCATTCTGGCCCTGGTGGCGGCCGGGGTGGTAAGTTTCCTCAATCTCAACATCAACGACTGGCCGGATATTGAATTTCCCTACGTATCGGTCACTATAATCCATGCCGGAGCCTCCCCCGAGCAGATGGAAAGCGATGTGGCGGTAAAACTGGAAGAGGCTATGGGACAGGTGTCAGGGGTCAAGCACGTTTACGCCCGGGCCAGTGAAGGGGTGGCTACGGTATGGGCGGAGTTTACTCTGGAGACCAATCCCCAGGTAGCCACCCAGGATGTTCGTGACAAATTGGGCCGCATCAGAGGTGAATTGCCGGAAGGCATTGAGGAACCGATCATCGCCCGCTTTGAACCTTCCGCCCGGCCGATCATGACCCTGGCCGTTACCGGGGACCGTTCGGTTCGAGAAATGAGCATTCCGGTTGACGACCTGCTGAAAAAGAGGCTGGAAGCGGTACCCGGGGTAGGCGCCGTAAACATAATCGGCAGCGAAGAGCGGGAGGTGCAAATTCTTCTCGATAAACAGCGTTTGAGCGCGCTGTCATTAAGCCCCTATGAAGTGGTGGCCAGCCTGAAGGGCGAAAACCTGGAAATACCGGCGGGAAGTCTGCAAACCGCTGAAAACAAGATATCTCTGCGCACGGCCGGAAAGCTGAGCCGGATTGATGAGTACCTGCAGCTGCCGGTGGCCCGGAGGAACGGGGTGCAGCTGTATGTAAAGGACGTGGCCACGGTAGTTGACGGGATAAAAGACCGGGACAGCATGGCCCGCTACCAGGGGAAGCCGGCCATCGGCGTAGAGATCATAAAACAGTCGGGAAGCAATACGGTTGAGGTGGCCGAACAAATAAAGGCCGCCCTGGAAGAGCTCAAAGGTGAAATGCCGGCGGGGGTAAGCGTTGAAGTGGTGCGTGACAATTCCGCCAATATTCGCAGTTCAGTCAATGATGTACTGCGTACCCTGATAGAGGGCAGCCTGCTGGCGGTTTTGACCGTATTCCTGTTCCTGCGCAACACCAGAAGCACCCTCATCAGCGGTCTGGCCATTCCCACTTCGATCATAGTCACCTTTTCCGCCATGAAAATAATGGGCTTTACCCTGAATAACATGTCCCTTATCGCCCTTTCTCTGTCCGTCGGACTGCTCATTGACGATGCCATAGTAGTAATCGAAAATATCATCCGCCATTTGCACATGGGTAAAACCCCTATGCAGGCAGCCCGGGAAGCCACCGGCGAAATAGGCCTGGCGGTAATGGCCACCACCTTTACGGTAGTGGCGGTTTTCATCCCGGTGGGAATGATGACCGGGGAAGTCGGGCAGTTCTTTAAGCAATTCGGCATCACGGTTGCCTTTAGTGTGGTGGTGTCCCTCCTGGTTTCCTTCACCCTTACCCCGGTTTTGGCTTCTAAATATTTGACCGGCAGTGAGTTGCAGAGCGGACCGGTGGGGAGATTCCTGAACTGGTTCAACCGGGGCTTTGACCGATTTACCGGCCTGTACTTAAGCGTGCTGGACCGGGCTCTGGCCCACCGGGGCAAAACCCTGGGCATAGCGCTGGGGCTTTTTGCGGCCAGTATGGCGGTAGTGCCTTTCATGGGCACGAGCTTTGTGCCGACCGGTGATCTGGGCGAAGTGAGCATGATCGGGGAGCTGGATTCCGGTCTTACCCTGGAAGGCGCAACCGGGGTGTCCCAGCAGGTGGAAAAGGTGCTGGCCGAATACCCGGAAGTCGTAAAAGTATATTCGACTATCAATGAAGAGCAGATTGAATTCTTTGTAAAAACCGTGGACAAGAGCGACCGCAGCCAAACTATCAAAGAACTGATGGCCGATATAAGGCAGCGGCTCCAGACGGTGCCGGGCATAAGAATTTCAATGCTGTATAACAATGGCATTATCGAAGAGAAAGAATGGGAATACCGCGTGCAGGGCGATGACCTGGACCTTATACGGACCTATTCGGAACAGGCGGAGCGGATTTTGGAAAGCATTCCGGGGACGGTGGATCTGGCCTCCAGCAGCAAACCGGGCAAGCCGGAATTAAGCCTGGCCATCAAGCATCAGGAAGCGGCCGACCTCGGGATAAGCACCGCCCAGATTGCCCAGACCATGAATATTTTGTTTACCGGCAGCGTGGTGGGTCGTTTCAATGAGGGAGAGGACAGCTTTGACGTCCGGGTGCGCTTGCCTGAGGAGCAGCGCCATGATCTCAAGGACTTGAATAACCTATTCCTGACCAGTGCCTATGAAGTGGGCTCTACCGGGTATCAGCCTCAAATAGCCTTGAGCCAGGTGACTGAACCGGTCTTTTCCACCACCCCGGGAGTTATCACCCGTTCGGACCGGTCCCGGGAAATCGTTCTGTCCGGCAACGTAAACGGCATTTCCCTGGGTGAGTTAAACGAGCGGTTTTTCGACCGGGTTGATAAAGAGATAGAGCTGCCCCAGGGTTATCGAATTTATGCCGGAGGCGATTCCGAGCGCATGGCGGACACCTTTGATTCAATGAGCCTGGCCCTGATCATGGGCATACTGTTTATCTTTTTGATCCTGGCCGCCCAGTTTGAGAGCTACCTGGAACCGCTGGCGATAATGCTGGCCCTGCCCATGGCGGCTATTGGAGCTATTCTGGGGCTGCTGATCGCCGGGCAGAACCTGAACCTGGTATCCATGATCGGCATTATAATGCTCATGGGCCTGGTAACCAAGAACGCCATTCTATTAATCGATTTTACCAAAAAGGCCCGGGCTTCAGGTCTGAGCCGGGAAGAAGCCCTGCGCCAGGCGGCCAGTATTCGTTTGCGGCCCATACTGATGACTTCCACGGCCATGATCTGCGGTATGATACCCTTGGTCTTAGCGCTGGGGCTGGGCTCGGAACAGAGGGCACCGATGGCCGACGCGGCCGTGGGCGGGCTGATCACTTCAACCATATTGACCCTGGTGGTAGTACCGGTGATCTACAGCCTGCTGGATGATCTGAGAAATAAGTTTGGCAGAAGAAAAGAGGGCCAAGTAGAGGCCGACATGTAGGCCGGGCCACCGACGAAAGCGATCTCTGCGTCATTGCCAAAGCCCGCTCCGTCAACGTACTCCGGTACGCCTCGGTCGCGGACTTTCCCAATTCCTTGACCTCGCTTCCGTCGCCCGTCCCGGCGATGTTGGATTACTCAGTTGCCTGGAATGACCTGGAGTAAGGCAGCCGGGCCACCGACGAAAGCGAATCGCGGCTCCTTGGTCCTGCCATCGGCAGCTCTTTGGCATCCTGCCACCGCTGCACTAGTTCGTCCATGAACGTCGCCGCACTAGCCCGTCCATGGGCGTCGTCTGCGTCATTGCCAAAGCCCGCTCCGTCAACGTACTTATGTACGCCTCGGTCGCAGGCTTTCCCAATTTCTTGACCTCGCTTCCGTCATCTTGGCGAGCTTGGATTACTCGGTTGAGTACCTGACTTGGAAGCCCCAATCTTATAAATACAGGTCTATATTTTTAGATACCGTTTTATTTTGTGGATGCTTAACTGGCGTTTGGTTCTGGTTGTCGGTATTATTTTTATCTGCTTCGAATGCCGCTTCTTCGTTGTCAGCCTTCTCTGACTGGTTCTGTTCGGAAGCCCAATCATTAATTCGCTCATTCATTTCAGAGTTCTTTTCAGCGATTTTTCGGTTCAAGTCCGATTGCTTTTCTTTAAGGTCTTCCAGTTTTTCACGTTTTTTGTCAACGGCGGCGGCTGAACCCCCTCGGGACTGATCTAAAGCTATTTCGCTAGCCAATACCCGGGCCTCTCCCTTGAGAGTATTTTTTATACTGTGCATGGTTCTCATTTGATCGTAAGAGCTGCTGAGCTGGAGGAGAGTACGGTCAGCAGTGAACTGCCCGTTAGCGGTTGGGGACGGGTCTTCAGAAGAAACCGGAGCCGTGACTTCCTTGGGCCGCATTTTATCAAGTTTTTTCTGTTGAATCGTTGCATCAATCTGTTGTATCTGGTCCTGGAGAACTTTGATCCGGTCTTGTTTGCTTTTGGCGTCCAAATTGCTTTCCTTGACTTTTTCGATCTGCTCCTGCAGCCTGCCTTTATTTTTCTCAAGAGCGTTAATTTCACTGTCTTCGCTGGATTTTAAACCGTTGTAGGGCAGAGTTGATCCGATAGCGGCGATTTGCATAATATACACCAGCTTCCATGATTGTTAATTAATGTATCGGATTTTTAGATCAGAGGCTTTAATCCGGGAAGAGCATCTAAAAAAGCATGAACCATACCCTGAACCGGTACGGCAAAGAGAGAAGTCAATGGCTCTGTGGCTTCTCTTCTTCGCTATGCGGAGCGAAACAGGCTGCGAGTCCAACCTCGCAGCCTCAGCTTGTTGACAAAGTCGACAAGCTGCCAGAGCGAGCGACGGAAGCGAAGAGCAAGGCGCGAAATAGGCCCGCGATTGAGGCGTACCTGAGTACGTTGATTGAGCGGGCCTATTGAGCAACGCAGCTATTCGCTTTTGTCGACGGTCTGAGGCTGCGAGTCCAACCTCACAGCCTGTTTTACAGTAAAGAAGTCTCTTACTTCCCGGGCAAATTATACAGCACCTGGATTTTCCCGCTCTGGTAGCCGTGCCGGGCGGTGCGTTTTATCCTTAGTGCGGGCCGTTTACCGTGATTGAAAACGGTATTGCCACCGAATTGCCATCTCCGTCCGTCACCAGGACATCCACTTGGAAATACTGGATATCACCGGGTTGGACAGTCCCCGCTGGCGGTGCAACGGTAAGCGTGTCGCCCGAATCGCCCGAAAGGGTGACCCAGCTCGGAGAGCTCTGAAGGAAAAAGGTATATGGCCCCGGGCCATCGCCATATATGGCAAGCGGTACAGTATTCGTATCTCCGTCATCGATGGCGCACGATGCCGGCTCCATCCCAATCACGTATACCGTTACGGTTTTGGTCGTTGTGCCGGCCGTATTGGTCGCTTCGAGCGTGACGGAATAGGTGCCGGTGGCGAAGTTTGCCGGGATGGACAGGGTCGTGCCGGAGAAGGTGGCGATGCTTATATCCGAAGAACTGATGACGCAGGTCGGAGCCGGGTAGCCGCCGATGGTATATTCCCTGGTGGTGCCGCTGCTGCTGCTAAGTATGGTATCCGGTCCGGTAATGGCCGGCGCGCTCTCCGCCGGACTCACGACGACGGTGATGGTTTTGGTCGCTGTGCCAAGCCTATTGGTTGCTTCGAGCGTGACGTAATAGGTGCCGGCGCCGAGGCCTGCCGGGATGGACAGGGTCGTGCCTGAAAAGGTGGCATTGGCCGTGTTGGCATGGGAAAAACTGATGACGCAGGTCGGAGCCGGGTAGCCGCCGATGGTATAGACCTGATAGACAGTACTGGCAATCGACTCCAGATTTATGGTATCCGGTCCGGTAATGGCCGGCGCACTATTCAGGGTATCGGGCGGGGAATCCCCGTCCGAAGCGGGGCCTCCCCCGGAACCGGGGCTTCCCCCGCTTAACTGCTCCAGCGCCCCTTGAATGGTGCCCAAGACGCCGGGCGGCTGCTGCCCGGGTGTGGCGGGACCCTGAGGCGACACGGGCGGAGGAGGCACCGGCGCGTTATTCTGGATCTCCTGCGCGCGCCCTTGTATCCAGTCTGCCTGCGAGCCGAATCCCTGCTGCTGGCTCGGCGACAAAGGCGCGGGAGGAGAAGGAGGCTGTACCGATGGCGGAACCGTGCTGGTCTGGCCTACGCCAAGCGATACGGTCTGCCCGCCGGAAGTGACCTCAGCATGGCCGCTCAATACGGCAGTGCTGCTTCCTGAAGCGGAGCCCGATACGAGATTGGACCAAAAGGTTCCCCAGATCCCCACGACGCCTGCCGGCATTTCTATGGTCACCCGTTCACGTTCGGAAAACGGATACAGCCACCAGGCCGGGGTTTCTTCCGTCAAAACAGGCTAGCGCCCGGACGCTTTGGAGCCCTCGTTGCGGTTGGCCAGGGCGCCGAAGATTTGGCCCTGGTTCAGCTTGATTGCCAGCTTTTCGATCGCTACCGCCGGAGTCCCGTCTTTACGCATATAGCGGAAACCGTCCGCCCTGACGATGCTGATTTCCGTGCCGGGCTCCATGAGGATGCCGCTGCCGTCGTCAAAGGAGATTCCGGCCCGGCTCTGACCGTCGGTCGTGATAATCATGCCGGCGCCGACGGTTGTTTCGGTATTTACCGAACGGGAGCCTCCGTTCTTTCCGGCAATGGCCACCTGTCCCTTTGTAACGGTCAGCTTGCCGGTAAGCTCGGCTTCGCGCAGATCCGGGCCCAAGGTGAAAAAACGGCCAGGCATCGCGCGAATTCACCGCGGTTGAAAGCCGCATCGGGGTTGAAACGCTGATCGGGGGACAAGGCCACCAGATCCGCTTCCACTGCTGTGACCGCCTGCCTGTATGCCCAATGGCCGCCTTCCATATCGGCGATGGTGATGGTCCCGCCGGAAAGCGCACCGCCGGAGAACCGGAGCAGCAAGGCGGCCGCCTCGGCTCTGGTAATGGTTCCCTCCGGTCTGAATGCGCCGTCGGGATACCCTTTGAGAAGTCCCGCTTGGGATGCTGTTTCTATGTAAGAATAGGCCCAATGTTCAGCCGGTACGTCGCTAAACGTCGGATTGCCGCCCGAAACCAGCGGAAGCTTTTTGGCCAGGACGGCCACCGTTGCCGCTTCCGCCCTGGTCAATACTTGCGCTGAGCGAAACGTCCCGTCGGGCAAGCCGTTCATAATCCCCTGGCACGCCAGATAACGGACATACGGGTAAAGCTCGTCTGTCTCGGGCAGATCGCCAAAAACCGGCTTATCCGTTGGGGCCGCAGTTTCTCCGGCGGCCTTCGCCGTCACGGGCAACAGCATAAACACCATCACCGTCGCAAGCAAAAGCGCCAGAAATTTCTCCCCGGTTCTCATTTTCATTGATATCTTCCGCCTATTCTTGTGCGGATGGCCTTTTTATTTCAGGCGGGCCAGATGCTCAAGGGCCCGGTAGCCCTCGGCTGCTACATAATCCGGCCCCGCGCGCTTGATGGTTTCCTGCAGGACTTCCTGGGCCCAGGCCTCCGGCATGGAGCCCAGGGCTCTCATTATAAGGATTTTCTTTTGCAGGGTGGGAGGATATACCTTGTGGACTGATTGATTGTGCATGTCATAGGTTTGAAAATACCCTTTGCGTACCGGACTCCCGTAAATATGAATAGTTATGGCTACCAGGTTTTCGGCGGTCGCCATCTGGTGGATCCCCTCATTCAGAGGCAGAACATAGGTAGTTTGTCCGGGCTTCAGTACAGCTTCGCTGATTAACTCCAACTGGGCCGTGTCTTCAATGCTGCCGTCATCCAGGCGTTTGAATTTCTTCTCCCGAACCGGGTTGCAATAGGAACCGACGATGCCCCAGGAACCGTGGTCATGGACGGGATACAGCACTCCGGGCTCCCAGATAAAGGCCCGAACGGAAAAAGAGCGCGCCGGGCTGCGAAATAGAATAATGTCATTGGGATCCCCTGATTGATATTGAGATTGGAGGAAAGCTTCATCAAGGACCAGACGGGCCAGGGTGTTGTTCAACCACCCCCGGCTGGCTACCAGGGAGGCCACCAGTTCCCGACCTTCAGCCAGGAATTCCGGAAAAGCAAGTTGCCGGTCGAGGAGACTCTGGAAAGTAAGGCCGAATTGTTCGATGCTGCTGATAGTCATCTCTTTTCACCTTCTTTTTCGTCTTTTTGCCAGCTGCCGTATTTTCGGACATGGGTCCAGGACTGGTAATCGGGATCGTCAGGGTTGGCAGCCAGGGCTTGTTCCTCCTGAAGATACTTTTGGGCATAACCCTTTTGCCGGTAGAGCGAGCGATCTTTGCCGATCGGGCATACTTTGGTGCAGATACCGCACGGATAGCAGCGCCTCCGGGTCAATTCTGCAGCCATATCAGCGCAGGCCAACTTGTCATAGTCAGCCAGCAGTTGATCCTCCCTGGGTATCAAGGCATTCTTGGGGCAGCACTTGGCACATGCCCCGCATTGTATGCAGAGGGCCTTGGCTATCATGGGATCAGGCTCCAGAATCAAGCTGGTAAAGACCGAGATCAGGCGAACCCGGGGGCCGAATTCCGGTGTAAGAAGGTTGTGGCTCAGGCCTATATTGCCCAGTCCCGCATAGCGTGCGGCGGCTACATGGCCGAAGGCGGCGTACATTCGCTTTTTCAAGATCTTTAAGCTTCCGTATCCATCGCGGGTAAAATAGTATGATGCATAGCCCTGGCGGTTTAAGAAACGCACCAGATTAAAGGCCAGGCTGTCAAGTTCCCGGTTGCAGGTGTTATAGAGTTCTTCGTGCAGAATGGAGGGGGTCGTCTCTACGATGGGTAAAGGCATCTGCATGCCGATTACTATTACCGTCTGGGCTGGAGCCCACAGGCTTTGGGGCCAAAACTCCCTGGGAACTTCGCCCGCTTCTTCCCAGCGTTTAACCGGAGCGAAACCCACCAGGTCCGCTCCCTGCTCACGGCAAAAGGCAACTATGCTCGGTTTGACTGCGTGGTTGTCCAGCTGTGATTTGGCATCCATGCTCAAATTTACTCCTTGCATGAATAAAAATTCATTTTGGTACTTATAATTGTAGCATTAAACTGGTAGAAATAAGGAAGAATGATCGACCTAAAATCGCAAATTTTTCATTTATTCAGAGGGACTCTGGCAAAAGGAGGAAGCCGATGCAGGTTTGGGGCCGGGAAGAAAGCGGAAAAGCGGTTATGGTTGAGTCTGGCCAGCGCTTTAATATAGAATTGGACAGCAATCCGGGTACCGGGTATAAGTGGAATTGGAAGCTTAAGCCCGATCCGGCTCTTATAAAGTTGGAGGAGGAATTCCATCGTCCCCGGTCCGGCCATAGGTTTTTAATCGGTGGGGGAGGCAGGGATGTCTGGACTTTTAAGGCCCTGGAGAGCGGGTATACGGCTTTGGAACTGGAATACCGCCGGCCCTGGGAGAATAAGCCGCCCCAGGCTAGATTTTTCTTGAATATTACGATAATAAACCATAGCGGCCGAAAAGAGGCATGATCCGCCCCTTCTGTATAGGTCGGAGGTCCTTAATTGTTCGTAGACGCTTGTTGGCCGGGGCCTTGCGGATATATAATTGGCACAAGAGCTGTCACGCATGATTCGGCTGATTAGAAAGGCTGGGGTAATTTGGAAAAGCGGAGAGATTTTCTGCGTCTGCTGGTCGGTTACTCGGAGTCCTTTTCCCTTGAACACCGGCTGTTCAATATCTTCTCTCTTATTGCCTTTTTTTCCTCTATCTTGCTCAGTATGGTTCACCTTATTATCAAGCTTCCTCTCATTTTAGTTCTTGCCCCGCTGTTTTTCGGATTTTTGATGGCTTTCTGTTTTTATATATCGCGCAAAAAGAAAGCGTTTCAGCCGGCCGTTCTGGTCTGCGCGACAGCCATGTTGTTTATGGCTCCGGTGCTCTGGATATACAACGGGGGCAGCACCGGCGGCGGTCAGTATTTTTTGATATTTATCGGTATTCTGGCTGCTATTGTCAACACGGGCCGGTTGAGGTATTATCTGCTGCTTGCTTTTATACTGATCCTCTCCGGTTTGATCAGCTTGGAATACCTGTATCCCGAGGCGATCACCTATTTCACTTCTCCGGGCCAGCGCTATGTCAGTGTTTTGTTGGGATTCAATTTGGCCGCCTTGACTATTGTGCTGCTTTTTACTGTGTTTGCCGATGGATATCGACTGGAACAGCAGCGGGTCAAACAATATGCTCAAAATATGGAAGAGATAGCTATTACCGATGGCTTGACCGGCCTGTACAATCACCGTTTTGTCCGTCAACGCCTGGAAGAAGAGATATCCAAAGCCCGACGCTACAAGCGCAAGCTGTCAGTTATTATGCTGGATATCGATCATTTTAAAAAGCTGAATGACACCCAGGGACACCAGTACGGTGATTATGTGCTAAAACGAATCGCCGAGATACTTCAGCAAAATGTCCGCAATACCGACACCATAGGCAGGTATGGAGGTGAGGAATTCATTATCGTCTGCTCCGAGACCGGGCTGGCTGAATCATATATGCTGGCCAACCGTCTGCGGGCTGAGATCGAGCGGAACCAGTTCAAGCGGCAGGTTCAGGTAACCATCAGCGGAGGGGTGGCCGAGCTGCATGAGGAAAACATACAGCAGCTGGTGGAAAAGGCGGATCGCTGTCTGTATTCGGCCAAACGGCTGGGGCGCAACCGGATAGGGATGTAGTTTTTAAAAAAATGACCGGCGGCTGTTTAAATAGACTTGGAACATTACCGCTGCGATTACCAGAACCCCAACCCCGGCTGCTATGCTTAATAGAAAATCGGCCCTTTGCTGCCAGGCGATTCCCGCCAGGGCCCACATAAAGACCAGCCCCCAGACATGATCGCGCCGGACGGCAACCACAAAGGAAGCAACGGTTACCGCTATTCCCAGGGAAATCATGGCAGCCACCATCTCAAATCCGGAGCCGGCCAGGAGTCTGAAATTTATATTGAGGTGAGCCAGGGAGGCCACCGCCACCCAGGCTGAATAAATGACAAAGGGAAAAATCAACAGGTATTTCTCTTTGAAAGTAGGCATTATAAAATCCCGGTGGTCCAATCGAATATAGATGGTAAGCAGGGTAAACAGCAGGGCCAAAAGAATTATCAGGCTCCAGCCAAACCGGAGGTAGTGCCAGGCGACTGTCCAGGCGGCGTTTAAAAAGCAGCTGATAATAAAAAGGATGGATACCAGCTGGGTAGTTTCAGAATCCTCCGGCGTGCTAAAAAGATAAAATACGAAGCCGGCTAGAAGCAGGTAGATCAAACCCCAAATAGAAAAGACCCAGCTGGCCGGAACAAAAAGCATGTGCAGATTGCTGCTTACCTGGCCGGTTGTCAGGTTGTTTAAAGGCAGAATATTGGCGATGGCGTCTATTACGACCATAAGGATGTAAGCCAGGGTTGACACATAGGCAAGTATTTTTGCCATTGCTAGGGCCTCCTCATTGAATGGTTAAGATGTGCCTTTCTTGCCATTATAACCCTTTACCTGCAGACCGGCTATATACATTATAAGCAGATGCTGATGTCTTTAGCGGGGCGCAGCGTTATCCACCCGGTGAAAGCTGAGTATAGCAACATAATTACCAGGCGCATATTGATTTTCGCCCGAGTTTGGATGAAAATTTTACTATGCCATGCCCTATTACTTAATATGGAGGTGTAAGCAATGAGTGAACAGTTAGCGCGCATAAACATTATGGGAATGGCGGGCAGCCTTCGCCAAGCCTCATACAACCGGGCCGCTTTGCGAGCCGCTATGGAACTGCTGCCGGCCGAAGCGAACCTTGATATTGTCGATCTGGCTCCGATCCCCTTTTTTAATGAAGACCTGGAGAGCCAGAGCCTGCCCGAACCGGTGCTGGATCTGGCCGATAGGGCTAAAAAGGCCGACGCCTTGCTCCTTTGTACCCCGGAGTACAATTACTCTGTAGCGCCGGTCATGAAAAATGCCATTGACTGGCTGTCCCGGGCCAGTACCGGAGAGCCCATCAGCGGCAAACCAGTGGCTTTGATGAGCGCTTCTATCGGCATGTTCGGGGGCGCCCGGGCTCAGTACCACCTGCGCCAGACCTGCGTAGTGGTCAACCTGCTCCCCTTAAACAAGCCCGAGGTATTTATCATGCAGGCCCAGAACAAATTCGACGCTGATCTCAAGCTGACTGATGACTACACCCGGGGGGCTATAAAAAAACTGCTCCAGGCCCTGGTTGATTGGACCCGACTATTGAAGGGCGTTTGAGGCTGGTAAAGACTACATGGAGGGTGAAAATGGAATGGAAGGTTAACGGGGTGCTTCTGCAGATTATGCAAGGCGATATTACCCGCCAGGATGATCTGGAGGCTATCGTGAATGCAGCCAATTCCAGTTTGCGAGGCGGCGGGGGAGTCGATGGAGCGATTCACCGCGCTGCCGGCCCGGAGTTAAAAAAAGAGAGCGCTGCTCTGGCTCCGCTCAGAACCGGCGGAGCGGTGGCAACCGGAGCCTATCAGCTGCCCCAGCGTTTTATCATTCACTGCGTGGGTCCCATCTATGGAAGGGATAAGCCGGAAGACCGGCTGCTTTCGGACTGCTATCGCCATGCGCTGGCTCTGGCCGAAGAAAAACAGATCCGTTCTATCGGCTTTCCGGCCATCTCAACCGGTATTTACGGATACCCTCTAAAAGACGCCGCCCGGGTGATGCTGTCCACTATCTTGGCATGCCTGCCCGATTTAAAAAGCCTGCAATTAATAAGAGCGGTCTTGTTTGACCGGGAAGCCTGTAAAGTGCACTGTGCGGTGCTGGAAGGTCTCTTGCAGGAAAGATGACATGTTTATAAGGGGTTTGCTCGTATAAATGGATGAGGTGTTAAATTAAACATATGCCCGGCAATGAAACAAAGGAAATCATATGGAGATGAAAAGAACCGTAAAAATCACCCTGCTGGTGCTTATAGCGATACTATTGGCCGGGGCCTTGCTCTGGCAGTCCATCCAAATCCGCCACCTCTATAAAGGCGTGGGAAAACCCACTTTAGAGAACCGTGAACGGGGTGATCTTCATATCCATAATTGGATGACCCCGGAGGAAGTCGCCCAAAAATATGGCGTTCCAGTTAGCCAGGTTTTTAAGGCTCTAAATATTGAACCCCAACCCGGTGATGAAAAACTCCCCTTGCAGCAGCTTAAGGAAAAATACCATAAATCAAGAGAGGACATGAGACGCGGCTTGATGGAGTTGCATTCTCAGGATGAACAGGCGGGGCCGGGGCCATGAGCGCCTATTTACCAATATTAATCGAATGGCTGCGCCAATATGGAATTGGCCTCCTGGGTCTGGCCATCATCCTGCAGACCAATGGCATTCCTATCGGCGCCAACTTCATGGTAATGGCGGCCGGGGCTTTTGCCTATGCCGGAGAGTACAGCCTGGGATGGCTGGCTTTGATGGTATGGGCTTTCTTAATAACCGGCGACATTACCAGCTATTTATTATGGCGCTTTTTGGGAGATAGGATGAACGAGCGCTTTCCCAGCTTCCGCCATTCCATTCAACCCCGCCTGCTCAAAGCGGGCCGCATCTTCGACAAATACGGGGCTTTAACCGTAACCTTTACCCGCTTTCCGGTCTCCGCTTTATCACTGGCCATCAATATAATAAGCGGCACCACCAATTTTAGAATGGCCCGCTTCATGCTTGCGGCGGCCTTAGGGGAACTGCTTTGGGTTGCTTTCAATTTGGGCGTGGGATACTGGTTCGGGGATTCCTGGGAAGATATAGGTCCCCTGCTGTCGGCCGCCGGGCAGTGGCTGGCTTTGCTCCTGGTGCTGCTCCTGGTCATTTATTATCTCAAAAGGGTGATTGCCAGCCACCGCCACAAAAGTAATGATTAGCAGGCAGTAGACAAAAGCGGAGTCCAGAAGGTATATTAAGCTATAGGATTCAAAGAACATCAGTAGAGCAGCCTTAGATTCCATAAAATTACATTAATTACTATATTTAACATATAGCTATTGAATCTGCTCCTCTGGAAGTCGATTGCTCTCAACCCTATCGATACAAAAACCTCTTTAACTCCTTAATGTAAAATGGTTGGAACGGATAAGAGAGAGGAAACACTGACCCGTGCAAAGGCTCATAAAACTAATCGAAAGCAAATGCGATATTATTGCCTCCAAAGTCTGCACCTCCGGTCGGCTTCATAACTATACATCCTATGCCGCAGTTCTTGATGAGGTCTGGCTGGCGTCAGTCAACGGTCTGGCCGAGGCCCTGAGCGCAGCTCTGGCCAGCCCCCGGGGAATACCCGAGCTTGACTTTTTTGACGACTATGACAGTGAGCCGCTGCTCGCCTTTGGGATCGAGGAAGCCAGAAAACACCGCTATCGAGGCATTACCCTGGAAATGTTTTTGGGCTTTATAAAATACTACCGGCGCAGCTTTTTAGAAGTGGTTGGAGACAGCGGGCTGCCCGATGATTGCAAAGCATCTTCCCGGGAAATAATCGATCGGTTCTTTGACCGGGTGGAAATCGGCTTTTGCCGTGAATGGTCCGGGGAAGGCCGGGATGCCTTGCTGGTTCAGATGCAGGAGGCCAACCGTTCGCTGGCCAATGATAAAAATAAGTATAGGGCTGTCTTTGAGAGTATTCCCAACCCGGTTGTAATCGTCAATCAACAGCACTGCATCGAAAATATGAATCAAGCCGCTCATGACCTGATTGCCGGTGGCGAAAGGGAGTTCCTTTACCACTCGGATAACCCCCTCCAGGAAAGCGTAGAAAGGGTGCTGCCCTGGCTTGCCAATGACTATTTTCATTTTTACAGTGGATATGAGCCGTCCGTAACTGCCCAGAAACAATTCATTATCGACGAGCGCGGCGAAAGAGAATTGATTATCAAGTTTTACCGGCTCAGTGATATTTTCAGCCATTTGGGCACCATGGTGGTAATAAGCGACATCACTGAACACAAAAAGGCCGAGGAGAACCTGCGTTTCATGAGTTTCCACGACAGTTTGACCGGCCTTTTCAACCGGGCCTATTTTGAACAGGAAATGATCCGCCTGGGCAGCGGCCGCTACGAACCGATCGGGGTAATAAGCTTTGACGTGGATGGTTTGAAACTGGTCAATGATGCTCTGGGCCATGGAGCCGGGGACTGCCTCCTTATAACCACCGCCCGGGTAATACGCAACTGTTTCCGGGAAAACGATGTAGTGGCTCGCATCGGCGGAGATGAATTTGCCGTACTTTTGCCCAGCAGCCCTCCGGATGTTGTGGAAAGGGCTGCCCAGCGTATGCGGGATGCGGTAGAAGAACACAACCGCCTGCATCCGTTGGTGCCTATGAGTATATCACAGGGATGGGCGGTCAGGAACGACGTCAGTGTTGATCTGAGCAAGACCTACCAGGAGGCCGACTACCAGATGTATATAGAGAAGCCCTGGAATAGGGAAGAGTTTCACCAGAGATTCTATGAATTGTACAAAAAATACGGCAATGACTTGTATAAACAGGAATTTATCAAAAGCCGTTGATTTTAAACACCAGAAAATCCTTAAAGGGGCAGGCGGGTCTGCCCTTTTATTATGCCGTAGGAAGCTTTTCGAGCGATATACCGGCCAGGTAGTCAAGCAGGACCTGGCGCGAGGGAAGGGATAATTCTTCACTCAGAAGTGCTTGACACAAGTCGGGTGAGGGCTTCATAGAGGCCAAATAATCAGGTAGATGGTCGGCCAGAGCTGCGATATTGAGCAGCGAGGGAAGAATTATTTCCTGGTCCCGGCTGGTGAGGGGCAGGCGGGTTATGGCATGGGCGGCCTGGCCGGCGACGGATGGATTGTCTTCCAGGAGCATGATATAAAGGTAGTCCTGGAACATGGGGCTGCGGATGACGGCCATGTGCTCCAGGGCCTCTCTTAGATCCCGGCTTACCGATCCGGACAGCAGATCGTCGGTAAAGCCCATATAATCAAAGGCGGCATAATAGTCGCCTTTGTGGGTCCGGGCGTAGTCCAGCATTAAACGGTATATGAGAGGGCGATGCGAGGGATGATAGCTGTGATAAGCAGGGGGTTCGCCCTTAGCCACCTTTTCCATGATCCTTTCGATCAGCGGGCGGTATAGAGTCGTGTACTGGACCCGCTGCTGTTCACAGCGGCGCTCCCAAATCTTCCTTGCCCTTATTAAAGCGAGCAGCAGGGCGCTGACTATGAAAACGCTCAGACTGCCATATATTACTAGATTCCCCCATGAATTCTGCAAAGTGCTATCTCCCCGGCCATCATCCTCTTTTAAATTTTCTTAATACTCCTTGGAGAGTAAATTATCCTTCTCGAAAGGCTCTGCGGGGCTATCCGCAAGGTGATAGGGAGCAATATCGAACACTTGCCCATTTGCGTGAAGGAATTAGAAAAGCTCGTCTGGAACTTGTAAGAAGGGATATTTATCAGGAGGTGTTTATTTTGTCGCACAGTCATGCAGCAGGTCGTTCAGCAGAGGAAGCCCTTCAGGCTCTCATGGAGGGAAATCAACGTTTTCGGAACGGAAAGTTTAAGGAGAGGGATTTAGGATCGGCCAGGCGCATCGATTTGGTCGAGAATGGTCAGAAGCCTTTCGCCGTGGTTCTGGCCTGTTCCGATTCCCGGGTTCCGGTCGAATTGTTGTTTGATCAGGGTATGGGAGATATTTTTGTGGTCCGGGTGGCCGGCAATGTAGTTGACCCGGTGGCTCTGGGCAGTATTGAATACGGTCTTGAGCATCTTGGGGCGAACCTGCTTATGGTTCTGGGGCACAGCAATTGCGGAGCGGTAAAGGCTACGGTAGATGGTGGCGAAGCCCCCGGAAGCATCGCCGCCATTGTTAAAAAGATTCAGCCTTCGGTGGCCAAAATGGCGGCCAATGGGCTAAGCGGAGCGGAGCTCTGCAGCAGAGTCGAAGAGGAGAACGTCTTCACAACCATCCGGGAAATCAAGGCCAGTCCTATTGTGCATCATCTGATGGAGCACGGGCTGAAGATTGTAGCCGCCAAATACATGCTGGACAGCGGTGAAGTTATACTCATGTAAATATATACTAAACACGGACGGTAAACTGCAAGACCGAGCGACAGAAGCACCATCCAGGCACTACGATTTACGCTCCGCGCCGCTTCGCATAGTATTAAAGTTGTGAAGAGCAAGGCGCGCAACCTTATTAGTGAGCAGAGCGAACATGTGGAGTGCCCGTGGTACTTTTGTCGTTCGGCCTGGGGCGGTTCCTTTGAGGGGGCCGCCCTTTTACTATGGTTTAACTATTCAGGCCAATCATGAATACAGTATTAATAATATACCCCGGTGCTTAAGCGGAATCTGCGATAGAAAGGTGATAGCATGAAAACGATAGGATACC
>DHRK01000024.1:0-5800 GCA_002410325.1 Syntrophomonas sp. UBA5314
CAAGGCGGAGAAATGAGTAATACTGGATGTATTTCGATTGACGACACCGCAGTAATTCGAAAAATCTGCCCAAATTATGGGCGCGAATATACCGGACGTTGTACCAGGCGTCCGGCTGAATTTCAGGGAAAGTAAAATTGCATAAGGGTCGCCCTGACAAGGAGGTTGTCGTACTGGCTTGAAGGGGGGTAAGATACATTTCTGGTTGTATTGAACCGCCTGTTCCACCTCGGGGCTGGCGGTTTTTATTTGGGTATAGCGGAAAAAGGAGGATTTAAAATGGCGGAAGCGGTAAAGGAAAGTTGGATTAAACAGGTAATCAAACCGGAGGAAAACGAAAAATTCAAAAAGAATGGCAGGGATTTCATCGATGAAGCCAGGATTCAGGAAACGCTGCTGGCCAAGCGCAATCCGGACCGGACCCATATCCGGGAGATCATGGCCAAGGCCCTGGAACTAAACCGGCTGGACCCTGAAGAGACCGCCGCCCTGCTCAATTGCCAGGACGAAGAACTGTGGCAGGAGATGTACCAGATCGGTCTGGAGATCAAACACAAGGTCTACGGAAGACGGATAGTCACTTTTGCCCCCCTGTACGTAAGCAACTACTGCGTCAACAACTGCACCTACTGCGGATACCGGGCGGAGAACAAGGACATCCACCGCCAGCAGCTGTCCATGGATGAGCTGGCCCAGGAAATCAAAGCCCTGATAGGGGTGGGACACAAACGCCTGATCATGGTCTACGGCGAACATCCCAAATCAGATGTCAACTATATCGCCGAAACCCTGAAAGTTGCCTACAGCACCAAAGAAGGCAACGGGGAGATCCGCCGGGTAAACGTCAATGCCGCCCCCCTGGCCATCAATGACTACAAAGTGCTGCGCGATGTGGGGATCGGCACCTATCAGGTTTTCCAGGAAACCTATCATCATGGCACCTACCAAAAAGTCCACCGCAGCTTAAAAGCCAACTATGACTGGCGGGTATACTCGCTGCACCGGGCCATGGAAGCCGGGGTGGACGATGTCGGCATCGGGGCTCTCTTCGGTCTTGCTGATTGGAAGTTCGAAGTTATGGGCCTGCTGGCTCATACGATAGACCTGGAAGAGCACTTTGGCGGGGTAGGCCCGCACACCATTTCCTTCCCCCGCCTGCAGCCGGCGGTCAATACGCCTTTTGCCGAGCAGAGCCCTTACCTGGTTGACAACGATACTTTCAAGAAGCTGGTTACGGTTATCCGCTTGTCGGTGCCTTATACCGGGATGATCCTGACCGCCCGGGAGTCGGCCCGGATCAGAGACGACGTGATCAACGTAGGCTGCACCCAAATAGATGCCAGCTCCAACATCGGCATCGGCGCCTACAGCAAAGAACAGACCGATTACAGCAAACAGCAGTTCATCCTGGGGGACACCCGCAGCCTGGATGAAGCCATTCGCGCTCTGGCCGCCATGGGCTGGATTACCTCTTTCTGTACCGCCGACTATCGCTGCGGCCGGACCGGGGAATGCTTCATGGGCATAGCCAAAAAGGGCAAGATCCACAATCTGTGCATGCCCAACGCCATTTTGACCTTTAAGGAATACCTGCTCGACTATGCCAGCCCGGAAACGGTAAAAGTCGGCGAACCCCTGATCGAAAAGGAATTCAACGCCCTGCCCAATCCCCAGGTAAAAAAGATCGTGAGCGAAATGATGGATAGGATCGTGGCCGGGGAAAGGGATTTATTCCTGTAAGACTAGGAGGTGTACTTTATGCCAGGCACAACCGAGGCCGCCAACCGGCTGGCCCAACAACAAGAACTCATATTACATGTGCACCAGGAATACTGCCATCGCTACCCGGGCCTGATCATGCGCTGGGCCAGGATATACGGCAGCCGCTGGGCCCATTTCCTGGGCGGCTCCGGCACCGTATCGTTTGTCCCCTATAAACTGGCTTTAAACGATAATTTCGGCCTGTGTATCGAAAACCCGGAAATTCTGAACCCGGCCGATCTGGACACTATAATAAGCGAGCTAAAAGAGGAGTTTGCTTAAATGAGTATTTACGATGCCGATAACGAATCCATCCTGGCCAGTTCCGATCCCGGGCTTTTGATGAGCCTGATATTGTCAGCTGAACGGGTTCGCCTGGCTCACCTGGGCGATGAGGTGTACATGCGCGGCCTGATAGAATTTTCCAACCTCTGCCGTTGCGATTGCTATTATTGCGGCCTGCGCAGCTCCAACCGGGCGATCAGGCGCTATCATCTGGGCATGGCCGAAATACTTGCTAAATGCCAGGAGGCCGAACGGCGAGGCATCTATTCCATTGCCCTGCAATCCGGAGAAATAAGCACCGAGAAGGAAGTTAATTTTATCGCCGGACTGGTAAGCACCATCCGGGAATTCAGCCTGCGCAACGGGTCGCCGGGCCTGGGAATTACCTTGAGCTGCGGAGAACTCAGCTACAGCGGGTACCAGAAACTGTTTGAGGCCGGGGCTCACCGGTACCTGCTGCGCATAGAAACTTCCGACCGGGAGCTGTTTCAAAGCATCCATCCCCCTGAGCAGCTTTTTGAGCGGCGGCTGGAATGCCTGGATATGCTCAAAGACATAGGCTACCAGGTCGGGACCGGGATCATGATCGGGCTGCCCGGTCAAAGCTATCGCCAGCTGGCTATGGACCTGGAGTTTTTTGCCCGGCGGGATATTGATATGCTGGGGATGGGGCCCTATATTCCCCACCCTCAGACGCCTCTGGCCCGCTCCTCGCAGCCGGGCATAAGCGATAGCTATACAACGACTCTGAAAATGCTGGCCCTGGCCCGGCTGAAAATGCCCGAGATCAATATGGTGGTATCCACCGCTTTGCAGACCATCAATAAAGAAGGGTTGATTATGGGGGTTAGGGCGGGGGGCAATGTAATCATGCCCATACTTACTCCGGAAGAGCACCGCGAAGACTATACCCTGTATACGGATAAACACTATAAATCCCTGGCGCAGCTGGAGCGGGAGATCGGACTGGCCGGCTATCGCCTGGCCTTCAACAAGTGGGGAGACCCCCGCCATTATTATACCCGCATGGGGCTTTCCTACCCGGAGACCCCGGCCGCTCCGGCTGAAATCAGAACAGCCTCGCAGTTCCATACTTGATTCTCCGGGGGGAGGTAAAATAAAATGCGCATTGAAAAAGACCACCTGGGGCAGGAGGCTCTGCCGGACGACGTCTATTATGGCATCTCCACCGCCCGGGCTTTAAAACTGTTTGACGTTTCGGGCTACCGCTGGCAGCGGGTTTTTATTTACAGCCTGGCCCTGGTAAAGCAGGCCGCCTTGCAGAGCTGCCACGAATTGGGTTATATAGAAGATGGCAAGGCCCAGGCCCTGCTGGCCGCGGTTAAAAAAGTTAAGGAAGGGGAATTTGATCATCAGATAGTAGTAGACCCCTTCCAGGGTGGAGCGGGCACCGCCACCAATCTGAATGTAAATGAAGTCATCTGCAATGTAGCCCTGGAGATGCTGGGCTATGCTATCGGCCGTTATGACGTCATCCACCCGATTGACGATGTCAACCGTTTTCAATCCACCAATGACGTTATTCCCACCGCCGCCCGCCTGGCGGTTATGTTGGCCTTAAAGGATCTGGAGAAAGCCATCCAGGAGATGCAGGAAGCCCTGCAAAGCAAGGAGCGCAAGTATGCCCGACTAGTAAAATCGGGGCGCACCCAATACCAGGCGGCGGTGCCGGTTTCGCTGGGCATGGAATTCGGAGCCTGGGCCGAAGCCATAGCCCGGGATCGCTGGCGGGTTTTCAAGTCCCTGGAGAGGATCAAGGTTGTAAATATTGGGGGTACAGCGGTGGGCACCGGTATCACCGCCCCCCGCCGCTACATCTTCCGGGTCATTGAAAACCTGCGCAAACTGAGCGGGCTGAACATCGCCCGGGCCGAGAACCTGGTGGACGCTACCGCCAACCACGACGCTTTCTCCGAGGTCAGCGGAATACTGCGCGCTCATGCCGGCAATCTGATCAAGATCGGCAATGATCTGCGCTTTCTTTCCTCCGACAGCTGCGGAGAAATCATATTAAAGCCTTTAATCCGGGGGTCTTCCATAATGCCGGGCAAGATAAACCCGGTTATGCCTGAACTGATGGTACAAGGCGGGATCAAGGTATTGGGCAATGACGCCATCATAGCTCAGGCGGTTTCAGCCGGCCACCTGGAGCTGAACGCCTTCATCCCCCTTATTACTTACACCCTCTTGGAAAGCATCGGGCTGCTGACCAGGGTTACGGAAAAGGCCGCCACCCATTGTATTCCCTGGATAGAGGCTGATGAGCAGCGCATCAGAAGCAATTTTGAGCGCAGCAACGCCCTGCTCACCGCTCTGCTGCCGGCCCTGGGCTATTCCCGGGCCGAAGCCCTGGGGGAGCACATGCGGGAAAAAGGCCTTGATATATGGGAAGCGAACCAGAGACTGAAGCTGCTTGATGAAGCAGCCCTGCGGGAACTCATGGTACCGGAAAACCTGTTAAAACTCGGGGAGGTGGAATAATGACAGCCATACATGCCGGTTCGTTAAATGAAACCAGCCGCGGCATGAGAACCGCCATCGCCTTTTTAGGGCGTAGAAATGCGGGCAAATCATCCCTGATCAACGCCCTGGTGGGATTCGATCTGGCCATCGTTTCCGATGTGGCGGGGACCACCACTGATCCGGTCCATAAAGCGGTGGAGATAAATCCTTTGGGCCCCTGCCTGGTTATCGACACCGCCGGAATCGACGACGAGGGCGAACTCGGTCAAAAGCGGATCAAGAAAACCCGGGAAGTGATCAGAGACAGCGACGTAGGGTTGATTATAGTGGGCGACGGGTGTTGGACGGATTTTGAAGAGGATATGCTAAAGGCTCTGGAGGAAAAAAACAAACCCGTTATCATAGTCCTGAATAAGAGCGATCTGTTTGATTACGGCCAACTTCAGGCCAGCCTGCGGGCCCGGGGGCGCGAAGTGCTCCTTACGACCGCTCCTGCCGGCCTGGGTCTTAATGAATTAAAGGATAAGATACGCCAGTTGAAACAGGTGAGCAAGATCGATGAGCCTTCCATCGTCGGCGATATTATCCATCCGGGCGACCTGGTGGTCCTGGTGGTGCCCATCGACCTGGGCGCGCCTAAAGGGCGGCTTATCCTGCCCCAGGTTCAGACCATCCGCGATATACTGGATAATGACGCTGCCGCCCTGGTGGTCAAAGAAAGGGAATTGGCCGATACCTTGAACCGGCTGCGGGAGAAACCGGCCCTGGTAATTACCGATTCCCAGGTGGTTTTAAAGGTATCGGGAGACGTCCCCGATGATGTCCCTTTGACCACCTTTTCTACCGTTTTTACCCGTTTTAAAGGGGATCTCCGGGCTATGGTGGAAGGGGTCAGACAGATTGACAGCTTAAACCACGGCGACCGGGTCCTGATCGCGGAGGCCTGCACCCATCACGCCCTGGCCGATGATATCGGCCGGGTTAAAATCCCGCGCTGGCTGCGGCAATACACCGGTAAGGATCTGGTGTTTGAAACCGCCGCCGGACCCGGCTTTAACCAGGATATAGGGCGGTATCACATGATCATTCAATGCGGCGGTTGCACCATAACCCGGACCGCCTATCAAAACCGCATCGAAACCGCCCGGCAGCAGGGGGTGCCCATAACCAATTACGGCATCGCCATATCCTATGTGCAGGGAGTCCTCAATCGCATCATAAAACCTTTTCCGGAGTTGAGAGACCTGGTACAACATTCCGTATATTCGTG
>DHRK01000024.1:5897-29995 GCA_002410325.1 Syntrophomonas sp. UBA5314
CATAATTTGGGCAGATTTTTCCGAATTACTGGGGGTGATTGATGAAACAGGGTTGGACGGCAATATATTATAAGCGAGAGACAGGGAAATCAGCGCGCTTTATCGAAGAAATGACTAACCAGCAAAAAAAAGGAGGGTTTACCTTGAAACGAATGGCTGCGCTTATTCTATGCCTCTCTCTATTAATGGCCGCCCTGCCCCTTACGGTAATGGCCGACGATACGCCCAAAATGGCTTTTACCGATTATTACCTGAACTATTATGACAGTTCGGTCGAAGTGCAAAACTTTTTTATGCAGGCCTTGGCTAAAAACACCATAAAGTTTGAGCTGGACGCCGATCTGCTATCCAGCAATGTGGTGCTCGACAACGGAGCCAACCTCTCCAATGTGCCCGGCCACGCTTCACTGGACCTGGCTTTCAATCTTAAAAGCCACAAGGCCGCACTGGATTTCCAAGCTGCGGTTGCACAGTACGATGTGCAGGGAAAAATATATTTTACCGAGCAGGGCATGATTTTGCCCAAGGAAACCATTAGATCCCTGGCTGCCAGTGGAGCCGACTTTTCCGAGCTGGGTGATCTCAACCAGTTGCCCGATTACCTGGTTTACCCCAGCGGTATGTCATCAGACGATTGGGACACGATCGATCGTCAAATGCAAATCATTCAGGTTAACCAGACCAAGCAGGCCGAAGCAACTCGCGCCCTGCTTCGGGAGATACTTTGGACCATCCCCGACCAGTGCTATTACTATTCGGGCAGTGATCCGGTACTGGATTTGACCCAGATCTCCCTTGATTCTCCAGAGCTTTTAGCCGGCCTGAAGGCGCATAGCGCCACCCTGGCGGAACGGTCGGTGGAAATTGTCAGTAAACCGGACAATGTAAGCGCCCAAGATTGGGAAACCATGAAGAGCGGTATGAAGGCCGAAATAATTGCCGGTATAAACGGCCTTACCAGCGAACAAATGGCCCAAATGGCTAAGGAAATGCCTTTTGACTTAAAAAAATGCAAAATAACGATCAATAATAATCGCTGCCATACCGAACTGGCTGTGCAGATGAATCTGCCCGACAATACCCGTATGGCGCTGGGCATGCAAAGCGTCGCCACCACATCATCAGGGGCTGCCAATTCCCAGATCTACGGCGACTTCTCCCTGAACGCTTCCGCCTTCAGGCTGGATATAAGCGTTAACGGCAACAGTTCGGTCAACAAAACCCAGGGCCAATTCGACCTGAATATATCCGGTTCGGGATCCGACAAGAAAAACACGGTTTCCGGGAAACTGGGTTTGGATGCCAAACTAGATTGGTCCGGTACAGGAGGAGTTACTGTACCCAGCCTGAATTCCATCAACAGCCGAGTCGTGCAAGCGCCCGCCCCGGTCGATCAGTCCATCCGGGTCTATTTGGACGGCCAGGAAATTTATTTCACCGGAAACCCGCCCTGGATTTCCGAAGGCAATACCATGGTCCAGTTGAGCAGTCTAGCCCAGGCCCTGGGCTGCACCGTTGAGTGGCAGCCTCCGGATACCATCATTATCAGCAATGGCGCCAATGATAATCTGACCCTGTACCTGGGTTCCACCAGCTACTTCATCGGCGGGCGGGAGTTCCAGTCCAACGCTGTGCCGGCCGTAGTCGACGGAAGAACCTATATCCCGCTCCGCGTCCTGACCGATTATTATCAGCTCACCGTAGATTGGGATGCGGCAACCAGGACCATCAACCTGCACCATTCATAAGCAGAGCGTCAGCCAAAAAAACCTGGAGGGGATCACAAGTGATCCCCTCTCAGTTTTCCAGCTAACAGTTGCGAATAGCGGAGATAATGATATTAGTATCAATCATTATCCTCATCTACCTTCAATCTCCTGCCGTATTTCTTTAACCAAATCGTTTATATCATCGTCTGAATTGATTCCTACAGCTTCAAATTTCCCTTGCATTTCTTTCTGAAGCGTTTTCATTGCATAAAGAGCGGAGTTCATAACGATAGCATACTCGCCTTGGCAAATGAAAGTCACTCTTTCTCCTTCGGTCAATTTAAGCATGTCGCGTATATCCTTGGGAATCGTTACCTGCCCCTTTGCCATGATTTTTGCATTATCTACAATTGGTCGGTTTATAGCCATTTTCAAAACCTCCTTGCCATGCAGGGAATTCCTACTTTCCCTACTTACTAGTATATCAATTACTTGACATTTAACACTACCTTCAAGCAGTAAATCCATACCTTTGGGTCCATCAGATGCACCTCCTATGGTAAATATTTACTAATAGCTTCTTAACCCTTAAATACGCAGGCTTTAGATTATACACTAAAAAGCAATACCCGCCATGTCCTGGCGGGCTACTGTATTCAAATGGTCGGGGCGACAGGATTTGAACCTGCGACCTTCTGGTCCCGAACCAGACGCGCTCATCTGTTCTGCTAGGGTTCTTTATCCCTAACTCTCCGCGTTTCCACGGAGTATCGGACTATATCTTCATCCAAATCGCTTTGGATGTCCCGCACTCGTGGGCCTTTACCATCCACTCACCGCTGCCGGCGGTTGGGACTCCATGACCTAGTCTCTGAACCTTCCTGCCATTCCTGACAGGCTTGGCTGCTGATTACCTTGAGGATCACCCTTTTAGGCTCCCAGCAATTCACGGGATTCACCCATTAACATTACTGTTAAGGGGGGCAGATTTACCAAGCTGCGCTACGCCCCGAAATTATTTAATTGTAATAGCTTCCCTTTAAATTTGGGCTATGCTCCGACGCAAAAACTATTTTACCCCATGGAGCCGATTTATTCAAGGCAAAAGCAAAGATACCTGACGAAGTGCGGTTTCTAAGCGAGATCATGGTTTCAACGCCGGGAGTTCAATTTGCTTAAAGCAATATTTTTATGGTTTAAAATAGGTTTTTATGCAATTTGTGAGAACATTTTGTTAAATATATAATATATATGGTAAGATTCTTTAAATAAATATTTGGGGAGTGGAATATGCGCTACCGTTCCAGGCGCGATTTACATAAGAAGTCAGTAGCCTCAAAGCAATATTTATTGGAAAAGATAAGCGCGTTGGAGCATGAAAAACAGGCCTTGCAGCGCCAGTTGGCCGAACTGCAGCAAGCTCGCCCGGACTCGGCCCAGCCGGCCGTTCCCGAGTTGTCCCCCCGCCATATTTTTCACGGAGCCGAAGGCCTAATCATTGATATCTTAAATCTCCTGCCGGATACGATCCTGGTGGTTGATCTGGAAGGAAAGGTCATTGCCTGGAATCAGGCCGCGGAAAAGCTGACCTCCAAAACCGCCCAGGAGATGCTGGGCCAGGGCCAGCAGGAATATGCCATCCCCTTTTACGGCTTCCGCCGCCCCCTTTTGGTTGATCTGATATTGAATCCCCAACACCGGCAGGATCTTGATTATCCCTATTTTAAACAGCTTAATGGTAAAATTGAGGCGGAAAATTTCTGCCCGGCGGCCGGTGCGAATGGTATTTATGTCCGCGCTACGGCCGGCCCGCTATACAATTCGGAAGGGCAAATGGTTGGTGCCATCGAACTGCTGCGCGATATTTCCGAAAGCAGGGAATCCCAGGCCGCCTTGGAGGCCAGTGAAGCTATGTATCGTCGCATCGTTGAAACAGCCGCTGAAGGAATCTGGATGATAGATGAAAATTACCGGACCACCTTTGTCAACAGCCGCATGGCTGAAATGCTGGGCTATGAGCCGAAAGAAATGATCGGGCGAAGTTATTTGGAGTTTCTGGAAGATAAGGAGTGGACGGCAGCCCAAAATCGCATTGAAGGGATTCATTCCCACCGTCTGCAGACTTATGACCTGGCCCTGGTCTGTAAGAATGGCAGTGTTATCTGGACTATTGCCGCGGTCAGCAGCATGTATGACCGGGATGGAACCTTGTTGGGGACCCTGGGCATGTTTACCGATGACACGGAGAGGAAGCGCCTGGGGCAGCAGATGGCCCGCCTGGACCGCCTTAACCTGGTGGGCAAGATAGCCGCTGGCATCGGCCATGAAATAAGAAATCCCATGACTTCGGTCAGGGGTTTTTTGCAAATGCTGTGCATGCAGGAAAAGTACCAGGAAGACTACGAGTATTTTGAAATAATGATAGAAGAACTGGATAGGGCCAATTCCATAATTACCGAATTTCTAAACCTTACCCACAGCAAACCGGTCTCTTTAAAATGCCGGAATTTGAATGCCATCATTGAAGCTGTTTATCCGCTTATTCAAGCTGAAGCCATGGTCAGCGATAAAGTAGCCCTGCTCGATCTGGCTCCGGTTCAGGATTTGAACCTGGATGAGAAAGAGATAAGGCAGCTTATTCTCAATCTATCTCGAAACGCCATGGAGGCTATGGGCCAGGGCGGCATCTTTACTATTCAGACCTATAAAGAAGGCCGGGAAGTGATTCTGGCCATAAAAGATGAAGGAACCGGCATTGAACCGGAAATAATCGACCGCTTGGGAACTCCCTTTTTTACCACCAAGGACCGCGGGACCGGGCTGGGATTGGCCGTATGCTACGGCATAACCAGCCGGCACCAGGCGATCATCGAATTTGCCAGCAACCATAACGGCACCACGGTCTATATAAGGTTTATACCCACTGAAGGTTAAAACAGCCAGACCGTTCCACAAAGTCAGGCAACTGGAACGGTCTTAGGGCGTTTTATATTTTTTATCTGAGGTGCATTTCCGGATCGGTGAAATACATCCTCTGCATTTCCGTGATCCGCGGATACCATTCGCTAACTTTGCTGTGCACCTGGGTATCGCTGGCCTGATCGACAAGCAGGATATTGCCGTCGTCCAGTTCAATCCCGATATTATAAACACGCTTATCTACATCCGCACTGACGATCAAGCCTTCATATTCTTCTTTGGCATAGCCGCTGTTCCTCAGAAAAGCGTCGCGGCTCATCACTGATCCTGTTTCCCGTTTCTTCAAAACATAAACCTCCTTCACAAAATCGCTTGAATTATTTTCCCCCGGAGGTTTAAAAATATGTGTTATCAGATAAGCCTGCTGTTTCACCAACTGCCGGTTTTTAATCTAAAGAAAGCAAAGTATATATTTTAAAGTCAAACGGCTTGATAGTATCCGCAAGCACTCAAAAGTAAACAGGGATGGGCTGTCTGTCAAAAGCCTCATCCCCGTTTTTATCTACGAGATTTGCGCATTTTTATTGTTAAAAGCGGTGGTGGGTTACCCTTAAGGGAAGGTTCATCTTATGTGTAATAGTATTGCCCACCGTTTCTATGTCGTCCAGGGTTACATCAATAACGATACATTTCAAGCGTGAGAAAATACGGTAAGCGTTATCCAACTCCTCGGCCACCATTTCATCCAGGGAATCCATGTCACAGGGAATATCGAAGCTGCGCAGCCTTTCTTTGCGCAATTCCATCAGAGTTTCGATGTCAATGGTGAGCCCCACCATAGGAATCTGCCCCTTCAAATCCTCAATTTCTGAAGGTATTACAGTGTCCATGGTTATCGGATAGTTGGCTACTTTGATGCCCAGATTGGCCAGATGCATGGACAGGGGCGTCTTGGATGTTCTGGGCAGTCCCAGAACAATCAGATCGGCATCCTTGATAGTATCCAGATTCTGCCCGTTGTCATGCTCAATAGTGAATTCAATGGCCTGCATGCGGTTGAAATACTGGTCATCCATCTGGTGGGTAAGCCCGCTGATGTAGGCCGGCTGCAGCCCGGTTTTGGCCTGGATTACCTGAAACAGCGGAGCCATTACGTTAACCGCCATGATATTCTTTTCCATCGCCTTTTGTTGCAAATAGCGACTTAACTCGGGTTTGACAATGGTGTAGATAATGATGGCATCTTCTTCAGCTGCCTGGTTTATAATCTTATCCACCTGTTCAGCTTTGACAACCCTGGAAAATCGTGTTATGCTGCGATCCACTTGAAATTGGAGAACTGACGCCACCGCGATCTTTTCCGCCGTCTCTCCTACTGAATCGGAAACAGCAAAAATATGCAGTTTTTCCGCCATAATATCATCTCCTTTGCTGTGAAGCTTTCTCCAACTTGGGTCCTTTAGTATAAGGTATTCTACAACAACCCGGATATATCCTTTTTTTTTGCATCCTGTTAAATTCATGGATGGCTAAATTAGGCGTGTTTCTCATGCCCAGGAAGCACTGCCAAAAGTCATATCATTCCCAACCAAAAGGGGTTTTATTTTTTAAATAACTTGGGAAATAATACACATATTCACCATCAGATGATATTATAATAGAAGGGGGAGACACTAGGGGGGCGATTAGATGGACAGTACTGCAGCTCTCATAATGCTCCTATGTTTAGGTGTGGGCCTTATAGCAGCAGTAGTAGGATTATTTTTATTCAACGGTTTTGATTGGCGAGATTGGTTTTAAACACGGCTTTGAACGAATACAGGTTTCAGGCATACTTGAAGTATGCTTTTTTTATTGTCCGCCGCCATTCTCCGGTAAGTTCTCAGAGCGTCTACAAAAGCACCATCCAGGCACCACGATTTATGCTGCGCACATTATTAAGGTTGTGAAGAGCAAGGCGCGAACAAAGCCTGCGTGGAAGGCGTACTGAAGTACGTTGACGAGCAGGCTTTGTGAGCAACGCAGACGACGTTCATGGACGAACTAGTGCAGCGGTGGCAGGATGCCAAAGAGCTGCCGATGGCAGGACGCCAAGGAGCCGCGATTCGCAACCTTAATTGCGACCACCGGGAGCATATGTGGTGCCCGTGGTGCAACCTTAATTGCGACCACCGGGAGCATATGTGGTGCCCGTGGTACTTTTGTAGGCGCTCTGAGGGGTTAAGGCTTAACCTCATTGGTATTGGGCGGCTGCTTAATATTGGGCCAGGGCCTCGGCTCCGGCGATGGCGTAGGATCGTCAGGCAAAACAGGAGTCTTGGGCGGCTGCTCATCGGGCGGCTGCTCAATAGGGGGAATAACCGGATTTTCCGGTTCTACCGGGGGTTCTGGTTCCGCCGGGGTCTCCGGTTCTTCGGGCGTTTCCTTTTTACCGCTGCTGGCCGGCGGCTTTTGCTTGAAGAAGCCATTATAATAGAGGTCCGCCATATAGTCACGCCAAAGTGGAGCCGCCACCTTGCCTCCATAGGTGTCATAGCCTTTGATGGGAGTGTTGTCAGTATTGCCCACCCATACGGCAGTGACCAGCTCATCCGTGTAGCCGACAAACCAGAGGTCTTTGCTTTGGGTGGTGGTTCCGGTTTTTCCTCCGGCCGGCAGGGCGAAAGAAGCGTTTTTCCCGGTTCCGTATTTGACCACATCCTGCAGAATGGCGTCCATAGAGGCTGCTGTGCCGGCGCTGATAACCTGCCGTTTCCAGGGCTGGTTGGCAAAAAGAATCTTTCCATAGTCATCCTCAATGGTATCTATTCCGAAATAGGGATAGTATACTCCGCCATTGGTAAACATGGCAAAGGCGCAGGCCATTTGAACCGGGGAAATTCCATCATGCAAGCCGCCCAGGGCCAGGGCCAGGTTTTGGTCATCCGTTTTCAAGGTGGTTATTCCGTAGTTCTTCAGGTAGGCAAAAGCCTTGTTGAGACCCAGCCGGTCCAAAACCTCCACCGAAGCCACATTGTAAGAATTAAGCAAGGCCAGCCGCACGGTGACCTTATCGGGAGCCGACGACTGGTCGTTTTGCGGGGTGTAGCCGTTAAAACTGCGGGCCTTGTTATTCAGCTCGGTGTCCGGTTTGATGAGCCCCTCTTCCATGGCTGCCGCATAATATAACGGTTTAATGGCTGAACCGGGCTGCCGGGGTAAAAGGGCCATATTGTACTGGTTCTTATCCCATTCGACCCCGCCTACCAGCGCCCTTATGCCCCCGGTTTCCGGATCGATGGACACCAGGGCCATGTCCTTGGCTCCTATCCCTTTGGACGCCAGGGCTTTACCGTGCTGCACTACTTTGCTTTCGGCGTGTTTTTGCATATCGAGATCGATGCTGGTATAGACCTTCAGGCCTCCCTGGTAAAGGCGCTCTTTACCGATCTTGCCGATGATCTGAGCATTCAGATAATTCATCAGATAAGGGTGAGCTATTTTTTGGGCCTCAAAGGACTTAATCTTTAAGGCCTTTTTCTTATTCGCTTCGGCTTGCTGGCTGCTGGTCAAGCCCTGTTCAACCAGGACATTCAGTACTACCTCCTGCCGGTTCTTGAGGGCCTCCATGTTGCTGTCCGGGGAATAGTACTCGGGAGCCTGGATCATCCCTACCAGCATGGCGATTTCAGCCTCATTTAGCTGGTCGACGTCCTTGCCGAAATATATATTGGCAGCACTGGCCATGCCCGAACATCCGCGTCCCATGTAGATTTCGTTGAGATACATGTTCAAAATGGCTTCCTTGCCGTACTTTTCTTCAAGGGCAATGGCTATCATCAGTTCCTTGAACTTCCGGCTTACCGTCTTTTCCTGGGTCAAAAACAGGGTCCGGGCCAGCTGCTGGGTAATGGTGCTGCCCCCTTCAGATTTATTGCCTTCCTTGATGTCGTTGTACAGGGCCCGGGCAATTCCGCGCGGGTCCAAACTGGCATGCTCATAATAGCGGCGGTCTTCAACTGCCACCACCGCCTTTTTTAAGGCGTCCGGAAAGTCCTCGGCATATATTCGTTTATAGCCTATGCGGGTTATTTCCTGGCCGTTGCAGTCATATACGATCGTCTGGTCCTGGGCATGATATTCCCAGGCGTCCAGGCCGGTGGCATACAGCATTATCTCGGGAGTGGCCAGAGTGATCCAGGCCCCGGCAAAAAAGCATACGATGAATATCAAGAAAATGGCCGCTGCTTTTTTAATAGTTGCAAACATACGTTAATGCCTCAAATCTGCTTATATAAACCTATTGTAAGGCTCGCCAGCCCATAATTAAAGTAAACTGCATTTTTTACCAGCCGGACTCCTGCGAGGCGGGCTTTATTTATTTCATAGTACGAAACGGCTCCGGGAATTCTTGCATGACTTATACATAATAACGAAAACTGAGCAGCAATCCCTTACCGGCAGATAAGCAGAGGGACGGCAAATTACCAGCAAATCCTGGAATTCGACATCTGGGTGAGCATCCGCGCCTTTTCTTCCATTATATGGAGTTCTGTCTTAGGACTAATCGACCATATTCTTTACTTTTCCATAATTAGCAGTACAATAGCATCGAATAATGATTTAAAATTAGATAGATATGATATGATATTAGTTGCCCGGAGCAGGAGCTTTAATATATCTGGGGGAGGACCGTATAAATGGTGAGCAAGGCCGTTGAAAACCAGGTTATCGTCGTTACATCAGGAAAAGGCGGGGTCGGAAAGACCACCACAGTTGCCAATGTGGCAACAGCTCTGGCTAGAAACGGATACAAAGTTGTGGTAATGGATCTGGATATTGGACTAAAGAAGCTGGATCTGATTATGGGTCTGGAAAACCGGGTCATTTACGATATAGTCCAGGTTATCGAAGGTGAATGCACCCTCAAACAGGCTTTGGTCAAGGACAAGCGTTTTCCTGATCTCTACATGCTGCCCGCCGCCCAAACCCGCAATAAGGACGACATCAGACCCGATCAGGTAAAATCCCTCTGTGACGAACTGCGGCCTGATTTTGACTATATCATCATCGACTGTCCGGCCGGCATAGAACAGGGTTTTAGGAACGCCATCGCCGCGGCCGACCAGGCTATCGTAGTTACCAATCCGGAAGTATCGGCCGTAAGAGATGCCGACCGGATCATCGGCATGCTGGAGTCAGCTCAATTTAAAGATATACGACTGGTTGTCAACCGCCTCCGTCCGGACATGGTGAAAAGCGGTGACATGCTGAGCATCGAGGATTTGCTGGAACACCTGTGCATAGACCTGTTGGGCGTGGTCCCGGAAGACAAGCTGGTAGTGCCCTCCACCAACAAAGGTGAGCCCATCGTCCTCAACGAAAAATCGGCCGCCGCCATGGCTTTTTCCAATATAGCCCGCCGGTTGACCGGAGAAGAGGTGGATTTTCCCGACTTTACCGAGAATGAGTCAGTCTGGACCAAACTCAAAAGCCTGGGAAGAAACCTGTGGGCTGGGAAGGGGGCGTAGATATGTTGGATTTTTTAAAAAAGGTTTTCTCAAACGAAAAGTCCAGCCGCACCCAGGCCAATGAACGTTTGCGGGTGGTTTTGACCCATGACCGGCTGGGTTCCTCGTCGCAGCTTATGGAAGTATTGAAAGTGGAGATCATGGAGGTAATAGCCCGTCATGTTGAGATAGACGGCACCCCGGAGGTTACCCTGGTCAGCGAAGGACGCCACTCGGCTCTGGATATAAATATTCCTTTAAAAGGCAGGTAGACACTATTGGCAGTTAAGATCAAAGGCCTCAACAGCAGTCTGGTTTTTACGTTTGATCAAGCCGGCTTTGACAAGAACTATGAGTATTTACTGGAACGCATTTCAAGCAACCATCAGTTATTTAACGGTTCAAAAATAGTTTTTCAGGGGCCCGGGCTCAGTGAATACAGCCACGAGCAGTTGATATCCCTGCAGAAGATGTGTTTGGAACAGGGCATGGTCCTGCAAAATATTCAGGAAACAACGCCCATCAAGGCAGAAAAGAATGACCGGGATGTCAACATCCGGCGCAATGTGCGCAGCGGACAGAAAATCGGCTCCGAAGGCTCAGTGGTGGTTTGGGGCGATGTTCATGAAAGCGCTGAAATTACAGCGGCCGGGGACATCGTTGTCCTGGGGCGCCTGGAAGGCATAGCCCATGCCGGGTGCACCGGAGACATGAACAGTGTGGTATTCGCCCTGCAGCTATCGCCCAGTCAAATCCGCATAGGCAGCCGGGTGTCACGGGCGGTGGAACGGAATCAAAAAACCGACTATCCGGAAGTGGCTTACTGGGATTCAGAAAACATATGTATCAAGGAATACAACCCCAGAGATAAACGATAGTTCAAGAACGCAGCGAGGATAGGATAAAGACCAGTAGAGCTCCCAGGGCAACGACAAAACCCGCTTCCCCCAGGTAGGCGTATTTGGCGAGGATGGTGGGATGGCTGGCCGATATAATCAGTGATGAACCTATCAGCCCGCCGGCTATGATCAAGCTGGAACTGAGGCGGCTTATCAACTGGCTCATTTTCTTGCTCCCCTTTTCGCTGAATCCCACCGTCATATTGACGTTGAAGCGCCCCCGCCCCATATCCCGGATAATCTGGTGAAAGTCAGCGGGCAAACCGCCCAGCGGCCTTATATCCCGGTAGTATTTGCGCCGGGCATAGGCGTAGATGTTTTTGGGCTTGAGGCGCTCGCGGAAAACCGTATTGGCCAGCGGTTCGGCCACTTCCATGAAATTAAAGCTCGGATCGAGCTTTTTACCGACTCCTTCAACGATTATCATGGCCTTCATCAGCGAAGTAAGATAGGGCGGCATCTTGAGGTTGTAGCGATAGGCCAGAGCCATGATTTCCTTTCTCAAGCGATCCATGTTCAAACTGCCCAGATCGCTTGCAGCCACACTCTCCACCAGGTCTTCAAAATCATCCTGAAAGTCCTCGGAGCTTACCAGTTCCCCCACTATGCCCATGTCGTGCAGGACGGCCATCGATTTATCCGTATCCTTCTGCGATATGGCCAGGAGCAGCTCCCCGATGTGGATAAGGCGGTCTCCGCTTAAAACCCCAACCTCGCCAAAATCGATGAAGGCAATGTGGTCCTCGTCGATAGCTAAAATATTCCCCGGGTGGGGGTCGGCCTGGAAGAGGCCGTGCGCCATGACCTGAGTCAGAAAGGCCTCGGTTCCCAGGGCGGAGATCTTTTTCCGGTTCCAGCCGCGCTTTTCCAACTCCTGGAGATTGTTTACCTTTATCCCTACCAGGTATTCTTCGGTAAGAATCCGGTCCGTGCAATATTCCCAGTACACTTTAGGGATTACCACATTTTCATTATCCGCAAAAGCGTTGTAAATGCGCTCGGTATTGCGCGCCTCCCGGGAATAGTCCAGGGAGCGAAGCAGCATCTTGGCATAATCCTCAATCATGGCCACTGCGCCGATGCGCCGGGCGGTTTCGGAACGGTGCTCGGCTATCCTGGCCAGGGCGGCAATGATCTCCAGGTCGTTTTGCACCTGGGAATAGATGTCGGGGCGTTGTATCTTTACAATGACCTGCTCCCCGCTTTTGAGACGGGCCAGGTGCACCTGGCCGATGGAAGCCGCGGCCAGGGGTTTAATGTCAAATTCGGCAAAGACCTGCTCGGGCGGTCCCAGTTCATTGTTCAGCTGCCGTACCAGGTCTTCTTCCGGCATGGGGCGGACCCGGTCCTGCAGACGCTCCAATTGTTCAATATAGGCGGGAGGCAGTAAATCCGGGCGGGTGCTCAAAAGTTGACCCAGTTTTACAAAGGTGGGGCCCAATTCGGTCAAAGCCCGGCGCGCTCTAACCGCCAGGAGCTGGTCGGTTTCCCGCTCGCAGCTTATGATGCTGCGCCGATCGGACAGGGGGGCCAGGTTGTTTAAACCCAGCCGCTGCACCAGGTAGCCCAGCCCGTTTTTGACCAAGACGGCGACGATCTGTCTTCTCCTTCTGATATGTCTTATGCTCTGGCGTAGACTCAAAAACTAAAACCCCCTTATAGAGGATGATTTCATATCTCCTTGTTTAGTATTCTAGCAAGGCGGTCAATCTCCTTTATAAAGTCCCGGGCATCACCCGGAGCAGTGGTAAAAGCGGATTAAGTGCAGACAATAAGAGATGAAAAGTTTTAGCCTTAAAGCCATGGAAAAGTATGCTATTATAATCATTAATAGCCGTCTATATGGGAGAATGGAGGGATTTCAATGAAAAAATGGCTTGCCGTTGGGCTGGTATTGATCGTGGCAGCCGCCGGGATCTGGTATTGGAAAACGGGGCAGTCCCCAACGCCGGGTCCATCAAACGTGAATCGGGAAGTGAGCCTGATCAACCCGTCGGGCCCGGTAGTGATTCCGGTTATCGCCCTGGATAAAGGCCAGGTAAGCGGTGAAGTGACTCCCCGGGTCAGGTACTGGAAAAACAATGACGAGGTGGTGGCCATGCTGGCCAAGGGCGATGTTGACTTCGCGGTGTTGCCGCTCACCCAGGCCGCCAATATCTATGCCAATCAGAAGGATATGGTTTTGCTGGGAGTCCACGAATGGAAGGTATTCTACCTGGTGGGCGCTTCGAACGCCACCTTTGACGGCTGGCAATCGCTGAAGGGAAAAAGCGTGTATACGCCTCCCAGTAGAGGCCAAACCGTCGATGTGCTTATGCGAGCGGCCCTATCCCAAGAAGGGCTTAAGCCGGATGAAGACGTAAAAATCCTTTATGCCGCACCTACCGAAATTGTGGCTCTGTTCCAGTCCGGCAAGATTGAGTATGCGGCCCTGCCGGAGCCCTATGCCACCGCGGCCATAGCTTCGGACAAAGGGAAAATCGTACTGGATTTCCAAAAGTTCTGGTCTCAGCTGGCCGGAGGCGCGGAGCGAATTCCGGTTGCCGGCCTGTTTGTTAAAAAAGCTTACCTGGATGCGCATCCCAATGAAACCAAAGCCATGGAAAAGCTTTTAACCGACTCCACCAATTGGGGCAACCAGAATGTCGACCAGGCTGTAGACCTGTCTAAAGACCTTATCGGCATATCCCCGGACATCATGAAGAGCGCGCTGCAGCGTATCGACTTCCACTACGTCCCCTCCCGGGAAGCCAAACCGGAGGTGGAGGTGTTCTTAAATAAGATGAAAGAACTGTATAGTCCGGGGATTACCACTGTTCCCGATGCCGGATTTTACGCGCCATGAGGCCCTGGGTACGCTCTTTTTTGGGAATAATCCTGTTTATTGGGCTCTGGGAGGCCCTGTCCCGACTGCTTGATAAAAGCTTGATATTGCCCAAACCCGGGATCGTCTTCCGGGTTTTGGGCGGTCTGCTTTTTCAAGTAAATACTTACAATACTGCTCTGCAGACAGCCTGGAAGGTTCTTTTAGCCCTGGGCCTGGTTTTGCTTCTGGGTGTTTTCCTGGGCCTGCTGCTGGGCTTGCTGAAGCCTCTCAATGACATGTCCCGCCCTATTATCATGGTAATACAGGCAGTTCCGGTCATCTCCTGGCTTTCCCTGGTCATATTTACCTGGGGCATTAGCTGGGAGGGCCCGGTCTTTATTGCTTTTTTATCGCTGCTGCCGACCGCCATTTTGACAACCATTGCCGGGGTGCAGAATTTGGACCGCAGATTGCTGGAGATGGCTCGCATTTACCGGGTCCCCTGGCTAAGAGTACTGAAAAATGTCTATCTCGGTTCTCTACTGCCCTTCTTCATCGCGGTGGTAGATGTCTCCCTGGGGCAGGCCTGGAAGGTCATTCTGGTGGCCGAATTTCTATGCGGGGATCAGGGGCTGGGAGTGCAGATATCCTGGGCCCGGCAGTTGTTCAACATTCCGGGCGTCTATGCCTATACCCTGCTGGCCGTTATTCTGGGCATGCTTACCGAACGCGTGATCAAATACTATCTGGGAAAGGTGAAAAAAAGATGGGCGCCAGCGTAACTGTAGAGGAAGCCTGCAAAAACTACGGCGCACTCCAGGTCATTGACCACTGGAGCCTGGAAATAGGCGCTGGTGAGCGGCTGGTCATCCTGGGGCCTTCAGGAGCGGGCAAGACCACCTTTCTGCGCCTGATCGCCGGTCTGGAAAGCCTCGCTTCCGGCAGTATCAAGGTCAGCAGCCAACAGCTGGGATTCGTTTTTCAGGAGCCGCGCCTGATTCCCTGGCGGACCGTTAAACAAAACCTGCTGTTCGTAAACCAGGAGGCGGATATTGACGGCATGCTGGCCAAGCTCAAACTGACCGGGTTTGAAAACTATCTGCCCGCCCATCTGAGCGGTGGTATGCAGCAACGGGTCAACCTGGCCCGGGCCTTGATCGTAGATCCCCGCCTGCTGATCCTGGATGAAGCCTTTGGCTCCCTGGATCTCAGGGTTAAACTGAGCATTATACGCGATATCATTGACCAGTGGCAGGAGAAACGGTTTACCATGGTGGCTGTTACTCACGACTTGAAGGAAGCCCTGTGTATTGCGGATTCCATCTTGATAGTATCCAGCCGGCCTTCCCGTATTGTGCATCGCTTTGCGGTAAACCTGGAAAGGGGCCACCGGGCTTTTGCCGATCCCGAGCTGCTGCGCCTGGAATCGGAACTGCTTTCCATCATGTCGGAAATACAATAGCCGTTAGTATACTTACAGTGTACTAAGCGATTAATCCCCGGTAGATAAAGAATACTCCCATTCCCACCAGAAATATTCCACAGGCCAAAAGGATAAAATTATAGACCGGCTGGCTGAAAAAGCGCCGTCCCTGAGCTATCAGAACAGCGATCAACACGTACCAGGCCAGATCGGCCAGAATATGACCGCTGAAAAAGGCCGCCAATCCCAACCAGCCCTGCTGCAGGCCGATAGTAAGATAGCCCAGGCCGATGGTCGCCCACCAGATCGACCAGTAGGGATTGGATATGCTGACCAGTACCCCGGCCAGCACCGGATGGAGTCCGGCCGGCCGGGCCTTTTCCCCGGCATCCAGACGGATCTGCCCGGCAGCCGCCTGGCGGCTCATGCCATAGCCCAGGTAAAGCAGGAATGCCCCTCCCAAAAGGGCGATCACCTGGGTCACCAGAGGTTTTTGTATAAAGGATAAGAGCCCCGCAGCCAGGCCTATTACCAGAACCAATTCCAGGATGGCATGGCCCAGGATCAAAAGAGGGCCGGCTGTCCAGCCCCGCCGGGCGCTCTCCGCTATGGTGGTCGACAGAAGCGGCCCGGGCATCATAGCCCCGGATAGGGCAATAATAAAAGCGCTAATGAATAAACCGGCCAAACTCAAGGTAATCATTCCCTTTCTGGATCTTCATGCCATTTATCATTATAGCACCTCCCCGGCCGGGCCGCATGGCTTTAAGCCCTGGCCGGGTTGAAAACTAGAGAAAGGGTATGGGCCCCCACCGCCAGCAGCTATTTGCCGGGGTATTGATAGGCGCTCTGGGGATTAACTTCAGCCACTACCAGTTCATCATCGTCGAAATAGCTTAGCTCCTCGTTAAAATCGGGCCTGAATACCTCGTCAAGCTGGCGATCCTCTTTGACAAAGAAATCTCCCGAATAGGAGCTGCCATCTTCCAGTTCGATGCTGCCGTGAATCCAGGGCATATAATCTCCTCCCTTCATTTTCCCTTAGGCTTTACCGGCAGGCTGCTCATTATTAGTGAAAAATTTGGCCAATGAAATGCCGAACTTGCTCTTTTGGGGAAACAGAAAACGATCGAACATCGAGCCCAAGGATGGGTTATAAGGCAGGGACAGCTCTCCAAGTCCAACCTCTCTACAGTCTCTTTTGATCGATCCTGCCAGTCGGTAGGAGCTTTAGCTTCATTATTCCGGTCCCTGCTTTTATGCAGCGGCGTCAGGAAAGCGGGGTTGAATGGGGTCTGTTTAAAAGCTGTTTTTAAGGCCCGGCTAAAAAGGAAGTCAGAGAGCGCTTTTTTACCGATTCGTAGAGAATGTATTTTACAATTATATCGCGTTCACTGACGGGCAGATCGACAAACAGGATTCCGTACTGGTAGTCGCTTAATGCGTTAAACTCTCGCACTATCCGGCCTTTAGTTTTCATCTGGTGGGTAATGGTCTTTATTTTAATTGTAAAGCTGAGGTCTAAAAGGGCATCCAACGGCAGCTGGGTGCGGGTGGTCATATTCAGGCCCTTGCCTGAAATGTCTCGTATCTGCCCTTTCAGCCAGTTGTCGGTGTCGGCTTCTTTAAACTGCAAGGCCAGGTGGGCCGGAAAGCGTATGAACTCCCGGCGCTGGACCCGGGAAAAATGATCCGGTTTGCTTAAGATGCAACTGGTATTGCGTGAGCCGGATATGGCCTTTAACACGGTGGCCTGGCACAGGTAAACCGCGTCGCTGCCGGTCGTCTCAATGATGAGTGTTTCGCCGGGGGCGAATATTTCCACGGCGTCATATACGGTGATGGATATATCGTTTAACGATACGGCATCCACGCAGCACATATATTCACCCTGTTCATGTGTTACTTTTAGTTTCTGGTTGACGAAAAAATCCATATCCTACCCCTGACACGATAAACTATTGCTATATTCGATATACTTATAATGCATGAAATTCCGATTAAACCATACAGTCCTATTATCGTCATATTATTAGACGAAAATCAGTCCTTTTTCAGGCAATAACAAACGATTAAACTCTATTTTCTCAATTTTATCATTATATTAGGCCCTGCTTCACTTTGTTTTAGCTCAAGCCATGGAAAAGGGTGGAAAGACCCCCGGGCTTGTTATATAATTTGCTGTAAACAATCCCGTAATGGACCAAGCAAATTTCCCCGAAGTAAGGAACGATCGGAAAGGAGGCACTTACATATGGGAGCTCAACTCATTAAAGAAGGGGTCTACTGGGTAGGAGTGCAGGACCCCGGGCTGCGCGTTTTTGACATCATTATGACTACCGAGCACGGCACCAGTTACAATGCCTACCTGATTAAAGGCAACGATAAGACCGCCCTGGTGGAAACCGTAAAAGATGGTTTTTATGATGAATACCGTTCCAATATAGAGAGCATAATCTCCCTGGAGCAAATCGACTACCTGATTGTAAACCACAGTGAACCGGACCATTCCGGATCGCTCGTTCGCCTCCTGGAAAGCTGCCCCGGGTTGACGGTTGTGGCTCACCATACGGCCCTGGCTTTCCTGAAAGAAATCTGCCCCCGCCCTTTTCAGTCCAAGCTGGTAAGCAACCGTGATTCACTGGACCTGGGGGGCAAAACTCTGCACTTTATAAGCGCCATGCTGTTGCACTGGCCGGACACCATATACACCTATCTGGAGGAAGATAAAATTTTATTCAGCTGCGATTCGTTCGGATGCCATTACTCGGACGACCGTCTCTTCAGCGACCTCATTCCGGGCGATTTTTTATATGATTATAAATATTATTTCGATCATATCCTGAGCCCTTTTAAAACTTACGTAAACCAGGCCTTGAACAAACTCCGGCACTACCAGCTCGACCTAATCTGCCCCGGGCACGGGCCGATTCTGCGCGATCGCATCCCTTATTACCTGGATCTATACCGGGAATGGGCCAAGCCGCGTGACGAATTCCTGCCCCAGCGGGTGGTTCTGGCCTATGTGTCGGCCTACGGGTACACCCGCAGCCTGGCCGATAAGATCATGCAGGGCCTGCAGGCAGCCGGAGATTTTGAAATACTGTGCTACGACCTGATCGAATCCACTGTCAATGAGGTGGCCACCGCCGTAGACGATGCCGCCGGATTGCTGCTGGGTTCACCCACCCTGAACAAAGACGCTTTGCCCCCGGTGTGGTTTCTTCTGAGTCGCCTCTCGCCCATCAGCCACTCCGGAAAGCTGGCTGCCGCCTTTGGCTCCTACGGATGGAGCGGTGAAGCGGTGCCCAATATAGAGAAACGCCTGCACATGCTGCGCATGAAGGTTCTGCCCGGACTCAGGGTGCGTTTTAAGCCAGGTGAGGCGGACCTGCAGAAGGCCTTCGAACTGGGTAAAAAGTTCGGCCAGCTCCTTCTCAACCCGGATCAGGATGCGGTGGAAGCGCAGTGCCTGCTCCCCCTGGTCCCCACCCACGCTGATCTGAAAGTCGAGGATTACAGCAAACGCTATGCCAATCAGGACCTGACTGTATACTGGAACCCCGATCTATGCCACCACGACACCTATTGTTTCACCAGGCTGGTAAGCGTCTTCAACCCTGAAGCCCGCCCCTGGGTCAAGCTGGACGGCGACCGGCCGGAGAGGATCATCAAGGCCATTAACCGCTGCCCATCCGGAGCCTTGAGATATTCCTTCCCTCCCGGCTCACCGCTGGATAGGGAAGAGAATAAAGGCCCCGGCTACATCAAAGAATAGCGCAGTCCGACCACGAACCCGAATCTCTGCGTCATTCCCAAGAACCACTCAATCGACGTACTTTTGTACGCCTCAATCGCGGTTTTTGCTCATTCCTTGACCTTCGGCTCCGTGCCTCGGACTGCAGGTTGGAATTGCAGCGAAGGGCTATCCATTTATAGAGGCTGGCAGGCCGACCACGAAAGTACACAACCGGCCCCGCCTGGATAATCATCCCAAAAGAAAAACCCGGGAATCATAGCCCCGGGTTTGTTTTTTACCGGTTTTAATACTGGGAAGGTGGTGTATAACCGCCGCCAATAGGCTGGTTGTTGCGGATTATGAATACAAATATGGCGAACAGCCCCAGTAAACAAGACAGAACCGTGTACAGTACTGCGGAATCGGTATAGATCTTGAAAAAGTTGTAGATGAAGATAATCATGAAAACCATCAAGGCCAGGCTGAATAATATGCCTATTATGGGAATCATGGCTAAAATCCAACCGCCGATCACACCTACCGGAAGCCACATGCCTAAATTCGTCAAACGATACCCGAATAAATCCATCTCTCCTACAATAGAACCCATAATGTACAGATCGGCGACAGGAATCCATGCCAACCAGGCATTTTCAATTCCTTTGTTGGCCGCCAAGGTCATCAAGCCAATCGACTTCAGTACGTAAAACGCGATAAAAATCACGAAAAACACCAGCATAAAGCCAATTGACGCTGCCATGAGGGCGGCTAAACCCGTTTCATCATACATTCACATACCTCCCATTATATTGTTGCCGTATAATATTCTGTCTCTTAGTTAATTATTCCTTCAATAAAATATAAATTCCAGGTCACTTGGCGAGTTTTTAAAACAACAGGTGTTTTTCTGTCAGAATATGGCTGTTTTCCGCGACTTGTTGGGATACTGCGGATAACAATCACCGCTATCAGACAAAAAAGAAAGCGATGGCTATCATGGCATAGGCAGCCAGCAGCAGACCGCCTTCCAGCCAGTTGGATTCTCCATCCAGGCTGGTAAACTGGGCTATAAGAACTGCCAGGGAAAGGGTGACTATTTCATAAAAATTGAAGATCAGGTTCATGGGCCGGGACAGGATTAAACTGATGAAGACCAGAACCGGGGTCACCAGCAAGGCTATTTGGGTGCTGGAGCCGACGGCGATCTCCAGGGCCAGATCCATCCGGTTCTTCCAGGCCATGAGGACGGCGGTGGAATGCTCTGCGGCATTACCGATGATGGGAATAATGATGATGCCGATAAAGAAGGTAGACCAGCCCAGTACGTCAGTCACCGATTCGATGCCCGCAACCAGCAATTCACTCTCCAGAGCGATGAAAACAGTGCTCAGAGCCAAGGCTATCAGGGCTTTTCTTTTATTCATAGCCGGTTCTCCGGCTTCACATACACCGGTCTGGCGCCGCATGCTGAAAAGCAAGCCGGCCAGATAGATGACCAGCAAGATAGCCGACACTACGATACTGTACTCTTCCAGAACATGGCTCTGGCGCTCCGAATTGAAAAACACGGCCGGTATTATGAGAGCTATTATCGCCAGAAACATCAAACTGGTCTGGTTGCTTATATGCACCCGGTCAAACCTCTGCTCACCGTTTTTTATGCCGCCTATAAATATGGCCAGGCCCAAAACCAGCAGGATATTTCCCAAAATGCTGCCGGCGATGGACGCCTTTACCACATCAAACAGACCGGCTTTCAGGGCGAATACGGTAATCAGCAGCTCGGTGGCGTTGCCGAAGGTGGCGTTTAACAGGCCGCCGGCTTTTTCTCCCACGTAGCAGGACAGGCTCTCGGTGGCCTCTCCCATTATACCGGCCAGCGGTACTATGGCCAGGCAGGCGCTGAAAAACATGCCTACCTCGTTATGGGCATATTTAAAGAAGAGGCTTACCGGTATAGCCAGCAGCAGATAGTACATAAACTTTGCCAAAACCGCACCTCCAGCAAGTTTTTCTAGCATATTATACCTTGAAAAGAAAGCTTTGGCAAAACGGTACAGGCCTTCTTAAGATTACATCTTAGAAGCATCTATAGTGTGCCCAAACCTTTCAGACATACGCTGCTGTTGGCCCATATGACCGTGATATCATCCCAGGTCTGCCCGTCAGAGCTGATATAACTGGTCGCGCTTTCGGAGCGGGCTTGGCTGCTGTACCCTTCAATGGCCATTTGGGTGGGAATAGGGTAGCGGTAGTCCGGGGTGTTTAGCAGCAAGACCAGTGAAAAAACATCTCCGGCTTGAAGTTCCAGCGGGGATGACAAAAAACGCGTGAAATAGGAAGGCACTTCGATGCTGCCCTTCAATGTCTGCAGCAGTTTTCCGGAGCGGGGCTGGCCGGGCGATGGATTTTGGTAAATATACAGCTCATAGGTAGTCAGGGGAGAGGCCGCATACCAGCTTACCGCTTGGATGCGGTTTTTTTGGCTGCTCTTGAAAAGGTTAGCCAGCCAGCCGCTGGTCTGGCCGTAGCCGACCGATGTTACCCAACCCCAGGGATCGTTCTGATAAATCAGGCTGTAGGCCGACGGGTTTTCACTCCGGTTAAAGACGGCGTTGTTGCTGCCGGTTACCGCGTCATAATAAGATACATAGAAATAGCCCTGCTCCCCCCAGTCCGTCCCCCAGCTGTTTTTAGCGATAAAAGCCCCGTCTTGGGGCGGGCGATCGCGAAACAGGTTGCGGTCAAAGCGGTCGTCCCAACCCACCAGGCATATAGCGTGGTTGGCCGCTTGCTTGCCCTGGTAATAATAGGTGTAGTTTTGGTCTTGATAGGACTCATCTTCAAAATAGATGCTGGTAAAAACCGCTCCATAGCTCATAATCGCCGTTTTCAAGCTGTCGTTGTCAGTGGCGTTTTGACGATCGGGAAGGAAAAGGATCCGGAGCACCTGTTTCTGAATGGGAAAAACACTGCAATCAGCCGGCGCCAGAGGTTCAAACGGGTCGTCGCTTTCATTGACCGGACCGCCCCAGCGGGTCAGATAGGCGGTCGACATGTACTGGTTGCCTCCGCCGTCAGGCTCCCGGTCATAGCCCTGAGGACAGTCCCGGCTCAGCAGGTTCTTCATGTTGTTCTCGGAAAAATCCCATTTTTCCTCGGGCAAAAGGCAGGATTCCAGGGAGCCGTAGGTAGCGAAGGCCCAGCAGGTACCTGAGCCGTCTTGATCCTTGACCGGACTAACCCGTTCCTTTTTACGCAGATCATAGGTGCCGGGCAAGTCTCCGGAGGCAAAAGCAAAGGATGTCCTGGTTCGTTTTAGATATTTCAGTTTTAAAGGGGGATGAATAAAACCGGGAAGCCGGGCGCCTGCTTGGGCAGCCCTGGGCGGGCTTTGCCCCGCCGGCTTGAAGTGGGGATTTAAAGGGGCTCTTCCCACCCCTTTAGGTTTGGAGCCTTTCACGCTAACCTCCATTCCGCCGCTCCGCTGGCGGCACAAATAGTAATGAAAACATCTGAGATTGCGGTAGAATAGGTCTTAAGGAGAAGGCAAACTACAAAGCACGGTGAGGTGAGTAGTAGACTGCTCTTCTTTGACCTAAAACCGTACGCTAACCAGTGTAAGGACTGCCTTTCAAGCACAAATGAGTGGTTCCTCGAGACCGTATGCTAATCATTGTTTTAACTCCTTGTTGAATGTGCGGCAGTTCAGTCCCTGCCTTCTCCACACCCATTTTTAAAAGAGGAGGCAGTAATGTGAAAGTCGTTTACCCAATCTGCTGTGGCGTAGATGTCCACAAAAAGTTCTTCATCGCTACTTTAATCACATCCGAGGGAATTACCCCTCACTACCAGAAGAAACGCTTCTCCACTTTCAACAACTCTATCCTGCAATTTAAGCGATGGTTGCTGGATAACAATTGCACGGACATCTGTATGGAATCTACCGGGAAGTATTGGGTTCCCGTGTTCAATTTACTTGAGGATTCCATCAACGTCACCGTCGCCAATCCCAAATGGGTCAAGGCCGTAAAAGGCAATAAGGACGATATCAAAGACTCTAAATGGATCGGCGACCTATTCCGTCTGGGCCTGGTACCGGGCAGTTTTATCCCCAAAAAGTCGATTCGGATTCTGCGCGAGTATACCCGCTACCGGTTTAAACTGGTCTCCTGTAAATCCAGTGAGAAAAACCGTTTCCAAAATGCTTTCACCGTCTGCAATGTAGCCCTTGATGCTGTCGTTTCTGACATGTTTGGCAAATCTGCCTCTTCCATCACCGACTACCTTGTAAATTCAGACTCCTTTGATCCTGAGTACTGTGTATCCCTTCTGCAAAAGTCCCTTAAGAAAAAGGCTGATGCGGTGATTGAATCCATTGAGGGATACCAAATGATGCCTGAGCAAAAATACCGTGTCCGCATGATTCGCAACCACCTGGATTTTATCGAGCAATCTATCCATGAACTGGATGATATGCTCAATGTTTTGGCCTCTCCTTATGAAAGTGCGATTCAACTTCTTTGTACCATTCCCGGAGTTGACCGCACTTCTGCCATCACGGTCATCTCCGAGATAGGTACCGACATGTCTCATTTCTCGTCCTCCAAGCGGCTTTGCTGCTGGGCGGGCCTAACGCCCGGCAACAATGAGTCTGCCGGCAAGAAAAAGTCGGTCCGCATCACCAGAGCCGGTGTTTATCTTAAGCCTGCTCTGGTTCAAGTCGCTCATGCTGCGGTCAAATCCAAGGATAACTCTTACTATCGTATCAAGTATGAGCGCATCACCAAGAGAAGAGGAAAGAAACGAGCCATTATCGCCATTGCTCGGATAATCCTCACCGCTGTTTATCACATACTCTCTACCGGTGAGATCTTCAATCCATGTGATCTCTACCAGGTGGATATGCCTCTGGAACTCCGTGATAAACACAAGCAAAAGGCTTTAAAGAAGGCTGTTAAGCTTCTGATTGCCCAAGGTATTATTAAGGAAACTGATATACTGGGCTCATTTTTGCAGCCTGCTTAAAAATTTTTGCTTATTATACAAGGGGCGAGTGTGCCCTTTTTTAGCTCCCATCTGTACTGCCCGGGTATCCTATCGTTTTCATGCTA
>DHRK01000055.1:0-176 GCA_002410325.1 Syntrophomonas sp. UBA5314
ACCACCATACGCCAGGTCATAGAGGACTTTGGCGGAGGAATCGTGGGCGGCAAGAAATTCAAAGCGGTGCAGATCGGAGGCACGTCAGGCGGATTCATACCCGAATTCCTGCTGGACACTCCGCTCGATTTTGATTCCATGTCAGGAATCGGAGCCACGCTGGGCTCGGGAGCGGT
>DHRK01000055.1:473-77639 GCA_002410325.1 Syntrophomonas sp. UBA5314
CAGGCGGCTCCGGCCCCGGTCTTGACAACCTTAAAGCATTTCAGAAACGATTACGTGGCTAAGTTTAACTAGGTTAATGGGTGTCAAGGGGACGGTTCTCTCGACACCCAATCGATAGCTTCTAAATGGGTGTCGAGGGAACCGTCCCCTTGACACTCATTAACCTGTGCTTCTGTCCGGGCACTGAAAGAAGAAATTTATAATATTGAAGGGATGATTAGTAATGAATTTCTTAGCTCCTGGAGAAGTCGCGACAGCGGCATGCGGAGCCGGCGGAAAGAAAAGCACGCTGTCTTTTGGCCAGTTGATCGTACTGGGTATACTGGCTGGCGCCTACATCGGATTCGGCGCCAACCTGGCAACCGTGGTAAGCAATGACCTGCCCAAATACCTGGGCAACGGCTTCGGCCAGTTCCTGTTCGGGGCCGTGTTCAGCACCGGCCTGATGCTGGTGGTTATCGGCGGAGCGGAACTCTTCACCGGCAACAACATGTTCATGATGATCGGCGCCTTAAACGGCAACAACACCTGGGGCGACCTGATGAAGAACTGGGTTATCATATGGTGCGCCAACTTTATCGGCTCGCTCCTGCTGGTATATATCATAGCCGGCGGATTTTATGGTTTCTTTGATAAGACGGCCGCGGTTGGGTTATTCAACGGAGCGGTAGGAGCCAAGGCTATCGCGGTAGCCCTGGGCAAAGTGAAATTGACCTGGATGTCGGCCTTCTGCCGGGCCATCCTGTGCAACTGGCTGGTATGTATGGCGGTGTGGCTGGCCCTGGCCAGCAAAGACGTGGTGGGCAAAGTATTCGGAATCTTCTTCCCGATCATGGCCTTCGTAGCCAGCGGCTTCGAGCATAGCGTAGCCAACATGTTCTTTATCCCGATGGGGATTCTTTGCTCGCACATTCCTGGTATTGTAGACTTCGCGGCGCAGGCGACGGTAACGGCGGCTATGACTCCTGACGCCGCGGCGGCCGCCATAGCCAGCTACAAGGCTTCATTGGCCCCCCTGACCTGGGGCAACTTCATGGTAAAGAACCTGGTTCCGGTCACCCTGGGCAACATCGTTGGCGGAGCCATATTCGTGGCCGGCATCTACTGGTACAGCTACATTAAGCCCCAGAAAGCTGCCAGCCAGAGCGTAAAAGCCTAAATAGAAATTAGTCTTCTCAAGGGTAAATCCCTTGAGGCGATGATCTTACTCCATCAAGGAGGGGGGGTGGCACCCCCCTCCGCTCCCATCTATTCGACTGCAAATCTGTTTTTCACTCAATCTTACCGAACAGTTTCATGAAGAAAAAAATATCCCGCTATTGCGGGAAGAAAAAGAATGGGACTGTATGAAAAAGCCTGAGGCTTTTACATCAATACTGATGGCTTTTCTAATGGATTTGATTATTCTTTTTCACCTGTTCTTCTATCCAGCGTTCGGTTGCAAAATTCAATGGAAGCGTCCTCAGATCTTCCCATACGTAATCCGCGGCAGAAAGCTTGCGCCCGTCGATTTCCTTGAAGTACTTGCCGCAAACCTGACAAACCGCCATTTCCACGCCCGGAAAGTCCTCATTGTTCAGATAAATGAGCTGCTTGGAGTCTTCACTTCCGCAAAACAGGCATCCGGTACGCTGTACAGGCCATTCAAAGCTGCAGGTGGTACAGTGCATCATTCTTTTGCCATCCGGCTGGGTCAGAACCGCCAGGGTGGAAATTTCACCGCAAACCGGACAAGCCAGTACATTCTTTTCCGGACTTTCCGATGCGCGAGGATTGTACTTTTGTTCCGGAACTCCTTTCTCATCGACGATCCGGCTGGCAAGCTTCGCCACCCCGCTTACCGCCATTTGAAGACGGGTCGCCGTTTCCGGGTCCATAGCATTTTGGCCTTGCTTTAATTGTCTCCACATCTCCCGCAGGGCGGAATCAGTGATTTCCGCTTTGGCAGAGAGGTTTAATCTCTGCCAAAGTTCGATAATCGCATCTTCCGGCAAATCAACGATCGGCAAATACGGGGATTTTCCTGCCGGGCTTAAATTAGCCAGCCAATATGAACCGCGTTCCTGCCGCCAGGCGTCAACCTCTTGTTTGAGCTGCCGGTATTTCCGGTAAGCCGGTTCCAGGTCGGCGGCGGCAACCCATTTGCTTTTCTTTGCAACCATCTAGATTCTCCTTATTCTTTAATGGTTTCTTTGGCCTCTTCGTTATACCATTTCTCATAATGTTCATAAGCAAACTTGGCAGGTACCCAACCGTTGAAAATGCCTTTTAAGGCCTGGTTGGAATCGGGATGAAGCAATCCCAGGTACAAATGGGCAATCAAAAGAGCGCCCATGAACAGCGCACAGGCTGAGTGGATGGGATAGGCCCACTGAACTATCCATTGCGGTATCGAAGGAGCGAACCATATAATGTAGCCGCTGATAACGATGCAAAGGGTCCCCAGGATGGTGATCATGGAGTTCAGCTTTTCACCGCCGTTGAACTTGCCCTGGGGAGGAAAGGGCTTGTGTCCGCCAAAGAACTCTATACCGAAGTTTTTGGCATGGGCGAAGTCGTCCTTGCCGAAGCTGATGACATCTTTAAACCAGCGCCGCATCTGGCGGGCGCCTTCACCTTTGCCGACGAATCCTATTATCATGCCAATTGTAAAGAGAACCGCCACTACCCGGTGAATGTTGCGGGTAACTTGAATCCCACCAAAGATATTCATGGCCGGTTGAATAGCGATGGTAAGCACTCCCAATCCGGTGAAGAGTAAGAGCAGGAATGAGACCCCATGACACCAGTGAACAAAGCGCTCACCCTTGGTAAAACGATATACCAGTTTCTGCATTCTAATGACCTCCTTCGTCGTGGGATTCCGCAATATTTTTGGCCCGGTTGGCATAATTGCCTCTGACGAAATTGGCTATGACTCCACAGGCAATGGCGGCAGCCGATGCGCCAATCGCGATTCCACCAAGCGGGTGAACCAGATCTTTCCAAATGGTCAAGGCTATCGGCGTGGAAGGATTCGGATGCAACCCATAGGCATCGGGCCGGTCTTGCAGCAGGTACAGGTACGTGGTTCCACCCATCCATTGATTGCCGTACAGGTTGGCCTTGGGATTGGTGAGTTGCAGCTCGGCCAGGCGCGCCTCGGCTATTGGCATCATCTTGTCATAATCGCCAAACTTGATAGCTTCGGGCTGGCAGGTTTGCGCGCAAGCCGGCTTAAGGCCGTTTTCCACGCGGTCGATACAACCGGTGCACTTGGAGGTTTTATTGATCTTGGTATCGGTCTTGGGAACATTCCAGGGACAGTTTTGTCCGCAATATCCGCAGCCAATACATTTTTCCCTGTCAATCAAGGTGTAGCCCGATTCTGTCTTGTAGATGGCCTTGGAAGGGCAGGCTTTCAAACAAGCCGGGTCGGCGCAATGGAAGCACTGAACTTTGATCATGTTCCAATGCATTTTCTGATCTTTGTATTCCTCTCTGAACCTTACATAAGTCCAGGTATTGGGAGTGAAGTCTCCTTGCGCCTGATAGCTGGTAAGCAACTGGGTCTTTTCGGCCGGAAGGTCGTTCCAGGCCTTGCAGGCCACCGAACAGGCTTTGCAGCCGGTGCACAATGATGTATCTATGAAAACCATTTTCCTTGTCGTCATCGTTATGCCCTCCTTACGTTGACCAGGCAACATTTGTATTCCGGAGTTCCTGAGGTAGGATCTTGGGAAGACATTGTCACAACATTCGTACTGGGGCCGGGACTCAAGCTGGCAAAACCCCAGCTCCAGGGCATGCCGATGGTTTCCGTATCTACTCCATTGATTTTCAAGGTTTGAATACGATCAGTCACCAGAGCCGTGACTACCAGTTTGCCGCGGGCCGAAGATACTTCGACTTTATCCCCTTCCTTGACGCCCAGTTTTTCACCAAGATTTTTACTGATCTCGGCAAAAGGTTCCGGCATAATTTCATTCAGCCAGGGCATGTTGCGGGTAATGGTACCGGAGCAGAAGTGCTCCACTACGCCATAGGTGGTAAGCACATAAGGATAATCCTTGGGACTGCCAATTTTTGTGGAGTTAACCGGCGCACAAGGATTTTGCGATACATATGAATGCAGTATATTGCCGGTCGGGCTTTCGGTCGGTTCATACATTTCCGGCATGGGCCCGTCTTTACATTGTCCCGCCATCCGGGTCGGAATGGCAGGCTTTCCATCGGCCGGGGGAGTTGCAGGAACACCGCTGGTATAGTGGGCCGTAAATAAGCGGCCGATACCTTCCGGATTCATGCGGAAAGCCAGCTGCCCTTCCGGAGTATCAGGCCCTTTGTTCAGATCCACGACATCGGCGCCGTCATTTCCGGTCCAGGTACCTTGGGCGGCATCCCACCAGATCAGTTTACGTTTGGGATCAAGCGGCTGTCCATAGGCATCGCAGGAAGCCCGGTTATACAAGACGCGGATGTTTCCCGGCCAGGCGAAACTCCAGTTGCGGAACAGGGCCAGACCTGACGGATCGGAATTATCCCGGCGGGCACAGAGGTTGCCGTTTCCGGTGCAGCCGGCATATATCCAGCAGCCGGTGGAGACCGTGCCTATCGGTGCCTTAAGGTAGTCGCGTATGGTGGGAATAAGCTGGCCGGTGGTCACATCATAGCCGCTGAGTTCCTGCAAGACCTTTAAAGCACTGGCTTCATGGCCATGATCGTAGTTCCAGTTGGCTTTCAGGATCGGGGTATCTTTGGGATCGGTACTGCCGGCATAAAGCTCACGGACTTTTTTGAAGATCAAATCTATTATATCCAGGTCAGGTTTGGCTTGATTGGGCGGCTTCAGGGCCGCTTCTTTCCACTGCACATAACGGCCGGAGTTGGCCATGGTACCGGCCTTTTCATAAACAAAGGCCGCCGGCAGCAGGAAGACTTCAGTCTGGATATCCTTGGGGTTTACGCCGGGTCTTTTCCAGAACAGGGCGGTTTCATTCTCGAATATGTCCGCATTGACCAGCATTTCCAGGCTGTCCAAACCAAGGCCCACACTGGTACAGTCCGGTTGGGAAATCAGGACATCGGTTCCAAAGTTGAAGCATAGCTTGAATTGTTCGCCCATCTTGGCAAACATCTGCGCATAGGTCGGCATGTTGGCTGGATTGTTCTTGGGTATAAAGTCATAACAATAATCGTTTTCAGCGGTGGCATGCCCAGCAAACCAGGCTTTAAGCAAGGCCACTATGGGTCTCTGCTGCGCTGTTCCATACTTGGCCGAAAACTCTAGCAGAGTTGCTTCAGAACTGGTGGGCTGCGGTATATATCCGGGCAGGTTATCGATCAAGTTGGCCATATCAGTCGAACCTTGCACATTAGGTTCGCCGCGCAGCGCATTGATGGCGCCGCCGGCCTTGCCAATATTGCCCAGGAGCAATTGCATAACCGCATAAGCACGGATGCCCTGCACACCGGTGGAATGCTGGGTCATCCCCAAAGCGTAGACCACGCTGCACGGTCTTTTGATGCAAAGCGTTTTCGCTATTTCTTTGATTTTGGCAGCCGGTATGCCCGAGATTTTTTCGGCCGTCTCCAGGGTATAGCGGGAATAGTGCTCCCGGAGCTTGGAGAATACGGTATCCGGGTCATCCAGACTGCTCGCCTTTACCGGCTTGTTCTCGGCATCCAACTGGTATGACCAGCTTTTAAAGTCATATTTTTTCTTATCCGCATCGTAGCCGGAGAATAGTCCCTCTTTGAATTTAAAATCCTTGCTGACCTTTAAGAGGGCATTCGTGTGATTCAAGAGATAATATTCATCATACTGCTTCTTCTCGATAATGTAATTGATAATAGCGCCTAAATAAGCTACATCGGTTCCCGGACGGATTTGGGCGAAGATATCCGCCTGCGAGGCGGTACGCGTAAAGCGCGGATCAACTACAATAACCTTGGCGCCTTTAGCCCGGGCGCGATTGATCCATTTCATGGCTATGGGATGAGCCTCGGCGCAGTTGCTGCCGCCAATCAGAAACGATTCGGCGTTTTGCATATCCTGGTATGAATTGGTCATTGCTCCGCGTCCAAAAGAGGGCGCCAGAGCCGACACCGTGGAACCGTGGCAGATACGGGTCTGGTTTTCGTGAAAAGTCGTCCCCAGCAAACGGCCCATTTTAGCCAGCAGGTAGGACTCCTCATTGTCAATCTCGGCCCCGCCCATAATGGCAATTCCGTCAGTGCGGTTTACGGCAACCGTTTCTTTTAGGCCGGCTGCGGTGGTTCTCTCTTCAGTATGCTTGAAGGTTTTGTCCCGCACCTCTTTAGTTTTCCTGGCTATCCGTTCGATAGCCTCTTCCCAGGTAATATCCTGCCACTGATCAGATCCTGGAGCACGATATTTCGGGTTTTTGGGACGCTCCGGAGAATCGGCTACCTGGGCCAGACCTGCGGCCTTGGGACAAAGCGAACCTTCGTTAATTGGACAATCCGGATCTCCGTCCAGGTGGATGCATTTCCCATCTTTAACATGCAGCAACAAAGAGCATCCACCGGAGCAGAAATGGCAGATACTCGGTATCTTTGTGCAGCCGGCAATCTTCAAGGTATATCCCTGGGCTGCTACTGCTTCAAGGTCAAATCCCAATCCGGATGCCAATGTGGCAACGGAGAGACCTGAAATCTTCAGAAAACCACGACGAGTTACATTTATCACCAATCTCTTCCCCCTTTTATGCAACAGTCATTACGTGCATTCCTGCCAAAGCACCCGGCATTAAAACTGCCTGTCGGTACAGGGTGGGGAAGTGAGATAGCAGCCATAATGAATCACGAATTTATCTTGCACTGAACAAGATACTTCCCCCTGAGCAGGAATAAACTATCAAGCAAAATGGGCATCAAACTCTGACGGTGCCCAATTCAAATAATTGCGGCAACGCACAGTAATAGTCCAGCGAGGCAGTCCTTTCCAAGCAAGGGAAGCAAACCAGTTTCCAGATTTACCGTAAGGTAGAAATACCATGTCGGCTGTATCACCATGGCCGAGGCTTTAGGTGATACAGCTTTGGAGCCAAGCTTAAAGAAAAATAATTAATTTTTGCTAATAAAGTTTAAGGGCAAGTCGAAGCGGGCTTTTTCAGTGGTGATAAGATGAAGATTATCTGAGTAGGACCAGATTCTTGCGATCAGGTTAATTAGGCCAATTGTATATAGGGAGTAGAGTTAAATAGCCAGCACCTTTAAAATGGGTTGAGTAAGGCCTAATCAGAATTAAATCTTCAGGTTTCACACTGAGCAAAGAAATCCTACGAACCACCGGTTCATAGTCATTCACTCACTGTTGCCGGCTTTTTGTTTGCTTGAACCTTAATCTTAGTAGCACCTTCTCACCCCCTCTGTATAAGTGATATTCAAATAGCGGTTAAAACAGGTCCCGGTTTAAACATTGTGTAGCCTGTTTCCGCATGAGGCGTCTGCCATGCAGACCAAACCAACCTCTCTTACATTTTATTTCTACACAGTTTAAAACATTCCTTCTGCGATATAACATAAAACAAATAAATTGTTATTAATTAAATTAACACAAAATATAACCAACAAAACTCTATTGGAATAATAACGGAACCCGAACTCTTTTAAATAAAAATCGCAATCTATTGGAATGGGCGGGCAGAAAATGATAACATGATTTATAAGGAATGGATCACTAGCTGCAAATTGTCATTGAGCGCACAACTGAATATTTTGGTTCAGGTGTCTGCCCTGGGATTCAGGGCAGGTGAAAAGGGAAGCCGGTGCAAATCCGGCGCGGTCACGCCACTGTGAGGAGGATGGCTCTCAAACCATGTCACTGGCAGTAATATTGCCGGGAAGACTTGAGGGTGCGGATGATCCCGAGCCAGGAGACCTGCCTGTTCTGATTGGTCGACAAACCTACGGTTGATAGGTATGGGACTGCGTCTGTTTGGATCATACCTCAGCTTTTGTAGGCTGGGGTTTTTCTATGTAAAGGGGGAGCGGCCGAAGGTTTCATAAAAAAGATTACTGGCCCGGTGGAGCAGAGGGTCATTAGGGGGAAAACCGCCAGCGCCATTAATGCACTGGATAAGGCCGGCAGGGCTGAAGCTGCGGTTTTGTCCAAAAAACTGCTCAAGGTTAGACTGAGGAGACCCCTCCATAGTGGCGGGAGGGAGCAGGCTTTTCCTCTCCCTCCCGATCACTGTTTTTAATAAAAGGAGCAGTGTCATGAAGAAAGGAATTCATAGTATTGGCCGGATGCCAAGGCCGGGACCATGAATCCGGCGGAGGCCCGGAGGCTGCAGGCCGTTTGAGACTGCCTGAATAAAACAGCGTCAAAACAATGTAAGGAAACAGTTCACCCAAAAGGGGGTTAACAGGGCATTGCCCAGGTCAAGCCCCTTTTCTTATTTATTGTATGCCCGGGCGGCCTTAGTCTATAAATTGAGCCGGGGCGGCGCGTTTCCTTATATCAAGTCATAGGGCCCGCCCCTGTGTTAGAAAGCCTTAAATTCGGATTGTTTTATAGCGAAAGCTTCGGGGTTATGAACTCAGACCCAATAATATGTGCAAATACTGGTGGACAGAATGCCGAATATTCATTATAGTATACACAAGCCCTTTTGTGTAATGTTATGTCATGTTATGCACTACATTTGCCTAATTGACATGCCAATATATACAGTAATGTAATGTTATGCATGGTTATAGCGATAGGGGCTTTTAAAATTCATTATTCCGACCATCACTTCTGTGGGATGCCTGTCAGTTGATCCCAGCACTGCTGGCATCCCTAGTTGTTTTTTTCCGGTATAATTAAGGGTATCAGGAAAATACGAGGTGATTAAATTTGGAAATGCTTTTTAATGGAATAGAGGCACCCTTCAAGGGCGATCAGCTTATCATTGCCGGCTCGGGCAATGTTGCGGCCAATATCTGCAGCATTGCCGCCATAACGGGCTATCAGGTGACGGTAATCGGCCATATTGCCGACAAACTTACCCAAGAAAGGTTTCCTCAGGCCCACCAACTGCTCCTGGGTGATGTCGTGGAATTGCTGAATTCATGTGAGATTACCGAGGAAACCAGCATCGTAGTGGTAACCCACCAGCACGAATTTGATGAAGAAGCGCTTTGCGCGATCATCAACTCCCCGGCTCGTTACATAGGGGTGTTGGGAAACAAGCGCAAGGTGACTGCCTACTTTGGTAAATTGAGTTCAATGGGTATTCCCGAAGAAGTGATAAATAGAGTCCATATTCCGATCGGCCTTGACCTGGGCGGGGAGCGGGCGGCGGAAATCGCCCTGTCTGCGGTGGCCGAAATCCAGGCGGTTAAGTACGGACGCCCGGGAGGATTTTTAACCAATAAGTTTGTTACCAGAGGGAGGGTAATGCGTGACGAATTATTTTGAGCAGGACCTGCAAAAGGCGGCTGATTTTCATGGCCATATATGCCAGGGTATTGTGTTCGGGATAAGGATTGCCCGGGCCGGGCTGAAATACCTGGGCATAGAAGACCCCAATGAAAACCGTGATTTTATAGTGTTTGTGGAAGCGGATCGCTGTATGGCCGATGCGGTCTATTCGGTAACCGGTTGCACTCTGGGTAAACGCCGGCTCAAGTGGATGGATTATGGAAAAATGGCGGCCAGCTTTATAGATATACCTACCAGGAGCGGGGTGCGCATTGCGGTAAACGCCGGCCAGGAAGCTCCGGAAGGTGTAGATATCGTCTCATTCTGGCAGTCCGTACCGGATGAGCAGTTGTTTAAATTCGAAAAGATAAAGGTCGACCTGAAGGAAGAAGACCTTCCCGGCAAGCCTTTAAGAAAGGCCAAGTGCGAAAAATGCGGTGAAAGGGTTATGGATGGGCGAGAACTCCTCTCTGACGGTCAGGTCTTATGCAAAGCCTGCGGGAGTGGCGCCTATTATGTACCAGAATAGGGGACGAGACTTTGCGGGCCTGGAAAATATATGATGATCTGATTGATAAAATGCCTGAAGATTTACGGGTGATTGATTGTCTGGTGGGCCTCCACTGGACCCTGGTGCGCTCTGAATGGGGAACCGGTGCGGCCATGACTATAAAAGGAGGCCTGGCCGGAGAAAAACTGGATAATATTACCCGAATGCCTTTAAAAAGGCTGGCTGCTTATATCAAGTCATGGGACCTGGTGCAGGCTTCTCTGGGCCAGGCGGCTATAAACTCAGTTCTTAATACCCCCGGGCATTTCCACCAGCTGACCGGGAACTCGGTTGAGGAGGTCGATTCGGAAGCGGCCAACGGATTTAAGCAGTTTTTACCCGAGATAACCGGCAAAAAGGTGGCGGTTATCGGGCATTTTCCCGGAATAGAATCCCTGGCCGCAATATGCCGGCTCTCCATAATAGAGAGGGTTCCCCAGGAGGGCGACTATCCGGACCCGGCCAGTGAGTTCCTGCTGCCCGCCCAGGACTATGTTTTTTTAAGCGGCACCACCTTTATCAATAAGACCTTGCCGCGGTTAATTGAGCTGTCCCGGAACGCCAAAACCATACTGGTAGGCCCCAGCGTTCCGATGTCGCCTGTCTTATTTGACTATGGGGTTGAGGCGATAGCCGGTATGGTGGTTGTAGATGAGGCCTTATCCTGGAGAGTGATCAAGGAAGGCGGAAAAATGAAGGCTTTTAAACAGAGCGGCAGAATGGTTTGCATACGCCGCCAATGAGTAATCTGAATTGAAAAGTGATTATCGGCCCGTCAAGCAAGGGGTGTGGTTTTGCGTCACAGCAGAAGAGCTCCCCTTTTTAATTTATTTAATTTGACACCATAACAACTGAAAGCCAACCATATTATGATTTTGAGATAAAATACAATTACAGCTACAAACGCTACATATGCGATACTATATTTAAAATTAGAGAGGGCTTTTAAGGAAATGAAAAACATCTTTTTCTACCAGACTGATATCGGGGAGGTTGCAATAGCCGCCGATGAAAGGGCGGTAACCAATGTCTATCTAAAGCGGTCGGAGATCAGTGCTGATGCAGTAGTGCGGGAAACCGGGCTGATCAGCGAGGCGGCCCGGCAGTTGCAGGATTATCTGAAGGGCGGTTTAAAGCATTTTGACCTGCCCCTGGCTCCGGTTGGCAGTGAATTTATGCAGCAGGTCTGGGGGGGACTGCTGGCTATTCCATATGGAGAAACCCGGAGCTATAAAGAACTGGCCGAGTTCATAGGCAAGCCGCGCGCGTTCCGAGCAGTGGGACAGGCCAACCACCGCAATCCGATTCCGATTTTTATCCCCTGCCACCGGGTTATCGGAGCCGACGGGAAGCTTACCGGTTATGGGGGTGGCTTGCCGCTCAAGGCCTGGCTCCTGGATTTGGAGAGACGATATCATTCCAGCTAGCCGGTGCACTGCCAATTTATACCTGGCTGTTTCGGTGACCAAACGCTGCCCTTTTTCATATAGTACATTATTAGAAAGATCTGGATATTAGGGGCGATAGGTTATGCGGAGCTTCTCCCGCTATAGATAACGCCCCCAACATTATGAGGAGGGACAGCCTTGTCTGTGCATTACGAAAGAAAGAAAGCTACCCGGCAGTTAAAAAGGGGGAAGGGAGTGGATTGCTATAAAGGCAAGTCGTTAAAAATAGAGATAATTAACAATATTCCGCAACCCTTTCCCACCGCTCCCCCGGCCCCGCCTCAACCCATTAACCTGGAAATCCAACAGGCTTCCAATCAAGATGTACAAGACGTTCAGACAACGGTTTCCGTTTTAACATCGGTTATGACGGAGATTAAAAACGATGTTAACGTAATAACCTCGACTATGACTGATATTGAATCCGATGTCAATGTCATGACTTCAGTTGTATCCGAAACGAAAACCGAGGTTGATGTTATAACTTCTGTTATGACGGACATACAATCGGATGTTAATGTAATTACCTCCGTTTTGGCCAGTTCTACAATAGGGTTAGCAGAAATACAGCGTGAGACCAGCAGCGTTGAAGGGGCGGTTCTCGATCCCCATTTCGGCCTGGAAGCACTCGCGGCGGACATAATAAATGCCAATACCAGCCTGTATGATATCAGAAACGAAATAATAAGCAGAGTCAACGAGATGGGTCCGGGCCGGGCCAAGCTGACTTCAGGACCATGGGTGGCCAGCAACCAATACCTGGAGATCCGGGTGCTGAACACTACTGACGCTAAAGTTGGCCCCATAACCGCAACTGCCTATGATCTGGAGCAGAATCCCAGGGCAGTGCTGCTTAGAAACCCCCTTCCCATGCCAATTACGGCGACTTTTTACATCTCCCCCAACTCCTCCAAGACCGTATCTTTCATGTATGATATGAACGGGGATTTCCTGGAATCGCTTGAGGGCAAGGCTCTGGAATTGGAGTTTAGCGGACTGAGTGAAGGGGTATATGTATTTTCGCGTACTATTGATGCGAATAGAACAGGCAGCAGCGATGTTTTAAACAGCTATTGCTTTATATAGAAAGATGGGGCGGTTCCTCCATTTTTGAACCGTCCCATCTTTGATGCGTGTATGGCCGATGCTTGCTTAAACTCGTGTTTGAAGGAGGAACTACTGATCGGTCCAGTCTTCCAGCCTCTGGGTAAGTGAGCCGCCCGGCATGCTCTGTTCTTTAACCAGACCCAAACCGGGAGCGTACCAGCGCTTGAACTTCAAGCCCACGGCTTGATTGTCAACCTCGACTACCAGGCAGTGTTCAAAGGTCTTGCCGCTTACGCTAATCTTTTGGTCCAGAGCGGCCACCTTCGAATAGACGCTCCCGTTATCGCTCTCGTAACTCCAGGTTTGCCCGGCATGTAAACCGTCTTTAAGCCAGGGCGCCAGTTCACCTTCTCCCGGGTAGCTTTCATATACTTCGTACGTGCCATCCTGGACCGCGACATAGTGATGGTTGTATTCCGGGGTCCCGCCGTATGCGTCGACTACGGTTGCGGTGCTCAGTATGTACGTGCTTGTGGAAGCGGGCTTGCGGGTGTAGAGGGTTTCATAGCCTTCCTCACCGTCGGGGTACACGACATAATAGTGTAGTACGTAGCCGGCGGTGGGCAAATAAGTCTCCGAAGCGGTCAGTTCATTCGATTCCGGTGGGTCTGACTGATCTCCGCTGCTGATAGTGGCGGTTCGGGTGGCTCCGTTCCAATCGACATTGGCCCCGAAGCCTCTGGCAATAAAGCTCAAAGGCACGCACATGCGGCTGTTAACGATTTCCGGCGCTACGTCCATGTCAACTGCCGTATCGCTGCCGAATTCATTGACAAAATGAGCTCCCCGGTCGTCCACGGTAAGGAATAGCTGAACGTTCCGGTACTCAATGCGAGCCTGAAGCCCACTTTCCGTGCCATAGGCGCTGACATCGGCGCCAAAAGCCAGGGCGATGGCGCTCAAGGGCACCATAGTCCGCCCGTCTTTTATATAAGGAGCTGCATCCAGTTGTTGACTGCTGCCGTCGACCAGCATGGTCCGGCTGCCGATCTGCATTTTGATGGTGGCTGCTTGAGCGGACAGCGCAAATAGCAAGGTAAATAAAATTGCCAGCAGGCTTACTTGCAGGAGCCTGCTTCCTACTCGGCCGTTGGATATAATTCCCATTAAATCGCCTCCTCTTATTATTCCTCCAGTTTCTTTAGTGTCCAATATTTTCTGTCTCACGTCCAGCATTTATTGCGCCCAAGTCTGAGTTGCACTCAAATTGGTTTCCGTTGGGGCAGAGTGTAGAAAAAGGGGGCCATATCCCCCTTTCAAGCTCAATTCTTCTTCTTGTTTTTTAACAATGACCGCAGGGTCACCGGTTGTTGGCGGCTTATTTCATATTCCTGCTTCATCTTCTCCAGTTTGTTTATGAGTTCGTCCAGATTTTGGCCGCTGTCTCGAGCAGCCTGCTCGAGAGTCAGTGAACCGACGCCTCAACCCATGCACTTTACCCGGTGGTCGGCCAGCAAGCGCTGTGAACCAGGAATATCGCGTAAAATCTCCTTGATCGGAGTCGTTCGGGAATACATTGTTACACCCCCCTGATTTATCTCATGTTTTTGTCACATTCTCTTCTATGTAACCGGGGCTCCATATAGATAAAACCCGGTTGGGCTTGGAAAAACGGCCCCCGGTTGCCCGCCGGTCATGAATGGCAGGCCTCCCGCATCAGCCTGATTTCCTCGGCGTAACCGGGTAATTCATTGGGGGTCTCCAGATAAAAGGGCAGGTGGCGCAGCCGGGGATGCTTGATGACGTTTATCAAACCTTCCATACCGATACTGCCCTCCCCGATTTTGGCATGGCGGTCCTTGTGGCTGGCATAGGGGGTCAGGCTGTCATTCAGATGGATGGCTTTCAGCTTGTTAAGGCCGATTATCTCATCAAATTGCGCCAGAACCCGGTCCAGATCCTTGACGATATCGTAGCCGGCTGAATATACGTGGCAGGTATCTAGGCATACTCCCATTTTTTCAGCCAGATTTACACTGTTCAAAATGGCCTTGAGCTCTTCAAAGCGGCTGCCCACTTCGCTGCCTTTACCGGACATGGCCTCCAGCAAAACCGTGGTGCTCTGTTCTGGCCGCAAGACCTTGTTGAGCAGTTGGGTGATGTGTTCAATACCGGCCTCAATCCCCTGACCGCCGTGGTTGCCCGGATGGAAATTATACAGGTTGTTGGGTAGATACTCCATTCTGTCCAGGTCTTCATTCATTACCAAAAGGGCAAATTCTCTGACATAGGCTTCGGGAGAACACGGGTTGAGGGTGTAGGGGGCGTGGCCCAAAATTGGCGCAAAATTATGCTCCCGGGTCAGCTGCATCAACGCCGCGGCATCTTTGGGGTCCATCGCTTTAGCTTTACTGCCCCGAGGATTGCGGGTGAAGAACTGAAAGGTATTGGCTCCGATAGAAAGGGCTTGCTTGCCCATATGCAGATATCCTTTTGATGCAGACAAATGGCACCCTATATTTAACATGCAATTAAACCTCCGCCCGACGATCGTTCAGTTTCTAGTCAACATTTTTATTATCTTGCAGGGAGATCAAAATATCCAGTCTTATTTAGAATCATAAGCTTTGAATTTACCGAGAGTATTCATTCGAAATAAAATAGATCTTCAAATTTCTTATCCAGAGCGATACAAAGAATAAGAGCTAATTTTGCAGTCGGGCAGAATTGTCCTGTTTCGATCGAACTTATAGTTTGACGTGATACACCAACCAGTCCCGCTAAATCACCTTGCGATAGACTCTTTTCAGCTCTAGCCACTTTTAACCGGTTTTTTAATACCAGTTTATTATTCATAAAGTGCTACCTCCCAATAAAGAACAGATAAATATACCAGCTGACAATAAGAGTCCCAATTATACCTAACACAAGATAGGCTTTCTTTTTTAAATTTTTATATTGATAAATACTGGACGCAGCCCAGTAAGCCCAAAAAATAGCTGAATATCCCGCTATACTTCCACCTCTGACAGCGGAGGCAATACCAAAAAGTGCTGCCAGGCTCATCATGGCGATTACTCCCCAAGAAAAAGAAGTATGATAAAAGCTCTCTTCCCTTTCATCCATATATTTATTGTCTTTCCGGCTTTGTCGCAATACTTCTTCTTTATTCATTTCTAAAAACTCCTTTCGGGTCCCTTGACTTGACAAGTATAATTGTCATATATAAAACATAACTTGTCAATATCATAACATAACTTTGCAGGTAGACAAGTATAATTATCAATAAACATTTAAACTTGCGCCTGGGTTAAAACCTACAAGATTGATTGAATAATCTGAAGGAAGGCTTAATAGTAACGATTGTTCTTGTGCCCACCTGATTCACTCAACTCACTGAACGTATGAAAAGTTCTAATTTTGGGTTAAAATTCAGAAAATAGATGGTACTGCATAAAAAGTTCAAATACAACAGGGGTCAGGAATCAAGCGGATGGGTAAAGAGATAAACGCGGCGAGGGGGAGCATTATGCGCTATGTAAATATCGATTTTGCAGAGATTCGTCCGGTGGCGGGCGGCCAGGAGGAAGCCGATCTGCTGCTCGTAAACGGGCGGGTGGCCTGCGTCTATTCCGGAGAGCTGCTGGATGCGGCGGTTGCCGTTAAAAATGGTATCATTGCCGGGGTGGGGGATTATAAGCGGGGCAAAAAGGTGCTTGATCTGCAGGGCGCCTGCCTTCTCCCCGGTTTTATTGACAGCCATATCCATATCGAAAGTTCCATGCTGACCCCCGCGGCCTTTGCCGAAGCTGCTCTGCCCCACGGGACTACCGCGGTATTGGCCGATCCTCATGAAATTGTCAACGTTATGGGCCTTGACGGGTGGCGCTATATGGTTGAAGCGTCCCGGGGCCTGCCCCTGGACTTCTTATGGCAGATACCTTCCTGTGTTCCGGCAACCCATCTGGAAACCGGCGGGGGGCGCATCGGACCCGCTGAATTAGACCAGGCCCTGGAACTGTTCCCGGAGTGCACGGCCCTGGCCGAGATGATGAATTTTCCCGGCGTAGTCTATGGACTGCCGCCGGTTTTGGAACTCATTCAAAAGGCCCGGCAGCGGGGCCTGTTGGTGGAGGGTCATGCTCCCGGGCTTTCCGGATCAGACCTGAACGCCTACCTGGCGGCTGGCTGCAGCAGCGACCACGAATGCACCACGGCCGGGGAAGCCCTGGAGAAGCTCCGTTTGGGTATGCGCATCCTGATCAGGGAAGGTTCCGCGGCCCGGAATTTGGACGACTTGCTGCCCATAATCACTCCCTTGAACAGCCATCGCTGCTGCTTCTGTTCCGATGACCGCCATCCGGCCGATCTGCTTCAGGACGGGCACATGGACCACATCCTGCGCCGGGCGGTAAAAGCTGGACTGCCCCCCCTGCAGGCCGTTCAGATGGTCACCTTGAATCCCGCTCAGCACCACCGGCTGCACGGGCGCGGAGCCATAGCCCCCGGCTGCCTGGCTGACCTGGCGGTGGTGAACAATCTTAAAGATTTCCAGGTGCAAAAAGTATTTAAACAGGGAAAACTGGTGGCCAGGAACGGGCAGTATCTCGTTTCTCCGGGTGAAATAAAAGATCAAGTTCCCGTTTATCCCCTTAAGATGCCTGAACTCAAAGGGCGCTTCCGGCTCCCGCTCAGGCAAAAGGCCCATTCCGTAAAAGTGATCGAAGCTATACCGGGACAGGTTCTGACCAGGAAAGTGATTGTACCAGCCGGCGAAGCCCTATCAGATCCGGGCATTAATCGACTGGCGGTGGTGGAACGCCACGGAGTCAACGGCAATATAGCCCTGGGCCTGGTAAAGGGCTTTGAGTTGGCGCGCGGGGCGCTGGCTTCATCGGTGGCCCATGACAGCCACAACCTGATCATGGTGGGCAAAGATGAAAAGAGCATGGAACGAGCCGCCCGGGCCGTTGCCGAAATGGGCGGGGGAATGGCGGCGGTAGATGGTGAAACGGTCCTGGCTTCCCTGGCCCTGCCGGTTGCCGGCCTTATGTCTCTCTGTTCCGCCGGAGAGGTGGCGGCCGGATATGAAGCTATTGAAAATGCGGCCCGCCAGCTGGGCTGCAAGCTGCCCTCACCCTTTATGACCCTGTCCTTCCTGGCCCTGCCGGTGATACCTGAATTGCGCCTTACCGACCGGGGACTGGTGGATATCGATGCCTTTGATCTTGTTGAACTATGGGATTGACATAGCAATCCTTCTAAAGCAAGCAGGAGGGGGCGCTGTACGCGCCCCCTCCTGCTTGCTTGTGAAACTATATTGGGAGGTCTAATATGTCAAATGGGATTCCATATTAACAATTATCGGGTATGAACCTTAAAATAACCTGAATAAACGCGGAATTTGTACTGAATTGGCCGGCAATGATTATGGCAAATTAGAAGCAGAGCCAGTTTAAAAAGGGCTGCTCATACGATGGTTATTGTAAATGCAAGCCACAACCGCTATAAATTTAGATAAGAATAGTTATTGTAGGTGGTATGGTTTATGAAAAACAAAAATAATACTGATGTCTACACGGCCTGGCAGGCATTGATAAATGAAAAGACGGTTGGCGACGACCGGGTCAGAACCGAAATTGTACAGTCCTGGTTGAGAAGCAGGGTGGTTGACCCCTTCTCCAAACACCGCCACCAGCTGCCCAACCGCTTGCTGCAGAGCAAACTGGCGGAAAACGTGCACCTCATTTCGCTGGCCAGACCGGTGATCAGGGAACTCAGTGAGATTGAGGGTCTTGACCTCGCGGCTTTAACCGACCTCGACGCTTACATCGTTGATATAGCGGGTAAAAATGAATATTATGAGCTTTTGGGTCTTCGTTTTCAGGAACAGGATGTCGGCACCAATGCCATTGGAACTGCCCTGGTCTTAGACCGACCTATTGAAGTAAAGGGCAGCGAACATTATCGGCAGGTCTATCACACGGCCAGCGGAGCGGCTGTGCCGGTGCACAACCGGGAAGCCCTGGTCGGTGTGCTGGCTGCCTACTGCATGTCGGGCCCCCTTCCGGCAGGAATTATCCAGGCCCTGAAGCTGGGGGTAAAAATAATCGAAAACCAGTTTCAATACAAAGCGGAGCAATCACAGATAACCCATATCTATCATAACACCTGTTCTTCCATCATCGACTTTTTCCATGACGGGTTTTTTGTGGTGGATGCCCAGGACAACCTGATCAATGTCAACCAGAGCTGCTGTCAAATGCTGGGCGTAGCTGACCGGGAATCATTGATCGGGGAATACCTGGGCAACCTGCTGGCCGATGACGCTTCAGTCCTGGCCAACCTTTTATCCAGTGATCCCAATCAGTTTGTAAACAAGTTTTCATTAAAGGGCCCTGCGGGCATTATACCCTGTTCCCTGGTTCGCCGGCGCATCACCCGAAATCCGGACGGTTCGCAGCAGACGGTGCTGGGTTTTGTCGTAGAAGGTAAAGAGCTGGAACCCGAAAAACGCCCGGCTTTATCCGGAGCTTATGGAGAAGATGCGTCCAGCGTAAATAATCTGATTGGCCACAGCGAAAAATGGAATGAAATAAAAAAGCTGGTCTTGAGGGCGGCCCGGGTATCTTCGAGCGTATTGATTGAAGGGGAAAGCGGTACCGGTAAAGAGCTGGTGGCCCGGGCCATTCATGAAGAAAGCGGGCTCAAGGGCCCCTTTGTGGCCATCAATTGCGGGGCCATTCCCAAGGAGCTGCTGCAGAGTGAATTGTTCGGTTATGAAGAAGGAGCTTTCACCGGAGCCCGCAAGGGAGGCGCCCTGGGGAAGCTGGAGTTAGGAGACGGCGGAACCGTATTCCTGGACGAGATTGGAGAAATGCCTTTTGACATGCAGGTAAACCTGCTCCGCTTCCTGCAGGATAAGATGGTGACCAGGATTGGCGGTGCTGTTTCTAAAAAGGTCGATGTAAGGATCATAGCGGCCACCAATCGCAGGCTGAAAACCGAGGTAAGCATGGGGCGCTTTCGCGAGGACCTCTACTACCGTCTGAATGTAATAAGTATCGAGCTGCCGCCGCTCCGGGAGCGGGAGTTGGATATTCCCCCCATAACCCGCCATTTTATTCAAAGCATATGCCGTCAGTTTAAACGTGATATAGTCTCCATCAGCGACGCCGCCATGCATGTGCTCTGCGCCTACCGCTGGCCGGGGAATGTCCGGGAACTGCGCAATGTCATAGAAAACGCCATCGTTTTTACCGAGGGGAGCATTATCACCGAAGACCTGCTGCCTTCTTACCTGCGTGAGAATCTGTTTGCCAAGCTGCCGCCCTTGCCTGAGTCCGGGGAAGCGGCGGTTCTAAGCAACCATGAACTGCGCGGCTTGACTATTGAGGAGGCGCGCAAGATAAATCAGAAAACGGCCGCCGAACTGGAGCGCAACGAAATATTGCAACTGCTCGACCAATACGGCGGAAACGTCAGTCAGGTGGCCCGGCATATGGGGATTTCCCGCAACACCATCTATCGCAAAATGAAAAACTACAAGATAGAGGTTTAGGCAAAAATTCTGCAATCCAATTCATAGCCTGGCGCTAATCAAACGGTATTTGTCACTGTCTGTACCACGATGTAGCTAATGGAACACAATAGAACAACATATTACAATTGGGGACACTTTTGATGGATTTATCATTGACCGGGTTATGATACCGATGAACCCGGAAGGGACCGCTTGTTTAGCGGCCTTTTTTTATTTTCTGGCCCTGGCCAAAAAGTTGGCACGCTTATTGCCATATATAAGGACAAATTAAAAATACCAGTAAAACGCGGATAGAAAAAGGGAGGCGATAGATAAAACTGGAGAAGTGTTTTTGACAGCCTAATTATGAGAAAGGACGGATAACATGACTTTTATGGAAGAGTACCAGCAGAAACTGATCACCCCGGACAAAGCCGCCAGTCTTGTTAAATCAGGCGATTTGGTGGGCTATGGCCATTTCGGTTTATTCCCGGCCGAGTTTGATAAAGCCCTGGGGAAAAGGGCCGGTGAAGAGAACCTGGTGAATGTTACTATTGACTGTGCCTCATCGGTAAGGTATCCTCAGGTGCTGAAAAACGATCCGGAAATGAAGACCTTTACCTATTACAGCAACCATTTTAACGGGTTGGAACGCAAGCTGGGCGATGTGAACCGCGTTTCCTATGTACCCACCCAGTACCACGATCTGCAGAAAATCCGCGGGGATGTGGTGCAGCCTTTCTTGAAAAAGAATGTGATGTGCCTGATGACCTGCCCCATGGACTCCCATGGCAATTTCAACTTCGGCATAGCCGCTTCCGACACCTATGCAACTCTTAAGAATGCGGATTTGATCATCGTTGAAGTGAATGAAAAAAATCCGTACTGCATGGGCGGCTCCATGGAATCCATCAACATCAAAGATGTCGACTATATTATCGAAACCGATGAAAGCATATTTGTGATGCCGCCGGCCGGAGAACCTTCTGCGACCGAAAAGCAGATCGCAGCCCACATTATGCCCATGATTCCGGACCGGGCCTGCCTGCAGCTGGGAATCGGCGGGGTTCCCAATACCATCGGAGCTTTAATAGCCCAATCGGATCTTAAAGATCTGGGCATCAATACGGAAATGTTCTGCGATGCCATGGTCGACATGTACGAAGCCGGGAAGATAACCAATAAATATAAAACTAGGGATGTGGGGCGCAGCTCCTTCACTTTCTGCTTCGGAAACGCCAAGACCCATGAATTCCTGCATAAAAATCCCCAAATAGCTGCCTATAACTGCGATTACACCAATAATCCCAAGTATATCGCCCTGGAAGACAACGTCATCTCCATCAACAACATTATCGAAGTAGACCTCTTCTCCCAGGTATGTTCAGAATCGAATGGAATCAGGCAGATATCCGGCACCGGGGGCTCCCTCGATTTTCATATCGGGGCATGGGAATCCAGAGGCGGCAAGGGAATCCTGGCTTTCAATTCAACCTATACGGACAAGGAAGGCAAAATTCATTCCCGCATTAATCCCTGCCTGCCGCGCGGGGCTGTAGTTACCGTTCCCCGGGTAATGGTTCACTACCTGGTCACCGAATACGGCGCGGTCAATATGAAAGGCCGCTCTATCTGGGGTATGGCTGAAGGGGCCATCAGCATCGCCCATCCCGATTTCCGCGATGACTTGATAAAGAGCGCCCGGGAAATGAAGATCTGGTCGCCGACTAACCGGATCCCATTTTAAGTTGAAACCGCTTTATAAATGGAGGTAATATGTTATGGCTTCTAATTTTGCTTACAAAAACACCCGTGATTTCAAGTTCATACTGAAGGAATGGCTGCCTTTAAACAAAATCCTGGCCTATGACCGCTACCGCGAAAACTATGCGGTGGATGACGTGGATATGATCCTGGACACGGTCTTGAAAATGACCAAGGACGTGGTCGAACCGACCTCGGATGACGGGGAAATCAACCCCATCAAATTTGAAAACGGCCAGGTAATCATCTCGCCCACGGTTCCCCCGGTATATAAAAAGCTCATCTCCGAGGGCTGGGGCTGCAGCAACAATGACACCAGCGAAGGCGCGGTGGTTTTGCCTCAGGTGATGATGTTCCCCTTGTGGGAAATGTTCTCCGCCGCCAATCCGGCCTTTGTACCGCCTTTCCTGGCCATGGCCCAGGGGTCTTCCATGCTCATTAACGAACTGGCCCCGGAAGACATCAAACAAAAATTCCTGCCCAAGATGTTCTCCGGCGATTATACCGGGACCATGTGCCTGACCGAGCCCCAGGCCGGATCCGATGTCGGAGAGATAAACAGCAAGGCCTATCCGACCGACGACCCGCGGGTCTACAAGATCAAAGGCCAGAAGATCTTTATCAGCAACGGCGACAACAACTTCGCGGAAAACATCGTACACCTTTTCCTGGCCCGGGTAGATGGAGCTAAAGCCGGAACCGGCGGTATATCCCTGTTTGTTGTTCCCAAATATTGGATCAATGATGACGGCAGCCAGGTATTTAATGATGTGGCTGCCACCGGAATCGAGCATAAAATGGGCATGCACGGCAACCCCACGGTATCCTTGAGCTTTGGGGATAATGATGGCTGCCGGGGCTATTTACTGGGCAGAAATCCCCTGGAACACGAGGGCAAAGGCGACGGTATGAGCTTGATGTTCAAAATGATGAATGAAGAACGCCTGGTTTGCGGAATACTCTCCATCAGCGTGATTGCCAACGCCTACCACAACGCCTATGAATACGCCTGCGCCAGGGTTCAGGGAACTCCCTTTACCAACCCCAAAAAGGGAAGGGTCCCCATCATTGAACACGAGGATATCAGACGGGCTTTGCTCAGATGCAAGGCCATCACCGAGGCCTGCCGGGCCATCACCTACAAAGGCTACTTCAATATCGACATCAACCACTGGGATCCCAATCCAGAGGAGCGAAAGAAAGCCGACGACGAACTGGCGGTCATCATTCCGCTGGCCAAGGCCTACTGCAGCGAAATATCCTGGGATCTGGTGGGGACCGAGGCCTTGCAGATCTACGGAGGCTACGGATATATTTCCGATTATCCCTGTGAAAAACTGGCCCGGGACACCAAAATCAACACCCTCTACGAAGGAACCACCTACATCCAGGCCATGGACCTGGTGGGGCGTAAGTGGAGCATGGAAAAAGGCGCGGTTTTTGCCCGCTGGATGCAGAGCAACAAGGAATTTTATCAGGCTAATAAAGACGTGGCCGGTTTTGAAAAGGAATTCGCCCAGCTGAGCCGGGCCATCAGCGCCTACGAAGAGATTCAGACGGTTATGGCCGGGTTTGCCAAAGACAGCGGCAAGCTGGGTTTAATTCCCACCTTCGCCAAACGGGTGCTCATGGCCACTGCTGAACTGCTGGGCGGCAAGCTGCTCCTGGAGCAGGCTCTGCTGGCTGATAAAAAAGCCAGAGAACTTGGCGCGGAGCACTACGACTATAAGTTCTACCAGGGCAAGATCCTATCGGCCCGTTATTACCTTTTGAACGAAGTTCCCCACGTAGCCAACCTGGCTGAAATAATAAAACTCGCTGACACATCGGTTCTGGCCATAGACAGCGATTGCTTTGAATACTAATTTCCCGGGTTTTCAGGGAGAACGCTCAGGCAGCGTTCTCCCGGGCGGCCCGTCGATCAAGAAAGGAGAACCCGACCATGGAGTTTACACTCAGTAAAGAACAACTCCTGATTCAAAAGATGGCCCAGGACTTCAGCGCTAAATACCTGTCCGCCGCAGCCGAGCAGATCGATCGCGAAAACCAGATCCCCGAGGAAATTATGAAAGGACTGGCCGAGTTGGACCTGTTCGGGCTTCCCTTCCAGGAAGCCTATGGTGGAGCCGGAGCCGGCTACGACTGCTACGTCCTGGCCATGGAGCAGATCGGTAAGGTATCCAGCGGACCGGCTATCGCCATCTCGGTAAACTGCCTGGGCCTGGGAGCCATCGACAAATTCGGAACCGAGGAGCAAAAGAAAAAGTACATGCTTTCCTGTTGCCAGGGAAGGGAACTGGCCTCTTTTGCCTTTACCGAACCGGGGACCGGCTCCGATCCCAAACAGATCACCACCACGGCGGTCAAAGACGGCGACCACTATGTGATCAACGGAACCAAGCGCTTCATAACCAACGCCGGTCATCCCGGCCCTATGGTGCTCTTTGCCCTGGATGCCCAGAGCGGTAAACCGACTGCGTTTATCGTAGAAAAATTCTGCCCCGGTTATTCTGTTTCCAAGCCCTGGAACAAGATCGGCTATCATGGCGGGGATCTGCTGGACGTCTATTTCCAAGACGTAAAGGTGCCGGCTGAAAACGTATTGGGCAAGATCGGGGGCGGCTTTCCGGTTTTAACCTATGGCATAGCCTTTGGCAAGGTGGGAATCAGCTCCACCGCTCTGGGGGGGATTCTATCCGCCTATGAAGAGTCGGTCCAATACGCCAAAGAAAAGACCCACCGCGGCGCGCCGATTGCCAAATTCCAGGCCATGCAACTGAGAATAGCCGACCTGGCCATCAAATACGAGGCCTGCCGCTGGCTTACCTATCGCCTGGGCTGTCTGGCCAACGATGCTAAAGACCCGGCCCTTTTCGCCAAAGAAGCGGCCTTGACCAAGACCTATGTATGCGACACTTTTGTGGAGGCGGCCCGCGTAGCCATCGATGTGCACGGCTCCTACGGGTTGATGAACGACTATAAAGTTAGCCGGCTTTACCGCGACGCCATCCTGGGACCGCAGGTAGAAGGTGTGGCGGATATGCAGAAAATGATCGTGGCCGGTATCGTACTGGCCTGAACTTATCGTTAGCGAATTTTTCGCTAAGAACTTGGACACACATCACAAAAATGAAGGAGAGGATTATATGACAGACCATAAAGGGTGGGCGACTCCTGGTCCGGCCGGGCTGGTAGCGCTGGCAGTTGCTTGTTTCGGATTTTACGCGGTTTTGAGTGGAACCGTCACCAAGGCGGCCGCCCCGGTGCTGGGCATCTGGTTAATCGGAGGGTTTGTAGTTCAGATCGTGGTGGCGCTGGTCGAGCTGAAAGGCGGCCACCTCACCGGAGGAAATGTGTTTTTATTCTTCTCCGCCTTTTTTATGTTGGTAGGCGGTATGGAATTTGTATTTAAGTACTATGCATCGCTTTATAGCTGGAAAGTTGACTTTACCATGGACGGCTGGTTGTGGCTGCCCCTGTGGATTACCTTGATCCTGTGGACGCCGGCCTATCTCAAGCAGAGTCCGGCGGTCATGAGCCTGGTGGTTCTGCTCCTGGACGTGGGAGTATTCTTTGTAACCTTCATGGACATGGGTAAACTGGGTCATCAGTATTCCTCTATCGCAGCTTATTTCATCCTGGTAGCCGGGGGGCTGGCGCTCTGGGTGGCGGCGGCCGGTATCCTGAACGCGGCTTTCGGCAGAACCGTTCTGCCCATGCCGGGGCCCATCCTTAAGTAGTGTGCCGATAGGTTGGGAGGGGGAGCAGCCCGCTCCTTCTCCCAACTAATCCAAGAGATAAAGCGAGGTTGAAGACGATGGAAAGTCAGGGCGAATCATTTGACGCGCTTATTGTAGGGGGCGGGCTGGCAGGATTGGCGGCTGCCTACACCATGGCCGCGGAAGGCCTGGAGGTGCTCCTTTTAGAAAGGGGCGATTACTGCGGAGCCAAAAACGTGACCGGAGGGCGGATTTATATAAACCCGGTCCGGGAGCTTTTTCCGGAACTGTGGAAGAAAGCTCCTCTGGAAAGGCCTATAGTCCATGAAGAGGTCTGCCTGATGGGGCGGAAGAGTTCGATAACCATGAGATATGACGGGGCGGAATTAAAAGCAGAACCCTATCAGAGCTACAGCCTATTGCGGGGGAAATTTGACAAATGGCTGGCCAGAGAGGCCGAGCGAAAAGGCGCCATGATCGTCACCAAGAGCCGGGTGGACGCTCTCATTATAGAAGACGGCCGGGTAAAGGGAGTAATGGCCGGGGGTGAGGAGCTGCGGGCCGACGTGGTTGTTGCCGCGGACGGCGTGTTGTCATTTACCGCCCGCCAGGCCGGGCTGCAAAAACCAATTGATTCGAAGAATTACGCGCTGGGTTTTAAAGAAATCATTGAACTCGATCCGGAGATCATTGAGGACCGTTTTAATCTCAACGGAAATGAGGGAGCGGCCCGCTTATTTATGGGAGATGCAACTGCCGGCAAATTCGGCGGCGGGTTTATATATACCAACCAGTCCAGTTTAAGCCTGGGGATGGTGGTGGGGGTTGATGCCCTCACTGAAAATCCTGACATAAAAGCCCCGGACCTGTTGGACAGGTTTAGAGAGAGACCGGAGCTGGCCCGCCTGATAAAGGGAGGAGAAACGGTTGAATACTCCGCCCACCTGATACCCGAAGGCGGATTCAAAGCCATGGGGGAACTATGGGGCGACGGAATACTGGTGGCGGGTGATGCCGCCGGCTTCTCAATGAATATCGGAGTCACCGTGCGGGGTATGGAGTATGCTCTGGCCAGCGGCTATTATGCCGCCCGGGCGGTTATACAGGCCAAACAGAAAAATGATTTTACCCGGGCCGGCCTGGCCATATATGCCGACCTTCTAAACGAGAGTTTTGTAATGAAAGATTTCATCAACTTTAAAGAGTCCCTGGAGGTGCTGGATTATCCCCGGCTTTTTAAGCATTACCCGGAATTGGCCGGCAGCATCATGAAAGATCTATATCAAGTGCCGGATGGGCCTAAAGATAAAATCTATGCAACTTTGAAGAAATATCTCACCATGAGTGAAATCGGGGGTCTGCTAAAGCTGGGGAGGAGGATGATGAAGATATGAGTGAGGCGATGGGTTTGAAGGGAAAGCTGGGTCTGAATGTGTTTAAAGAAGATAAGGCCTTCCACATCAGCATTAAAAATGGGTGTGAAAAGGATGCCCGGTTAAAAAAAGCCATCTATGCCTGCCCGGCCGGTTTGTACAGTGAGAATGAAAACGGGGAGGTAGTCTTGAGCGGCGACGGCTGCCTGGAATGCGGCAACTGTTTTGTGGCCTGCGGTTCCGAGGTGCTGGAATGGCGGTATCCCTCCGGCGGTTCCGGTGTACAGTTTCGTTTTGGATAGGATTTTCATTCGTTCACGGGCGTCAGACGATAGCCCGGTTTAACAAAGGAAGTGATATTTAATGAATATTGTAGTGGCTATGAAACAGATCCCGGATTTGAGACAGATACGCATCCGCAACGGTCAGCCCGTTTTAGAGGACGTACCTCTGACTTTTGGAAACATCGATAAAAACGCATTGGAGGCGGGCGTGCAATTAAAAGAAGCCCTGGGGGGCAAAGTCATGGTCGTCGCGGTGGGCGGCGAGGCCCTGGAAGACACCATTAAAGAAGCCCTGGCGGCCGGTGCCGATGAAGCCTACCTGGTCCTGGACGACGGGCTGGAGAATAGCGACAGCGCCCGCAGCGCCGACCTTATTGCCCGCGTAATTAAAGGGCTCGAAAATGTCGATCTCGTCCTTTTGGGAGAAGGCAGCGGCGACAATTATTCCGGTCAGGTGGGTTCCCGGGTGGCCGGTATACTGGACCTGCCCCAGGCGTCTTACGCCAGGAGCATTGAAGTGAATGGCCATAAAGCCACGGTGGTTCGCTCGCTGGAAGACTGCGAGGAAGTGCTGGAGATAGAACTGCCCCTGGTATTGAGCGTACTGGCCGATATAAATGAGCCGCGCCTTCCTTCGGTAAGTCAGATTTTGAAAGCCGGTCGAAAGCCCAAAGAAATTCTTGAGATGGAAGTACCAAATGGCGTGCTGGTAAAGACCCTCAGCAACCAGGCGCCCCGGATGCAGCGCAAACAGAGCACTGTTCAGAGTGTCGGTGAATTGATTCAGGCTTTGGCAGGCGAAGGATTTACGGGGGTGAAATAAAATGGCAGGAATTCTTGTATATAGTAACAAGAGCACTTTAGCCCTGGAATTGTTAAATGCCGCCGCCGGTTTGGCCCAGACCGATAGCCGGAGGGTAAAAGCGCTCAGCATCAACAACAACGGACAGGCTGCCCAATTAGCGGCGCGGGGGGCCGAAGTCCTGGCGCTTGAAGACCCGGCCCTCAACCCGGCGGACCCCGCTGTCATGGCTCGGGCTATTGGGCAGGTGGCCGCTCAAGTGGAGGCTCGTATCATTCTGCTATCTTCCGATAGACGAGGCAAGGAACTGGCCGGGAGACTGGCTCAGATCTGGGGTGCCGGCTGCCTGACCGATGTAAAAAGTCTGAAGAGTGAAAACGGTGCCCTCTTATGCATCAGAAATGTCCTGGGCGGGGCCACGGTTGCCACCCAGCAGATTGTGAGCGACCGACAGGTAATAGCCATATCTCCCGGTGCCTTTGCCGCGGCGGGTGAACGGACCGGGGGAACAGTCCGCCCGGCTGTTGTTGAGGTAAAGCCATCGGCTCTGAAACTGCTTGAGGTCCGGGAAAAGGCTGGAGACAGCGTGGACATTGAGGCGGCCGACATCCTGGTGGTGGTAGGCCAGGGGGTGGAAAACCGGCAGGATCTGCCCCTGATTCAAGAAATAGCCAAAGCTCTGGGAGCCGAGGTAGCCTGCTCCAAACCGGTGGCCAGCGACAAGAAATGGCTGGGTGAGGAAAGAATCGTGGGCCTGTCGGGCAAAATATGCAAGCCGCAGCTGGCTGTTATACTGGGTGTTTCGGGGCAGGTTCAATTTACCGTGGGAATCCGGGAGGCGGGTACCATAGTATCGATAAACAGTGACGAAAAGGCTTTTATGAACAGCATGGCGGATTATGTTCTGGTAGCCGATCTAAAAGATATCATTCCGGAGCTGGCCAAACAACTGGCGTAATGGATTTGAGGATTAGAATATAAGGATGGTTCAAATGGATATTCGGGTTAGCAAACATGCCATAAAGAGATATAGAGAGCGCTTGTTCGATTACAGCTCTCCGGCTGACAAAATAAGAAAAATATTAAAGGAGATCGCTTTGCAGGGCAAACGGGTGGCGTCCAAACCGGCCGCCAGCACAGACGATTGCTTTGAAGTGACGTATAAAGGGATTTCCATCGTTTTAGCACAAAAGGAAGACCAGTGCATCGTGATAACCTGCCTGGGAGAACCGGCTTACCGTAAGTGGATTAAAAATCAGGAGCAGAATGTAATCTATGGACGGCTCCGCCACGAACCGATGGCTGTGTAAGCAGAAGGCTTTATTGACCATAGCGCCCGGGACCTTGCCAGCCGGCAGACCCGGGGGCTGGTTTTCCAATGGGAGCGGTTTAAGGAGCATGCTCTTTACTATTCAACTCTCACTTGGTTGGTCAGGTAACCGATATTCTGAATATAGCATTCTACCACGTCCCGGTCTTGGAGCAATCGGGGAGGGTCGAAGCCTATCCCGACGCCGCTGGGCGTTCCCGTGCAGATGATGTCTCCCGGTTTTAAGGTCAAACCTTGAGAGAGGTCGTTAATGATATGAGGAATGTCAAAAATCATATTACCGGTGTTGGAATTCTGCCTCAATTCCCCATTTACCCGGCATTGAATATCCAGCTCCACCGGACTGGCAATTTCATCTTTATAAACGATGCACGGCCCCATGGGGCAAAAACTGTCCAGGCTTTTCCCTTTAAACCATTGTGTATGATTGACCTGCAGATCCCGGGCGGTGACGTCGTTTACGATAGTGTACCCGAAGACATAATCCAGGGCTTCTTCAATTTTGATATTGCTTCCTTCTTTCCCGATGATTACCGCCAGCTCAACCTCATAATCCACCTGCCGGGTGGCATGGGGGGAGAATACGAGGGGGTCTCCATGGGCAATGGCCGGAGCGGCAAGCTTGGTAAAGTATATGGGGACTTCGGGGATGCCCGAGTCTGATATCCGGGTTGCGCCTATCTCCCGGGCATGCTCCTTATAATTTTTACCCAGGCAAAAAACATTTCTTCCCGGGTAGGGAATGGGGGCCAGAAGTTTAATCGCAGCCAGGGGCAGCATGTAAGCTGTAGAATTAGCCAGGCAGGCTATTTTCCTGGCTAAATCGGGGGTCATTTTTGCAATCAGTTCAAGCATTGAGCCAACCTTTAAGCCCGTCCTGCTATCGAAGGGCAAGACTCTATCTTCCAGAACCAGGCCGCAGTATGATTGGCAACGGTATTCATAGCTTATGAATCTCATCGGTTGGTTCCTCCACTGTGCTTCCATAATTGACCTTAGTATAATACACTCTGCCTCCTTTTTAACAGTTTAAGCTTTTTCGCTTCTCTCTGGCAGCAAACTTAGTCCATTGCTATAAATAGTAAGAGTTGCTAGACTATGGTTATGACAAATCGCTGTAGTAATGAGGAGATTATTAAATGCTGTTAGCTCCTTTTACCGATATCGATGAGCTCGTTGCGTTTCTGAAAAGAGATTACGCCAACAACCTGTATTTCTTCACTTACCTGGACGGGAGTTCAATTGTCAAACCGGAAAACCGGATCCTGGTCGGGAAGGATGGCGGGGAAATCGTTACAGCCGTCTTGATGACTCCGGTGCACTGCTCTATTTCTTCACTCGATACAGCCTATATCGAACAGGCAGCTGACCAAATACCTCCTTTAAACAGCCTCCATGTAGTGGGAAGAAGCGACTATGTGGAAAGACTTCTGTCTATGGGCGAGGGACCGGAGCGTGATCCACATGAGTATACCCTCTGCCAACTGCAGGCCGAAATAGGCGCTTATGTTGCGAGGCAGCCGAGCCTTCGGGCTTCCCATGCCCAGTTGCGAGAGTTGGCTAAATTCTACGACAACAATGATATGTTATATGATGCAAAAAGCCGGCTGCCCGGCATTTTGAATTGGGGAAGAGTCCATTATGCTCGCTGCAACGGTAAAATAGTATCCTGCGCCCTTACCACCACCGAAACGGAAGATGCCGCTATGATAGGAGCGGTCTTTACCGAACCGAAGCACAGAAAACAGGGATATGCCAGCGCATGCGTAAGGGGACTTTGCCAGGGGCTCGTTGAAGAAAACAAGACTCCTTACCTGTTTTACAAAACCGAGGATCGGTTTTTAAAAGGCTTCTATGAGGCTCTGGGGTTTAAGAAAATCGGAGACTGGATTTTAGCTACCCTAAGCCACTGATTTTGCCCTCTGGCTTTTTTCCCGTGCCCTCCCTTCCTTTATCACCTACCCAGTGGACAAAACGCGAATCGTTTGGCAGTTTTGCGAAAATCACCCAAGGGGCCTGAAAATAGGACATTTGATCCAATCGGTGCTGCGCTTAAATAGCGATGAAGCACCCAAGACTGATGAGCTTAAGAATGAAAAGCGGCTGTAATCCCCCTCAAAAGGCCTCTTCCCCTCGCGAATCTTTTCTGGCACGCTGCTTGCAATCTAAATTTAAACAGAGTATCCAGGAAAACTCGCTTGAGAGGTGAAATAAATTATGAGGCCTTACGAGTGGAGTGACTATATCAGGGAGTATTCTGAAAAGCTCTGCTTTGCTGATGAGGCTGTCCGGCTGGTGTCCTCGGGCAACATAATCCGCTATGTTTTGGGAGGGGAAAACTATCTGGACCGGGCTCTGGCGCAAAGAAAGAATGAGCTGAAGAATATCATCGTTTACACCCAGAGCCCCTATGATCAATATTGCATTCAAAAAGCCGATTCTACGGGAAGGCATTTTACACTTAAAAACGCTCCTCTGGATTTGAAGCAAAAAGAACCGGAAAAATCAAATGGCCGAAACCAAGAAAAAATAAAGGGGTTTATCGTTATGGCGGCGGTGAGCCCTATGGATGAATGCGGCTATTTCTGGTTTATCCCCGATGAACCCTTCAAATACCAGGCCGAAATCGACCGGGCCCAGTATGTCATTGTAGAGATCAACGAATTCATACCCAGCAACGGCAACGTGGGTTCGGAATGCGTTCATATTTCCAATGTCCATTGCATTGTTCCGGGCCGCAATGCGCCGTTGATGCAGAAGCCATGTTGTGTTTGATTGAGCAGCCTGCGACTGTAACATATTTTTGGCTTATCGATTCGAGGAGGTGATTGCGGGCCGGATTGGCTTGGCGAGGTCTTATTTCGAGCGATCTATAAATGAAGAAAGGAGTGTGGACATGTACATGGATTATCCGGGTGTGCTGCTGTACAAAGATTACGATGGTATTGCGACCGTCACCATCAACCGGCCCAAGTTCTTAAATGCCCTGGATATGGCCACGGTTGAAGAACTTTCGGAAGCAATTGATGTAGTGTCCACGGACCATGAAATAAAGGCGGTTATTATAACCGGGTCCGGCGATACCTCTTTTGTGGTGGGGGGCGATATAAACTACTTAAAATCCATGACGGCCATGGAATCCAGAGAATTTGGCCTTTTTGGCCAGGCGGTGCTGCGGAAAATCGAGTGTCTGCCTAAACCGGTGATTGCAGCCATCAACGGCTTTTGCCTGGGCGGGGGATGCGAACTGGCCATGGCCTGCGATTTCCGTATTGCCTCGGTAAAAGCCCGCTTCGGGCATCCGGAAGTAAACCTGGGGGTAACACCGGGCTTTGGAGGCACCCAGCGGCTGCCCCGGCTGGTGGGGATGGGGATGGCCAAGCAGCTGCTCTTCACCGGAGACATCATAGACGCCTACCAGGCCTTGCGTATAGGTCTGGTCAATGAGGTGGTGTCGGCCGGGGAGCTCTTAAGCTATGTCCGGGGTATAACCAGGAGGATTGTAAATAAAGGACCCATTGCGGTAGGCTTAACCAAGCGGGCGGTAAATGAAGGCATGCAAAGCGACATAAACACGGCTATGACTATAGAAGCCGACATATTTGCACTTTGCTTTAGCACCAATGATCAAAAAGAAGGAATGACAGCCTTTTGCGAAAAAAGAACTCCGCAGTTTACTGGCAACTAAGGGGGAAGCAACCATGAATATACTCGGCAAAACCGCTGTTATAAGCGGAGGAGCGTCCGGACTGGGTGAAGCCGTGGCGCGAAGATTTATCAGGCTGGGAGCCAACCCGGTTATAGCTGACCTCAATGAAGAAAGGGGCCGGACCCTGGCCAGCGATCTGGGAAGCCGGGCGGCTTTTATAAAGACCGATATTACTTCATCGGACGAAGTGCAAAGGGCGATAGACTTTTCCCTAAAGCGATTCCGGCGGATCGACATCGTGGTCAATTGCGCCGGCATTCCGGCCCGCTCCAGGATAGCCACCCGTAAGGGCCCGCATGATCTGGCCGAATTTAAAAAAGTCATGGCCGTCAACCTGGTAGGGGTTTTTGATGTCATGCGTCTGGCCGCTTATGAAATGCTTAAAAATGAGCTGAATGACGAAGGGGGGAGAGGGGTTATTATCAACACCTCTTCGATAGCCGCCTTTGACGGACAGAGCGGGCAGGCTGCCTATGCGGCCAGCAAGGCTGCCCTGGTGGGAATGACCCTTCCCCTGGCCCGCGACCTGGCCGGGGACGGAATACGGGTACTGACTATTGCACCGGGATTGTTCGCCACCCCCATGATGGCCTCTCTTCCCGAACAGCTCCGGGGCGATCTGGCCAGGGCGGTGCCCTTCCCTTCCAAACTGGGGGATCCCGATGAATTCGCCATGCTGGTGCAGCAGCTGGTGGAAAATCCTATGCTAAACGGAGAAACTATTCGCCTGGACGGAGCGATCCGAATGGCTCCGAAATAGGAACCGGCGAGATGCCTTAATCCTAAAACAGTGTGAAGCTTGTTCAAACGGGTTTGCCTGGCAGGCAGAACAGGGGGGGTAATGATGAGGAGGGTTGCTGTGATAGGAACCGGGCACTCCAAGTTTTGCTACAATTCGCCCAAGACATCGGTGGAATTACTGGCCGAAGTGGCCATGGACGCCATCAACGAAGCCCATATTACGCCTGGGGATATCCAGGCCGTCAATGTCGGCAATGTTCTGGGGGACTTTGAAGAAGGCCAGGGTATGGTGCAATCCTTTCTGGCCAACGATATCGGTTGTTTCAACGTACCGGCCAGCCGCTTTGAGGGGGCCTGCGCCTCGGGCAGTATGGCGGTCCGGGATGCGGTCATGTGGGTGGCTTCAGGATACTATGACATCATGCTGGTGGGCGGGGTGGAAAAGTGCACCGCCATGGGAACCGGGCTGGCCACGCGTACTTTTGCCATGTTCGGCGACGCTCGTTACGAGTTCCCGGCCGGATTCACCTTTCCCGCGGTGTTTGCCTTATTAACTCATCTATATGCCAGTAAATACAAGATCCCGCTTGCCACTCTGAAGGAACAAATGGCGGCCGTATCGATCCAGTCCCACGAGTATGCCATGAAAAACCCCAACGCCCAGATCCAAAAGCTGATCAGCAAAGAAGACGTATTGAACAGTTTCATGGTTTCCACTCCCATACAATTGAACGACTCCTGCCCCTTTTCGGACGGAGCCGCCGCCCTGGTCATCGCTTCCGAAGAGACGGCCAAAAAGCTGGTTAAAAAGCCGGTGTATTTTACCGGGATCGGGCAATCGTCTTCCGGAAAACTGAGCTCCCAGTACAAATATCTGCCCCGAATTCGCGCCCGGGAACTGGCGGTGCAGCAGTCCTACGGCATGGCCGGTTTAACGCCCCGGGACATGGACCTGTGCGAGCTGCACGATTGTTTTAGCATCGCCGCCCTGATCGCCGCTGAAGGTCTGGGATTCTTTGAGTTCGGCACCGCTGGCCGGGCCTGGGAAAAGGGAGAAACCCGGCTGGGCGGCAGAATCCCCATCAATCTATCCGGCGGGTTGAAGGCCAAAGGGCATCCGATCGGCGCCTCCGGGGTGTCGATGGTCTATGAAGTCGCCCGGCAACTGCGGGGCGACATGGTCGAGCAGGGCCGGCAGGTGGAAGGAGCCAAACACGGTCTGGTCGACACCCTGGGCGGGGACGGCGTGATTATAAGCATGATCCTTTCGGCCGCGTAAAGGAGGTTGGCATCATGGAATACAGACTGACTTTCAAGGATTATAACAAAGCCCTCAAACAGGAAAAACTGTTGGGCTTGAAATGCAGGGACTGCGGTACGGTCACCTGCCCGCCCATGATGGTCTGCGCGGAATGCGCGGGCACCAACCACGAGATTGTACAGCTCACCGGAAAAGGCAAAGTTGTCACCTTCACTACCTCTTTTATAGCTGCCGAGGGCCGGGAAAACGAGCTGCCCTACACCATCGTTATGGTGGAGCTTGATGAAGGCCCGTGGATCATGGGCAATCTGGTAAGCATGGACCCTAAAAAAGTCGACATGGATATTATAGGTAGGGACGTATTGCTGGGCAGCCGGGTTTTTCCGGGGGATAAGTACAGCAACGGGGATCTGGCCAGGCCGGCTTTTAGTGTAATTAAATAAATAAAGAAGCGGCCTTGAGGATTCTGCGCACCAAAGCCCGCCGGCCAGTTCCCATATTCATCACCTTTTTTCAGTAAGGGCGTCGACCCTTACTGTTTTTTTGCCGGTCAATGGCTAGTAGTCTGTAACACCTAAAACTTTAGTTCCCCGCCGGCCAAATTTCCACAGGGCTTTGTTGTCGTCAATCGCCATACGTCCGGTATTACTCATTTGACGCCCACGGACGGGCTAATGCGGCGGTGCCAGGACGGCAAGGAGCCGCCCTCCGCCTCCCCCCTGTGAAAATTTTTCTCGGCGGATAAACTAAACTTTTAGATGTCACAGACTACTAGGAAAGATTATGAAACTGGAGCTGATTATCTAGTACAATGATACTTAAGAAGTCTTATGTCTTAAGAGTGGCTGATTAATGCCTAAATCCCTGGAGGTGGAGCCCGTGTCTGGAAGTCCCCAGTTTACCCAGGAGCAGATAGAAGCCATCATAAAGTCGATCTATAACGGGGTAATAGCCATTAACCAGAAAGGCGTCGTTACCATCTTCAATCCTACCGCGGAACGTATTTTGGGAATAGCTGCCCGTGATGCCTTGGGCCGGCATATCGAAGAGGTCATCCCCGATTCCGGTCTATACAAGGTATTACAGACCGGTGAAGCCCAGCTCTATCAAAAACAGCGGGTGGGAGACGCCCTGGTCGTCACCAACCGCGCCACGGTCGTCCAAAACGGGAAACTGATCGGGGCCATAAGCGTCTTTGAAGACATTACCCAATTGGAGCAAATGGCCGATGAACTGGACCATGTAAAGCAGCTCAAGGCCACTCTTGAGGATGTGATCGAAAACCCTTATGAAGGAATAATAGTGGTTGATAAAAATGGCCTGGTGACCATGATCAACGATACCTATCTGAACATCGTGGGCCGCAAGCGGGAAGAAGTTCTGGGAACTCATATCAGCCTGATCAATGAAAACTGCAACCTGCCGCAGGTCTTGAAAACCGGCGAACCCACCCTGGTAGACTATTGCAGCGTCCGGGATCAGGGGTTGATCACCATGCGGGTGCCCATTACCCGGGATGGCGAAATGATAGGCGCTTTCGGCAAAACCCTCTTTACCGACATCAATATGGCCAAAGTGCTCAGCGACAAACTGAACAAGCTTGAAAAAAAGCTGGACTTCTACCGCGAAGAGTATGGCCGGATCTACAGCTCCGCCTTCGGTTTTGAAGATATAATCGGGCAGAGCGATATGATAAACAGCCTTAAAAATATGGCCCTGCGGGTGGCCCCGAGCGTCTCCACGGTCCTCATTACCGGAGAAAGCGGCACCGGAAAGGAATTGTTCGCCCACGCCATCCACCGGACCAGCGACCGGCGCAAGGAGAGATTTGTCAAGGTAAACTGCGCGGCCATTCCCGACAACCTTTTGGAATCGGAGCTGTTTGGCTACGCTGAAGGGGCTTTTACCGGAGCTAAAAAGGGGGGGAAACCGGGCAAATTTGAGCTGGCCAACCGGGGAACCATATTCCTGGACGAGATAGGCGACATGCCCCTGGCCATGCAGGCCAAACTTTTAAGGGTTCTGCAGGACCGGGAGATTGAAAGGGTCGGGGGCATTGAACCGGTTTACGTCGATGTTCGGGTAATCGCGGCCACCAACCGCAATGTTGAAGAATTGGTGGAAAAGGGTGAATTCCGTGAAGACCTGTATTACCGCCTGAATATCATCGAGTTAAATATACCCCCCTTGCGGGAGCATATGGAAGATCTGGCTCTGCTGGTGGAATCACTTATCGCCAAACTCAATATCAAGCTTAAAAAAGAAATCCAGGGCATAGACCAGGAGGCCGTCGCTCTTCTCCAGAAATACCACTGGCCCGGGAACATCCGGGAACTGGAAAACATGCTGGAAGTGGCCATAAATATGACCGAGGGCGGCATATTAGAGTGTGACGATTTCCCTTATATAATGAAAAAGACCAAAATGGATCAGGCAGAATCAGGGGTCACTCTCAGCAATGCCAAAGCCAGCACTGAAAAGCAGCTTATCATGGATGCCTTAAAGCAAAGCGGTGACGACAAAAAGAAGGCCGCAGCCATTCTCGCTATCCATCCCTCCGCCCTTTACCGGAAGCTGAAAAAATACGGGATTAAGTAAGCTAAACACCGAGACTTTCCACCAACGCCGTGAGCCTGGCCAGGGCAGTATCCTTTTTCCGCTGGCCTTGGACCGGGTTCTTTCCGTAAATCATCATATAGTCCCAAAAGGCGGCGGTCAGATTGCTCTCATTTAAGGCAAAGATAACCGGCGGGGGCGAGGTTTTTCCCACCAGCACTCCCACGTCTTCTTTGACATCGACCATGCAGCCTTCCAGGTTTCTCCTGATGGAAAAGTGCATATCAAAATTGTCGTAGGTCTTGAGCAGCCGGATGATGTTTTGCAGGTGAAGGCTAAATTCCTGTGGCGTATAGAAAAGGCCGTTATCGCCTGTCAGGTCGAAACAGTGAACCGGTACGGGGACGGTTTTTACCGTTCCCGGCTCTGGAAGGGAAGCTATTTCGGTAAAGGAAAACCTTGCCAGGCTGGATTCAAATTTTTGGGCCCGGTTAAGCTGGTATTCCAGCAAAGCGTTCGGGCTTTGCACCCTGACCAGCAAACTGGCCGCCACCTCAGGCGGCATGGTGATAGTCGACAGGCCGTCGCTTTTTATTATGCGGTTGGCGCCCTCATCCTCAAACTCTGAAAGGAACGATAAATAATCGCCCTTTCTAAAAGGCGTCAAAATACTCATCAGCGGGCGGCAAAGGGATAAAAATTCGTCAAACTCCTCAATCAAGGCATTGATGGTATTTTTATCAGTATGGATAAAGTTGAGTGCATTTTTAGTCCCTGATCCCAGGGTTGTAGATGCTACGGCGGCGGCTTCCGGAGCTATGAACAAGGTTCGCCTGAGCAAACGGTCGCGTGTTTTGGGATAGTAATAGGGCTCGATGCTTCCGGTCATATACATGGGCACCCATTGGGCGATGGCCGATAGCATCTCATCCATGCTGCGGTTTACGGTATGAACTATCTTTATACGGTTACCCGTTCTAATTACTTTCTCCAGAAGCGCAGACCATTGCAGCGTAAAATGCGGGTCGTCGGTCAGCCAGCCCAGGTCTTCGTTGCTGTACAAGAGCAGGGTTTGAGGCTGCCGGCTGGCCAGCACCAGGGATAGAAAGGTGATGACTGCCTGTCTTTTGCCCTCCACACCGTGCAATACTTCAATATCCGAACCGCCTACGGAGGGATAGTCTGCTAGGTCCAAAACCGGAGCCGGCGCTCTCTTAAATTTGAACTCAACGACTCCTTCCAGAAAGTTTTCAACCGCATTCCGCTTGGCCGCGGGCTCCTCCCTCAGCCATGCGTAAACAAGTCCCGATACGCTTTCATAGTCCTCAGGCCGCAGCGCGGAACTGCTTTTTATAGCGTCCCCTAGAGCTGTCTGCTGGTAATCGGCATTACAGCGGCGGGACAGGTATTCAGCCATAGCCTGTATGTAATTGGCGCTTGGGGCGGGGGAGCGCATTCCTCTGCGCAGACGGCTGATGAAGGACGGGTCCAGGGAAATGCCGCGGGCTAGAAGGCTGTTGGTGGTACGGGTAAGATTCATCAGCAGATCGAGTTTCTCCGAAAATTGCATGGATTTGACCTCCTAGTACTTATATTTATCTTATCATATTTCGCTTTTCAGGCATCGGCACAAATCATGCCAGCCAACTGGCAATGCCAACCGGCCAGGGCAGGCTTATCAAGCAAAAGATGAAATTGCTAGAATTTAAATGAGTGAAACACATGACCTTTGAGATCAGGCTCAAAGCTTTAGTTTAATCAAGCAGGAGGTGACCGGGTATGAGCGCCCTGAAGTTTTGTCCCGGCTGTGGGAGCAAAATATTACCGCAAGATCGGTTCTGTAATGACTGCGGCTATACCATAAGCAATGCCGGCGAAATCAATATGCCGGTGCAGGCCGGAAACGCTGCCCCGCTTCCGGCAGCTTCCCCGCCCCATGCCAATATGAGACCGCCCGTTTCAGCAAACCAGCCGGTTGCTCCGAGCACCGCCGTCCCCAAGAACCCTGCCCCTAAAACCGCGCTGATTATAGTGGCCAGCGTGTTAATGGTGGCATTCCTGGGCGGAGGCGGTATTTACTGGTGGCTGTCCCGCGATAAGGCTCCCGATCTGGCCTCAACCAATAGCAAAACGAGCGGGTCCCAGCAAACCAGCACTGCGACAGAGGCCAACCCGGTAACCGGGAACGTCCTGCCCAACGCATCATTGCCGGTTAGCTCCGCGGTGGACCTGCAGAGAGCCTCCGCTTATTTGCCGGAGCCGGGCCTGTCATGCCGTTTTAACGCCAGTTATCCCGACGGTATGTCCGCCACCGTTGAACGGGTCAGTGCGCGGGTGGTGCCCGCGGAAGCAGTCCGGGTCAGTGAAGTCGAAATAACCACGGCTGACGGAACAACGGCCGGGTACGGATTCCACTACGTGGAACGGGCTGACGGGATTTATTGTGTTTACGATCAAACCCCGTATGAAATATTCCCGGTTCTAAAAAACCAGTTAAGCGTCGGGCAGACCTGGAGCCAGCAGGATGAGTTCGGCCGGGTGGTGTGGAAGGTAGTCGATACCGGGGCAACCTTGAATCTGGGCTTTGCCACTCTGAAAAACTGCCTGCTGGTCGAAGAAGACAATCAGGCGGTGGGAATGAAAACCTATACTTATTATGCTCCGGGCATGGGTAGAGTGGCGGTAAAAAGCTCACCCCAGGGAGAAGACTATCTTAAATTAACCGCTTTCAGCCGGATTGACGCGGCCCGGGCCGCGGAAACGGTCAAAAAGTGGGCGCCCAATTACAACGAAATTAAGGATGATCCCACCCGGTAGTAAATTATGATCAAATTTATAAAGAGGCTAACGCCTTGACCTCATCATAGGACGACTATCCGACCGCCCTCCCGAGTGCATTATGAAGCTCCGGGAGGGCTTCCGTTTCTCTGCATAGCATAACGAAAACGCCAATCATGGCATCCTTGCATCGCAGGAACCATTTAGAGACTCAGACGTATTATTTTTATTTAAATAGATAATATGGAAAGGAATTTGGGGCTTTAATAAAGAAGAACTATTTCTTAAGATCATAAAAGACCGCCGTGAATTACGGCGAACCATGCAACAGGCAATAATTATAAAGGGGGTTTAATAGAAAACGAAGGAGGGGTAATCGATGGATTTCAAGTTGAGTAAAGAGCAGGAACTGATCCAAAAGGCGGCGCGGGAATTCGCGGCCAATGTTATTTTGCCCTTGGGTAAAAAGATTGAACAGGATGACAAAATACCTCAGGAAATATGGGATGGTTTGGCTGAACTGGGCTTTTTGGGCTTGCCTTTTGAAGAAGAGTTCGGCGGCGGGGAAGCCGGGTACGAGAATTACGTCCTGGCCCAGGAACAGATTTCCCGCGTTTCTTCAGGCGTGGGGACCGCTTTCTCAGTGCACATCATGGGCTCCGATGTTTTGGCCCTGTTCGGCAGCAGAGAACAGCAAAAGCACTACCTGCCCAAAACCTGTAAAGGGGAATTGAAGCCTTCCTTTGCCTTTACCGAGCCGGGAACCGGGTCCGATCCCAAGCAACTGGTTACCACCGCCGCCCGGGATGGAGAATACGTAGTCATCAATGGAGTGAAACGCTTTATAACCAATGCCGGGTACGAAGGCCCCATGGTGGTATTTTGCAAAGACGCCGATACAGGGGGATTCAGCGCCTACATCGTCGATAAGTTTTGCCCGGGGTATTCGCTTTCCAAACCCTGGGAGAAAATCGGCAGCCACGGCAGCCCTATTTTTGATGTCTACTTCAAGGATGTCAGGGTTCCGGCCAGCAACCTGCTGGGGGAACCGGGCAAGGGGTTTGACATTTTGTTGCTGGGCATAGCCTTCGGCAAGATTGGAACCAGCGCCATTGCCCTGGGCGGTATTTTAGCCGCCTATGAAGAAGCGGTCAAATATGCCAAAGAAAAGCTGCATCGGGGCAAACCCATAGCCAAATTCCAGGCCATTCAGCTCAAGATCGGGCACCTGGCCGCCAAATACTACAGTACGCGCTGGATGTGCTACCGCCTGGGGACCCTGGCCAACGATATTCTGGGCAAAAGCATTCAAAATCCGGAGCAATTCCAGGCCGAAGCGGCCCTGGTCAAAAGTTACGCCAGCGACACGGCGGTGGAAGCCGCCAAACTGTCCATGGACGTTCATGCTTCTTACGGGCTGACCAAAGACTACCCGATTGAAAGGATATACCGGGATGCCATCATTGCCCCCCAGATTGAAGGGGTTTCAGACATGCAGAGGATCATCTGGGCCAGTTCGGTTTTGAGTTAGGCGATAGAAAAAACCAGTTCACTATTGGGGGGGGGCACAGCCGTATAAATCAATAGAGAGGGGTTTTATAAGTGAATTTCAATTATACAGAAGAACAACTCATGCTGAAAGACTCGGTGAAGAAGTTTTCCGAAAACGAGATTGCGCCTATGGTCAAATGGATGGAAACCGAAAAGAGAACGCCCCGGGATTTGATCAAAAAGATTAAAGATTTGGGCTGGTGCGGCATCCAATACCCGGAGCAATACGGCGGTACAGGAAATACCTATGTTGAGTACGTTATTATGCAGATTGAGATGGCGAGGGTATATTGTTCAACGGCGTGCACCATCTCCGTAAACGGCATGCTCGGAGCGAACATTATGAAATTCGCAACTGAAGAACAGAAAATGAAATTCCTTCCCGAGCATATTAATGGCGAGGGGATTGGCAGCTTTGCCTTTACCGAGGCGTCAACCGGTTCCGACCCGAATGCGCTCAGGACAACCTGTATGCGCGACGGGGATGAATGGGTAATAAACGGAGAAAAGATTTTTATCACCAACGCAACTATGCCGGGTTTAATGGGCATTTTTTGCAAAGACGTCGAAATGGGCGGCAAGTGCACCAACATTCTCATACCCAAGGGCATCAAGGGATATTCCACACCGAGGATTTACGATAAAATGGGCATGCACGGACTGGAAGTGTCCGATGTTGTATTAGACAATGTAAGGGTGCCTTATGAAAATACCACCGGCGGTGAGGCCATGCGGGGCAAGGGATTCCAGGTACTGCTCGGTTCAACCCAGATTGGCAAACTGTCGGTCTGCGCCCAGGCCGTGGGTATGGCTCAGGCGGCCCTGGAGGCGGCGGTTAAGTACTCCAAAGAGCGAGTGCAGCGAGGCAAGCCCATCTCCAATTTCCAAACCATCCAGTCCTTGATTGGCGATATGGCCACCGACGTTATGGTAGCGCACCAGATAGTCCTGGCTACCGCATTTAAAGCGTCAGAAGGGAAAGAACTGGCCGCAGATGCTGCAAGAACCAGACTGTTCACTTCCGAGGCTTGTCACCGGGTAGCCAGCAAAGCCATGCAGGTCATGGGGGCTTACAGCTATACAACCGAATTCCCCATTGAGCGCATCTTCCGCGATGCCAAGCTAACCGAGATTTACGAAGGCGTTAATGAGATTCAGCGCCTCATATCCGCGACCGATCTGCTGCGGTAAGTAATTCACTTAAATATTAAGGCCCTTGCGGGTTGGCCGACTCGCGAGGGCCTTTTTAAGCGTATAGTGTTTTAGAATGCTATTTGATATTTTCCAGGGCCTCGTCTATGGTCGGAAGATATTGAGTTCTGATCTTTTCGCCATAGTTCTTGGAAGTCGCGTAGCCGCACCTGCTCAGATCGTTGAAAAGGGTTTTTAGTGACGCGCCGTCCCTGGCATCGGCCAGCAGCTTCGCATATTGAGAATGTTCAGTATATATCCTGATCACATCCCGGGCAAATTCATCGGGAGTTGCATATTGTTTAAAACCTCCGGTATTCGGATCTTTTATCCCGCCGAAATTATTATAGTACTGGGCCAGCGACGACGTTCCATACCCGCACTCTTCGGCCCACTGGGCCAGCAGGAAATTGACGGGAAGGCCTGTTCCGCGGTGCGCTATTTCAGCATAAGGCTTCATCTGCCGGACAAAGGCTTCCGGGTCGGAAGGTACCGGCAGCAGATTGACTTTTTTACCTCTGGAAACGCTGGCCGTCGATGGCGGCGTGCAATACCAGCTGGCTACCCAGCCTAACTGCCCCTGGTATTTCACCTGATACCACCCGTCCTTTTCTCCTGTGTAAGCCAGAATAGTACCGCAGGGCACCAGGCCCATTACATCCGCTGACGTTGAAGGTTCGCTTCTTACATGCAAATCAGCGGCGGTTACTGATACGGCCAGCATGGGCCCCGACTGTTCAGCAACCGGTGGAGCAATGACCGTGGGGGGCACCGGCTGTTCCTGGGCTGTTTCCGGAACGGCTTTCTGGGACTCCTGCTGCTCGGCGCTTGCTGAAGCGGGATTTTCTTGCCCCTGCGGTTGGGTGGTTGTGGCGGGAACGGCAGCCGGTGGCTTGGGCTGTCCCGAGCCGTAGTATATTTTGAAAAGATGCTTTTCTTTATTCCAGTTCATTTCGCAATCAAAGGCCTCTACCGCAAAAACCAAAGGAGCAAAGGTTTGCCCTTCTATAAGTTGGGCAGGTTCATCCAGGCTTTTAACTTTGCCGTTGACGGTGGCATTATATGATCCGATGGTTAAAGTGACAGTGGTTGTGGAATTGCGGGCGGTTAAGGTTTGACTGTTTTCATCCCAGGTTACGGCAGCGCCCAGGTTTTCAAAGATCTTCTTAATAGGCACCAGGGGGTGCCCGTTTACGGTGACCGGGTTTACGTCAAAACCTATATATTTATCATTTATATACACCTGGGGCGGAGACTCCCCTGGTGCTGCGCTGGCGGCCGGACTAAACCCCGCCAGCCCTAATAAAGTAAACATCGCGGTTAGAATGAAAGCGTTCCTGAACATATGTAAAGGTTTCAAAATCTTTCCCCTTCCTGCCGCTATAAAAGCGTGCAATTTCAGAATTTCTATATCGTTTAATTTAAATCCTCCTGCGAAATTTGTAAAAGAGAGGGGGGTTAGTAAGTCAAACTTGAGGCAAGGCGAAAAATGATGTTGGAAATGTCGGGCAATATTAAAGACAACGTATTAACAAAAAGCCTAATATAAACATCACTGTATAGGGGATGATTCCTTTGGCAGCCTATTCATCTTTACCTACGCATGATGCATAGGCAGTATACGTTCAAATCTCATCATCACTGGAGAGTTCGAAGCCCTGGCTGGTTATCCATATAGTAATACGGCCCCGGCAATGGGGGCAGCCGCCGTCAGCAAGTTTTTCCCGGTTTTGGAAGCCGACAAAATTAACATAATTGGTCATGGGCGCGGTTGGTTCGGATTGTTCCGTTACCCCGGCAGCTGTCGCACCAAAGCACTTCCTAAAATAGCTGTTAACTATTGTTAACCATGAGCGGCGGTTGGGGGTGGGCGCACATCCATTTACTGATGCTGCCATTTTGGGAGATTCACCGGCCATTTTCGTTACCCTCCCTTGTCAATTTCCTTGAACTCTAAGGAAAAAAGATAATCTATGGGTTTGCCCAGTATTTGGGAGATGCTAAGCATTACCGGCAGGGTGGGAACAGTCTTGCCTTTTTCGATGTACATATAAGTGCTCTTGCTCTTATACCCCATTTTATAAGCCATATCCCCATAGGTAAGCCCCAGGCTTTGTCTCTCTTTTTTAAGCACGTCGGTCTTGACTAAATTGTTTCGGAGCATAATCACCACTCCAGATCATTCCATTTATGATAAAAATTTTAGTCCATTATTAATGGAAAGTCAATTATAAATAATAATTAATCTTGAACAAGCGTCCAAAAATATTGGATTTTAGTTTATAATGCGATTTAGATGGGGGGAGAGTAATGACATTTGCCAAGCGTCTGTTGACCCTGAGAAAAGATAGAGCTCTAACCCAGGAGAAAATCGGCAAGGTTATCGGGGTCGGTAAAACCTCAATATCTAATTATGAGAGGGGATATAGTACTCCCGATCCCGAGACTATAGTTGTTCTAGCCAATTATTTTGAAGTAACGACCGACTACCTTTTGGGTAGGGACGTATTAGATTCAAAAAGTATAGACCCTTATAAGCTCGGGAGAATGGCTGAAGTAAAACAACTGGCGGATGAAATTATGGAAAAATTCAGTCTGGCCCTGGCGGATGGAGATCTCACTAAAGACCAGGCAATGCTATGTCTTAAACTATTCCGCCAAAATCTTGACGTAATGATGGAAGAAGCGAATAAGAAATAATACTGCATAAAAAATGCACCGAAAGAGCAACTCGGTTTATATATTTTCTATTCAATGATTTTCATTAAATCGGTCTTGGCATATAGTACACGCTGAATCTCAACCATTTTCTCTTGTTCCCGTACAATTCCCCTCTTGCGCTACTTGGAGCTCAATTAAGAGGGTGGATCATGCCATAATCTTCGGAAAAGAGACGAGAGTTTTATGTCAGCCGCCTAAAATAAACCTAAGTCCCGGCACCCAAAATGCTCTGCCATTCCCTGCGGTTGTATAGCACTCGAATCACATAAACGGTTAGTATCGTTTCATCAATGACGTAGAACACGATATAGTTTTCAACAAACAGCCTGCGGACGCCGATGGAAGCGTATGGCTGATCATCCACCACACGGTTTCTTGCCGGCATCGTTGTTAGCTTGCCGATTTGCTCCTTGATGGATTTGTATATCCTCAGCGCCAAAGCGGATTCTTTGAGCGTTTGCGTGATATATGAGAAAATGTCGTACATATCGCGTTCGGCGGCATCTTCGATTTCTATCTTATACTCCGTCAAAGCCAAACTTCCTCTCGATATCTGCGAATACATCTCCTGCGGGACGGCTCTTTCCGGCTTTCATGTCAGAAAGTCCTTCGTCAAGCAAACGGTGCAGCTCGTGCTTTCCGCAGAGCCGCTCGTATTCGGCGTTGGAGAGGATGACGAGATCGCCCTTGCCGTTTTTCGTAATGAAAACAGGTTCTTGATAAGTGTGGCAGAATGCGGAAATTTCATTATATTTATTTCGCAGGTCGGAGCTTGGTCTGATCGTAGCCACGAAAACACCTCCTCTATTATGTGCAAATTATATCAAAATATTGATAGAATATCAAACGTAACCGGTGGGGCGCCCTGCTTGCCGACCTAATCTAATCCTATTGATTTTCAAAAAGCAATAACCGACTATACAGTCGGTTACACTTCTAAACAATGATGTTTCTATTAAACTGAAGCACTCTATTCGTGCGTATAAGACTGGTGTCGGAGGCGGGACTTGAACCCGCACCCAGTTACGGATACGCCCCTCAAACGTACGTGTCTGCCCATTCCACCACTCCGACACAATGTGGCCGAAAAACCCGGCATCAGTCATTATACAATAGCTAGCTACACCTGTCAATTTACTCCTCTTCCCTGGATTTGACAATAATCCGTTAAAACATCCGGCCTGGCTTTTTGCCATTGATTTCATCTCTATTACATAAGCCCGGGTTAATTAGCTGAAACTACTTAATGAGAGGATGAAAGAACAGGGTAGAGACCTTTTGGGAACGGGTTCACTTGCGGTCTCTTAACAAGGAGGTGGATCATTGGATAACAAAAGCCTGCTGCAGACCTGTATCGGCCAGTTTAAGGACGCCCGGCTGGACATTCAGACCGTAAGCCAGACGGTTCATGATACCCAGGTGCGGGATGAACTGTCCAAGGCTTTGAAGTCGGTGGAAACGGCAATCAGCCAGTGCCAATCGGCGCTCAATATGATCTAGGGACAAATAAGGGGCGGTTTAGGCCGCCCCCTTATTTATTACATTAATAACCGAAAAGGCTGGCCAGAGCGTTGTCGAGCTCATCGATGTCGGCAAAGACCATACCCAGGTTGCTGCCGTTCTGGCCCATGAAGAGGCAAATGATGCTGTATTCGTCAAACCAGGCGTTGAATAATTCCACATCCCCCGCCTCCAGGGCTGCGGCGATATCATAGAGATACGGTGATTCCGGATTGCTCCAATCCTGCATGGCCACTACCGCCTCCCCGTAACTGCCGCTGAGCGTCTCGCTCAGGTAGTTGAACCGGTCTATCTTGTAGCTGCCTTCCAGCCTTTCTCCGTGCAGATCATAGAAGCCCAGGATCAGGCTGTCATCAAGGAAATAATAGCCCAAATCGCAGGGCATTTCATTGAAGTACACATCAAAGTAAACCAGAGATCCTTCGGTGGCGTAAAGAGGAAGGCGGCCCTCGGCCTGCACTACTTCGTTCATGCTCTGACCCCAGCGGGTCTGACGGAAGGTGGCGTGGCTTAAACCTGCCTTGGAGGCTATTATGGGATTGCGCAATACTATGATCTGGTTGTCTGGGTTGAGGTTCACCCAGTTCACTTTGGCACTGAAGACTTCAGCAGCCAAAGTGAGTGGAACCATAGCCCGGCCGTTTATTATTTGGACTGGAACATCAAAGGTGATAATCTCGCCGTTATACATGGCCGCAGCATGCCCGACCGTCAGTTTAAGCAGATTAATCCCTTTCTGTACGTCTATGGTCTCAGTCTCGGGATTCCAGGAAACCTCAGCTCCCAGGGCCTGAAATAGAGCGCCGGCGGGAACCATGGTGCGCCCTTCTTCGATGTAGGGAGCAACTTCGCTGTTCAATAACTGCCCGTCGACAATCAAGCGGGGAGAAGCGGCGGCTTCCGGCATAAAGCAGAATATGAGCAAGCATGTGCAGAGCAGGAACAGGTATTTTCGCAAGGTGGTAACCTCCTTATATTTTGCTTTAGGTCAGTTCTAATCGGGAGTGAACCCCGGGATAAAAGGGGTTAGGGCAGCCACATCTTGACTGCCGAGGGGCAGACGCTGACTTCCCAGGGCAGCCCGGGGCCGATTTCCCCGTCAAGATCGGTACTGGTATCGGGCTCCAATTCAATCCGGAATTGTTTGCCCTGGCAATAGTAGATATTGTCGTCCTGCAGCAGCTGTCCCCGCAAAAAATTATAGAGCAGCTGGGTAGCCTGGTGCAGGGATACCGGTTTAATGGCCAGAAAATCCAGCAGCCCGTCATTCATGTCGCTGGCTGGCATTAAGCCTTGAAATCCTCCGGCGGTTCCGCCGTTTAAGACCAGGAAGAGCATGGCATCCATGGATGTCTTTTGGCCGTCTACCTCCATTTTTAAATGCATGGTTTGCACCCGGGGTATTTTCTCCAGCGACTTGAGCAAATAGGCTCCCCGGCCCAGTACGTTTTTTAGCCGGTATTGGACTTCATGGGCGGTATCGGTTAAAAGGCCGGCTGCCGCCACATTTATGAAATAGCGCTCATTTACTCTGCCCAAATCGATGTCAGTCAGATGGCCTTCGCTTAGCAGCCGGCAATACTGCTGGCATTTAAAGGGGATGTTCAAGTGGGTGGCGACATCATTGGAAGTGCCGACCGGAAAGATGCCCACCGGAATTTTGTAACCCGTTTTCATCAGTGCGTTGACCAGGCCGTGGATGGTTCCGTCTCCGCCTGCGGCCACCAGGGTATGTATATCTTGGGGATCAAGGCCTGCCAAATGCTGTTCAATGTCGGCATTGCTGCTGATACGGCGGGGCAGTACCTGAAGCTTGGCATCCTGCAAATTCTCGAAGACCTGGTCCAGGCGGTTTTTAAAACGGCCGCCGCCGGCGACTGGATTGTAATACAAGACTACTTTTTGCAAGACGCACCCCCTTTACGTTCAATAGTAACCGAGTCCGGCCGATTTGCAAAGCAAAGCTACGGGCTGCTGCACTGTCTTTTTGCAAATAAATTGTAAGAGCCATCGTTCTTTTTAAGGAAGGGCTTAGAAATCTAGAAAAGTTGTGGTATATTGATTTTCAGGAAATAAGGGGAGAGTGAAATATGGGGTTTCAGCTTTTCCCCACGGGTATTGTCGTGGGTTTTTGCATTGCCGCGCCGGTTGGCCCAATCGCCCTGCTTTGCATTCAACGGGGCTTGCGCTACGGGTTTAAAGCGGGATTGGTCACCGGGATAGGGGCGGCGATGGCCGATGCGTTATACGCCGGATTAGCCGGCTGGGGGCTGGTCTGGCTTTCTTCATTTATCAGCTACCGCCACACCGGGCTTCAGATGATAACCGGGGTGTTTTTCGTCATCATGGGGGTGCGCTCCTTAAGCACCCGTCCCATGGCTAAAACGGAGGACCCGGGATCCGCCCGCCGTTGGGGGCTGTTTGCCAGCAGCTTTTTCCTCACCCTTTCCAATCCCATGACTTTTCTGGCCTTTGCCGCGGTTTTTGCCGGGCTGGGCTTATCAGCCGCCCATCACAGCCCTTCGGCACTGATGCTGATGGCCGGGGTAGCCGCCGGATCAGCCGGTTGGTGGCTGCTGCTCTGCACTCTGGTGCATTTCTTTCACACCCGCCTCAATGAGAACCATGTCCGCTATATCAACTGCGTTACCGGAGCGGTTATCATGGTTATCGGGGTATACCTTTTCCTTTACTCAAGCGGTCTAGTCCATTCGTTTCTTCCTGTACAAGCCGGTCTATAGACAGCGGGATTCCTTTGTGAGGAGCCAGTTCCAGGGTCAGGGCCGTAGCCGGGCAGTGGGAAACACATAGCCCGCAGCCCATGCATTTTTCGAGATCAAAATAAGGCCGCTCTTCATCCCGGACGGCTGCCGAAAAGGGGCAAACGGTGCTGCACACTCCGCAGGCGCTGCATTCCTCTTCATCCAGCCGGGGCAGGTAGCCGGAATGAGTTAAACGCGGAGCCCCCCGTTCAAAAGACTTCATTCCCAGGCAGCAGCAGCTGCAGCAATTGCAGATACAGTAGAACCGGTTATGCATGGCGTCTTTAAACCAGGCGGTGTGAATATGACCGCGCTCTTCTTCGCTCTTCAGTATATCCAGGGCCTCATCGAGGTCGATAAAGCGCGCCCGGCCGGGCTGGTGCTCTACCGCAAAACTGGCAAACGGCTCACCCACTACCAGGCAGACCTCCCGGGGCTGGCAGCCGTCCTTTTTTTGTTCGCGGCAGGGGCAGCGCATGGCCACCAGGCTCCGGGGCTGTTCCATAATGATATCCCGGGCCAGCGGGTAGGGGACAACGTGCTCCAGGTTGCGCAGCTCGACCGCCTGGTTAAGGCTTACCAGTTTGACGGCATCGGTGCCGGTGAGGACTTTGCCGTGATAGCTGTCCGCCGATTCGGGGCGGCCGGGTTTCATAAACCAGGACCAGGTGGCCGGTTTTAAATACCAGTGAGGGCGGGAGCCGTAAATATATCCTTCCAGCTTCTTGAAAAAGGGCAGGGGGCTCAAGCTCCAGAAAGCCCGGGTGGATTTCCCGGGTTTAAGGCTTCGTTCGAGCATTATCCATAGCATGGCGATGATGATAACGGGTGCCAGCAATATCAAAAGCCAGGGGCTCATTTTCCATTCACTCCCTGAATCGCTTAAATTCCTTCATAATGATCAATTACCCGGTTGAGCCACGACCAGGTTTCCTTTTTTGGTCGGCTATGATCTGATTTAAACGATCCCGGCCCGGGCCGCCTGAATAGTCCTGCGCCAGAATGTCCATCAGCAGGATATCGTAAAACCGCCCGTTGACCAGGCGGGCCTGCCTGAGGCAGCCGGCCTTTTTAAATCCGCATTGGACGTAACAGCGGCCCGCCCTGCGGTTGAATTCGTAGTGGATGAGGGATATGCTGTTGAGATTCAAAATGAAAAAAGCATGATCGAGCAGCAGCTTTATGGCTTCCTGCCCATATCCCCGACTGCGATATTCGGACTCCCCGATCATGATGCCCAGTTCGCCGCGGCGGTTGACCCAGTCTACATTTACTAGACCGCACCCGCCGATGTGTCGGTCATCTTCACAGAGACGGATTGAAAAATGGGGTTCGCCTCTTTCCATGACCCCGGTGATAAACTGTTCTTCATTGATCCGGTTAAAAAGCTGGCCGTTGGCCTGTAAAAAGATAAAGGTGTCCGGGTCGTTTAGCCAGCGAATATAGTTGGGAGCATCATCGATGTCCATGGGTGTCAAATATACCCTTTCTCCCACCAACCTTCGAGCCGCTTCCATAAGCTTACCCCCTCTTGCTGCTTCATTGAAATTCTTAAGAGTATATTATACCAGATTAAGGCAATTTTATCGGGTCGGCGGAGGTATTAAAGAAATATTTAATAGGGTGAAGTTCGGTGGTGAATTATAATCACAAGATGCTGTGCTACAAATTTCTGGATTGGACAAATCAAAATGCAATTTCTATACTGATAGCATAGAATTCAGGCCAGGGGGGTGGGCAAATGCCGGAATTACGCATTAGTGATCTTCAAGTGGGCGAGGCGATGACCAGGGACTTCGGAGTCGTTCGCCAGGATATGCTGATTTCCGAACTGGTTGATCTGATGCCGAGCCATCACTGGGAAGAGGTAATGGTGCTCGATGATGACGAGCTATTTGCCGGAATGATTACCCGTGAACAGATCGTTCGCATCATATCACAGGGGCTGCCCCAGGATCGGCCGGTGAAAACCCTGTGCAGCAGCCGCACCATTACCACTACCTCGGAAGAAGAGCTGGTTGATGCGCGGGACGTTATGCGCAAACGCAAAATCGGGCGTTTACCGGTGCTCGATAATGAGGGCCGGGTGGTGGGGGTGCTGACCGCCCGTGACGTATGCAACGGATTTTCCTCCAAGCTGGAGATGCTGGGGGAGCACATGTATGCGGTAATGGAAAATATATCGGATGCTATACAAGTTATCGACTGCGATGGAATGGTAAGCTTCTGGAATCGGGGAGCGGAAAAGCTTTTCGGGATAAAGGCCCGGGATATCATGGGGCGCAATCTGGCTGAATTTATGCCTGATGATCTGCCGCTGAGAGTGATTGAAAGCCTGGAACCGATTTATAATACTTTAACCGAAGTGAAAGAGGGGGTTTATATACGGCGCAACGCCGTTCCGGTTGTATTCTCTAATGGCGAGATTGTTGGGTCGGTCTGCACCAGCCAGGATGTCAGCCAGATAATGAATTTAATTAACAAGCTGGATAAAGCTAAAAGCCGGGTGCGCAATCTGGAGCGCCTATTTGGCGAAACGGAAAATAAAGACGAACTGTTTTATACGATAAACCCGGAAACTCTTAAGATATTACAGCAGGCCCGCCGGGTGGCGGCGACTGACGCCACGGTGCTTATCACGGGGGAAAGCGGCACCGGCAAAGAACTGCTGGCCAATGTCATTTACCGGGAAAGCAAGCGCAATGACAAGCCTTTTATTGAGATAAACTGTGGAGCCATCCCCGAGACTCTTTTTGAGAGTGAGATGTTCGGCTACGAAGCCGGGTCTTTTACAGGAGCTTTGAAGAGTGGCAAGCCCGGTAAGTTTGAACTGGCCCGGGGAGGCACCCTGTTTTTGGATGAAGTGGGCGAGCTGCCCTATGAGATGCAGAGCAAGCTCTTGCGGGTTTTGCAGGAAAAGACCTTTTATCGAGTGGGGGGAACGGTCCCCATCACCAGTAATGTGCGGGTTATGGCCGCTTCCAACCAGCCCATGGAGCGTATGGTGGAAGAAAATCGCTTCCGCCGCGATCTGTATTACCGCCTGAGCGTAGTAGTGCTGGAAGTTCCGCCCCTACGTGAACGCCGTGACGATATACCCGGTCTTACCCGGCTGTTTGTAAAAAGGCTGGCCAGTGAATATGGCAGAGAGGTTGAAGGAATAGAATCCCAGGTTTTGGATGTTCTGTCAGCTTACAGCTGGCCGGGAAACGTAAGGCAATTACGCAATCTCCTGGAGAGTGTTTTTATTCTTATGGATGGAAACGCTATCACCATGGAAGCACTGGAGGAAGCCGGTGTTTTAGATATGCTGCTTGATGAGGCCCGTACCGCGGGAAATGGCGATAGCGGCCCGTCAAGTTTGCCGCCTGATAATGCGGGGGGCAGCCTGGACGAGATGTTGGGCAGCCGTGAAAAAGAAGCCATTCAGGAGGCTCTGAAAGCGGCTCGTTATAATAAGGCCCAGGCTGCGCAAATATTGGGAATTCCACGCAGCACTCTCTATTATAAAATGAAGGCCCTGGGAATACCGGTTGGGGAGAGAATTACCCTGACCTGACAGGGAAAGAAATAATAAATAGATAATGAAGTGTATCAAAAGTGTCCGTTTTTTGACAGTGTAATCGACAGAAAACTGACGCTTTTTTCTTTATGACAGCCGCTTGCAAAAGTAGAAAGCGGATTTTAATGGGCATGTGAAACTTGGCACGCTTATTGCTTATAGAAATAACGAGTGGGTAAGAGGCCCTATAGAAAGGAGAAGTGCCAGATGGCTAAAGAAGGCTCAGACAAATGGGATGAGCGGTTGTACCAGAAGGTGGACCGCTATGGGCTGGTAAGTAATCTGGAGCAATGCTTGCAGTGCGGCAAGTGTACAGGCAATTGCCCGGTGGCAGCTATAACCCCGTCTTACAATCCGCGAGCTATTATAAACGATATTCTGGCGGGCAGCATCGAGCGCCTGCTGGACAGTGAGGAGATCTGGCGGTGCATGTGGTGCGCCAACTGCTATCGTGTTTGCCCGGTGGATATCAACTACCCGTTTTTAATCATGCAGCTGCGTTATATGGTTCTGGAAAAAGGCTATGGGCTCAAGTACGTTCTCCCCATCAATAAATTCGCTTTCCGGGCGATGGAGGAAGGCTTGACCTTCGTGCCCGGACAAAAAGGGAAGGAAAAGATTATGCGCCTGCGTTCCGGGGTAGAGGCCACTCCCTGGCCGGAAGTATCGGATAAGGCCAAGACGGAAATGGCGGAAATTTTTGCCCAGACCGGAGCCCGCCGCTGGATGGAAAACCTTGAGCAATTAGAAGAAAAACCCGTTCGCATGAGCTATCGGGAAGGGAGAATCATCCATGAAGGAAGCTAGAGTAATCAGTCCCGAAAAAAGAATACCGGATATTCCGGAAAAACTATTCTTGTTTCGCAGCTGCACAGGAAGCATGGAATACCCGGGCACTGAACAGGCCGTCAAATTTGTATTGGAGAAGCTGGGAGTTGAAGTGGTGATGGATGCGGATCAGACCTGCTGTTCCGGTTACATTCTCACCTGTTCCGGCTACACCCCGGAAGCCTCTCTGGCGGTAACGGCCCGGAATCTGGCTTTGGTTGAGCAGAAGTACAATCTGGACACCTATTGCTTCTGCAATGGCTGCTTCGGATACCTTAAGGAGCTTTCCCACCTGCTAAACCATGTGCCGGTTATTAAGGAGCAGTCCAACCAGCTGATCGGGCAGTGGGGCTACAATTATCAGGGAAAAACCAATATATACCATGTGCAGGAGCTGTATTACCGTCTTCTGGACAAAATTAAGGCTCAGGTGGTAAGGCCTTTGAACGGTTTGCGGGTCGGGGTTCATTACGGATGCCATTATCTGGCCCAGCAGTATGGAATCCTGGACGACGGAGACCTGCCCACCTTCCATGAAGAGATCATTCAAGCCCTGGGGGGCACGCCGGTTTTCTACAAGGAAAGGCGCATGTGCTGCGGTTATGCGGTGGGCCGGGGTTTTACCCACAAAGAGAGCGTGGTTCAGCCTCACCTGGGGCGCAAATTTGACAGTGCCAAAGAAGAGGGCGTACAGTTGATGACCACGGTCTGTCCGGGCTGCAACACCGCTCTGGATCGGGAACAGCCCCAATTGGCCAAACGGGGATTTGGACCCTATGATATACCGGTTATCGACCTGGCCCAGCTTATTGCTCTGGCTCTGGGCGCACCGGTAGCCAAACTGGGTTTTAACGCGAATACGGTGCCTGTAAACGGTGTACTTGATATAGTCGGCGTGGGGAAAGGAGAATAGACCATGAGTGATAGAGCAGAGAAAACCGCACTGGTTATAGGGGGCGGCATAGCCGGACTGGAAGCTGCTATAACCATTGCCGGGGCCGGGCATCAGGTAATACTGGTGGAAAAAAGCCCCCAGCTGGGAGGCACCACCCGCGAGCTGTACAGCAGCTTCCCGCACTGGGAAAACCCGGCTGAACTGCTGCAGGGCAAAATTGATGAAGCGCAAAAGACCGGAGTGCAGGTAAAAACCGGTTTCGAAGTCATATCCAGCCAAAAGCAGGCGACGGGCTACCAGGTGGTCCTGGAGGGACCCGGACAAAAGCGGGAGGAGCTGGCCGCTGACGCGGTGGTGGTGGCTACCGGATTTGAACTCTTCGACGTTTCGGCTTATGGCGAATACGGCTATGGAAGCTATCCGGGCGTAGTCAACACTCTGGAGTTTGAAGCCCGCCTGCGGGAATGGGCTCGTGGTGAAGGCAAAGAAGCGCCTCCCCAAACGGTGGCCTTTATAAAATGCGTCGGCAGCCGGGACCGCTCCAAGGGCTACCCCTACTGCTCCAAGATATGCTGCATGATCACCGCCAAGCAGGCCGGGCTGGTAAAGGAGCTTTGGCCCGATAGCAAATGTTACGTCTTTTACATGGATTACCGGGCGGCCGGGAAGGGATATGAAGAATTCGTACGCTCCGTCATTGAAGAGAAGCATGTAAGGTACACGAGAGGCCGCCCGGCCAAAATCCTTCCCGAGGACGGGCGACTCCTGATCCGCACCGAAGACACCCTGATGGGGGTGCCGGTGGAGATACGGGCGGATATGGTGGTTCTGGCCGCGGCCATGCAGCCCGGCCCGGGCACCCGGGAGATGAGCCGTATATTTGATTTGAACACTGACCAATATGGCTTTTTAGAACCCTTGAGCGGCCAGGCGGCCCGGGTCGGAGAACGGGTCTTTGCCGCCGGCGGCTGCATCTTCCCGGTGGAAAACCAGGGGGCCCTGCAGCAGGGCGCGGCCGCCGGCGCCGGCGTGGTTGCGCTCTTTAACCAGGCCAGATAAGGAGGGAGCCCATGTCTGAAACGATGCCAAAACCGGTGGCCAGCTTTTTCCCGGCCCTAAGGCTGGATGAACTCGATGATGCCCTGGCCCGAGAGATAAAAGAAGAATGTGGAGTGGATGTGGAGCTCTGCCTGGAATGCGGAAAATGCTCGGGCGGGTGTTCCAACGGCCATATTTTCGATTACACTCCCCGAAAAATTGTACAGCTTATCAAGCTGGGCGATAGAGAGCGCCTCTTGCACATGGACGCCCTGTGGACCTGTGTTTCCTGTCAGCTTTGCTGGGATCGGTGCCCCTCGGCGATCAATGTGGCCCGGGTGATGGATTATTTAAGGGAGCAGACCTATAAGGAAAACGTGCCGCCTACCCGCAAAGAAGTGGCTCTTTTCCACGAGTTGATGCTGGGGTCGGTGGAGAGGATCGGCCGGGTGGCCGAGACCCGGCTGGTCTTGGAGTTCAATATCAAAACCAAGCAGTACACCAAGGATGCCGACATCGGACCCAAAATGTTTTTCAAGGGCAAATTAAATCCCTTTACTTCGGGGATAAAGAAGATAGAAGAAGTAAGGCAGATATTCCGGAAAAACCCGCTGAGAAAGGAGGTTTAGCCGTGAATGTAGCATATTTTCCAGGTTGTTCCCAGCACGGTCTGGCCAAAGAAAATGATCTGTCCAGCCGGATAGTGTGCCGTCGCCTGGGGATCAATCTGCAGGAAATTGAGGACTGGAACTGCTGCGGCGCCACTGCCGCCCACAGCTTGAATCACCTTCTGGCCATCGGCCTCTCGGCCCGCAATCTCAGCCGGGCCAGGGATATGGGCCTGGAAAAAATAACCACTCCCTGTGCCGGGTGTTTCAACCGTTTAAAAACGGCATCCTATGCAATGAAGAATAATCAAATAATTGCTGAAAAGGTGCAGAAAATAATCGGGGAGCCCGCTCCTCACGAACCGGAGGTTAAAAGCCTGCTGCAGCTGATCAGCGAAGAAATCGGCCAAGGCGTGCAACAGAAAGTTATCAAGCCCCTGAGCGGCCTGAGACTGGCCGCTTATTACGGGTGTTTGCTGACCCGGCCCAAACAAATCAGCGCTTTTGACGATCCGGATCAGCCGGTTTCCATGGATCATTTGATACAGGCTTTGGGGGCTGAAACCATTTCCTGGGGATACAAAACCGAGTGCTGCGGAGGAGGTTATGCCGCCTCCCAAACCGGCATCGTATATGATCTGGGAGGCCAGGTGCTGAAGGCCGCCCTGGATGGAGGAGCCGAAGCGATAGTTGTGGCCTGCCCCATGTGCCAGGCCAACCTGGACACCCGGCAGGAGGCGATCTGCCAGAGCAAGGGAGAGACGCGCCGTCTGCCCATCGTATATTTTACCCAGTTGATGGGGCTGGCTTTCGGTTACTCGCCCGCCGAGCTAGGCATGAAGAGGCTGCTCAATAGTCCTTATCCCTTGCTGAAGAAAAAACATTTGCTATGATATAAGTTTTTGGTCGTTGCTTGGAGGGAAAATAGCCAAACGGGAGGTGAAAAAAAAGACCGTTGTGCCAAGATAAGCACAAACAGTCCCACTGCAATATAAACCATCCCTATTCTACCATGCCCCGGAATGATAGAAAAGCGGAGTTTGCTGGTAGAAGCATCGACCCGTAAAGAAATCTGATAAGGAGGATAAGTGATGCGAAATAAGCTTATTTCTATGGAAGAGGCCGTTAAACAGTATACCTGGGACGGCATGACCTTCGCTCATGGCGGCGCTTTGCCGGTTGGATCAGATTGCATTGCCTTTTTCCGAGAAATGGTTCGCCAGGGTGTAAAAGATATCAATTGTATTTCCAACTGCAACACGCAGGGGAGCAACCTGCTGGCGGCTGCCGGCCAGATGAAGCGCATGGAAGTGGGCTTCTCAGGCCTTGAGGTGTATGGTTTTGCCAACGGGCTGAAAAGAATGGTGGAAAGCGGCAAGACTATTCTGGAGGACTATTCCAACGGTGCTATTCCCCTGCGTCTGATGGGCGGAGCTCTGGGATGGCCGTTCGTTCCCACCTTCATTAACACCGGAGGCGACCAGGAATGGTGTTCGGCGGACGATCCGGAAAGCTATCCCAACACTAAGAAAATGCCTGAAATAAAGGACCCCTTCACCGGCAAAAGAATGGGCGCTTTCAAGAGTTTGAACCCGGACGTGGCCGCGATTCATGTGACTATGGCCGACATCTATGGCAATGCCATTATGCTGGGCACTGAATGGAGCCGCTTTGAGTTATCCCGGGCTGCCAAAAAAGTGGTTCTTCAGGCTGACTTTATCGTTGACACCGACTGCATGCGGCAGTTCCCCAACCTGGTCAGAATTCCTGATCTATGTGTTGACGCAGTGGTTTACTGGCCCATGGGAGTCTGGCCGGCCTGTTCAACCGGAGTTTATGACAGCGATGAAGAGCATTTCTTCCTTATGAACAGTATGCTCAAGACGGAAGAGGGCACCCAAGAGTATATCAGCAAGTACGTTACCAGCTATAAGACTCCTGAAGCGTTCGCAGAGGTTATCGGTAAGGAAAAGGTGAAAGCACTGACCAATACGGCCACCGCCTTTTTAATGGACCCTTACCGTAAATGGATCAAGAGCGATCAGGAAATCAAACAGCTGATGGAAGGGAGGTAGGAACATGGATTACTCAAAAAATGAAATGATGGCCATCGCCACCGGAAGAGAATTCAAAGATGGAGAACTGGCAATATTCGGTGTAGGTTTAAGCATGCTGGCCGGCTTTTTTGCCCAGCGCAACCATGCTCCCAACCTTATCGCCTTTACCGAGGGCGGAGTATACGGTTCCACACCAGTCGGAGGACTGCCCTGGGGAATAGAAGACAACCGGATTTCGGCCAATGCCACTAGTTTTACCAATGCCATTGACGCTCTGGGTATGCTGGTCGCATCCGGCCGGGTTGACAATGCGGTCATAGGAGCGGCCCAGATCGATAAGTACGGCAATGTAAATACCACCGGCATTTGGACCGAAGGGACCCAGCCCTGGAAGGTGGGCAAGTACACTCTGCCCAAGGTCCGGCTAAACGGCAGCGGCGGGGCCAATGAAATCGCCGTAGGAGCGAAACAATATCTGATCATGGCCGCTCACGAGAAGAAACGCTTTGCCGACAAGGTTGACTACATCTCATCTCCCGGTTATTTGTCGGGCGGCAATGAGCGCGAAAAATACGGATTCCCGGGCAGCGGACCTTCGGCTATAATTACCAACCTGGGCATTTTGCGCCCCGATCCGCAGACCAAGGAATTCTATCTGGATGCCTATTTTAGCTTCTCTTCGGTTGAAGAGATCATCGCCAACACCGGTTGGGAGCTAAAGATTTCGCCCAACGTTAAAGCGGTCCCCGAACCTACCCAGCAGGAATTGGACAACCTGAGAGCAGTTGACGTAACTGGATCACTGCGCAAGAAATAAAGCAGTGGGTGGCGCCGGGGGCTGGCAACAGTCCCTTTCCGGTTGCCCTTAATCACCGAAATGAAGGGAGCGTCTGAAGCAATGAACATGTTGAACAACATGCAGGATCTATCGCCGGAAGCTGTGAAGAAGACTATGTCTTATCGCTATGTAGCGCTTTTGGCTATAGCTTTAGCCTATTTCTTTGTGTATTTTCACCGCGTTTCGCCATCGGTTATGGCGACTGATCTGACGGCTGCTTTCGGAATAGGAGCTTCAGCACTGGGGCTGTTTGGATCGATGTATTTCTGGGCCTATGCCGCTGGCCAGCTTCCAGCCGGCATCCTGGCGGACCGGATCGGCGCCCGGTTGACTATGGCTATATTCGTAGCTGTGGCCGGACTCGGAGCCCTGGTTTTCGCTTATGCCGGCAGTTTTAACACAGCCCTGGCCGGGCGCTTTTTGGTGGGCTTCGGGGTTGGTTTCGTGTACGTCCCGGCCATGCGATTCCTGGCCGACTGGTTTAAATCCAATGAATTCGCCACCTACTCGGGGGCCCTGCTGGCCATCGGCAACATCGGAGCCCTGGCGGCGGCTGCGCCACTGGTAGCCTTGATTTCAGCTATAGGCTGGAGAAGTTCGATGAGCATGGTAGGCTTTGTCTCTATCGGCATTGCCGTTCTGGCCTACATTCTCATCAGGAATAAGCCTACTGAAATTGGCGGAGCCACTCCGGCCCAGATGGAAGGACGGGAAGAAACCAAGGCATCTTCAAGCTTCTCCATCGGCCAGGCTATTGCCATGAGCACCAAAAGCTGGAATGTATGGACCATTATCATCATTTTCTTTGTGTGGTATGGAACCATCATGGCTTTCCAGGGCCTGTGGGCCAGCCCCTGGTTGATCAACGCCTATGGGATGAGCAAGGCCCAGGCGGCCTCCGTTATCAGCTTGATCCCGCTGGGAATGGTATTTGGTTGTCCTCTATCAGGGATCTTCGCTGATAAAGTCATTAAGTCAAGATTTAAGGTTATTGTTATCGGGTTTATCGTAAGCATAGCCCTGTGGATTCCGCTGGTGTTCATGGTCAATTCCATGTCGCCAGGGTTTATCAAAGTCCTGATGTTCCTGTATGGCTTCTTTAACGGCTGGTTTGTAGTGCTTTACGCCAACCTCAAGGAAAACGTGGAGCCGGCTATACAGGGAACCGCCACCGGTTTCTTAAACACCTTCGTGTTTGTAGGCGGAGCTGTATTCCAGAACATTACCTCGGCGATTATCGCCAAGGCTCCGGTAGTTAACAAAGTGATCGCCGCTTCTGGTTTCAAATCAGCGTTCATGTTCTGTTTGATTGCTATGGCTGTGGCACTGGTTGTTTTCATGACCCAGAAGCGTAAAAAGGCTTAAGACCTAATTATCAATAAAGGAGGTAAACAAACATGCGAAACAAGCTAATGCCCCTGTCAAAGGCAGCCGATCTGATCAAGGACGGCATGCTGCTGGCGGTAGGGGGGAATGCGATGCACCGCAATCCTACGCTGTTTTCCCTGGAGCTCGCCAGGAAGCCGCTCAAAGATCTCAAGGTGAGCGGAGCAGCACCCGGAATCGCAGCGGATATTCTCATGGCCACCGGGCAGGCCGACACGGCTTATTTCGGGTTCTTCGGCCTGGAGAATGAAGCGGGCCTGGCCCCGGGAATGCGCAAGGCTATGGAAGGAGAAGGAAAGGCCCGGGCCGTTGAAGGATCTTGAACGGCTATGATCAATGCTTTCCGTGCGGGAGCATACGGCGTTCCTTTCCTTCCGGTAGGAGGAATGTGGGGCAGCGATCTGGTTGACATCCGCCCCGAGTTTTTCCAGGTTATGAAGAGCCCCTTTGACGGGGAAGAAGTTGTAGTAGTAAAGGCCCTGGTTCCTGACTATGCCATTATTCATGTCCAGGAAGCCGATATTTATGGCAACGCCCGCATCCTGGGCCCCAGCTATCAGGATGCCCTGCTGGCCCGGGCGGCCAAAAAGACCATTATCACCACTGAACGTATTGTGGGAACCTATCGAATGCAGGAAGAACCCAAATTGACTTCCATTCCCCACTTCCTGGTGGAAGCGGTGGTGGAACTGCCCGGCGGAGCCAAACCAGGCATTTGCTTCCCGGAATATGTAAAGGTAGACTGGGATGATCACAAAGCCTACCAGAAGGCGGTAAAAGCCGGAGACGTAAAAGCATTTGCAGATAAAATGCTGGAAGGGAGGGCTTAAAATGGAATACGGCAAAGACTACGGCAAACCGGAAATGATGGCTGTGGCCATAATCCGTGAGATCAGGGAAGGCGACGTGGTATTCCATGGTCTGGCTTCTTCCACTCCCATGGTGGCTATGAAAGCCGCCAAAGCCCTGGGCAAAGAGTTCACCTACGTGACCTTGAGCGATGGTGTCGACCATGACTGGGCCGCACCACCCACGGTGGCTTCCACTCTTACCACCAACACCTATACCGGTTCGGTGGCCACCTTTGGACTGGATGAAATATTCGATCTGTATTGTTCCGGTAAAGGGGATATAGCTTTTCTATCCTGTCTGCAGATGGACAAGGAAGGACGTATCGCCATGTCCTATCTGGGCGGGGATTATGAACACCCGAAACTGAGAGGCCCCGGAGGAGCGGGCAGCGCGACTTTGACCCCGGTCACCCCGCGGACCATCATCTGGAAGACGGTCCACGACAAAAAGACCTTTATCGAAAAAGTGGACTTCGCCACTACCAAACCGGCTCTCGACAAGCCGTTTACGGTTATTACTCCGCTGTGTATCTTTAGGAAGCCCAAAGGAGAGAAATACCTGAAACTCGATTCTATCTTCCCCTACACCACTTTAGAAGAAGTAAAAGAAAACACGGGTTGGGTGATAGATGAGACCGACGTGCCGGTGATGGATCCGCCCAGTGAACAGGAACTGGCCGCTATCAGACGGGTAGATGTGAACAATATACTGGGATTCGAATTTAAATAGACTGTGGCGGGATTGGCATCTTAAGAAAAGATACCCGCGAATTACCAGCTTCCCCTCTTCTTAAGACTAACCCGGGGGAAAGTCCCGGTGACGGACTCTTCCCCCCGGTTAGTTGAGTATAATGCTGCAAGGGTTGATAAACATGATAATTAAAGTAACAGAGCATGCCATCAAACGATACCGGGAACGTTTTTTTGACTACTCGTCAACCGAAGACGCTATAAAAAACTTGCTGATAGAGACGGCCCGCAAGGGAACGACTGTGTGCAAAAGACCTGGGAATGGCCACTGTACGGAACTTAAATACAAGGATACTTACATAGTGGCCGCCTATGAGCAGGATGAGCTTACAATTATAACTTGCCTGGGCAACAGGATGTATCGAAAATGGGTTAAACATCAAGACAGCTATGAACGGCTGGGAGGGAGGATCCTTTACCCGGAGCAGGCTGTATAATATTGAAGTTAACCGAGCGACGTGCTTTCATAAGCCGGCGCTCTTTTTTATGGAATATTGCTACCTTTTTATACGACTTTAAGGTTAAATATTAAGAAAGGAGAACGAAAGGAGAGCTGCCCTTGCCCAAAACCGTATTTAGCAATACCAACCTGTGGCTTAAAATCATCGTCAGCCCTATGCTGCTGCTTCTCACCAGCTTCTTTTTCGGCGAGCAAATCAAATTTTCAGTTGAATACTATCCAATTATAATCGGGCTCGTTTACGCCCTTTTGGCAGGACTGCTAGAGAAGAAATTTTACCAGAAGGATAAAATAACCAGACTAACGGTTATCGACTTTTTTGTAGCCTTCAGTTTGGTCTACCTGGTAGGCCAGGGATTGTCTCTCCTGGGCGTGGCCAGTATAACCTATATTGGCGCCTTGATATATGCGGCGGCTCAAGCCCTCTTCGAGCATCTTCATCACCTGTTGATGCGTCCCCGGAAAAAGAAATGGCGCAAGGAAAAGCGGCGCAAATAAAAAAAGCTATTTAAAAAACTACGACGGGGCAACGGCTTTTAGCCGTTGTCCCGCCCTAGCAGTTGGCCGCCCAGCTTCCTTTGCGATAATTTGCTATCTGAGGATTTTGATGTTCAATGCCTTGATAGCAAACGTTACCGTATCGCCTATTGCATACCCCAGGTCTTCAAATCTCTCCAATGGCAGCATGGATGTCATAAAGCTGTTTCCGGCTTGTATGGTAACCAGGGCCATGTAATCGCCCTTTTCAATGTTGACTACCGGGCCGGAAACCCAGTTAATCAACCCCCTGTTGCCCGGTTGATTGGAGGTGCCCACCCCCACTATCCGATCAACTTCATCAGCGTCGCAGATAGTCGGGTTGGAAGCGCAATAGCTGCTGGTAAAACATGTTGTGCAGTCTTGCTGAACTTCAGGTTTTCTCCAGTTAAAGCCTTCCTGGTAGGCAATACATTCTTCTTCCGTTGTCGTGCAATATCCATATACTTCACAAATTCTGCATTGTTCGGGAATCACAGTTCCTCTACCTCCTATAAATCGTGTAATGTCTCAAGCTGTAGCATCTGCAATATTTAAGAAAATTTGGCCTGAGGATGCGAGCTGTTCGGGAACTGCTACTCTTACTACATAGTACAATATTTAGTCAATAGCTACAATAAACCAGGAATATTTGTTAAGGTAATATTAGCCGGCCAATTTCTTGAACTTGAATTTTTTCCTATCCTTGGAGTATGTTTGCCGGCTGCCGGCCAACCTGTTAAAATAAAAAGACAGGTTAGCCCGGATAGACAATGGAGGTAAGGTAAAAACTATGGAGTTGGAACGGTGCATTAATTTTGTCCTGACCAAAGCCCAGCAATCTGTCCAGCAGGTTTTTAAAGCCCGGCTGGCCCCTTATGGCGTGACACCCGGCCAGTATGCGGTACTGGCTTGTTTATGGAATGGGGATGGCAAGACGGCCAGGCAGCTGGCTGACATGCTCTCCCTGGACGGATCAACCATGACCGGAATTCTTGACCGGATTGAACAAAAAGGACTTATTGAAAAACAGGTTGACCCCAAAGACCGCCGGGCCATGCGGGTAATGCTTACCGATTCCGGTCGCCAGTTGGAGGAGCCTTTAAATCGGGTTATTCTCGAAGCCAACATAGAGGCTCTGGCCAATCTGCCCCAGTCGGAAGGGGAATCTTTAAAGGAACTTTTGCTTAAACTAAACCCGGGTTCATAGGAGCGCGGGTTTTTTATCGGCAGTCCTTGCTGCTCGAAAATCTACCGGAAAGCGAGGTGATTAAGACGACCAGCCCAGGCTAGCTGAAGCTAGCAGCCATCATTAACCAGGGCCATTTAGCTTAGAGAACCGTCACACCACACAATCCTTTCAACAGTTGTCAAATGCAGAAAAATAGACAGTCTCAACAAAATACTTGGTACACAAATTAATGGTTGACAGACTATTTCTATCCCAGTTAGAATTCAAGAAAACAGGATCAGGGCGCACTGTTTTGAAGAGAGGGAAGGAGAGGTAACATGGATTTTAAACTGAGTGAAGAACAGGAACTGGTCAGGCAAAATATGAGAGAGTTTGCCCAGACCTATGTTGATCCAATCGCAGTGGAAATCGATGAGAACAGCCGCTACCCGGAAGAGGTGATCAAGAGGCTGGGAGCCATGGGTTGGATGGGTATGCCTTATCCCGCGGAATACGGAGGAGCGGGGACTGATTACCTTACTTATGCCGTGGCGGTTGAAGAGCTGTCGCGCTCCTGTGCGGCTACCGGGTTTACCATGTCGGTGCATACCGGTCTGGCTGCCGGACCGATATTCTATTTCGGCAATGAAGAGCAGAAAAAGAAATACCTCACCCCTCTGTGCAACGGCCAGGCTTTGGGAGCTTTTGCGCTTACCGAACCCGGGGCGGGAACCGATGTCGGCGCGGCCACCACGATGATCACCAAAGACGGCGATGACTATATTATCAACGGGACCAAGACTTTTACCTCCAACGGGCCCAATGGCGATATCTATGTTGTCTTTGGCTGGACCAACAAGGAAGCGGGCGGTTCAAAGGGTATGAGCGCTTTTATAGTGCCCAAAGGAACTCCCGGAATGAGCGTCGGCGGGCACTTCAAAAAGATGGGCATCCGCGCCTCCCAGACTTCGGAAATGGTCTTTAAAGACTGCCGGGTTCCCAAAGAGAATCTTATCGGACAGGAAGGCATGGGCCTTAAGATCGCCATGGGCAGCTTTGACAATGGCCGTATAGGGATTGCCGCCCAGGCGGTAGGAATCGCCCAGGCCGCCCTGGATGAATCGATCAGCTATGCCAAACAGAGGATTCAGTTCGGCAAACCGATCAGTAAGAACCAGGCCATCCAGTGGATGATAGCGGACATGGCCACTGAAGTTCAGGCCGGACGTTTTATGTACATGTACGCCGCCTGGCTCAAGGATCAGGGGCTGCCTTATACCAAGGAAGCTTCCATGGCTAAAGTATGGTGCGCCGAAATGTGCTCCAAACATGCCTCCAAGGCGGTACAGATTCATGGCGGTTATGGCTACTGCAAAGGCTTTAAAGTTGAGCGCCTGATGCGGGATGCCAAGATTACCGAAATTTACGAGGGCACATCGGAAGCACAGAGAATGGTTATTGCCGGCAATGTGCTCCGCTAGCCGGTGGCTTTAGGAGTAGACGCTTGAAGCAGTCATTGAGGGGTGATGTTTAAGTGCCCAACATTCTTTGCTGTTATAAATGGGTAATCGATGAAGCCTATATCAGAACCGGTCCTGCACAGGCCCTGGATATGAGTATCGTCGATTACAAGATCAGTGATTATGATAAAAACGCTATAGAAGAAGCCATGCTGCTGCAGGAAAGATTCGGCGGCAGTGTGGCAGCTATTACCATAGGGCGTCCCGATGACACCAAGGGCTTAAAAGATGCCTTGTCCCGGGGGCCTCAGAAGGCCTATTTCGTAAATGACCCGTCATTTGAAGATTTAGAGCCCGCCCAGACCGCAGCGATTCTGGCTGACGCCATAAGCGGCCGTATTGAGTACGACTTGATTCTCTGCGGAGAAGGCTCCAGCGATCTATACGCGCAGCAGGTTGGGCCCCGCCTGGCGGAAAAGTTGGGCATTCCCTGCGTCAGCTACGCAGTTGCCATTAATATTGAAGAAAGCCGGATCAAGGTGGAGCGCAAAACGGAAGAAGGCCTGGAAGTGGTGGCTGCGCCGTTGCCGGTTTTGGTTACGGTGGCCCCGGATATCAATTCACCGCGTATTCCGGGATTGAGAGATACCCTGGCCGCCTCTAAGAAGCCGGTGGAAGAGATCGGGCTGGCCGATCTCCCGGGTCCATATGAGGCTCGCATTCAGACGGTGGGCATAAAGGCCGCCAGCCTGATGCGCAACGGGCAAAAATTCAGCGCCGATCAAGCCGGGGTAAAAGCCCTGGTGGAAGCACTGCAAAAGGATGGGGCTCTGTAGGAGGGATAGATATGGCTGGAGTCTGGATACTGGCGGAATACGTGGAGCAGAGTAAAGAACTTCTCAATGTGGGAAGGGAACTGGCCGGGCAGGTTGGAGTGGAACTGGCCGCCTGGACCTGGAACCCGGATTGGGCCGACGAGTGTTTGGCCCATGGCGCAGACGAAGTTTTTCTTCTGCCCCCTTTAGGCCTTGATCAGGGTCTGGACGCATATATTCCAATCATAGCTGAAAAGGCCAAGGCAATATTGCCGGAAATTATTTTGGTGAGTTCAACGCTCAAAGGTAAGGAATTGGCAGCGCGGCTGGCGGGACGACTGGATGCCGGAATGGCCAGCGAATGCCAGGGCCTGCGCTGGGATGGGGAAAAAAATTCTTTGCTGGCCGAGCGTTTGCTGTACGGCGGCGCCGGGGTGCAGACCATCAGCTGTCTGGGACGTCCACAGATAGCTACGGTTCCCCCGCGCACTTATGAATCCGCTCCCCGGAGTGAAGCCAAGAGCGGCCGGCTGACCGAGATTTCGGAACCGCCATCATCGCAGGTGGCGATTCTGGAACGGAAAGCCCGTGAGCACCAGGCGCAGGATATAACCAGGGCGCGAGCCGTGGTCTGTGTAGGCCGGGGGATGGAAAACAAACCAGATTTAGAGAAAGCCCGGGAACTCGCCGGGCTGATTGGGGGGGAAGTAGGGTGTACTCGTCCGATCGCCGAAGAGCTGCATTGGATGCCCGAGGACACCTGTATCGGATTATCAGGAAAGATCATCAAGCCGGATCTTTATATAGGGCTGGGCGTATCGGGACAGATCCAGCATCTGATTGGAACCCGGGACGCGAGAGTCGTTTGCGCTGTCAACACTGACGAGAACGCGCCTATATTTGCCGGGGCTGATTACGGCATAGTGGGCGATCTCAATGAGATACTGCCGATGCTGCTGGAAGAAATACGAGCGGTAAAGAGATAAACAGGTCGGATTTAGGCCGGGGCCAGCGCCCCGGTTTTTTTTATGCCGCGCTTACAGGCCTGTATTGAGCTTAACCGCATCTGGAGCGAATGGAGATTGCTTTTGGTTATAGGCCGTGGTCCAGAGAGGGATATTAAAACCAGTAACTATAATTATAGTAAGGGTGTTGGCTCTATGAAGGGAAAAAAGCGAAATATTAGAAAGACGGGCTGGGCCGTGGGAGCGCTGATAGCCGCCACGGTGCTCCTGGTGCTGGTGAGTAAATACTGGTTGATGCCTGGTGGAAAACCTATGCTGCTTAAAAACCCGGAATCCGAGCCGGCTTCCGACCTGGTTCAGTTGTCAGAGTATATTCCGGGGTTGTATATAGATTTGCGTTACGCCGGCTCAAACAACGTCTTTAAAAAGCCGGTTTATTCAGAAGCCCGGGCGGTTCTACGCCGCGGCACGGCGGATAAACTGCAAAAGGCGGAAAGCCAGTTTGAAGAGCTGGGATATCACCTGAAGGTATGGGACGCCCACCGTTCGCTGCAAACCCAGAAACTGCTCTGGGAAGCCATGCCCGATGAGCGCTATGTCGTCAACCCGCACAAGAGCGTTTCCTACCACTGCCGGGGGGCGGCGGTTGATGTTACCCTGGTGGACGAGGCGGGCCGGGAGCTTATCATGCCCAGTGATTTTGACGATTTCAGCCCCCGCGCCAATCGAGACTACAGTGACGTAGAGCCTCAGGCCGAAGTGAATGCCCGCTTATTGGAAAGTATTATGAAACAGAACGGCTTCACCAGCATTTTCAATGAATGGTGGCATTTTGCCGACAGCCAGGCGGCGCTCTATCCGGTAGAATCCGCCCTCAACGGAGCGGCCCAGTCGACCGAAGTCCCAGCTGTTTCCGAGCTAAAATCTTGAGAACAGGATTACGGTTGCTGCGGCAATCAGGATCATTACCAGTACGACCACTACCCCCATTTTGTTTTCGGCGAGCAATTTGAAAAACTTTTTCATCCCAGTTCCCCTTCCCGTTATTTCTCTATCTATATAACTTGAGAGGCTGAGCCCGGCTCCCAGCCATAAAAATCCCAGTTGCTTTGTGAAAATAGATCGATTACATACTGGTAGTCCAGGTGATGGCTTCCTTCCTGACGGTCGGCCAGTTGAGCGGCGTAATACGGGCTCACCCGGTCAACCGGCGCATCGGTGCCGGCCAGCAGGCGTATACCCCGTTCCCGCATCAGGTTCCAGGCGTAGGAGCTGGGCAGGCGGGCCTCTCCCACCCTCTGCCGGGCCCAGGAAAGCTCTCCTGAGGCACAAGGCTGAATGCATACCGCGATATCCAACCGGGCGATTTCATCAAGCTGAGCCAGGGTGGCTACCTGTACGTGCTCCAGTCTGTCCAGGGGATGCCGGGTGGTTTTTATTACCCTGAGAAACTGCGCTACCGCTCGATCCCCTATGGCATGGCAGGATACCGGTTTGCCCCGCTGGTGCACTCGCCCAATAAGCCGCTGCAGGGCTTGGTCCTCATAGTTGAGGCAGCCTGAGCTGCCGGGACTGTCGCTGTAGGGAGCGTTCAGGGCAGCGCTGCGGGCGCCCAGGCTGCCATCCAGAAATATCTTAAATCCCAGGGCTTCATCCAGAAGGTCCCAATCTACGGTGTAAAAGTCCGGTTGGTAAAACAAGCCCCGTTTGGCCTTATCCATAGCCATGTCGATTACCCGTCGGTAGCCTTCCGCTTGAAGCTGTCGCCAACCCCTCTCCACTATGTCCCGGGGGTGGCAGGGCAATTCGGGCAGCAGCCGGTTGAGCATGGCAAAGACATCGGCCTCCAGGAAAAGCCCGCTTTCTTGGTATACGCCCAGCCGCTGCATGGCCTGGCTGTTCATGATCATTAAATGGAGGCAGCTTCGCACTATCACGGCCGGTTTATCACCAAACCAGCGGTCCAGGAGGAACCGGTCCGGAATCTGCTTTTCCTCAATACTCTCCTGGTTAAAATTGACTCCCAGCAGCCACTCGCCCCGGGTATCACCCCTCATAACGGATTCTATTTCCTCCAGGCAGGAGGAGGATGCCAGGCTGGGCAGAGCATGAAAAAGACAGTATTCCCAGAGATGTATATGGGCGTCAAGGCAAGTTTCATTCATTACAATATTTCTCCTGCCGGCTTCCATGCTCCTGGCAATATGTAACAGGCTTAGTGGAGTTTAACTGGAAGCAAAATATTACTATGGGTAAGAGGTTTTTTATTTACGGAATGTGTGGATGGATCGCGGAAATACTTTTTACGGGCGCCGGCTCCCTGTGGGCTGGATCGGCCAGCCTGACCGCGCGAACCTACTTGTGGATGTTCCCCATCTATGGGCTGGCGGTTTTTCTGGAACCGGTGCATGACCAGATCCGCACGTCTCCCTGGCCCGTTCGGGGCGTAATCTGGGCGTCTATTATTATCGGCATGGAATACGGAACCGGCTGGCTGCTGCGCTCCTTGATCGGAGTCTGCCCTTGGGACTACAGCGGCTACAGCCGGTTCGCCGTAGACGGCTTAATCCGTCTTGATTATTTCCCGGTCTGGTTTGCAGCCGGCCTGCTTTTCGAAAAACTGCATGATTTCCTCAACCACATTCAAATACACGTGCAATAAAGACCCTCTTAAGCACCGGAAAAGCCCTGCTTATCCCACCAGTCGTCACGGGCCCAATCATAGGCCTTTTCCAGGAAATCCAGGTGCCCCTGCTCCCAATTGGCCAACTTAGTCAGCAGGACTTGCAGGGATTCGAGGCCCGTTTCCAGAGCGGCCTGGCGGTAGAAGTCCATGGAGGCCTTTTCCATCATTATGCCGATATGAAGGGCGGAGACCACTAATCCCCCATTATTTTTCATCTTATCGGAGGTAAAAATATGCGGTGAGAAGGGCTGGTCTTCAACAACACTGCCGGCGGTGTCCTGGGTTAAAAGGTCTTTATACATATTCCGAAGCCATTTTTCGTGCTCAGCCTCTTCAGCGGCAAGTCCTGAGAAAATTGCTTTCACATCGGGACTGTCGGCTTTTTCGGCTGCCATCAAGTAAAATTGATACCCTTCCTGTTCATTGAGAATGGCCGTTTTCAGCATCTCCAGTTCCTTTTTCAGCACTCCTGTCCACTCCCTTCGCATAACTGCATACATAATAGTTCAGCACGATATTGAAGATCTGCTTCTCTTTTCATACTATATGTACCCTACAAAGTCAAACCGAGATTTTTCCACAGACATTGGCGGTGGTTGAGATAAAACAATTATTATGTTATTATGCCCATGTAATGCCAAAAAGTAGCATAAGTCCCAATAATGGGACAAATCGTATAGGACATTAGCCCCTTTATATAGTCCAAAGGAAAAAGCGTTTTTTGGCGTTACGTGGATATATAGAAATATTGTTGGAGTGGGTTTTAAAAAGGGGTGTTCGATGTGAAGTGGTTTGACAATCTGAAAACCATGCCGAAGCTGCTTATCTGCGCGAATCTTATCGGCTTGTTCGTAGCGGTGGTGGGATTCCTGGGCTGGAACGGCTTACATGCCCTCCACCGCGAGATAGGTTCGCTCTATGAGACCCGTATGCAGCCTTACGGTCAACTGGAAGAAGCCAAAAATGCGGTCCTTGCTTTGCAAGTAGACATGCATCAGGCCGTACTGGCTTCAATCCCCGTCGCCAGGCAAGAAGCTCTGGATAAGATGACCAGAGATAGCCAGAGTTTGAGAGAGCCCCTGCAGATGTACTTAAAATCAGCAGACCCGACCGGGAAGGAAAAGGAAAGCCTTCAGAAGTTGAGCGCCGCCCTAAATGAATATGAAGCGGCGACGGTCAATTTTCAGGGAACGGTTCAGCGCAGCAATACCGAGGCTAGGGAGGCTTTAAACGGGGACGTGAGCACTAAAAGCCTGGCTCTGGAGAATACTCTGGATGGGTTGATTGCGCTGCAAAAGCAGGAGGCGACCCTGACCGACGCTCAGAGCGATGCTACTTTTGTTCGAACTACCCGTGAAATAGCGGGTTTTAGTATTTTTGCCCTGCTGTTGGCAGTAGGAATGAGCATTTTCGCCGGCCGTCAGATATCAAAACCGCTGGGGGACGCATCCTTAATAGCCGGGGAGATCGCCGGGGGAAATCTCAATGTGCATCTTCCCGAGCGGTTTATAACCCGCCAGGATGAGGTGGGGGATGTAGCCAGGTCGTTGAAAAAAATGCTTGAAGACCTGCGCGATTTAGTTAAAGAGATCAACCAGAATTCGGTCCAGATCGCCGCTTCGTCCCAACAGCTGTCAGCTAGCAGTCAGGATATCACGGCCAACATGGAAGAGGTAACCGCCGCTATTGAGGAGGTGTCCTCGGGGCTGGAAAGCGTATCTGCTTCTTCCCAGGAGGTAAGTGCCTCAAGTCAAGAAATGACCAGTTCCCTTAACATTCTGGCTCAAGAATCCGGGGTGGGAACCAGGGCGGCTAAAAAGACGGAATCTCGTGTTCTCAACATAAAAACGGTGGCGGAAGAGGCCCTGGGGGTGGCCAATGCCACTCTGGGCGATGTCCAGGAAAAACTCGGAAAAGCCATTGAAGGGGCCGCGGTTGTAAATCAAATATCCAGCCTGGCTGATGTCATAACCGGCATATCTTCCCAGACCAATCTGCTGGCCCTCAATGCCGCCATAGAAGCTGCCCGGGCGGGAGAACAGGGAAGGGGTTTTGCCGTGGTCGCCGAAGAGGTACGCAGGCTGGCCGAGGAGTCGGGCCAAACAGTTGAAAATATCAAGCAGCTTACCGACGAAGTACAGGGAGCCATGGACCTTCTGGTCCAAGGCGCTCAGGATTCGCTGAGCTTTTTGAGTGAAACGGTGGTTGAGGACTATAAAACCTATATTAAAATAGTAGAACGCTATGCCCGGGACGCGGTCGGTTTCAGTGAGATAACCAGCAAAAACACCGGAATGTCCGAGCAGGTTCTGGAAGCGGTATCCGAGGTCAGTCGTTCTATAGAACAGGTGGCCCTGACCATGGGAGAAAGTTCACGCAGCGCCCAGGATATAGCTCGGGGAGCGGAGAGCACCAGCGCCAGCCTGGTTCAGATGGCGGAAGCCTCGGCCCGCCTGGCTGAAAACGCCGAAACCTTAAATCGATTGGTAGAACGTTTTCGCGTATAAATAGAAACCGACCTTAAATACCTTTCGGTCTGAGGAGGCTCTGAACCAGAGCCTCCCAGCTTGTCGACAAAGTCGACAAGCTGCCCAGAGCGAGCGACGGAAGCGAAGAGCAAGGCGCGAGACAGGCCTGCGATTGAGGCGTACACTAGTACGTTGATTGAGTAGGACTGTCGAGCAACGCAGCTATTCACTTTTGTCGACGGTCTGAGGAGGCTCTGAGCCAGAGCCTCCTCAGTTGTGTGCCAATATTCAAGTATACAGTGAATAAGCGACAGAAAAGCTTTAATATTTTATCATAATGTAGTTTAATAAGAAATAATAAAATCCGGGTGAGCGAACAGCCGGATCCTCTCTAATAGTCCCACAGTAAATCAAAATGAGGAGGAGAATCCATGAATAGTGAGATCCTTGTGCAAAAAACCGATAACCCAAAGCCAAAACCGGATTGGAACAACCTGGGCTTTGGAAATTACTACACTGATCACATGTTTGTGCTGGATTATACCCAGGGAAAAGGCTGGCACGACCCGCGTATCGTACCCTATGCTCCCCTGGTATTGGACCCGGCCACCATGGTGCTTCATTATGGACAGGCCACCTTTGAAGGACTTAAAGCGTACAAGGCTCCGGATGGCCGCATTCTTCTTTTCCGTCCTTATGACAATGCCCGCCGTATGAACAATTCCAATGAACGCCTGTGCATACCGACCCTGGATCCCGAGTTTTTCGTCAAAGCGATAAGGAGTCTGATTGAAGTAGAAAAGGATTGGATTCCGGAAGCCGAGGGAACCTCACTCTACATTCGCCCGTTTGTAATAGCCACCGACCCCCACCTGGGAGTGCATCCCTCCCATACCTACAAATTTATGATCATCTTGAGCCCGGTAGGGGCTTATTACCCTGAAGGCATCAACCCGGTAAAAATATATGTTGAACAGAAGTATGTCAGGGCGGTTCGGGGTGGACTCGGTTATACCAAAACGCCGGCCAATTATGCGGCCAGTTTGAAGGCTCAGGAAGAAGCCGAACAAAAAGGGTATACTCAGGTTTTGTGGCTGGATGGCATTGAGAAAAAGTATGTGGATGAAGTGGGAACCATGAATGTCGCTTTTAAAATCGATGGGGAACTGGTAACCCCTTCGCTGGAAGAAGGGAACCTTTTGCCGGGCATCACCCGCGATTCAACCTTAAAGCTGGTTAGAGATTGGGGCATTAAAGTCACTGAGCGTAAGATTACCATTGAAGAAATCTATAAAGCGCATGCCGAAGGCAAATTGGAAGAGGCGTTTGGCACGGGTACGGCTGCCGTTATTTCCCCGGTGGGCGAATTGAACTGGGAGGGCCAGGTGATCTCGATCAACGATGGCAAAACAGGAGAACTGGCGACCCGGATATACGAAACCGTCACCGGCATCCAGTGGGGCCAACTGCCTGATCCCTACGGCTGGATAGTTGAAGTATAAAACTTAAAAAAAGCAAACATCTTAAGGGGCGTAACTTGGGTCAGCATCAAGTTGCGCCTTTTATCGCCTGTAAATTCGCTTTTTGAGGGATCTGAGCAGGCTGCCGATTCGCCGCAAATTTTTATCAAAAAACCGAAATACCGGGATGGTAGATGGATGCGGGTTTAAACGAGCCAAAAATGCAAAAAACGGGGTAAATGTCCCGGATAAACCAGGATAAACAGACTATACAGATTATAGGATTATACGATACTATAATGTACGCAGGTTTATGAGGAGAAGGGCTAATGATCGCGAAAAACAGCCTGAGTGAAAAAAAGAAGAATAAAATAACCACCTTGAATAGTACGAGGATTAACCGCTCCGAGCTTGAACAGCGAAACCGCGAACTCAGTCAAGAATTGTCCTTCTATCACAGTATTGTCGAAGAACAGTGTGATCCCATCTGCCAGTACGGAGTAGACGCCCGCATTATATACGCCAACCGTTCCTTTTGCGAAATGTTTGGCATTGATGATCAGCAATTTCACAGCGTGAGTATTCTACAACTGGTGGCCGATACCAACCACCGTCTAATAGGCAGGCATTGGCCGGACTATACCAGGCAAAGGCCCCAGTCGGCGTTCGAACTCCGCATGAAGAGACCCGACGGCAGCACCTCCTGGTTTAGATGGACGGAGCGGGCTCTATTTGGTGACAGCACCAGCATTATCGGTTTTCAAGGCGTTGGGCGGGATATTAATGACCGCAAAAGGGCGGAAGATGCGATAGATTATTTGAAAAAACACGATCCTCTTACCGGGTGCTTCAACCGCTCCTATTTGAATAGTGAATTGAAAAACCTTGATGTTCCCAGTTGTCTGCCCATAAGCGTAATTGTATGCAATATAAATGGCCTTAAATTGGTCAACGATACCTTTGGCTACCCGGCCGGTGATCGGCTTTTGATTGACACGGCCGGGATTCTGAAGTCGAATTGTCGACCGGAAGATATAATAGTGAGGTTCGGCGGGGATCAGTTCGTAGTGCTGCTGCGCAATACCAGCGCCCAGGAGGCGGCCGATATATGTGACGGTATTCAGCGGGCCTGCCTGATGTTCCCGGCCGAACCCGTTCAACCCTGTTTGGCCCTGGGGACAGCCACCAAAGAGTATTCCCGCAAACATATAGACGAGGTGTTGAGCGAAGCCGAAGATGTGATGTTCAGGGCCAAACTGCTGGAGAGCCGGAGTACCAAGAACGCTTTGATTTCATCTTTGGAGACCACCCTGCATGAAAAAACGACCGAAACCAGAGAACACGCCGAAAGGCTGCAATATATGTCATTACAGTTTGGCAAGGCTTTGGGTCTGGCGGGGGATGCAATGGACCGGCTGGCTTTACTGGCCAAATTGCATGACATAGGAAAAATAGCGATTCCCGAGACCATCCTCACCAAACCGGGCCCCTTAAACGACCTGGAATGGGAAATAATAAAAAAACATCCCGAAATCGGTTTTCGCATTGCCCAGTCGTCACGTGAGCTGGCCGTTTTAGCTGAAGAAGTGCTGGCCCATCATGAACGGTGGGATGGAGCCGGTTATCCCAAAGGACTGGCCGGGGAAAGAATACCTCTTTTGGCCAGGATAATCAGCATTATTGACGCATTTGACGTCATGACCCATGATCGGGCTTATAAAACCGCCATATCTCGCGCTGAAGCCCTGGATGAATTGAACCACTGCGCGGGAACCCAGTTCGATCCGAAACTGGTTAAGGTTTTCACTCAGATGTTGAATTAATATTGGGCACGCCTTTTATCGTCCTTTTGTCTTCCTCTTGCTTCCTTAAAATTGGCCGGAAAAAGAAATTTCCCGCTGTTGCGGGAAGAAAAAGAATGGGACTGTTATGAAAAAGCTTGGGGCTTAGTCATCAAAAAAATAAGCTCCCTGAAGGAGCATCAGTAAACGGCCACATTAATATATGACTGCTACTATCTCCTTTCCACGGATACGCATTTTCGGCGAAGATCCTAAAACGCATATACAACGAAAACGGTTGTTGTTTGCAAAAGAGCAAACCACAACCGTTTTTTATTCAGTATGGTCAATACTCCTTTCCAAACACAGGAGGCATAGACGTTTCCCTCTACACCCGGCCTTTTTAGGCGGCCTAGCAACCATAACTATTTAGTCACAGGCTATTAGGCTTGGAGATCAATATTCATTTTTGTAAGTGTAGCACAGAACCGGGGCAGGCGCAATGGTCTAGTACAACATTCCGTATATT
>DHRK01000009.1 GCA_002410325.1 Syntrophomonas sp. UBA5314
GCTCCACCATCACCCGTGGCTCCGGTCGCTCCGGTTTCCCCGGCAGGTCCTGTGGGCGAGGGATCTTCTATGATTACAGTAGCAGAGCCTGGCGTAACTACTATATCGAGGGTATTCGATGTAAAGGTCAAATCTTCGCCCACCGCAACTGTTGCTGAACCGGTAGGCCCAATAACATTAAACAGTATTGTGCCAGTAGCAAACTCCCCTGTAGGTCCGGTCGCGCCCGTGGCTCCGGTCGCTCCAGCATCGCCTGTCGCTCCAGTGGTTCCAGTAGCCCCCGTTGCTCCGATCGCTCCAGTGAACCCGGTAGCTCCTGGGTCACCTATTGCTCCAGTGGAGCCGGTTACTCCCGTGGCTCCAATAGCCCCCGTTGCCCCGGTCGCTCCAGTAAACCCGGTAGCTCCTGGGTCACCTGTTACTCCAGTGGAGCCGGTTATTCCCGTGGTTCCAGTAGCCCCCGTTGCTCCGGTCGCTCCAGTCGGCCCGGTCGAGCCGCTAGTCCCCGTTGCTCCGGTCGCCCCAGTATTTCCTCCATTGAGGCCGGTAGGGCCTGTCGCTCCGGTAGCTCCGGTTGGCCCAGGGGGCAGGCATATAACATTCAGTGGCCAACGAAATAAATTGCAACAAGTATTTATTGACATCCATAATCCTCCTTTCATGTAAAATAAAGGATACCACTAGTAAATTATGAACCAATGCTCCAACATGTGTTATGGATGATAAATTTTGGCAATTTAGAAAAAAGGTTTTCACTATATGAAACGGCAAGTTGAAAATAAAAGCATAAATAAAAATCATATGGGACGGCAGGCTCAAATTCTGTTGTCCCAATTTTTATCGCAGTTTATTGAATGGTGCCAAAACGAACGGTGCCTACATATCTTAACATTAAATCCTGCTATACAGCCTGTTTTAACAGGTTGGAATAACTGCACCTGGCCCTGAAAAGCCGGTAATGTCAAGAGCTTGTTGAAAAACCATAAGGTGCTTTGCATACGATCCGAGCCCTGCAATAGGAGGAACCCGATGTCTCTGTTTAAAGATAAGGTCGTAGTGATAACCGGCGGAACCGGTTCTCTAGGGAAAGTACTGACCCGGCGTTTATTGACCTGTTTAGACGATATGCCGCGCAAAATCATTATTTTCTCCCGGGATGAAGCGAAACAGCATTTTATGAGAACCGAATACCAGAGGAAACAAACTGCGACTGACGAGATCATCTACAAGGATTTCGAGCAATTGGTGGAGTTCCGCATCGGAGACATCCGCAATTATCATTCTGTTTGTTCTGTCCTTGATGGCGCCGACATCGTAATCAATGCAGCTGCACTAAAACAGGTGCCTTCCTGCGAGTATTTTCCTTATGAAGCGGTTCAGACCAATATCACCGGTGCGGAGAATATTGTGCAGGCTATCCAGTTAAATAAGATCCCGGTGGAAACAGTTGTGGGAGTATCGACTGATAAAGCCTGTAAGCCCATCAATGTTATGGGTATGACCAAAGCCATTCAAGAAAGAACATTTATAAATGGAAACATTAAGGTTCCTTCCACCCGCTTTATCTGTGTCCGTTACGGTAATGTTCTGGCTTCTCGGGGTTCAGTGATTCCTCTCTTTCATGGCCAAATTAACAGCGGCGGCCCGCTTACCATTACTACAATGGATATGACCCGCTTTTTACTATCCCTGGATCGGGCGGTGGATACTATACTGGCTGCCATTGAAGAGGCCCTTCCCGGAGAAATCTATGTGCCCCGAGTTCCGGCCGCCCGTATTCTTGATGTCGCCAGGGTTTTGATCGGGGATCGCAATATTGAAATCGTCTTTACTGGCATCAGACCGGGGGAAAAAGTCCATGAAATCTTAGTATCCCAGGAAGAGTCCTGGCATGCCTTTGAACGCGGGGATTATTATGTCATCAAATCGATTTTGCCCGAGTTATGGCAGAATACCGAGGGCCTTGACGCTATCAATCAGGAATATAGTTCGGGAAGTTCAGTCTTGACCCTGGAAGGAACCAGAGATCTTTTGCAAAAACACGATTTGCTTCTCAGCACAAAATTAAGTTATGATGGGGAGTTCTTGCGTTGAAAATCATGACCATTATGGGCACCCGGCCGGAAATTATCCGGTTAAGCCGGATTATACCGCTGCTGGATCAGCTGAGTGAGCACATTCTGGTTCATACCGGGCAAAACTTTGATCAGAAGCTGAATGACATATTTTTCTCCGATTTAAAATTGCGCCCGCCGGATTATTCTCTGCACTGTGCCTCAGGTACGGCGATTGAACAGATTGCTTCCATTCTTATCGCCTGCGAGAAGGTCATCGTCAAGGAAAAACCAGACCGTTTACTCCTGCTCGGCGATACGAACAGCGCCCTGTCGGCCATCGTAGCCAAGAGGCTGAATATTCCGGTTTTTCATATGGAAGCAGGCAACCGCTGCTATGACGACCGGGTTCCCGAAGAGATCAACCGGCGCCTGGTAGACCACTGCAGCGACATCCTGCTTCCTTATACGGAGCGTAGCCGGGCCAACTTGTTGAAAGAAGGAATCGCCAGTCATAAAATTCTTGTGACCGGCAATCCCATACTGGAAGTGCTCGATTACTACCGGTCCAATATCCAGGCCAGCCAAAGCCTAGCCGGGCTTCAAGTTGAGCCGGGCGAATATTTTCTGGTCACCCTGCACCGGGCCGAAAATGTGGATGTCCCCGAACGCCTGAACCAGTTTATAGAAGCCTTCCACCTGCTCCACTTGGAATATGAAATCCCGGTCATCTGCAGTTTACATCCCCGGACTCGTTCCCAACTGAAAAAGCGAGGATATGATTTAGCGGGAGAGGGGGTCCGGGTCGTAGAACCGCAGGGGTTCTTTGATTTTGTCCGCCTGGAAAAGGAAGCTTGCTGTGTCTTGAGCGACAGCGGAACGGTTCAGGAAGAATGCTGCATATTTCAGGTCCCCAATGTGACCCTGCGGGACGTCACGGAAAGGCCGGAAACCGTTGAGCATGGAAGCAGCGTTATTAGCGGATGCCATCCCGAATCCATCCTTCAGGCAGTCCATATAGCGTTGCGCCTGATGCGCGATTGGACAGCACCGGAAGAATATTTGAGGCAATCAGTCAGTGCAACGGTTGCCAAAATCATTCTGGGCGTGTTCCCCAAATAATCAAACGGAGGTTTTGCTTGTGGATTCCCATCGTTTTATCGATCTTGACAAGGATCGGGGTCTTGTCTGGCATGAGGACTTTATCGTTCTTTTGGCCAGCATCGTGCGCCCTCGGGTGTACGTAGAATTGGGCATATATCATTGTGCCTTGTTTAACCGAATCATTCCTTACGCCCAGCATCTCATCGGAGTCGATATCAATCCGGATGCCGAAAGATATATGCAAAAAACCGCCAATACTCGCTTTGTTCTGGCCAGTACCCGGGACTTTGTCAAACAATTGGAATCCGAAGGCCTACAAGTAGACATGCTGTTTATTGACGCCGATCATGCTAAGGATGCGGTGTTGCAGGATTTTTGCTCCTATTTGCCCCGCGTATCTCCCCATGGCTTGATTCTCATGCATGACGTGCACCCCGGAAATATCGAATTAACGCACCCTGAATGGTGTGGAAGCGCCTACCTGGCGGCTGAGGAACTCTCGCGCTGCACTGACGAATATGAGATGATGACCATTCCGGTTTCACCGGGCCTGGCCCTATGCCGAAAAAGGAAACGACAGCTGTCCTGGATGGAGCCCCGGCCGGTGAGCCAGAAGTGCTATTCCATTGTGGCCATCTGCCAGGTTTATAACGAAATGCTGAAAGGAAATCTGGAGCGCTTCGTTAAATACGTAAAGCCGCTGGTAGACGCACTGGTCGTCTATGACGACGGCAGTACCGACGGGAGCTATGAATACCTCTTGAGCCAGACCCCTTATGTCATACAGGGTGTAAAAAACGACTTTGCCAACGAAATCAGCCACAAACAGATTCTTTTGCAAGAAGCCCTTAAACTGTCCCCCGATTTTATCCTCTGGCTGGATGCGGACGAAGTCTTAAGCGCCAATGCGGCCGACCAGTTGCAGTCCTTATGTGCCGCCTGCATAGAAAATCAGATTGACGGTGTGGTATTTCATGAAATCAATCTCTGGCGCAGTCATACCTGGCGCAGACTGGACAGTCTATATGATGTCGGCTGGTTTGTGCGCTTATGGCGCGTGACCCCGGACATTCATTATGAAGAAACCGGTCCGGGTCTGCACCAGCGGCCCTATCCCGCCACCATTCAACGCCTACACTGGTCCCAGGACATTCAGGTCCTGCACTACGGGTTTTCATCCGAGCAACGCCTGGCGCATAAATATTTAGTATATCAAGCCCACGGTCAAAGCGGGTATGACATGTTGGACCGCTTAATCAGCGAAGAGCAATTGGTGCTGGAAAAGGTGCCGGCCGCCCTGTTCCCGGAAGGCCTGTGGATGGAGGAGGAAAAGCCAGTGCCTCTCAGCTGGGAAGAATCTCTGGCTTATGTGGAAAAATACCGGGAAGAAGTATTCAAACCGCAGGTTTCCATTATATGCTTGATCTATCGCAGCGTTGCCTGGCTGAAATTTGTCTACGAACAAATTTTAAAATATACGGATATGAAAGGCAAAGAATTCTTTTTTGTGGCCAATGACGCGACGGACGAAGTTTTAGGCTATCTGAATGAAAACCGGATTCCCCACTATGTATTCCACAATACCCCGGAGCAGCAATCAGAATGGTACGTCAACCGGGTATACCGGGCGTATAATTTCGCCGCCAGTCAGGCCCGGGGAGACTTTCTGGTGTTTATCAATTCCGATATGGCCTTTAGTCCCGGGTGGTTTGACAATCTATTGAAATGGTACAACGGGGGCAATTGCATTACCTCCCGCCTGGTTGAATCGGGCAAACTGCCCAGCGGCTTGTATGGAATCGAAAAGGATTTCGGCCGCGACATTGATTTCTATCGGGAAGAAGAATTCCAAACCTATGCCGCTTCAATAGCGGAATCCCGGCTGGAGAACAACGGCCTGTTCATGCCTCTATTAATCCGTAAGCAGCACTTTGATCGGGTGGGAGGATATCCCGAGGGTCAGGTGCTGGATGGCAGCGATATTTTCCACCCGGTCATCGCTCAATGGGGGGAAGCCTGTGTCTCCGGCGACACGGTGCTTATGCAGAAGCTAAAACACCATGGCATTATACATCAAACGGCCTTTGACAGCATTGTTTACCATTTTCAGTGGGGAGAAAAAGACAGTTAGAAAGGAATTATCGACATGCGCTGTACAACTTCCCTGATCATTACCAGCTTTAGAAGGCCGCATCTCCTGCAATGGGGCCTATATTCCCTGGCCCGACAGGCAATGCCGGCCGGCTTTGAAATTATTGTTCTGAATGACGGCCTTCCTGATGAAACGGAAAACATATGCCAGGCCTACCAGGATCGACTCAATCTTCACTATGTTTTTACCGGGCAAAGAAATCTGGAGGGCGGGATCCAATGGCGGGTGCCCGGCTTTGCCATCAACATCGGAGCCCAGCTCTCCCAGGGCGAAATCCTCATTATTTCTTGTGCGGAAATGTTTCATTTGAACGACTGCGTTCTGCAGCTCACCCTGCCCCTGCTGAACAACCCCAAACTGCTGGGCATCCCTGTAGCCCGGGACGACCATGACGGCTCATTTCTCAATCATCTGGTTTCGTCGGGAGGCCGTTACAATTATACTTCCTTTTACAACGATTATCCGGCCTTGAATACCGCCCTTCCTTTTCTCACATCCGTAAGCCGGCAGGAATTTTTTGCTATAGGCGGTTATGACGAGGACTTTACCGGCATGGGCTATGACGACAATGACTTGATGTCCCGGCTGATCAAAAATGGCTGCCACTATTTTCAGACCGGTGCGGAAACTATCCACCTGTACCACGAAAGGATCTGGTTCAACCACTTGTACGAAGCCGAGCGCAATTTTAACAGAAACTTGTATTTTGCAAAACAGAACCAGATCGTGCGCAACCAGGACCGGTCGTGGGGTCAATTTTTCACCAGTATTCCTTGAGGTGAATATGAAGAGGATGGATTACGAAATCATTATACCGTCTCACCGCCCGCAGTTAAGGCGTGGAGCGCAATTATGCCTAAAGCACTTGAATAATAGGATTTTAGACGGCACCGGCTATCCTTCATTCTCCAAGCTTATCAATGACTGTATAGTAAGCAGTAGACACGAAAACATCATCATCTGCAATGATAAGGCCCGCCCTCCTGCTTCGGCTGTAGAAAAAATATTAGACATGCTGGATAAAGGTTGGGGAATTGTGGCTCCTTACCGGTTTGGCTTTTTCGGGTTAAAAAAAGACTTGATCAGAAAAATCGGATTTTTTGATGAACGCTATATCGGCGGCGGATATGAAGACAATGATATGATCCTCAGGTTGAAAGAAGCGAATATCAGCTATTATGAAAAGGAAGAAATCCCTTATATCCATCTGCCAAGCTCCTGGCACTATGAAAAGTTGCATCTGTCCAGAATCTTTTACCATAAGAAATGGAGGCTGGAAGGCGATATTTATACACGGCAATTGGCCGAAGAGAATTACGGGTATGATATAGGGCCATTTCAAGATTTCACTTTCCTTCCATTCGACCAGTCCGTACTGCTACCGGTGCGCAGAAATCTCATAGAGCAAACCATACAGGTTGATTTGCTCAAATAGCAGAAAGGACGCTCCCGGACGAGGATAATGGCTCTTCAAAAGGTTTTCCGTCATTTTCCCCATGCTGTCTTATAACCGGCTGTTTTAAAATCCCGGTACATGTCGCCTATCATCTCCGGCCACGGGGGCGGCGTATATTGTACGAGCCCACGCAGCTTTGCAGAATTCAGAGAGCGATCGCAGAACGTCTCATGGTACGGCTCGATTTCGATAGGCTTGCCGTATGTTTGGGCTGCCAATCGCAGCAAATCGTATTTGGAAATGGGTTCCGAAGACAGGTGGTATACGCCGTGAAGCTCGGGATGAGGAATGATATAACGGGCAATGGTTCGGGCCAGCTCCATGGTGGGAAAACCGGTGTAGATGTGGCGGGTGTAGCCGCAGATACGCTCCTGTTGGCCCAGGAACCATTCCATAAGACCCAATTGCGACTGAAGTTCGTGGCCAATAATAGACGTGCGCAAGGTCAGGCAATGAAGATCATTGACCTCCCCCAGCAGCTTGCTTCTTCCGTAGAGATCGCCGGCATCTGGAAAGTCCTCCTCTGTATAATTGCCCTGCTGGCCGCTAAATACGCAATCGGTGCTAAAATGCAGGAGCCGGGCGCCTGACTCCTGGCAAACCCGCGCGATCTGGTGGGGCAGCAGCGCATTAATAAAAATATTGGCAGGGGAATCTTTTCCCCAATTCCCCTGCTTGATCAGCCCGATGCAGTTCATGACCCAATCGGGTCGGATATCACGTATGGCTTGGCTGACGGTGTCGAAGTCATAAGCGTCCACGCCCAGCCGGATTTTCCCCCCTAAAGACCGGGGCAGCGCTGCCATCCATCGGCCCTGCACGCGGGCTGTGCCATGCACCTGAAATTCCTCATAACTCGAAAGATGCTGGAACAATTTGTGCCCTAGCATCCCGTTCACCCCAAAGATCAATATCTTCAGAAGATTCACCAACTCCGCCCCTCTTCCTCACAAACAGGAGTCTGTACAGTGTCTAATTCTAAGGTATGCGAGAGGCGCTTAGAAGGTTTATTGATGATCATAAGGTGAGAGTCGTTCAAAGGCTGCCCGAAACGTCTTTTTCGGGCAGCCTCTTGTTGTAGTATTTAGTGAGTTTGGGGACGGTTCTTCAACTCATTTTCGAACTAATCAATTAAATATTCGTCCAGGTTTTCCAGAGCGTCATTGAGCTCATCCTGATTTTTGAATTCCATGGTTCCTTCCCGAATTGCTTGCTGCACTTCGGGGGGCAAAGACGATGTGGCAATGCCAGTAACCCTGAGTAAAATATCACTCTGGGCATCAGCTCCCTGGAACACGGCAACCTGTCCCTGATAATCCTTGAGCCGCAGTTTGTTCCTGTCTTCGCTGCACCAATCATCCAGGGACTGTTTTATTACCAGGCTATCTATGTTCCAACTCACTTGATAAGATTGAGCTGAAGTATAGACTGCCTGAATTTCACTGACCGTTTTGCCATTGAGATTTTCTCTTTCCGGGAACGACGAAACCACCTTATGCCCGCACTTTAAATACTCTTGTTCAAATATGACCGGCGTTTGGGCAGTGATGGTTATTTCCGGCTCAGTTACCCCCACCACCGGCTTTTGCAGATGGGTTTTATTTGAAAACCGGTTGTAAGCCTGGCCTAATCCGGCGCCTACTACCGTACTGACAATTATAACCAGGACCAAAATCCCCTTGTTAAAACGCTTTTCCACATGATTCACCTCTGGAATTATTTTCCCCATAATTCCAAAAGTTCATACATATATTTTATAAGCCAGGAAGACGGCTCTTTCGGTTTTCTCAATCCCAAGAACCGTCTTCCTGGCTTGGCGTTCTGATCAGTCTACAGCTTTTCCATCAATTCATCGGAAATAGACATATTGGTAAATACGTTTTGCACGTCGTCATTGTCTTCCATGAGGTCTATCAGTTTAATGATCTTCCTGGCTATTTCCAGGTCATTTATCTCCATAGGATTCTCAGGAATCATATCCCAGTCAGCGTCTTCCAATTTGTATCCGGCCTTTTCCATGCTGTCTTTAACTTCCAGGAATGAATCGGGGGCGGTTATAATTTCATAGTCATCTTCAGCTTCCCTAATGTCCTCGGCTCCCATATCCAGCAATTCGAGCATGAACTCTTCTTCATCCTTGTTCAAATCAGCCTTGGACAGGTGAATTACCCCGGAGCGTTTGAACATCCAGGCCACACAGCCTGATTCACCGAGGTTCCCACCGTGTTTGGAAAATAGATGGCGGATTTCCGGGGCAGTCCGGTTTCGGTTGTCTGTGGCGATCTCCAGCATAATTGCCACTCCACCGGGCCCATAGCCTTCATATATTATCTCTTCCAGGGCTTCAGCGCCGGAGTCGCCAACCCCTTTCTTTACTGCCCGCTGAATATTTTCATTGGGCATGTTGATTGCCTTTGCCTTTTGGATGGCCAGCTTGAGCTTGGCGTTGGCTTCGGGATCACCACCGCCGCCAGTTTTAACCGCTATGGTTATCTCTTTGGCCACTTTGGTGAATTCCTTGCCCCGTTTTTCGTCCGATTTGGCCTTTTTATGCTTTATATTGGCCCATTTTGAATGTCCAGACATTAGCAACCCTCCTAATTAAAGGCTTTACCAGATCCAAGGTACAAGCCGTTTGGTTTTCCATTGATATGCTTGATACCTCTCTCCCAGGTGTTCCAGGAGGAAGGCTTCTTCCAGGTTTATTCTATATATCAGAGCTGGCACCACTCCTATCAGGGTGATGAGCAAAGCACCCCAGGAGTTCATTATCATGCTTATGGAAAGGGCGCTCAACAGGGCGCTTAAATAAAAGGGATGGCGAATTCTTCTATATGCTCCATGCTCGATCAAGATATGATCTTCATAGACCGATACCCGGGGATTGTAAAACTTTCCCAGAGCCTTTAAGGCTCGATAGCGGATGAAAAAGGACAGTAAAAGCACTGCAAAACCTGCCTCTATCACCTGCGGCTCATAGCGCGGCAAGCGGGTAAGATGCAGGGCCACAAAATCGAGCAGGGCATAGAACAGAACCGCCAGAGAAGAAAGCTGCATGTACAAATAGGAACGCCGGTCGTCGTCGTCAACCACCAGGCTGTCAGGCGGTTCATAGATCATAGTTTCCACTATCGACCATAGAACGTATAGTGCAAAAAATGAAAACAAGGTCCAAAAATCAAAGCGCGGTATTTGGCGTAAGGCGAGGTAGCCAAAGCAGAAAAAAGCCACTGCAGCGATAGCTATGCGAATAAAGGCCATTCGTTTCCTGGAATTCAATAGGACTCCCCCTGCATATCTAAAAGTTTATATAATTATAGCCTTAAATCGGGGGGTATAAAAGCAATCGGGGGCATCTGCCGCTTGTGCTCGCTTTTTCCGCTAAGGGATTCTATTTTACTGGCAACCGCCGGTTCTACCGTTCCTCCGGTTAAATAACGGTCCAGTTCCCGGTAGGTAAAGCCTAGTTCCGCTTCATCGGTTTGACCGGCCCATAAGCCTCCCGAAGGCGGTTTGTTGAGGATGGCATCCGACACCTTAAGAAAGCGGGCCAATTCGTAAACTTCGCACTTCAGCAGATCTCCCAGAACCTGGAGATCAACCCCACTGTCACCATATTTGGTGGCATACCCGACATTTATTTCACTTTTGTTACTGGTCCCCAGGACCAGATAGTCACGGGCCTGGGCTGAATAATAAAGAGTGGTCATACGCAGCCGGGATTTTATATTGGCGCGCAGGACTTTTCCTTTATGTCCATCGAACTTGAGGTACGATTCGGCCAGAGTCATAAACATGTTATAGACATTGTCCAAAACAACCACCCTGTACATGATGCCGAACTCGTTGGCCAGACTCTCCGCATCTATGCGATCGTTCAGTTCACTGGCACAGGGCAAAACCAGAGCCATATGAGCATCGGGAAATGCCTTTTGAGCTATGAGAGCCGTCACCGCCGAGTCAACTCCCCCGCTTAGGCCGAATACAACACCCTTGGCACCAGCTTTTTGAACACCGTCCCTGGTCCATTCTACCAGATAGTCGACTACCGCCTGTGCATTCACTTTCTACAACTCCTCCTCATAAACACGCCAAAACAACTTGCGGAGCAAAGTGCCCTTTTCTCTCTAAGGCCTGATTGCCCCGAAAATAGTAGTCTGCTCTGGTTAATTCCCGAGCAGCTGTCTGTCCTGGTTTCTTCTCCTGGTGAATATATGCATAAGATGAGCAACATACTTTGATATTCAACACAAGGACAGTAAATCCTGCCCCAATTTTCAGAATTTTGTTGGAAATGCGCTATTGGGAGCACTGCCTTTAGTATGAGAAGCCCATTTTCGCACATGTTTCCTTGATTCTCCAGGCAATCACAGCGGTACCAGTTCAATACTACCCCAGGCCGCCAGGGTTTCATCCTTGATGATCAAGATGCCGGTGATCCCGGGAATGCCTTTTACCGCATCAATGGCCCGGGCCGCGTCTTCAGCGGTTTTGACCAGATTGCCCGCCCGGGAAGCAGCCGCATCGGCCAGAGCTGCCGAAGGGCTTTTTATTAAGACCGCGTCGGCGGTGCCGAAACTCAAACTCGGTCCTACCGTTCCCGAAGAGGTACAAATACCTAAAGGGCTTTCATCCGGGTATACCTTTATACTCAAACGCTGGCTGAACCTGGACTGACCGGCAAAGATCGCTACAGTTCTTTCTTGGTGGGAATTCATAAAGATATCCCCGCCATTTTCCACAATCAGTTCCTGAACCCGCTCCATGAGCTTCTCCCCTATTCCCTGGGCAATCGCTCCGGCTACAGCGGCCATGGGGCCAACGTTGCACAGCCGGGCGGCAGCCGCCATGCCGTGCACAATCGGCGGGGCAGCCGGGAGAAGGCGAATGGGCACCAAAGAAGTTCTAAAATCCGGATCACAGGCAATATAATCTTCCAGCTCCCCCCGCAGACGGGCCAGTTCTTTTCGGCACAATGAGAGAAGGCCATCAGTATAGCTCTTTTTATCTACACCGACAGCCAGGTCGCTTTCTCTAAGCTGAACTGTAAAATAATGCAGGTCGGAGGCTTTGTGCAAAGAGCGGTAATCCCTCTGCACATAAGCCTTTTTCTTCTGATCGTCCATAGTTTTGCTACACAGCCTCACGGATATTGAACAGCATCTTGATGGCGTTGGTGGGACAGCAATCCAGGCACATCCCACAGACCACACAGTCGTCGTTGTTAAAGGAAACCATCATAGTGGAGCGGTCCATATTGAGCGCATCAGTCGGGCAAAATGAGGGGCAGGCTCCGCACTGAATGCACAGGTCTTCATGCCAGACCACAGTGGCGGAAAGGGGTTCCACTCCCACCCCCAGGTTTTTAAGGTATTTTACCCCGGCGTCATATTGCTTTTTGGGGCCCTCCACTTCAAGCACCAGGTAGCCCTCTTTTTGCGGGTTGATATCCGCTTTCAGGATGTTGAGAATGAGATCAAAGTCCTTTACCAGGCGATAAATAATCGGTTGATCAGACTGGGAAGCCGAAAAATAACATACTATTTTGCTCTTCATTTTTTCTTACCTCCTCTAATGAAGACCCCTGGTTAAACCTCCCGTTTGGGGAGCGATTTGAACTCAATATTGGCATCTGCCGAAGGCAACGGGGCCACCGGCTCGCTCAGATGGAAACGCCCGGCCATTATCCATTCCTTTAAAATACCGGCAATTTGCCTTGCCCGGGGATAGCTGGACTGGGGCGTGGTTACTATTTCCTTGCCGTTAATGGTAACCTGGCCCGATTTCAGATCCCGGTAATTGACAAAGCCCAGGTCGGTAGGCCGGTAATAGGGATAACCTTCGGCATAATCGACCACCGGACACCAGATATCCTCATCCTTCACGGCCGTAAAAGCGAGCATTTCTTCATCGAGGATAGGAATAGGAATCCCTATGCCCACCGCCAGGGTGGCTCCATAACCCAAATAACTCAAACCAATCAGCCAGTTGGGGTCCATCTGTTTTAAATCCCCGGTTACGGCCAGGGTCCCGGCCGGTACTCGGGGCACTCCGTTTTCCCCCCGGGGGACGTTGGGATGGTGTTGGGTCCCGTTCCAGGCCACGTATCCTATTCCTCCGCCCAGGAATATCCTGGTCCCTATCCCAATGGTACGGTAATAAGGATCATTGAGCAGCGGGCTCAGTTGGCCGGAAGTCGAGTAGCTGGCATTGCCCATACGCGGCTTTAAAACACCCATATAAGTATAAATCGTCCGGTCGCTCAGATTGACTGCGCAATTGTAATTCTGGTAGGCATTGCGCGGGTTGAATAGGAATGCTTCATTTAGGTCCGCCAGGGTAACAATTGTCTCCACTTTTTTGTTGGGATAGCAGTCAGTTCCATACGAGGTAGCCTCCAGGCGGATCTCCTTACCGGCCACCAGATCGTGAATGACATGCCCTCCACCGTATATGAACCGTCCTGGAAACACCTTGTTTTCCGGGTCGTTGTCAGGCAATTGAGTAGCCCCGATATAGGCGTCTACAGCGGCTATTCCCGCATAGGCTTCCACTCCGTTCAGCCACACCTTGGACATTCTGATGCGGGGATTGGCATGACCGAAGTTCAAAAAGGCCCCGGATGAACACATCGGGCCAAAGGTTCCGGTTGTCACCACGTCGATTTCCCGGGCCGCTTTTTCTAATCCTTTTTCTTCTACTATGCCGATAACTTCTTCGGCGGTCACCACTATCGCTTCACCACGTTTTATCTTGGCATTGATTTCTTCGTAAGTTTTTTTGCTAGCCATCGTTCTCCCCCTATGCTGTTTCTCCTCATCATCCATCATCTTTTGCGTTTGGCCACCAGTTTCTGCGCCACCAGGATGGCCTGGCGGGCGTCCTGGGAATAAGCATCGGCTCCTATGCTGTCGGCATATTCCTGATTCAATACGGCTCCCCCAACCATAACCCGGCTGGGTATTTGGCGTTCTTTCATCAATTTGATAACCTCGCCCATACGGGGCATGGTGGTTGTCATTAGCGCACTCAAGCCTACAATATCAGCTCTCTCACGTTCAGCGGCTTCAGCTATATCCCGGGCCTTCACATCCTTGCCCAGGTCAACCACCTTGAACCCGTAGTTTTCCAGCATCACGGCCACGATATTTTTGCCGATATCATGAATGTCGCCTTCTACCGTGGCCAAAATCACCACCCCGCGCATGACCCCGCTTTCGCTGTCCAAATGGGGTTTTATCATGGCAAAGGCGGTTTTCATGGCTTCGGCCGCCGCCATGAGCTGGGGCAGGAAATATTTCTTCCGGTCATACATCTCACCGGCTTTTTCAATCCCCGGAATAAGTCCCTTATTGATAAGATCTATGGGAGGGTATTCTTTTTTAGCCAAAGCCCGGTTAATGAGATTTTGAATTCCGGTACTGTCCCCTTGCAGCACCGCGTTTTCCAGGTCAGCCAGCATGCCGGCTCCCTTTTCGGCCGGACTCGCAGCTGTCGCCTCCGGCGTTTTGACGCCACCAGGCGACCCGGCCAGCAGCTCTGGAATATTACACTGCCGGCAAATAGCCGCGCGCGGCTTGGAAGCACCGTCAACTGCGGCGGTTGTCCGGTCCCGGTAGGCTTCGATATAAGTCTGGCAGGACGGGTCCCGGTTCAGCAAGACCGCCGCCGCCCGGCAGGCGTCCATCATCCGTTCGTCAAAGGGATTCAATATGGGCAAATCCAGCCCGGCCGCCCAGGCCATGGCCAGATAATTGGAGTTTAATATATCGCGGGCGGGCAGCCCATGGGAGACATTGCTGATTCCCAGGACCGTACCCACTCCGTATTTGCCCTTTACAGTCCGTATCGCTTCCAGGGTTTCCATGACCTGCCCCTGCTGGGCACTGGCCGTTTGCACCAGGCAGTCAATATAGACATCTTCATCCCGTAAGCCGCAAGACCTGGCTTTTCTGACTATCTTGCCAGCCACTTCCACCCGCTTGGCCGCAGTAGCCGGAATACCCTGTTCGTCAAGGCATAACCCCAATACCGCCGCCCCGTATTTGCGAGCCAGGGGGAGAATGGCTTCCAGGTTTTTCTTCTCTCCGGTGGTGGAATTGATCAGAGCCCGGCCCACGAAGTTTTTTAGTCCTTCTTCAATCGCCTGGGGGTTGGTTGAATCAAGGGAGAGCGGCAGGTCGACCGCCGCCTGAACGGCCAGGACCGCGCTTCCCATGGTTTTAGCCTCGTCTATGCCGGGAACGCCCATATTTACATCCAGCACCGGAGCTCCGGCGGTCGCCTGCTTTTTGGCTTCCTCCACCACCAGAGTCATGCTGCCTTCTTTAATATCCTTAGCCAGGAGCTTGCGGGCGGTGGGATTAATTCTTTCTCCTATAAAAGCCAGGGGCTGCCCCTCACCGATGATTACGGAGCGGCTGCGCGAGGCCAAAGCCCTTAAACCCCGGGGACTCCGGGCAGCCGGGGCCAGCCCTTTTAAGACCCGGGCGATGGCTTGAATGTGCGCGGGAGTGCTGCCGCAACAGCCTCCAATCAGGTTTGCTCCAGCCTGCCGCAGGCGCAGGGAATTTTCCGCCATCTCTTCCGGGGAATCAGGGAAAACGGTCTTTTCATTGATAAGCCTGGGCAGCCCGGCATTGGGCTCCACCGAAAGGAACAAACTTGAATGTTTTCCCATTTCCTCGATAACCGGCAGCAGTTCCCTTCCCCCTCCGGAGCAGTTGGCTCCTATGGCCAGGGGTTGGAAAGCTTCCAGAATTACCAAGGCGCTCAAGGGATCGGTGCCGGTCATGGTCCGGCCGGAATTTTCAAAGGTCAAATGGCAGACCACCGGCAGCCGGGTGGTCTCCCGGGCAGCGATCAGGGCGGCCCTCATTTCCCCGATATCAGTCATGGTTTCAATGGATATCAGATCGGCGCCCGCTCTTTCACAGGCCCTTACCTGCTCGGCAAAAACATCGAATAAGTCGTCAAAGCGAACCTCCCCCATCGGGAAGAGCAGCCGTCCGGTGGGACCTATGGAAGCAGCTACCAGGGCCTTGCCCCCGGCCGCCCGGCGAGCGATACGGACTGCTTCCCCGTTGATCTCCTCCACCCGGTCCTGTAAGGCGTATTCGGCCAATTTATAGCGGTTGCCGCCAAAGGTATTGGTTTCGATGATATCGGCCCCGGCTTGAACATACTGGTAATGAACTTCCTGCAAAATGCCCGGATTCTCAATCCCAAACAGCTCGGGGCACATTCCGGGAGTCATACCCTTGTCTTGGAGCATGGTTCCCATCGCTCCATCCAGAATCAAAATCTTCTCTTTCAGCAGCGCGTAAAGGTCTGCCGGCATAGGCGACTCCCCTTTCATCTTATAAAAATTATATAAAAAGCCCTCTTGCATTGCATAAAGAGGGCGAGTTGTCTTTCCCCTCTCATCTGTCAGGAATTGGCACCATACCCCATTTGGGGGCGGTTGCCGGGTTTCATCGGGCCAGTCCCTCCACCTCTCTGGATAAGAGTCTTAAAGAATATTTACTTAGATAAAAACCGTACGATATAGCTTGCTCTTAATAGAACACAGTTTTATCTCAATATATTTTAACGGTCTTACAGGCAAATGGCAATTGAAAATATGCGGATTTTACGTTTTAACAGATAAAAAAACAGACCAGTTGGCTGGCCTGTCAGGGTTTAAGTTAAGCTATGTTAGTAATTAACGCAACTCAGTTGGTACAAAAGCGTCTATCAAACCAATAACGAAGGCTGCCAGAAGCGCTCCCAACAAACTGACTGATAGAAAACGGGGAATAATAAACTGAGCCAGATAGATAACCACGGCAGAGGTGAAAAAGCCTACCAATCCGCGTGAACGCGGCGATATACGATCGCCTAAAACCGCTTCTATCGCATATCCGATGGCAGCTATGACTACCGCCGCAATTAATGCTCCGGTAAATCCGGCTACGCTTATTCCCGGCAATAGATAACCAACCAGCATCAACACCAATGCCGCAACTACAAAGCGCACAATAGTTCCAATAATCTGTTTCATATATCCATGCCTCCTCGAATTATTTAGTCATATCATTCCTGAAAAGCCGAACGAATATGCAATAAGTTCACTATCCTTAATTATTGTAGGCAGTTATTCGCCAGAATTATTTCCGCCATGTTTTCCTTAAATAATCAATTAATTGTCCTCTTTCAAGTATATATTGCAAATTATCCGATCATTCATTTTCCTTTTCCATTAAATTACATGATAATTAGAGGCTTTTTCAAAATTCGCGCCCTGACTTCAAGCAGGTAAATAGGTATAATTTACCTGACGAATGTTAATGTGGAGGATCGATATGCTGGCTGCGGTTAATTCCCTGGTACTGGTCGGGATAGAATCCCGGCCGGTAAAGGTTGAAGTGGATATTCAAAGCGGACTGCCTGCCTTTGAGCTCTCCGGCCTGGCCAGCGCGGCCACCAAAGAAGCCCGGGAAAGGGTACGGCCGGCCATAAAAAACTCGGGGTTTGAATTTCCCCGCCAGCGTATAACCGTCAATCTGGCACCGGCTGACCTCAAAAAAGAAGGCAGTCACTTCGACCTGCCCATTGCACTGGCCATCCTGATCGCATCAGGACAGCTCCCCGCCGATTTATTCTCCGATAACTGGTTTTTTTGCGGCGAACTTTCCCTGAATGGCGACCTGCATATGATACCGGGAGTATTGCCCATGGTCATGGAACTCGCCCGGTGGCATCCTCCCGCCTGCCTGATAATACCGGCCGACAACAGTCGGGAAGCCGCTCTGGTTAATGAAGTGAGCTCATTTACGGCGGGCAGCTTGAGCCAGCTTTGCCGCTTTCTCGCTGGAGAAGAAGAGCTGCCTGAGCTAAGCGGCGCTTCTGAATTAATAAATGCCACCCAGAGCTACCCGGATTTCAGTGAAGTAAAAGGGCAGCAAGACAGCAAGCGCGCCCTGCTGGTAGCCGCTGCGGGCATGCACAATGTTCTCAT
>DHRK01000050.1 GCA_002410325.1 Syntrophomonas sp. UBA5314
TAATTTGGGCAGATTTTTCCGAATTACTGCGTTGTCGTCAATCGCAATACGTCCAGTATTACTCATTCCTCCCCCTTGTACTTCAAAAAAATCTGCTCCAACTTATGTGCACAATATACGGAACGTTGTACTGGCGGAGCGGCCCCTCGAAACGAATTGCGGCTCTTTGCCATCCTGGCACCGGCAGCTCCATGGCATCCTGCCACCGCCGCACTAGTTCTTCCATGAACGTCGCCGCACTAGCCCATCCGTGGGCGTTGTCTGCGTCATTCATAAAATCCACGCTATCAACGTACTATAGTACGCCTCAAGCGCGGATTTTATTCATTCCTTGACCTTCGCTCCGATGGACCGCTCCTCGATCTCGCTTCGGCCAGGATGATCCTAAACAATAGGAGCATAGCGGTCAAGCAATAAGCTCAACATAAAAGCCGTCCATCAGGACGGCTCGTTATTTTTTATGAGTCAGGTGGGTTAATCTGTTTAGGTGAGATTATAAATGCCTAAGGTGGTGGCTTTTTTGTACTCCTTGATCAGCACGTCGTAGAGGTTTATATCCAGGGTATTGCAGAGGGCTGCTACGTAAAACAGCAGTTTCCCCATTTCACTCATCACGATGTCTTCACAACTGGGGCACAGGTTGCCTTGAACATGGTCGTCCAACAGTTTGGAGAGCTCGGCGAATGTTTCGATATTATTGGGTATGCAGCGCTTTTCGGCCTGTACCGAAATGCATCCGCAGTCGGTGACTGATTTGGCTACCGCACGATTTACTCGACCGCTGGCTTCAGAGAGTTTGGTGAGTATATCCAATATGCTGCGGTGGCGAATCAGCAATTCCCCAACAACATTTTGAAACTCATCACAAATCAAGTCTTTCATAAAAAGACTTGCCCCCTTTGTATAGGTGATTTTAATAAATTATAGAGCTAGCCGGATGGTTTGTCAATTATCGAATAGGCCTGTATTCCGGCATTCCAGGGTAGCTGGGCGTATTTGACCCGACCGGGCCTATTTTGATCATAAGTAATTTTTAGGCATGAATGGTATAAATAGGTGAACCGAACCTCACAATAGTATTGGAGGTGAGACTATGTCAAAAAATAAAAAACAAGCAACCAAGGTACTTTGGGGCTTTTGCCTGCTGGCTGGACTCTGGGTCTTATATATAAGCCGGTATCTTTTCAAAATGGATATACAATGGGGAATACCGGGAGCCCTCTTGGCGGCGGTACTGGTTTATATTGGGATAAGCGTTGTCCGGGGATGGCTGCGCAAACTGTCGCAGGGCTTCAACCAGGGGCTTGATAATCTTTCCCTGGAGGGGCTTATGGGCAGCACGGGAGGATTGATGGTCGGCGTTCTGGTCGGGGCGGTGTGTTCCTATCCCCTTTCCAGTATAGGCGGGCGCGAAGGAGCTTTTGTAGTTCTGGCCGTTTTTGGGGTTTGTGGATTTTTGGGGTTTAAGATTGGATCTCGCCGGGGAATGGAAATTATGGATTATTTTCCCTGGAGGAAACGTGAGCAGGAAGGAAGTGCAAGCTTGGGCAAGGCCAAGATACTGGATACCAGTGCTATTATTGACGGCCGTATTTTTGACGTGTGCCTGAGCAATTTCCTGGAAGGGTCCTTGCTGGTGCCAACCTTTGTAATTGAAGAATTACAGCATATCGCCGACTCGTCCGATCATATCCGCCGCAGCAAAGGACGCCGCGGTCTGGAACTTCTTTCTAAAATGCAGAAACACCCCGATATTAAAGTTGATATAATAGAGGCAAATCCCTTTGAAGAAAGGGATGTAGATTCCAAATTAATACGCCTCTGCAAACAGTTAAATGCAGGAATCATAACCAATGACTATAACCTCAACAAAGTAGCCGAGCTTCAGGGGTTAAAGGTCTTGAATATCAATGAATTGACCAATGCGGTTAAGGTGATGGTTTATCCGGGAGAAACCATGCACATTACCATTATCAAAGAGGGCAAGGAGCCGGGTCAGGGCGTTGGTTATTTAGAAGACGGCACTATGGTGGTAGTCGAGGATGCCTATGATGAAATAGGCCGTGATTTGGAAGTTACCGTGACCAGTGTCTTTCAGACCGCAGCCGGCCGCATGATCTTTACCCGCAAGGTAAGGGTCGAGGCTCCCAGCAATTTAACGGCCCAGGTGCAGAGCGTGCCAGAGGTGAATGTGTATGGCTGATGGCCTGGCAGTTGTTGTAGCAGCTGCCGGAACTGGCAGCAGGATGGGGGGCAAAATAAAAAAGCAGTTCCTCCTGCTGAACTCCAAACCGGTGCTTTATTACTCATTGAACGTATTTGAAGAAATGAATCTTATCGATGAGCTTGTCCTGGTTGCCCATCCCCAGGAGCTTGATTACTGTCAAAAAGAGATTGTGGAAAAATACCGCTTCCGCAAAGTGAAGGCCGTAGTAGCCGGTGGATCCACCCGTCAGCAATCGGTGTGGAATGGGCTGCAGGCCGTAAGCGAAAATACTCATATAGTGGCTATTCATGATGGAGCCCGGCCCCTGGTGACCGAGGCTTTATTTTTGGCTTTATTGGAGGAGGCCCGCGAATGGGGAGCCGCTATACCGGGGGTACCGGTGCGGGATACGGTAAAGATGGTGGATGGGGACGATTTTGTGGTCCGAACCCTGGACCGTTCAGTGATAATGGGTATTCAAACTCCCCAGGCCTTCAATTATGAGGAGCTGGTTAAAGCCTATCAGATGGCCCGGGACGAACAGTTTGAAGCCAGCGACGACGCCAGTCTCTTTGAGCGGTATATCGGCCGGGTAAAGGTGGTTCCCGGGGACTACTGCAACTTAAAGATAACCACCCGAGAAGACCTGGTTATTGCTGAAGGATTAATGCGTTTTAAGGGAGGAAAATAGGTGAGGGTTGGGATCGGCTATGATGTACATAGATTTCAAGAAGGCCGCAGGCTGGTAATCGGAGGAGTTGAGATACCCTATCATAAAGGACTGCTGGGGCATTCCGACGCCGATGTTCTGCTCCACGCCATCTGCGACGCCCTTTTAGGAGCGGCTGGGTTGGGTGACATCGGGCGGCACTTTCCCGATTCGGATGAGCGCTACAAAAACATAGACAGCTTGATTCTCCTGGAGCAAACCGCCGGACTGCTTAAAGACCAGGGGTGGCTGACGGGAAATATAGACTGTACGGTGGTGGCCCAGAAACCCCGTCTGGCGCCATATATAGATGCTATGAAAGAAAAGATAGCCCGGGTTCTCGATATACCGGCCGGGAATGTCGGTATAAAGGCCACTACCTCTGAAGGATTGGGTTTTGAAGGGCGTGAAGAAGGGATTTCCGCCCAGGCGGTGGTATTGCTAGAGAGCCGGATTTAAATAAGCGCCCGGAATTTGGGGTCTATAAGGGCATTGTTAAAAGTTTGCTGAATTAAAGAGATCTCCCGTTGTGGTACCGTCTGCCCTAAACCGGCCGTCGCTTGCCCCGACCGGAAGGCTAATGGTATAATTTGCACGGAAATAAGGGAGGTTAGGAAATGCAAAAAATTAAGGTCAGGTTTGCTCCCAGTCCCACCGGCCCCCTGCATATAGGCGGAGCGCGGTCGGCCCTGTTCAATTACCTGTTCGCGCGGCATCAAGGGGCGGATATGATCCTGCGCATTGAAGACACCGATCTGGAAAGATCAAAACGCGAATATGAGGAAGAGATCATTGACTCCCTGCACTGGCTGGGTATTGAATGGCAGGAAGGAGTAGACATCAGCGGGGAGCAAGCGCCTTATCGACAAACCGAACGACTTGAGATATACCAGGAGTATGCCCGGAGTTTATTGGAAGCAGGACAGGCTTACTACTGTTTTTGCAGTGAGGAAGAACTGGAAGCCGAACGGCAAAGCTTAAGCGAACAGGGGCAGATGCCCCGCTATTCCGGAAAATGCCGGAATCTCACCCGGGAGCAAATCGAAGAAAAATTGGCGCGGGGAATGGCTCCCACCCTTCGCTTCATGGTCCCGGGCAACCAGATTTACCTGGTGGATGATTTGGTCCGGGGAAGGGTTAGCTTTGACAGTGAAAACACAGGTGATTTTATCATAATGAAGTCCGACGGCATACCCACCTACAACTACGCCGTGGTAATTGACGACGCCCTGATGGGCGTAACCCATGTGATCAGGGCGGAAGAGCACCTGCCCAATACCCCGCGGCAATTGATGCTTTACGAGGCATTAAACTTCAAGCGGCCGGAGTTTGCCCACATATCTCTGATCCTCGGTCAGGACCGCCAGAAGATGAGTAAGCGGCACGGCGCCACTTCCATGATCCAGTACCGGGAAATGGGCTATTTGCCGGAAGCTATGTTCAATTTTTTAGCTTTTATGGGCTGGTCTCCGGAAGGGGAAGAGGTGATGCTTTCCCGTGAGCAAATCATCGCGTCCTTTACCCTGAATCGCGTATCCAAGAGCCCGGCGGTATTTGATCTGGATAAACTCAACTGGCTCAACCAGCAGTATATTAAGAAATTGAGCCTGACTGAATTAGCTAGGGCGCTACAGCCTTTTATCCAGCGTTCCCGGTATGCCGATCAAGCTGCCCGGTTGAATGGCGAACGCCTGAATTGGTTCCTGGCCGCGGCGCATGAGCGATTGGTGTGTCTGGCGGATATTGAGGAACACCTGGAATTGTTCTTCGGCGATCCGCTGTATGAAGAGGGTGCCTGGCCGGTGTTGCAGCAGGAGCAGGTGCCGGTCGTCCTTAAAGCTTTTCTGGAAGTGCTGCCGGAAGAGCCAGGATTTGATGAACTGGGTCCCCTGTTAAAGACTCTGATCAAACAACATAAGTTAAAACCGGCTCAGGTTTATATGCCCCTGCGCTGCGCCTTGAGCGGGAGAACCCACGGGGTAGACCTGCCCTATTTGATAGCCGTGTGGGGCCGGCGGGAGTCGGAGCGTCGGATAAACCAAACCCTGGAGCAATTAAAAGATAAACAGGATTAAAGGGGGGGATAATTCATGGAGGCAGTGTACCTGGAGCAACTGGAGCCGGCGCCGACCCCTCTGGGGGGCAAAGCCCGGCAGCTGGTGGACTGCTTGGAGCTTCGCCTGGTAAACTTGCTCCTGGAACCGGGCGAAACCGTTGCCGAGCACAGCGCTCCGGTTGAAGTGGTTTTCCTGGTCCTTGAGGGCTCGGGCAGTATATCAGCCGGTGAAAACCGGCTGGCGGTTGAAAAGGGACAGTTCTTGACTTGCCCTCCGGGCATAATGCGTTCAGTTGAGGCGGGCCGGGAAGGCCTGAATCTTCTGGTGGTAAGGGCCCCCAATCATTAGGCCTCAGCAATTGCTATTCATAAGTTATACATATAAGGCAGAATATAATTAAAGGTTTAATTGACATCCTCTCGATTTGCTGCATATAATCATAATAACTACAAAATATAACTGCTGTGAATGGGAGAAGTAGACACCGATCGCTGCCAGAGAGAAGGAGCCGGCGGCTGGAAGCCCCTTTAAGTATGAAGGTGTTGAACATGCGCCCGGGAGCAGGTATGCCGAAACTTGAGTAGGCGTATCCGGTAAAACCGTTAACTTGATCGAGGGGGACGGCCGCCTGCGGGGGGGTCGTTCAACGAGAGTGGAACCGCGGAAGCATGGCCTTTCGTCTCTTTGGGGACGGAAGGCTTGTCATTTGAAAGGGGGAGTAGCCATGTTCTCAACAATAAAGAGGGAGATCGAGGTTGTCTTTGAGAGGGATCCGGCAGCTCGCAGCATCCCGGAAATCATATTTTTATACCCGGGCTTTCACGCCATAATGAACCATCGCCTGGCGCACTGGTTTTATACCCGAAAACGGTTTTTCCTGGCCCGTCTGGTATCCCATTTAAGCCGCTTCTTTACCGGGATTGAAGTCCATCCCGGGGCCACTATTGGCAAAGGTTTCTTTATCGACCACGGCAGTGGTATAGTGATAGGAGAAACCGCCGAAGTGGGAGATAATGTGACTCTCTATCAGGGCGTAACCCTGGGGGGAACCGGAAAACAAAAGGGCAAGCGTCATCCCACGGTCGGCAACAACGTAGTGATAAGCACCGGTGCTCAGGTATTGGGCAATATATTTATCGGAGACCATGCTAAAATAGGAGCGGGCTCCGTGGTGTTAAGAAGCGTCCCCCCCAACTGTACCGTAGTTGGAGTACCCGGACGGATTGTAATTCAAGATGGGGCGCGGGTAAATGACGACCGGGTGGTGGTTGACCTGGAGCATCATATGCTGCCCGACCCGGTGGCCGATACCCTGTCGGCTATGCAGGAACAGATCGAAAACCTGGAGAAACGGCTAAATGAATATGAAAAAGGGGAGTCATTCCATGAGGGTATACAATACTCTAAGCGGGCAAAAAGAAGAGCTGACGCCAGTTGATTCGTCCCAGGTAAAGATGTACGTATGCGGGCCGACCACCTATAACTACATTCACCTGGGCAATGCCAGGCCGCTGGTGGTGTTTGATTCGGTGAGACGCTACCTGGCCTATCGAGGCTATAAAGTTGCTTACGTGCAGAATTTTACCGATGTGGACGATAAAATTATCAAACGGGCCGCCGAGGAGAACCGGGAGCCCAGGGAACTGGCCAGCCAGTATATAGCCGAGTATTTTGTGGATGCGGACCGACTGGGGATAAAGAGGGCGGACGTGCATCCCCGGGTAAGCGAACATATTCCCGAGATCATTGCCGCTATTTCCGGACTGATAGACAAAGGCTTTGCCTATGCAATTGATGGGGATGTTTATTACCGGGTCAAAGCCTTTGCCGAATACGGAAAACTTTCCCACCGTTCCCTGGAGGACATGCTGGCCGGGGCAAGGGTCGAGGTGGACGAACGCAAAGAAGCCCCGGTGGATTTTGCCCTGTGGAAGGCTGCTAAAGAAGGGGAACCGTTTTGGGAAAGCCCCTGGGGAAAGGGCCGACCGGGATGGCATATTGAGTGTTCGGTAATGTCGACCAAATACCTGGGTGATACCCTGGATATTCATGGCGGCGGTAGCGATCTCGTCTTTCCCCACCATGAAAATGAAATCGCCCAGGCGGAAGCCCTTACCGGCCAACCATTTGTCCGCTACTGGATGCACAACGGATTTATAACCGTCAACAACGAAAAAATGTCCAAATCCCTGGGCAATTTTTTTATCCTGCGGGATATTCTGGACAAATTCCCGGCTGATGTGGTGCGCTTTTATCTGATTGCCACCCATTATCGCAGCCCCCTGGATTTCGATGACGGCAAGCTGGAAGAAGCCAGGAAAGCCCTGGGTCGTCTTAAAAACACCCGCATTCTGGCCCGGGAGTTTTTGCAGAGTGAAGCAGCCCGTTCAGTTGGAAAAGAAGATGAAATGAGCAGCGGCCTGGTGGCTGATGTCCTTGCTTTTCAGGAACAGTTTATCGAGGCCCTGGACGACGATTTCAACACTGCCAAAGCGATGGGCTTCCTCTTCGAAATGGCCCGTGCCGTAAATTCCTTTGTCAGCCGGGCCGATGTGAAAAACCAGGCTCACCAGGATGCTTTGGGTCAAAGTCTGGAGGTCTTTGAATCACTGGCCGAAGTGATGGGTTTGTTCCAGGAACCAACCGGGAACGGAGCCCAGGTCGACAAGCTGTTAGATATACTCGGCGAGCTGCGCACCCGCGCCCGGCAAAACAAGGATTTTGGCCTGGCTGATCAGATACGCGCTTTTATGTTAGCAATAGGTGTAAAAATAGAAGACACTGGCAATGGAAGCCGCTTTCGTTATGAGCAGACTCCTGATCTGGCGGATCTTATTCAAGAATGTATTGACCTTCGTGTAAGGTTCAAGAAGAACCAAAATTACCAGGAGGCCGATTTCGTCAGGGAAAGGCTGCAGGAAGAGGGCATTATTCTGGAGGATACCCGGGAAGGAGCACGCTGGAAATTTGCTTAAGTTTGAACTGCTGGACGATAAAACCCTTCGCCAGTTTTCTCCGGTAACCCTGGCTTATATCGGTGATGCGGTGTTTGAACTGGCGGTGCGCAGTAGGCTGGTCTTGTCCGACCGGCGCAAAATACGTGATGTTCATCTTGATGCCGTTGCCCGGGTGAAGGCCTCCAGCCAGGCCCGCCTGGTAAGGGGCCTTTTCGATGAACTCTTACCCCAGGAACAGGAATTGGTCAGGTGGGGGAGGAACGCCAAGAGTCCGGTGCCCAGGCACGCCGATCCGGGAGACTACCGGATGAGCACCGGATTTGAGACCCTTTTAGGGTACCTTTATTTACATGGCGATAGTGAGCGGATTGACTATCTGCTTAACCGGGCTCTGCAACTGGAGTTTTGGGATGAACCGGAGCAGCCGCTTGATAATAGTGAGGAGGAACGCCGATGATAATTCAAAAACCCAGAGTACTACTTCCCGAAAGGGCTCTCAGTGAAGACCTGGTGCTGCGCCTGGAGCGTTATGCCCGGGTTTGCTATAAATCGGAAGACAGGATCGGGGAAGAATACAATGCCCGTTTCCTCCAGGACAAGATTCGTATGGGACACGAATCAATTATCGAGCATGAGAAAGCTACGGTAATGTTTATTATAGACCGGGGCGTCTCCCATGAAATAGTGCGCCACCGCATAGCGGCCTACTCCCAGGAATCAACCCGCTACTGCCGCTATGATCGGGACAAATTCGGCAACGAGATAAGCGTCATTGAACCGTACTTTTTCCTGAACCGCCCCGATGCCTGGCAATTGTGGGTTGAAGCGTGTGAGACGGCTGAGCAGAAATACCTGGCAATGCTGCGGAGCGGATGCTCGGCTCAGGAAGCCCGTTCAGTCCTGCCCAACTCTTTGAAAACTGAAATCGTGGTTACCTATAATATGCGGGAATGGCGCCACTTCTTCCGCCTGCGCTGCGACCCCGCCTCCCACCCGCAGATGCGCCAGGTGGCTATTCCGTTGCTGCTGGCTTTCCAGGAAAAGCTACCGGTTCTCTTTAATGGCATCGAGTACGATACAAAATTCCCGGCGGAGCATTACGCTCAGGTCTTACCCTGCGACGATCTTTTTAATCCCTTGCCGTAGTTGCGCTCCGGAGAAGGAACCAGAACAGCGTTCCGTATATTGGGTATAAGTTGGAGCAGATTTTTTCGAAGTACAAGGCGACGGTTTCATGGCATCCTGCCACCGCCTACTAGCCCGTCCGTGGGCGTCAAATGAGCAATACTGGACGTATTCCGATAGACAACAATACAGTGATTAGGAAAAACCTGCCCAATTTTATGGGCATGAATATACGGAAAGCTGTGCTAAGACTTCTTGCTTATCGGGCAGGGGAAATGCACTCGGAAAGAAAAGAGGAGCCAGCCGTGCCGGTCTCCACTTCGATGTAGGCGTTAGGGTGCTTGGCAATCCCGTGCATACCACCATACTTGAGCTGATGCTGGACATTTAAGCAGTCATGATTCTCCTGGGGGATGCCATATTCTTAATCGTTTTTAGCCTTCTTAATTTTTTCTGAAAAATTTGGTTTCTCCAGTAACAGCGGTTAATGAATTTTAACGTCTTTGGCGCCGTGATTTCTCAGTGTTGAAGCCATTGAATCGGCTTTACTTTCGTCAGCTTTAGCGATTAATACGGTTTTACCTTCTTTGATTTTGGATTCATAAAAATCACTTTGATCCTGAGGAATACCGTAATCGACAAGCGCTCCCGCAACACCACCGGTTGCGGCGCCACCCAGGGCGGCGGCCAACGGCCCCATGGCGACAATCGGCCCTATTCCCGGGATGGCTAATAATCCGGCGCCTAAAGCCAGTCCCGCTGCCCCGCCCAGGGCTCCGCCTTTCATGGTCGCACTGGATAACCCCCAGCCCAATCCGTCTTCATCTTTCCCTTGACTGCTCCCTTTTCCCCGGCTATCTTTTCCGAGAACGGAAATCTCTTTTATTCCCTGGTTCTTTAATTCATTGGCCGCCTGCTCCGCCTGCCCGGTATCGTCAAAGTAGCCTATTACCCTTTTTTCCATTTTATCTACCTCCAATTATTAATCATTAATAATCTTTGCTATCCAGCTTGAATTTATCAGTCAAATTTTTTATCAATGGAAGGCAATAGCTCTGCCATGATTAAAACCTCCAAGTGACGCTTTTATCCTGCATCTCTTGGAGGTTCAGCCGGGTATGGATTGCTTCGCTAACGGGTTATACGCAAGCCTTAATGGCTTCTTCAAAAATTGCCAGGCCGATTTCGGGCTGTTCATTATGCTCAGGTCTTACCCTGCGACGATCTTTTTAATCCTTGGCCGTAGTTGCGCTCCGGGGAAATAACTAGTACAGTGTTTAAGACTTCTTGTTCATCGGGTAGAGGAAAATGTACTCGGAAAGAGGACCCGGCCGTGCTGGTTTCCACTTCAATGTAGGCGTTATGGTGGTCGGCGATTCCATAGCATACCGCCATGCCCAGTCCGGTGCCGGCTTCCTTGGTGGTAAGAAAAGGGGTGCCCAGCTTATCCAGAATTTCTTGGGGAATGCCATGGCCTTGATCATTGACGGATAAAATTACCCCCTGATCATCCAGGGAGGTTTTAATGGTAAGATATCCTCCCGGATTCATGGATTCCAGTCCATTGCGCACCAGATTGACCAGCAGCTGCCGGATCTCTTTTTCATCGAGGAGCAAGTCGGGTATGACGTCTAATTTGACCTCGATGTTTTTATCCTGGGACATGGCATTGGCCTGAATCAACGGGAACATATTCGAAACCACCGAATTCAGGTTTTTCAATTCCAGTTTAATAAACTTATCCCGGGCCAGGGACAGGAATTCGCTGATAATGGAATTGGCCCGGTCCAGTTCCTCAATCATCAGGTCGAAGGTTTCGCTGTCTTCAATATACTTGTCTTTGCCCTTCAATACTTGCAGGAAGCCGCGTACGGTGGTCATGGGGTTTCTCATTTCATGACCGATGCTGGCGGCGAACTGCCCCACCAGGTTTAAGCGGTCCAGACGGGAAAATTCCTTTTCGATCTTTCTCTGCTCGGTGATGTCGGTGAGGATGCTCAGCATGCAGGCGGTGCCCTCAATGTCCAAAAGCTCTCCGGTGAACAAGCCCAAGCGCACTTCGCCGCCCTTTTTACGAAAGTGAATCTCCAGATCTTTGACCTGCTCATTATTGAGCAGCCTCTGTTTTACCCATTGGCGCCGCGCCGGGTCCACCCAGATGTTCAAATCCAGGGTGCTCTTTCCCAGTATCTCTTCCTCAGCGTAGCCAAATACCCGGCAAAAACTATGATTGACTTTTAGCAGGGTGCCGTCCTCCAGGTAGCATATGCACATGGTAAGGGGGCTGGCATGGAAGGCCTTGGAGAAATGCTCCTCAGAGATGCGCAAGGCTTCCTCCATGCATTTGCGTTCGGTAATATCCTTGGCTATTACCAGCAGGTGCGAATCTTCATTCATCAGCAAAACTTCAGCCGAGAGAAGAAAGGTGCGGATTTCTCCCGATTTCATCCTCATTTTAGTTTCTACCGCGTGGGCGGGCGCTCCCAATTCGGCGGTGCTCACCAGGAAATCGCGATCTTCCGGATGAAGCCACATTCCCAAACCCACCGAGGTGCATCCGATAACCTCCTCCTGATGATAACCGGTGGTGTTTAAAAAAGCCGTATTTACCTCGATAAAGACTCCCTCGCTTATGGATGTAATACTGATGGGATCGGGGCTGTTGTTAAAGATTTTGGCCAGTTTGGCCTCTGATTGGCGCAAGGTGGTCTCTTCCTGTTTGCGCTGGGTGATATTTATGGCTGTAACCATAAGGTGGGCTTGATCGTTGAACTCAAAGGTCTGCGCGGAAATGAGAAAAGTCAGCATTTTACCGGATTTCATACGCAGTATTGCTTCGAAGTTGTGCAGACTGCCCTTTTGGATGACTTCCCGTATCAGGTAGGCCCGGTCTTTCAGATTGGCCCATACTCTGAGTTGGAGGTCGGTAAATCCGATGATTTCTTCTCTTTGGTAGCCGCATAATTCCAGATAAGCTTTATTAACTTCTACAAAACGGCCGTCAGCCAGCCTGTTAATGGATATGGGATCCGGGCTGCTAAAGAACCCCTTGAAAAATTGTTCTTGTGACTTGCATAAAGCCATTTCCGCCCGTCTCTGCCCGGTTACATCCGCTCCGATAGCCAGGGCTCCGATGGGTTTTCCCGCACCGTCCACCAGATCGTTGGAGTGCCAGGATATGATGCGCTTTTCTCCATCCTTGCAGAGAATGATAGTTTCTTGATTGGCGAAGCGCTCTTTACCAAAGATGATCTTCTTTACTTTTTCCCAAATCTGCTCTCGGTAGCCGGCATCGGGATACAGCCATTCCCAAATCCTGGCGTGGCCCAGCACTTCTTCCCGGGAATAGCCGGAAATTCCCTCGGCGGCCCGGTTCCAATAGAGTATATTGCCGTTAAGATCAACGGTGTTTATCCATATGGCAGCCGTATCCAGCATCTTGTTCTGGAAGTCGAGCAGGGAGGCAATTTTTTCTTCCGCCTTCTTGCGTTCGCTAATATCCCGGCTTACCAGTATAACTCCGGAAACGCGGCCTTTTTCAAGCAGCGCGCTGCCCATGGTTTCAACATATAGGTCGCAGCCGTTTGTATGTTGAAGTCGAAATTCAATCCTACCCGATGCACCGCTCTCAATTCCCCTAAAAAAGGAATTCTTTATTCGTTCCCGATCGTCGGGATGCACCAGTTTAAATACTGAGCGCCCCAGGATAGCTTGAGTATCCAGGCCCAGCAGGTGGGCATGGGAGGAGCTGGCGTATTCAACTATTCCTGATAAATCGGTCTTGACTATCAGATCCAGCATATGATTGGAGATATGATGAAGCATGGCCGCGCTTTTTTTAAGCTCTTCAATGCTTAAATGCTTGGAGGAAGAAGATATATGTTCGTCATCTCTGGAAGACTGTTCTTCTTTGCAGTTCATATTGTCACCCATTCTCCAATAAAACGGTATCTTTTTGTATAATAACTGATTGTCCGGAATGAAAAATGTCATAAACCTGTTCATTTTTCAGCTGAATTGTCCCAAAATAACTCCAATTATCGACGGGCAAAGCCTGGTACACCATTCCGTATATTGAGCAGCGGGTTCAAAGGGCGGGGGAGCGAGTTTTGGCATGGGGTGTTTCGCCTTTTGGGATTTGGCTTTTTATCCGAAGCATTGGTCAAAAAACCATATTTGATTGAGCGGAATGCTGTATAGAGCGCCGGTAAATAGGAGTTTCTTGATTCCCTCCAAGATGGTACATTCCTTGCACCTGGCTTAATAAAGAAAGGAGGCAGCAGCTTTTATGGCCAGGCAATTAAAATACCCATTTGTGAAAGGAGTGCACCCATGGAATTAAACACCCTGCGATATGAAAAGGATGATGGTATAGGCATTATAACCCTCAACCGACCCAATGCCATGAACGCGCTAAATGATGAAATGATCGGGGATCTATCCCTGGTGGTAGATGAAGTAGCCGGCGACCGGGAAGTGCTGGCAGTCATCATAACCGGAGGTGATAAGGTCTTCGCTGCTGGAGGCGATATAGCGTTCATGTCCAATATCGATTCACTGCAGGCCGAAAAATTTGTAGAGGCGATTCGGTCGGTATTTGATAAGATCTATCAGCTTGACAAACCGGTTATCGCTGCCATCAGCGGGCTGGCGCTCGGGGGAGGGAGCGAACTGGCTCTGGCCTGTGATATCCGTATCGCGGCGGAAGGCGCCGCATTCGGACAGCCGGAGATAAACCTGGCCATCATTCCCGGTGCCGGCGGGACCCAGCGTTTAACCCGCACGGTGGGGCCGGGTTGGGCCAAGTACATGGTCATGACGGGCAGTGTGATAAGCGCTGAAACGGCCTTAAAAATAGGCCTTATTACTGCAATTGTCGCCAAAGAGGAACTGATGAATGAAGCGAAAAAACTGGCCCGGACTTTAAGCGCCAAATCTCCGGTGGCCATGAAGGCCGCCAAAAGGAGTTTGAATTTCGGGATGAATGTAGATCTGCCTTCGGGTTTGAGCTTTGAACTCAAGACCTTTGCCGGCTTGTTTGCCAGTGAAGACCAGAAAGAAGGCATGAAAGCTTTCCTGGAAAAGCGGAAAGCGGTTTACAAAGGCAGGTAGTAAAGAGTGATTGTTTCAGTTCAACCGTTTCCCCTGGTGAATCCCCGCGCTTCCCGCTTTGCGGGATAGCGGGAGCCGGTTGGCTTCCTTTGCTTTTCCGGCTCCCGCCAGGAATTTTTAGTGAAACAAATAATTTGCAGACCAAGTATTCGCTTATCCAATAATTAGACTATACTTAATAATAAGCTGATGCAAATCTATTATCATTTCATCTTTTACCTTGCACATATAAATCAAACAATATTGATCCGGCTTGTACTACTATACTCAATCCAATAATACATTTAACTAGTACTCTGTTAACCCTAATTCTATATATAATCGTCTCGTCGGTTAAATTTTTGCATGACGACAACCAAGCCTGCGGAAATTAAGGTTTTAGGTGTTACGGACTACTAGCAGGGCAATAGAATAAAAGCTTACTCTCTTTCAGGGGGGTGACCGGGGGGGGACTGGTTTTGGACAACAGTTTGCTGGTAAGTGATGTTTTAGACACCAATGCCATGGCGGCCATGATTGTTGACCGGAATGGAATGGTTTTATTTATGAATAAAACTTACTTGGATATCCTTGAGAAAAGCGAAGAAGAAG
>DHRK01000008.1:0-1261 GCA_002410325.1 Syntrophomonas sp. UBA5314
GATATAAAGGAAACCGACTTAAGGAAGATTCCTTTTTAAAGCGAGGAGGCGAGGTGAAATGGGATACGAGCTAGAAGACAGAGTTTTTTATGGCAGCAATATCAGCGTTTCTAAAAGAAACGACGGATGTACGGAGTATAAAATGAGAGATGCCAGCGGGGCAGGCACCATGACCTGTTATAAGGTGTTTCCCGGCGTTGATATAATTTACAATGATTTTCATATGAAAAGCTGTTTTTCGGAATTTCGGCCCAAGGTAGAAATGATTGGGATCGACCATTGCCGGGACGGGCGGATCGAATGGGAATTTCCCGGCGGCTCATACCTGTATTTGCAGAAGGGAGACTTGCAGATCAATGCCAAGGATCATCATGCCATGGGATTCGGATTCCCCTCAGGCCATTATCATGGAATTACGGTAGCGATATATATCGAAGAAGCATCCAAGACCCTGTCGACGGTTTGGGACGGGCTTTGTGTCGATTTGCATGCCTTGCGGGCCAGTGTCTCAGGCGAAAGACTGTTTATAATGCGTACCGATGATTCTATACAGCATATTTTTTCGGAACTATACAAAGTGCCGGAGAAGATCAGGAAAAACTATTTTAAGATTAAGGTTTTAGAACTGCTGTTGTTTTTGAGCGTTGTAGATTTCCCTGTATACGGCCAGGAACGACCGTATTTACCAAAAAAGCAGGTTGAAACGGTGAAAGCGATCAAGGAATATATCACCGATAATATTGATAAGCATTTCACCCTGGATGAGTTGTCCACGCAATTTGGGATACCCCTAACTTCCATGAAGACTTCCTTTAAAGGCATTTATGGCACATCGATATATGCGTATGTACGAACCCAGCGTATGCAGATAGCTGCCTCAATGCTGCGTCAAACCAGAGAGAATGTTACTACTATAGCAGGCCAGGTGGGCTATAACAATCCCAGTAAATTTGCGGCTGCCTTTAAAAAAGTAATCGGGGTGTCGCCTGCCAAATACCAGAACGACTTGGCCTGAATTGCAGCAAGTCCCTGCAACGGCGCCTGAAGGCGCTATTTAATTGCCCGGCCAATTGGAGCAGGTTTAACCCGGGTGGAGTGGCGGAGATTTTTTAAGCAACTAAAATAGGGATTAGTTAGGCAACTCTAACTAATCCCTAGTACTCTGTTAACTCTAATTTTTGTATAAATCGTCGAGGGAAATTTTTGCAGGACAAGGCGGAGGAATGAATAATACTGGGCGTATTGTGATTGACGACAACGC
>DHRK01000008.1:1321-25104 GCA_002410325.1 Syntrophomonas sp. UBA5314
ATTGACGACAACGCAGTCATGCGAAAATTTAACCGACGAGTAATGCAAGAATTAGAGTTAACAGAGTACTAGCTATTTTTAGAAGCTGAGAAGGTGATATTGCATATGAAAGAAACAAACGAGCAAAAGGGCAAGAAAAGCCCTAATTGGCTGGGAACGGTTTTATCCCTGGCCGGGGAGTGCCGGCGGAAGATGGTCATTTCGGTCCTATGCGCCATCATAAGTGTGGCCGGTGGGATCGTGCCTTATGTAGGAGTTTATCAGATCATCATTTTGTTTTTCGCCGGAGAGCAGACTGTGAACGGCGTCTTATTCTGGGCGGCCATAGCTCTGGCCGGGTATATCGTAAAACTGGCCTTTTATGCCCTGTCCACTATGCTGGCCCATTTATCGGCTTACGCCATATTGGAAAACATGCGCAATAAAATGGCTGACCGCTTGATGAGGGCACCGCTGGGGACCGTCCTGAACCAGCCGATAGGAAGGCTGAAAAGCGTGATGGTAGACCGGGTGGAAACCATAGAGCTTCCGCTGGCACATCTGATTCCGGAGGGCGTTTCCAACCTGCTTTTACCCCTGGGGGTGCTGGCTTACCTGGTGATCATCGACTGGCGCATGGCCCTGGCGGCAATGGCTACCGTGCCGGGGGCAGTCATTGCCTATGCCTTCATGATGAGAACTTTTAACCAGAAGTATGCGGATTACATGGAGTCCAGCAACTATGTCAACAGCGTGATTGTAGAGTATATTGAGGGAATTGAGGTTATCAAGGCTTTTAACCAGTCCACTTCCTCCTATGAGAAATATCAGAGAGCAGTGGAGTCTTTTAAAGCCTATACCCTGGACTGGTTCAGGAGCACCTGGAAGCTCATGAACTTCGGCGGCGCGCTTCTGCCTTCGACCCTGCTGGGCACCATGCCGGTGGGGATGCTCCTGTATCTGAACGGCACTTTAAACCCGGCCGAGCTTACCATGGCTTTGATACTGTCCCTGGGCATTATTGCGCCATTAAGCAGTTTCACGGTGTTTGTCAATGACCTGAAATCCATCGAATACGCGGTGCGGGAGGCCGACGAGTTTCTGCGCCTGAACGAGCTGGAAAGCGCGGCTGAGCGGGTGGAGCTTCAGCGCTATGATATCGAATTGAAAGAGGTTTCTTTTGCCTATGACGCCGGTGAAGACGCTACCGGCAATCCGGATAACAGTGTAATCCATGACGTTCATTTAAAAATTCCGCAAGGAAGCTTTACCGCTCTGGTCGGTCCCTCGGGAGGGGGAAAGTCGACACTGGCCCGGCTGATAGCGCGGTTTTGGGATGTCGGCAGCGGAGCGATCACTATCGGGGACGTGAATGTCAAAAGACTTCCCCTCGAGCAGCTGGCTGACTCGGTCAGCTTTGTAACCCAGGATAATTTTCTGTTTAACTGCTCGTTGATGGAAAACATACGGCTGGGCAACCCCGGTGCCTCTGATGCCGAGGTGATCAGGGCGGCGCAAGCCGCCTGCTGCGATGAGTTCATTGGCCGCCTGGACCGGGGCTATGATACCGATGCCGGGGAGGCGGGAAGAAAGCTGTCCGGCGGAGAGAAGCAAAGGATCGCCATTGCCAGGACGATTTTAAAAAACGCGCCGGTCATTATCCTGGATGAAGCCACCGCCTTCACCGATCCGGAAAACGAAGACCAACTGCAGAGATCCATCTCGGCCCTTATTAAAGGCAAGACCCTGCTGGTTATCGCCCACCGGCTTTCCACCATTAAAAATGCCGACCAGATCGCGGTCATGAATAAAGGACGGGTGATCGCGACCGGAACCCACCGGGAACTGCTGGCGGGGAGCGGCCTTTATAAAGATATGTGGGAAGCCCATATCGGAGCGAAACAATGGGCGGCCGGCGGCGGGAAAGGAGCGATGAAGCAATATGTTTAGCATCATAAGGCGAATTATCCAATGGTCCGGTGGGCGCCGAAAACGTTTATACATCGGGTTCGTATATTCGTTCTTTAACACCCTCTTTACCGCCATGCCGATTATGGGGGCGGCTTATGGATTAAACCTCATCATCCGGGATATGAAGGGTGAAATTACCCTGACTAAAGCAGAGGCGGTTTATATGCTGGGCTTTATGGCGATGATGGTGGCGGGTCGGTTTATTTTCGCTTATCTTCGCGCTGCCGCGCAGGAGAGTATTGGCTATGAAGTTACGGCTGAACAGAGAATCAGGATGGGCGACATACTCAAAAGGGTTCCCCTGGGATTTTTCGATAAAAACAACGCCGGGGAGCTAGCCTCGGCGGTAACGACGGATCTGTCGTTTGTAGAGATGTTGGGTATGAAGATGATCGATGTGGTGGTAAACGGATATATCAGCGCCATTACCATGGTGTTGTGTCTGGCCTTTTATAATCCGGGGATAGCCTTGATCGCTTGGGCGGGAATCCTATCGTCCGGCTGGTTTCTCAGTAGGCTGAATAAACGCAGCAAAGCGAATGCGCCAGTGCATCAGAAGGCCCAGGACGGCATGATCGCCGCTACGATCGAGTATGTCCGAGGAATGGCGGTGGTTAAGTCGTTTAAACAGGACGGGGTTTCCGTCGCGGGTATTCGCCAGGCTTACCAGATGAGCAAGGATATCAATATCAAGATAGAAAAAGACTATGTTCCGTCCAACTGTCTCCACCTCTTGGCCCTCAAGGCCGCCTCCGTGGGAATGATGCTGGCAGCGGCGTTGGCGGCTGCCCATGGGAGCATGGACATACCCACCATGCTCATGATGAGCATCTTTTCGTTTGTGATCTTTGGCCATGTGGAACAGATCAATGGTGCCGTACATGTTCTGCAGATCATCGACGCCACCATGGACAAACTGGAGAAGATCGAAAAGGCGGAATTTATCGATAAAGACGGCCGGGATATTGAATTGCCCGCCTATGATATCCGTTTTCGGGATGTTTCCTTTGCCTATGAAAAACGGGATGTTCTGAAGGAGGTATCATTCACTATCCCGGAGAACACGACCACCGCCATCATCGGTCCCTCGGGAAGCGGCAAATCGACGCTGTGCAGCCTGATAGCCAGGTTTTATGATGCCGATCGGGGCAGCGTATCGATCGGGGGCGTAGACGTAAAAGCCATGACTTGCGACAGCCTGCTCCGAAACATCAGCATGGTGTTCCAGAAGGTGTATCTGTTCAACGATACGGTGCTCAATAATATTCGCTTTGGAAAGCCGGAAGCCAGCCGCGCTGAGGTTGTGGAGGCAGCCCAACAGGCCTGCTGCCATGAATTCATTATGGACCTCCCCGATGGATACGAAACCGTGCTCGGTGATGGCGGGGCCACCCTTTCCGGCGGTGAAAAGCAGCGTATCTCCATAGCCCGGGCGATGCTGAAAAACGCTCCGATTGTGATTTTGGATGAGGCCACGGCCAGCGTGGACCCCGAAAACGAGCAGGCCATACAGAAGGCCATCAGCAATCTGGTGCATGGTAAAACGATGATCATCATTGCCCACCGTCTGGCCACCATTCACAATGCCGATCAGATCCTGGTCGTCGATCAGGGCCGTATCGTCCAGAGAGGAACCCATGAGGAACTGATAAAACAGGACGGTATTTATAATAGATTTTTAACTATACGTGAAGTGGCGGAAGGATGGAGCATGACATGAAGAACATAGGAAAAAGCAAGGTCAATGCCGGTTATTATTCTAACGGCCCGGAATGGCAAAGACGATTTCTATAATGATTGACGCAAAATATGAGGAGAAATATAATGTTAGAATATCCTAACAATCGGGCATTCGCTGCATTGGTCCTGGAGGTAATAAGTCCTGGTTGCGGACTGACGAAAATAGCACGAAAAGTTGTGCTAGTTGGCAGCGGATACTCTGCTGAGGAAGTGTTAGTATGGAACTGAGCCATGTAGGCCTGGCTTTTGCTTTGACCTTGCTGGCCGGTTTGTCAACCGGCATCGGCAGCCTTATAGCCCTTTTGGCCCGCCGAACCAATACCGCCTTTTTATCACTCGCTCTGGGCTTTTCCGCCGGGGTTATGATATATGTATCCATGGTGGAGATCTACCCGCTGGCCCAGCAGACGGCGCTTAAGACCTGGGGGTCATGGGGATTATGGGCGGCCGCCGGGGCGTTTTTCGCCGGAATAATTTTTATTGCCGTAATTGACCGGCTGGTGCCTTCTTATGAAAACCCCCATGAACCGCGCTTGCTGGAGGCCATGGAAGAAAATGCCGCGCCCCGGCCTGAGGATAAGCTGTTTCGCACCGGGGTTCTGGCCGCCGTGGCTATAGCGGTGCACAACTTTCCCGAGGGTATGGCAACGTTTTTATCGGTTTTGCAGGAGCCTGCTCTGGGGGTAGCTATTGCCATAGCCATAGGCATCCACAACGTACCGGAAGGGATAGCGGTGTCGGTGCCGGTTTATTATGCCACCGGAGATAGAAAGAAGGCCTTCTTTTATTCATTTCTGTCCGGTTTGTCGGAGCCTCTGGGGGCGGTAATCGGCTACCTGGTTTTACTGCCCATTATCAGCGAATCCCTGATGGCTCTGCTTTTTGCTTCGGTGGCCGGTATCATGATATTCGTATCCCTGGATGAACTGCTGCCCGCGGCCAGGGAATACGGTGAGGCCCATCACTCGGTTTATGGCATCATCGCAGGAATGATGGTAATGGCCTTGAGCCTGCTCATAATGAAATGATGATACGCCTGTTGGGTGATACTTTGGTATGATGATGGATTTTGAACTGGGAAAGAATAAGCGATGCTCTTTTAAGGGTCATGCGCAAGTTGCTGGAGCTTGATGGAAGCCAGCCGTTATGGAACCGATGACTCTTACTGGCGGGAGGCCTGATAATTCTGTAGCTTTTGCAGCAGGTCGGGATGGGCTTTACAAAAATCGTTAAATAGTTCGATCAGGTTCAGGGTTTCCATACTGAGATGATGCTCTATTAATTCAGTATCCAGGAGGAGGTTCTCCTTGACTCCCAGGTTTTTTAAAAATGTTTCCAGGGTCTTGTGACGCTGCCAAAGGAATTCCCCGATGTCCCTGCCCTTTTCTGTCAACTGAATGATCCCGTATTTTTCGTAGTTGATATACCCGGCCTGGGACAGCTTTTGAACCACTTTAGAAGCCGACGGGGCTTTGACGTTTAGCTGTTCCGCCAGACTGTTTATCCTTATATATCCTTCGCTCAGGCAATGCTTGTAAATCATCTCCAAATAATCTTCCATGCTGGGGCTGAGCCCCTTTTTTCTTTTTTTCAAAATTTCATATCCACGCACGGTGTAAAATTCCTGTTGTTTATCCATAAATAATCCTTTACCTTCCGCAAGCACTGTCAACTTGCCCAATGGATAAAAATGTATAGGGAACTTCTACGTTCTAGATTCATAGTATAGTCGTGGGAAAAAGATTTTCTCACCACTAACTTATGCTTGATATTATAAAAAATGTAATTTAATGGAGGTATGACAATGAGCAAATTAGCGCCTTTGAACAGTTTGGCTCCCGGCAAGGAGGGAATAGTGAGAAAATTGCTTTCTCAGGGCAGCGAGAGGAGAAGGATGCTTGATCTGGGACTTATCTGCGATACGAGCGTAAAAGTACTGAGAAAAAGCCCTTCCGGAGATCCGGTGGCTTATGAAATCAGAAGAGCCGTTATCGCTCTTCGTTCCGAGGAGGCGGCCAAGGTTTTAGTCGAATGTATGAGTCCCGGGTTCTGAGGAGGCTATTATGAGGCTCGCGAAACAAGCCAATCGGAAAAAGAGCATAAACAATATTCTTGAAGTTCAAGTCGATTCGCCGGATGATTATATAATCGCCCTGGCGGGCAATCCCAATACCGGTAAGAGCACGGTCTTTAACAGTCTCACCGGTTTAAACCAGCATACCGGCAACTGGCCGGGGAAGACCGTAACCAATGCCCAGGGCAAGTACGTTTATAGGGGAAAACAACACATCCTGGTGGATCTGCCCGGAACCTATTCCTTGATGGCCAATTCGGCTGACGAAGAGGCGGCCCGCGATTTTATCTGCTTGGCCAGACCGCATGTAACGGTAGTGGTGGCCGACGCCACCTGTCTGGAGAGAAATTTGAATATGGTTTTGCAGGTCATGGAGATCACTGACCAGGTAGTTGTATGCGTGAATCTTTTGGATGAAGCCCGAAGAAAAAACATTGAAGTTGACCTGCTTAAGCTGGCGTCGCTTTTAGGGGTGCCGGTAATCGGAACCAATGCCCGGGAAGGAATAGGCCTGCATGAGTTAAAAGAAGCGGTGTATCGCGTGGCCAGCAGTTCGGAAAAGACCCGTCCGGTAAAAGTGGTATATGATCGGGAAGTGGAGAACGCCATCAATTGGGTAGAGCCTTTAATAAAAGATAGCATAGATGATGAAGCGCCCAGCCGGTGGCTGGCTTTACGATTACTGGAAGGGGATAACTTAGCTTTTCTGGCTCATAATAATCTGCTGAGAAACGATTCTGCCGGAAAAACAGGCGATCTTGCCGCATTGGCCGGGGAGTCGGCAGCGGTGCTTTCCCGGCAGATGGACAAGGATGAGTTCAGGGAGCGGGTGGTGGGCAGCCTGGTCAAACTTGCGGAGAGTATCGGGGAAAAAACGGTTTATTATAGAAATGAACAGTATAACCGTTGGGATCACAAAATCGATAATATAGTGACCTCCAGGATTTGGGGAATCCCTATCATGCTTGCCATGTTGGGCCTGGTGTTTTGGCTGACCATTCAAGGGGCCAATTACTTTTCGGAGGCTTTGGCCACAGGGCTATTCTGGATAGAAGCCCGTTTGACGAACTTCTTCTTGTGGGCGGGCGGGCCGGATTGGCTGCATGGGGCTCTGGTACTGGGCGTGTACCGTACCCTGGCCTGGGTGGTTTCCGTGATGCTGCCCCCGATGGCCATTTTCTTCCCCCTGTTTACTTTATTGGAGGATTTCGGTTATTTGCCGCGTATAGCCTTCAACCTGGACAATTTTTTTAAAAAGGCCTGTGCCCATGGAAAACAGGCCCTGACCATGTGTATGGGATTTGGCTGCAATGCCGCCGGGGTAGTCGCCTGCCGGATCATCGATTCTCCCCGGGAGCGGCTGATAGCAACTATCACCAACAGCTTTGTGCCGTGCAACGGTCGTTTTCCGACCCTGATCGCCCTGGCCATGATTTTTATCGCCGGAAGCGCCGGGCCGTATCAATCTATCCTGGCTTCCCTGGCGATTACGGGAGTCATTGTATTGGGCGTGGGAATTACCCTGTCAGTCTCTAAAATATTGTCCCAAACCGTCTTAAAAGGCCTGCCTTCGTCCTTTACCCTGGAGCTGCCCCCTTATCGAAAACCCCTGGTGGGAAGGGTGCTGGTGCGTTCTATTTTCGACCGTACCCTGTTCGTCCTGGCCCGTGCGGTAATGGTAGCCGCTCCCGCCGGGCTGGTCATCTGGATTCTGGCCAATGTGCAGGTGGGAAATACGAATATATTGCAGCTTTGCGCGCAGTTTCTGGAGCCGTTTGCTTACCATCTGGGACTTGACGGGTATATATTGCTGGCGTTTATCCTGGGATTCCCGGCCAATGAAATCGTAATACCGATCATCATCATGAGCTATATGGCCACTGGCAGCCTGGTGGAGTTGGAAAGTCTGGGGGACCTGCGCGATTTGCTGGTTTCTCACGGATGGACCTGGCTTACCGGGGTATGCACCATGCTATTCTGCCTCAACCATTTTCCCTGCGGAACCACCATGCTTACGATCTTTAAGGAGACCCAGAGCAGGAAATGGACCCTGCTGGCTTTCCTGGCTCCTACCCTGACCGGCATCTTTATATGTTTTGTAGTGGCGCAGACGGTACGGTTTTTGGGACTAATGTAAATTATAATGGCCTTGTTTTCCTTTCAGACACAGAGTACCATGCGGTACAATGTTATAGGTTTTCACTACGGTTTCTCCTCCATGGAACTTTCCCTCGACAATTGATATAATGATTCCAAACATTATAATACAATGACGGTCAAAGTTGTCGTGATGAAAATCAGGATAATGGAGATCTATGATGCCTAAGTGCCAGCGGTATAGGGCGTTAAGATCATGAGAATCGGCATACTGGGGTGGGTAGCCTGATAAACAGGCCGCCCATTCTTTATAGAATGGAAAGCAGCGCCTGAGTGGTGATGTAGTCCTTAGGTGGAGAGGCTTTATGAAAGTTATAATTATCGGTGCGGGTAAAGTAGGCTTTAGCATGGCGCAGCTGCTATCGACCGAAAACCACGATGTAACAGTAATTGAACAGACGCCGGAGCGGCAGCAGGTATTGGAAGATACGCTTGATGTTCAGGTTATATTAGGCAGTGGCTCATCGACCTCGGTGTTGCAGTCGGCTGGAGTAGGTGATGCTGATATGCTGCTGGCGGTTACAGAATATGATGAGCTTAATATGGTAGCCTGTTTAATCGCCAAACAGTACGGAGCCAAAACAACCGTGGCCAGGGTTCGCAACCCGGAGTATCTGGAGGTGAAAGGATTCTCCTTAAACGGGCTGATGGGTATTGATCTGATAATTAATCCCGAAAGGGTAACGGCTAACGAAATTGTTGAGATCATAAAAAACCCCGAGGCACTAAATGTTGACTATTATGCCGATGGAAAAGTGCAGCTTCTGGAACTGGAATTAAAGCCGAACTCCCCGCTGATAGATAAGAAAATTAAGACTTTGGATACATCTATTCCCTACAACATAGTCTCAATTGTACGCAGCCATACTATGCTGGTTCCCAGTGGAGATGATGTCTTAAAACCCGGAGACCATATCCATCTCATGGCCCGGGCCAGTGATATGAATTCGGTGGAGAGGCTGCTGGGATTCCATTCCCGCAAGGTGGAGCAGGTAACCATACTGGGAGGCGGGCGTACTGGCTTTTATCTGGCTCAGATTCTTGAGACCAGCCAGCCTTCGATAAGGATTAAAATCATCGAAAAGGACCTTTCCCGGGCCAATAAAATATCACAAAGATTAAAGCACACCCTGGTGATTAATGGAGACGGCAGCGACTACCAGCTGCTGGGAGAAGAAAACATTGCCGTCTCCGATATTTTTGTAGCGGTAACCGATGACGACAAGATCAACCTGCTCTGTTCACTTATAGCCAGTAATTTAGGGGTAAAGAAGACTATTTGCCAGGTCAAACGTACCGAAGTATTGCCGCTGGCTGAACAAGTTGGTATAGACACCATACTCAACCCGCGGATCCTTACGGCTGGAGCCATACTGAAATACATGCGGGTCGGCGATATCATATCGGTAACCTTGTTCGGAGAAGAACGGGCGGAGATGTTGGAACTTGTAGTCCAACCCGGAGCGGTGGTATTAAACAAACGACTGAGGGAAATCAAGTTTCCTCGCGGCTCTATGGTCGGGGCGGTGCTTCGCGATAACACGGTTATTATTCCTGACGGGGCTTTCAAATTTGCGGTCCATGACCGCCTGATCGTCTTTTCCTTGCTTAAAAGCATCCATAAGATAGAGCACCTGTTTAAGAACGGAGGCCGGCATTGATCAGGGCGGCAGTTGTTCTGGGAAATTTAGGCCGGCTAATATTAATAGTCGGCATAGCGATGCTTAGCTGCCTGGGGTGGTCGCTGGCTTATCACGAAGACGTAAGCGTGCCGATTTTGCAGGCGGCCGCACTCACTATCGGGTGCGGGTTGCTTTTAAAATATGTTTTTCCCAGTCCGGACAGTATCAATTTCAAAGAAGGCTTTGCCGTGGTAAGCCTGGGATGGGTGGTGGTATCCATCTTTGGCACATTGCCCTACCTCTTCTCCGGATATCTTCTTTCCTTTGCCGATGCCTGGTTTGAGACGGTTTCCGGGTTTACTACAACCGGGGCCACTGTAGTCAAAGATGTTGAATCCTGGCCCCGGAGCTTGCTGTTCTGGCGCAGCCTCACCCAGTGGCTGGGAGGAATGGGCATTATAGCTTTATTTGTCGCGGTTATAAATAGTCTGGGATCGCGGGCCAAGCAGCTGTTCAAAGCCGAAGTGCCAGGCCCTATTTCGGACAGTATCAGTCCGCGGATTCGAGAAACGGCCCGCAAGCTGTGGTTTACATATCTTATACTCAGTTTTTTATGCGCTCTGCTGCTTTATCTATTCGGGATGGATTCCTTTGACGCGCTTTGCCATACCTTTGCCACTATGGCTACCGGAGGATTTTCAACCAAGAATACCAGTATAGCCTTCTATTCCAGCCCCTTGATTCAGTGGACATTAATTGTCTTTATGTTCATGGCCGGAGCCAACTTTGCTTTGCACTACTTTGCCTTCAAGCAGCGCAATCCCCTGACCTATTTGAAAAACCCGGAATTTAAACTCTATTCATTGATCATTTTTATCGCCAGCCTGCTGGTTTTCCTGAACCTGAATAAATTATCCTCGTTTTCAGGGTGGGAGGCCCATCTCCGCTCGTCCCTTTTTCAGATTGTATCGATCGTTACTACGACAGGTTATGCGACCGTCGATTATAACCAGTGGTCATCATTTGCCACGGCCGTTATTCTACTGATGATGTTTGTCGGAGGATGTTCGGGATCAACTGGAGGAGGCATCAAGCCAGGTCGGTATCTGATGATCTTATTGAGAACCAATATAGAGCTTAAGAAAATGGTCCATCCCAAAGCTGTTTTTCCCCTGCGCTTTGGACAACGATTTATCAAAGAAGATCTGCTTACCAACGTTTTGCAATTTTTCTTCCTTTATATGATTATTTTGGCATTCGGCATGCTGGCGCTAACCGGGTTGGGCCTGGATATCCTGAGCAGCTTTTCGGCTGCCGCCGCCTGCCTGGGCAATGTAGGGCCAGGCCTGGGGATGGTGGGGCCGACTCAACATTTTGCTTTTTTACCCGATGCCGGGAAATACGTCTTGAGCAGCTTGATGCTGATTGGCAGGCTGGAGATATATCCCATATTGGTAATGCTCATTCCCGCCTTTTGGAAGGAATAACAGAAGCTTTTGCGTACGGTTGCTCTTCACACAACCTTAATTGTGAGCAGAGCGAACATGTGTGGTGCCAGTAGTGCTTTTGCCGACGGTCTGACCTGCCCGTATTCACGGGCAGGTCTTTGGTTGGCAGCTATAATTGAGGACGATCTTCTATTTCAACAATTTTTCCCTCCCAGGTTTTCAACACCATTTTGTTTTTGCGGTTCTGTAAAATATAGTTGGGCATAAGTGGGATCTTGCCCAGTCCTCCGGGAGCATTAACTATATAGGTGGGGACGGCTAACCCCGAGGTATGGCCGCGCAATGAACGTATAATGTCCATGCCCTCGGTGATACTGGTTTGAAAGTGCCTGGTCCCCTGTACGTCTTTGGCATGGAATATATAGTAGGGGCGTACCCTAATTTTTAGCAAATCCTGGCATAGCTTTCTCATGATATGCGGCTGGTCATTTATTTCCCGCAGCAGCACCGCCTGGTTGCCCAGGACGGCACCCGCTTCTACGAGCCGATCGCAAGCCGCTTTGGCATCTGGCGTAATCTCCAGAGGATGGTTGAACTGGGTATTTATATATATGGGGGGATGGCTGCGTATGATCTCGCACAGATCGGGGGTAATCCTTTGCGGCATGGTTACCGGGACCCTGGTGCCGATGCGTTTTATTTCCACATGCGGTATTTCATCAAGGGTAGTAAGTATGGATTTCAACGCTTTGTTACTTAGCAGCAAGGCATCCCCGCCCGTAATTAACACATCGCGTATTTCCGTATTATTAGCGACATAATCCATAGCCTGGGCAATATCCTCCATGCAGGAATGGCGGTCTACTTCGCCGATATTGCGCCTTCGCTGGCAGTGGCGGCAGTACATGGCGCACTGGTTGGTGACATTGATGATCATGCGATCCGGATATCTCCTGGTCACACAGGGAGCCGGAGAAGTAAGGGCCTCATTCATGGGGTCCAGGCTGCCACCCGGGCTCAACTCTCTTATATCAGGGACTGACTGGCGGTATATGGGGCTGTTTACGTAATCATGGCCCACCAGACTCAAGTAATAGGGGGATATTGCCCATCGATAGACATTGCTTACCTTGTCGATACGCTTTCTTTCCATATCGCTAAGGCCAAGGATTTGGGCCAGAATAGCACTATCCTTGATTCGATTCTTGAGCTGCCATTTCCAGTTCGCCCAGTCTGCATCGGAGCCGCCCAAAACCTTTAAAATCTGTTCTTTCCGTGCGGCTGCTTCTTTGCGGACATCTTCAGGGTCGGGCGCGGCATTCATGGCTTCCAGGAAGGGAAGAACGTCCTCTGTTAATTCCTTGCTTCTGAGAAGAGATTGATACAGATTGTATAGATTCCCTGTTTCTCTCATGCTGGCACTCCTTTCCGGTTTCAAAATAGGAATGTTCATAATCGAAAAGGGCCGAGACTTAAAACATGGTGCCAAAGGAAGTTCTCTGGCCATAAGAATATGGTATAACCTCGGATTCCCTTTCTAGCGCTTACGAGGTTAGCTGACGGGTTCGGGAGAAGGGAATTCCCTACCATATGGATTCACCCCACTGATTGGTTCCCCCGCTCTGCCCCAAGGGGGCAAACTCAGCGCTTTTAATAGTCCCCAAAATACTGAACTAAAACAACACCTCCTTTTTACATTAAAAGTTAGTAAGGGGTGGGCATTACCTCGTTAAGGCTACCCACCCCAGTAAGCCAAATTATTGTGATCCATAAAACCGTATCCTTAAGATTGGGGTTACGATGGATCACGCAAAACTGGTTTTCACCAGAATTGATCTGACCGTTTCGCTGTTGTTGCATGTTATATGCCAATTACCGGATAATGTATTTGCCTGTGTCTTATTAAGTTATACATTTTGTTGATTATTTTTCTCTTATATTAAATAATGGTATGATAAAAATGTGGCAGAATTAGTGCGTTATATTTAATAAAAGAGTATATAACTCAACTGTTGAATAGCTTTATTTAGGCCCTGCCAGCACTTTAGAATAACGGACGTTCTTTATAAAAACAGCGGTTATTTTATCCAGCTGTCAACGATACTTTTGTTATCGTCTCTCCATTTTTTAGCAGCATCAACAGGCGTCATTCCTTCATTGATCAAAGCCTCAAGAGTGCCGATTTGAGCATCGTTCATCTTGAACTTTTTGAGCATGGCAGCTATCTCGGGGTTTTTTGTGCTAAATCCTTTATTGGCTAGGGTATGGATCTCTTCAGCTGCGCCAAAGGATTTCTTTGGATCATCAAGGTACTTGAGTTCATATTTGGCAAACATCCAATGAGGACTCCAACCGGTGATAGCGAGCCATTCATTTTTACTGTATGCTTTGTCCAGTGCCGCCATCATGGCAGGCTCGCTTCCCTGGACCACTTCAAAATCCAGAGCATAGGCCTCCTTAGCCCTGGTCGAGGCTTTCATGATACCAGCACCGGGATCGATTCCTATAATCTTGTTGCTAAATTTAGCTTTTTGCTCCTTGAGCTGGGCAATAGAATCGATAGTTACATATTGGGGTACTACGATCCCGATTTTTGCTTCTCCCTGATACCATATTCCATAATCTTCAAGGTTATCCTTATACTCGTTCCAGTAGGTTTCATGAGTAACCGGTAGCCAGGCATCCATAAACACATCTATGTCCCCTTTGCTTAAGCCGACAAAGAGGGGAGCAACATCTAGTTGGGTGAGCTCCACCTTGTACCCCTGTTCCTCCAGAATTACCTTCCACAGGTTGCTTGCGGCTATATCCTCCGCCCAGTTTACGTAGCCTATTTTTACCGTTCCTTTATCGGCGGTGGTATTTGCTGGTTGTTGAGTGTTTGAGCAACCGGCAATAAGACCAAAAGCAAGAACCGTGATAAGAACTAAGTACCATGTAAACTTCCGTTTTCTAGGCATTCTTATTTCCTCCTTATTCTTTATTTTTAAGATCCGTTTTTAAAGAACGTCCAATTCCTTGTGAAAGCCTGTCTAAAATGATGGCCATTATTACTACCGCTACGCCATATTCAAATCCCATGCCTATCTTGAGTTGACCAATAGCTTCCAGGACCCCTGCTCCGAGTCCCCCGGCGCCGATCATGGCCGCGATAACCACCATGGACAAGGACAGCATCATGGTCTGGTTTATGCCTGCCATGATAGTGGGCAGGGCTATCGGAAGTTGAATCTTCCAGAGAAGTTGGGCAGGACTGGAACCAAAAGCTTCCCCAACCTCAACCAGATCTTCGGGAACCTGGCGAATCCCAAGATCGGTCAGCCTTATGGCAGGCGGCATAGCAAATATTACCGTAGCAAATACAGCTGGAACTTTTCCAATGCCAAAGAATAATAGGGCCGGAATAAGATAGACAAAAGAAGGCATGGTTTGCATAAAGTCCAGGATAGGAGAAGTCACCCAGTGAAATCTATCATTCCGGGCGGCAAGAATCCCCAGGGGGACACCAATTATAATAGATACCAAAGCTGAAATAATAACTAGAATTAGAGTATCTAAAAAAGACGGCCATAGTTTAAGATTATAGATAAAAAACAAACCGGCTGCAGTTCCCAGTGCGAGCTTCCAGCCACCAACCCGCCAGGCCAGGACAGCAAATAAAAGTAGAATAAGCCACCAGGGCGTAGCAGACAAAAGGTGCCCAAAATCTCCTATACCACTGGTAAAAGCGGTGGAAAAGGAATCAAGATTACTGCCGAAGTTGGTTTGCAGCCATTTGATTCCCTGATCGATCATTGGGGCCAGGGGGAATTTAGTCAAGTATTTCACCCCCTTTGTCCGATGCCAGTGCCGCCAGAACCGACCCGCGCACAATAATACCTTTAAGCCTGTTCTCATCGTCTACTACAGCCATAGGTAGTTTGCATTCGGCGATCACACCAAGGGTATCTTGAAGGGTTGTATTTTCCTTTACTATAGGGCCCTGGGACAGGGCAATGTCATGTAGATTGGAAATGCCTGCATTTCTGGCACTAACAGCACTATCTACGGTAATGATTCCTTGAAGGCGTTTACCCCTGTCCACAACAAACACACTGGATATGCCGTGTTCTTTCATTATCCTTAACGCGACGCTGGGGCCATCTCGCATGGTTATCAATGGTTGCGGTTTTTTCATTACATCACCGGCCAGAAGAACCTTGCTCCGGTCAACTCCCCGTACAAATTTGGCTACATAATCGTCAGCGGGAACAGTGGTGATTTCTTCCGGGGTTCCGACCTGCACCAGAGCCCCATCTCTAAGAAAGGCGATTCTATCTCCCAGTTTCAGCGCTTCGTTCAGATCATGAGTAATAAATACAATGGTCTTATGCACCTGCTGCTGTAGGCTTAGAAGCTCGTCTTGCATTTCTTCCCTGATTAACGGATCAAGGGCACTGAAGGCTTCGTCCATTAGAAGGATATCGGCTTCATTGACCAGAGCCCTGGCCAGACCAACGCGCTGTTTCATTCCGCCGCTTAACTGCGACGGGTATTTATTTTCCCAACCTTTCAGGCCCACAAGTTCAAGAGTTTGCAGGGCTTTTGCTTCACGGTTTTTTTTAAGCATACCTTGCACCTCTAAACCGTATACAGTATTGTTTAGAACTGTACGGTGAGGCAGCAAGGCGAACTGCTGAAAAACCATAGCTGTTTTTTCCTGGCGGAACCGGCGCAGGTCTTTAGCTTTGAGTCTGTTTATATCAATGCCATCAATAACAATACTTCCTACATTTGGCTCAATGAGTCGGTTGAGGCAGCGTAGAATAGTTGATTTACCGCTTCCCGATAACCCCATGATCACGAATATCTCACCTTGTTTTATCGTGAAATCGACATTGCTGATTGCTACCGTTTGTCCTGTTTCTCTCAGTATGTCGTCTTTATTCCTGCCTTTTTCAATTAAGAGATGGGCCTTTTCGGGATGGTTGCCGAATATTTTAATTAAGCCTCTTACAACAATATGCTCTGAAACGATTGACATTTTTCCTCCTAATACCTGCAGGCAAAACCAGTCCAGTTTCTTTATTCAATCAAAAACATTACCGGGGAACGATAAAAAACAACCAAAGGAAAACCTCTGGCTGTTGATATTAACCTTAGAGTTCCCTTGCTGGCGCTTGCGAAGTTAGCTGACGGGTTCGGGAAAAGGGAATACCCTACCTATAAAGGATTCACCCCACTGATGGTTCCCCCGCTCCTCCTAAAAGGAAGACTCAGCGCAATTTGGCGTTTTCGGTTTGGTCTAATTCCTTATCAACTCTTCAAAACGGCACCTCCTCTAATGCTATATCGATAGCATAAATAGGAATGAGATTATCTCATGAGAGCTCCCCGGCCTCGTAAGCCAAAATCTCATGATTTAAGCGTCACATAAATTCGACTTAAGCGGCTGAAACCACTTTCCGGGTTTTCACCAGGATTGCTATAACCGAATTAGTAATGGCCATCTCCTAAATTATGTAATATGATAGACGTCAAATGTGGCACAATTAGGGCAATAAGTTGTGAATTAAATCACAATCAAAGTTCTTTTCTCAGAGAAATACCCTATTAATGCCACATTTGAATTATATATTAATAGCAATCATCTTGAAAATTTAGGGTTACGCTTATTAATCCTGTCTCGGTCAAGTAATCAAGATTCCCCCAAATAGCAATTTTGGCTGTTAATATTGCATTACCATGTGAAAAATATGGCAATTAAGTCTATGAACAATTGATCAATATGGGGAGACATTTGAATTTCATAACACATTTTTGCCGTATTCCTGTTTTATACTAATTCAAACGACCAAGTACACAGGTTGAGGAGCGTTGGATTTGAGCACCATATTTGTGGTCGATGATGAAGAAAATATCCGCCTGTTAATATCCCAATATCTTAAAATTGAGGGATTCACGGTAGAATCTTTCGCAACCGTGGATGAATTGTCAGGGCGTCTGGAGTCTGGGTATCCGGATATGTTCATTCTCGATATCATGTTGCCCGGCCAGAATGGTTTGGAGTTTTGCAAGGAAATACGTGAGAAGAGCGCCGTACCTATCATTTTTATTTCCGCTCGCAGAAAAGCACTGGATAGGATCACTGGCTTGGAAATCGGGGGGGATGATTATCTTTCCAAACCTTTCAGCCCTCGGGAGCTCATTGCCCGGGTGCGCTCCGTTCTCAGGCGCACAATGGTATCTTCTACCCCGCAAAAATCGGTTCAAGTTGGCAATTTAAAATTGATAATGGGGGATCGTTTGATCCTTATTGACGATCAGGAGTTTGCTGTCACCACCAAGGAATATGAATTGCTGGCCTTGTTGGTTCAAAACCCTCAGCGTACCTTCAACCGTCAAGAACTGCTGGACCGGGTATGGGGTTATGATTATGATGGAAGTGATCGAGCCGTAGATGACCTGGTAAAACGGTTGCGCAAAAAGCTTAAAGAAAGTGGTTCAACCACCAATGTTCAGACTATATGGGGTTATGGGTACCGGTTAGATGGTCAAGTTCAAAAGCATATCCAGTAAAATCTTAATAAGTTATTTAGGTGTGGTAATATTTACCTTTATGATAACCGCCCTGGCTTTTTATCCAATTCTGGTCGGGATGTTGGAAAAGCGCGCGGAAATAGGTCTTCAGAAACAGGCCTGGGAGATCGCTTACACTATCGGCTCTGGTTCAGCGCTGGCTCAGGAGCATAATCTTCCTTTAACCATTTTGTTGTTGGGCCGTTCGGTTGAAAGCGACTATCTGTGGATTGACTACGATGACACCATAGCTCTAAGCAGCAGACCGGATCTTTACCCGCTCGGACAATCTTTAGCAATGCTGCCCGCCCTGCGCCAGGACAGTGACTTTAACCGGAACAAGGCCAATATTTACAAAACCGAGAACTTTTTAGCGGCGGAAGTGCCCGCCGGCGGGGGAGGTACTGTGCTGACCTTTGTGTCGATGGGCACCCTCCAGGCCATGTATCGGGAAACTCTGGTTACCATTTTGGCCAGCCTCGCAGCCGCCTTGCTGGTTGCTCTTATTATTGCGTATTTCCTGATCCGATACCTGGTAAAACCCCTCCGAACGCTTGAAGATTATGCCCGGGCAGTGGGCAACCGGCAATTTGACACTCGTCTGGAGGTAAAATCGAACGATGAACTGGCCAAATTGGCCATGGCCTTTAACCAGATGTCCGAACGCTTAAAAAGCTATGATGAAGGCAGGCAGCGCTTCTTTCAAAACGCTTCCCATGAAATGAAAACACCGCTTATGAGCATAAACGGGTATGCCGAAGGAATCAGAGACGGAGTGTTTACCGGACCGGCGCTGAATAATGCCCTGGATATCATCCATAAAGAAAGCCTGCGCCTGAGAAATACGGTTGAAAACATGATTGATATTACCATACTGGATCAGCCGCACAACAAATATTTCCTGCCCAACGATTTGTCTTACATCATTGAACAGGCCATTGAAACCGTAGGGGGCTACGCCCTGGAAAGAAAAATAGAAGTTAGCGTACAGTTTGAAGCCAACACCTGGGTGGCAGGGGATTGGGACCAGCTCCACAGCCTCTTCGTCAATCTTTTGTCGAACGGCATCAGACATGCCAGGACTTGCGTGCTGGTCAAGGCGTCGAGTATCAATAATGGGACTCAAGTGCTGCTAAGCGTTCAAGATGATGGAGCCGGTTTTACGCCGGAAGACTTTCAGCACGCTTTCGACTACTTCTATACCGGGGCCAAAGGGGGCTCGGGCCTGGGCCTTACCATTGTCAAGAAAATAGTTGAAGAGCATGCCGGCACCATTAGCATTAGTAATGCAGATGACGGAGGCGCCATAGTAGAAATTATCATGCCGGCCACTTCACCGCCGGAGTCGGTAGAGGCTCATTAATACTGCGACTGTGCGGTCTGAACCTGCTCTATTGAATGTTGGGCAACAGCTGCCTTAACTCCATGGGCAGCGGAAAGAGAATCGTCGTGTTCTGCGTATTGGATAGTTCTGAAAGAGAACGAAGCATACGAACCGAAAGCGCGCCCGGACTGCGAGCCAGGATCTCAGCGGCATTGGCAAGTTCTTCTGCTGCCTGGCGCTCCCCTTCAGCTTGAATTATCGCTGCCCGGCGAATACGCTCCGCTTCTGCCTGCCGGGCAATCGCACGGTGCATTTCCTGGGGCAAAGTTACATCTTTGATTTCCACGGCGGTAACTTTAATTCCCCATGGATCAGTAGCTGCATCGACAATATTTTGAATGGTCTCGTTTAATTTATCCCGCTGGGACAAGAGTTCATCCAAATCGGCAGTGCCGGTTACGCTGCGCAGAGTTGTTTGGGCCAGTTGATTGGTAGCTTCATGGAAATGCTCCACATTTACTACCGCTCTATCCGCTTCCACCACCCGGTAATAAAGCACCGCATTGACTTTGCAGGTAACATTATCGCGGGTTATCACTTCCTGGGGAGGCACGTCAAATACAATAGTGCGTAGCGACATCCTTACATAGCGGTCGATAAAGGGGATAATAAAAACCAGTCCCGGGCCGCGCACCCCTACCAGCCGGCCCAACCGAAACACAACCGCCCGTTCGTATTCAGCCAGAATTTTTACTGCCATTGTCAACAAGATTACCAGTAACAGTATAATTACCGACCAGCTTATTAAAGAACCTGTAGCTCCCAAGTATATTCCTCCTTTATTTGTCTTTGGGCTTTACTTCTTCTACTTTAAGTTCAAGGCCTTGCTTTTTTATGATCTTAACCGGGCTTCCCCTGGGAATAGTATGTTCATCTTCAGCGCTGGCTCGCCAGATTTCGCCCTGAACCTGGACAAGCCCCCGGGGATTCAAATCTTGCATAACTATACCACTCTGCTGGTTTAATTCATGCTCACCGTGAACTGGAGCAGATCGGCGCAGCTTCCAGACGCCTCTGAGGATTATGAGCAGAAGGCCGGCTCCGATCACACCTATACCCAGGGCCATGGTACGGAATGAAGACCACCAGGAAAACGGAAGCAAGGGCTCGACCGGGAAAAGCACGATTCCCAGGATAATGCTGGCGATGCCGCCCACTCCTAGAATTCCCCAGGTAGGAGTATGGGCCTCGGCAATTAGAAGTGCCAGGCCGAGTATAATCAATAGCCCTGCAGTCAAGTTGATCTCAAATAGACCGATCCCGTAAAGACCCAGGATCAAACAGATCGAGCCAAGAATCTCGGGCAGTAAAAAGCCGGGTGAATGGAAGGCAAAGATCAGCCCGTAAAGGCCGAGCAAAATGAGAAGCATGGCCAGCATGGGATTACTGATACCGTGAATAAGACTTTCTTTCAAATTCATATTCAGGTTTTGAAAATTGGCGTTGGCAGTTTGCAGTACCATTTCGCCGTCGACGATCTGCACCTTTCTTCCGTTCAACATGGCGATCAGGTCATTTAAATCTGAGGCTTCTATATCAATGATTCCCCGGTTAAAAGCATCCCGGTTGCTTAAACTCAAATTATCGCTTACAAAACTGCCCGCCAGGTCCGCGGGCCGGTTTCTTTGCTGAGCGATACTCTTCATATGCTCGGTCATAATATTGATCGTCTTTTCATCGGCCGCCTGATATTTTCCCAGGCTGCTGACCCGAACCGGCATGGCGGCACCGCAGGTGGTTCCCGGAGCCATGGCGGCCAGGTGGCCGCTCAATAGAATAAAAGTTCCGGCCGAAGCTGAAATAGCTCCCCGGGGAGTAACATAGGTAATAACCGGCACCCGGGAGGCGTTGATAATCTTAACAATATCTAAAGTCGAAGAAACCAGCCCTCCCGGGGTGTCAAGCATGATAATAACGGCCCGGGCCTGGTTGCTCTCGGCCGTCTCTACGGCCCGGTCAATGTAGGCAGCGGTTCCCGGGGTAACCGTATCATTTATCCGGGTGATATAAATCAGTGATTCCTGACTGGCAGACGGAACAGGTCCGGGCGTGATCGTAAACAGGAGAACAGTAAATAAAGAACAAAGCAAAGACCTTCTCATCTGCATTGACATATCCAAAATCCCCTTTCTGCTCTTAATATGCCAACCTGGGATCAATCTATACCGGCACTTCTGTTTTGCTAGATACGAATGCGGTAAAATAACAGATGATAAAATGAGGTCAGGTCTTTAAGAAAAACGTTTTCTAAACTGCCCTTAACCTGATGCGAATCAAGAAGCAAAAAGATTTTTACGAGATTGTTGGGGACCAGCTAATGTTTACTACGTTTGAGGGCATTATTCATAAACGGCGCTTCAAAGTGCGCCTTTTTTTCGAGGGCATCTTAACTGGCTTAATAACTGGGTTGGTAGTCGTACTATTCCGCTATTTACTACAACTGAGCGCTTTCGGACTGGAACGGCTCTATGCATTTCTGGGATCGCATTCATTATGGTGGACCGGACTGTGGATTGTCATACTCTCTGTAGTTGCCTGGATTATCGGTAGAATTATCCGGTATGAGCCGATGGTGAGCGGGAGCGGAATCCCCCAGGTGAAAGGCGCGGTGCTCAGGCAGTTAAATATGCAATGGCTAAAAGTCCTGGTATGCAAATTTGTCGGTGGAGTGCTGGCCATAGGTGCTGGGATGTCGCTGGGAAGAGAAGGACCTTCTATACAACTGGGTGCAGTTGTTGGGCAGGGTGTAAACAGTCTACTGGGCGGAATTCCGGTGAAAGAAAGGATCCTTATAACCAGCGGAGCCAGCGCCGGGCTGGCAGCGGCTTTTAATGCTCCTCTGGCCGGGGTGGTTTTTTCCCTGGAGGAACTGCATAAAAACTTTTCTCCCCCAGTCTTGCTGTCAGCTATGGCGGCATCGCTGACAGCTGATTATGTTTCCAAAAACTTTTTTGGCATAAGGCCGATCTTTGACTTTCATACTTTACCAGTGTTCCCCATGAAATACTTTCCTCTCCTAATCCTGCTGGGAGTTGTCGTTGGTTTATTTGGAGTAGTTTTTAACCGATCTTTGATCAAATCTCTAAATATTTACACCAAGCAAAAGATAGTGCCGAAAAGTATGATAGTGTTGATTCCGCTGCTGCTTACCATACCGGTAGGTTTCTGGATTCCCCAGGCACTCGGAGGAGGCCAGGAGCTTATTCAAGGTATTCACAACCATCAATATCCTCTCATGATACTGTCATTGCTTTTAATAACCAAATTTGGACTGACCATGGTCAGTTATGGTACGGGAGCCCCGGGGGGAATCTTTATGCCCATGCTGGTAATCGGGGCTTTGACTGGTGGGGTTTTCAGCGGTGTCATAGAAACGATCTGGCATATAGACCCTTCTTTTAGCAACAACTTTGTAGTTTTTGCCATGGCCGCTTATTTTACGGCTGTAGTAAAGGCGCCCATTACCGGCAGTATCCTTATAACCGAGATGACTGGTTCCTTTGAGCACCTTCCGGCTCTTATAACCGTATCCATGACTGCCTATATTGTGGCGGATTTACTGAAGTCCCAAGCAGTTTATGACCAGTTGCTGGGTCGGATACTGGCTAAAGAAAGAGGAGGTTACCCGGATAAAACCTCGAACAGCAATACCCTGTTGGAAGTGACAGTGAATATGGGGTCGTATCTGGAAGGCAAAATGATTAAAGACGTGGAGTGGCCCCGAAACTGCCTTTTGGTCAATATAAAAAGGGGAGAAAACCATGTAATACCGGGGGGAGATACCCTGATTCTGGCAGGGGATTATCTAAACATACTGACCGGTGAAACACACGCCCTTAAAGTAAAGAGGCGCCTGCTACAAATGGCCGGGTATAGCCAGGTAGAACAAGTTATCAAGGACCAGAATACGGGGCTTACAAGTTAGTTAAAATTCTTATACAAATTTTAAATCCATTGCATTTCTTTTCCTTTCAGCCGTTTCTAATAAGTATCCAACTGTAACACATTGATTCCGGCGCCATAAGATATTAAAAAGATTCACAGTTTGTTTGCTAAAAAGCGTGCTTTTAGCCACTGTCAAGAAAGGAGAAAAAAGCAATGGCTTATTGGCTGCACTGCCAATTTTGCGGCGAATGGAGTAAATCTTTAACTCCATTGTCAGATGACCAATCCTGTTCTTTTTGCAGCAGACCATTTAAAGCGATAAAACCATATCCAAAAGCCCCGGCAAAGCCCCTTGCTTCAGAACCACAGGATGTGCGGGAAAATGTTCAAAAGTATGATATTGAGGTAGCGGAGACGGACGGGCTCCAAAAAGCAGAAGTAAAAGAAGTTCCTGAACCAGTACAGCAGACGTCTTTGCTAAGCGGAGAAAACAATGAAACATCAAACGTCATGGCCTCTGAGGCAACCCATACGGTAGAGATTCCGGTAAATACTGAAGAGCAGGTTCAAGAAGTGGAAGAAATTGAATCATCCGGGGAGCGTGATAGCTCTGAACCCCTGGAACCCGGTGATAAGCCGGAAGTATCTGAAATTCCTGAGCTGCCGGAAACGCTCCTAATTGATGAAGAGCCCGCTGTGGTCGACAAAGATGCTAACGACGAACCCGAAGTGATCCCTCAAGCAGAGGAGCCTATTCCAGCCACTGATGCGAATAATGCGGTAGAAATAGCGGAAACCAACCAGATTGGGGAAACGAGTCAGGAAGAAAAGGAATTGATGGGCTCAGAAGGTACAGATGAACCCAAAAAGAGTGAAATGCATATTAACTTCATTTTTGAAACACCTCAAACAACGGCAACGCCTAAACAATTTGAGGAAATCACAAATCAAGAGGACAGCGGTGC
>DHRK01000008.1:25500-26083 GCA_002410325.1 Syntrophomonas sp. UBA5314
AAGAGGACAGCGGTGCTGCCGAAACTATGGAAATAGATAAGGTCCGGGATTATAAGGAGAATCCTAAATTACCGCATTCTAAAAAAGAGCCTGACCTGGTGACAGAAGCTGCGGACGAAAATGAGAACAAAGGCGATAATTTGATAAGACCTGAGCAAAATGCGGATAAAGTACCGATGTGGCTGGATATTTTGGATACTCCTGAAACTGGTAAAATACGCATTACCTTTACTTATGGCACACCAAGAGCGGAAAGCAAAGCGAAAGAGCCTGAAGTATCGAAGACAGCGGAGAGTGGTGCGGCTTTAGAAACGATCGAGGAAAAGGCTGCACCTGAAGCCTTGGCAACATTACCGCTGGAAAGCGAGTCCGGTGAAGAAGCAACAGGTATAAAAGCAGGTGGCGAAGAAGCGTCTGAGGCCATAGATTTTTCCGAGTCGGCTGAAAAGGAAACGATTTCGGAAAAAGAAGAGGCAGAAGATAAACAGGAAGCGCCCCAGGCTCAAGAATTTAGCTCCATAGAGATTGACGATGCTGAAGATAAATCTGCCCTGTCGGAGTTGCCGGACGATGCTGGAGATAA
>DHRK01000008.1:26383-45473 GCA_002410325.1 Syntrophomonas sp. UBA5314
ATAAATCTGCTATGTGCGAGCTGTCAGACGATGCAGATTCCGGAGGCGACACCGAAGCCTCAAAACGGCTTGACGATACAATGGAACCAGGCGAATCAACTGATGAAGAAAGAAGCGAGCCTGAACTGAATGAACCCCTGTCCGGATTAGAAGAGAAACATGATGCTGAATCTGAGACTACCGAAACCGGGCAGGAAGAGGAGATGCCGATAAACAGAAATCCCAGGATGACAAGAACCTATGAACCCTATATTGAAATGAGAAGACGAACAAGGAACTCTCAACCATAACTGACCTTAAAATCTAAGGCCATTTCAGAATAGGGAGCCAGCAACACAATAGGGCCTTGGCTCAAGAAGCCAGGCCTTTTTATATTTGGGAAATTGGGTTTTAGCGCCTGCCATGATGTGTTTTCTAACGCTGTTTTATACGCGCTTCAATATCAGCTATTTCATTGTTTAAACTCGCCACCGGTTGCCCGCCGGTGATAGCGCTTGAAACACCTTTGATTTTAGAAACGGTTTCATTTTCGGTAGTAACGACCGGGGTATAACTGGAATTAACACCTTTAACTTGATTCATGACCTTTTCCTCCAGGGCCGAGGCCTCCTGTTGAGCCAGGCTAGTGCTTGTTTCTATACCCATGTAAATTTTGTTGTTTGCGACGAATGCGGTGGCCTTGCTTACTTCCGGGATCTTTTCCGCTTCAGCAACAGCCTGGTTAGCAACATCAATAGCCTGAGGTTGCATTGGCTTTTGGGCAGTTTGGCACCCTGTCATCACGAAACTGAATATCATTAAGAGGGTCATAAATGCAGGGAGTGCTAGCTTTGAAGTTTTCATAGGCATGCCTCCATAATTATATTTTAAAAGTATTCTTTCTATCATTATAGAAAGCTATACTTGGGAATAATTTACCGCAGGAGTTTAATACGGGCAATCCGGTTGCTGGACAATGGGTTGATATAGTTGATATATAAGAACTCAATATCGTGCTATTAAACTGAACTAAAGCTAAAATAGTTAGCCAGTAGATGTGAGTTCATCTACTGGCTAACAGTATTTTTCTCCGAGAAAATAAATCAGCAACTTATGAAGGCGGTTCACCAGCCGGTGGAGAATTATATTCAGCAGGACGATCAATGTAAATACTTGAAGGAGGTTGTTAAGTATGTTTTGTCCGTCATGTGGTAATGATGTGGGAAGTGCCAAGTTCTGCAACCAGTGCGGGGCAGCATTAAACGCGACAGCACCTCGGCCGGCAGCTGGCGGTGCACCGTCTGGCATGCGCCGGGCTCATGAGGTTGAATTCGAGATACATGGAGAGGACCTTCAGTTTGTAGAGATCATGCTGGACCCGGGAGAAACAATCGTAGCTGAAGCGGGAGCCATGATGTACATGGACAGCGCCATCAAGATGGAGACCATCTTTGGCGACGGTTCGGGCAAAGAAGGCAAGGACTTGATGGGCAAGCTCTTTTCGGCCGGCAAGCGTGTACTCACCGGGGAAAGTCTGTTTATGACCGCCTTTACCAATAGTGGCAGCGGCAAAAAGTGTGTGTCCTTCGCCGCGCCTTATCCGGGCAAGGTGGTGTCCTTTGACCTTACCGATGTCGGAGGTATGCTGATCTGCCAGAAGGATTCCTTTCTCTGCGCCGCCAAAGGAATATCGGTAGGAATCGCTTTCCAGAAGAGAATTGGCGTAGGCTTATTCGGTGGGGAAGGCTTTATCATGCAAAAGCTGGAAGGCGACGGCCTGGCTTTCATGCATGCCGGAGGGACCATTATTAAAAAGGAACTGCAGCCGGGAGAAACCCTGAAGCTGGATACCGGCTGCCTGGTCGCCCTGACCAAAACCGTCAACTATGACATCCAGATGGCCAGTGGTATAAAAACGGCCCTATTCGGAGGCGAAGGGCTGTTCCTCGCCACCCTTACCGGACCGGGAACCGTGTGGCTGCAGTCTCTGCCCTTTTCGCGCCTGGCAGACAGGATTTATTCGGCCAGCAAGGCGGGGGGCAGCCGGGGCAAGGATGAAGGAAGCCTCCTGGGCGGCATAGGCATCGGCACTTTCTTTGGGGATGACTAGGAACAGGCTGTTATTTTCCTCAAATTTAAATACCTGAATTACCGGAATCAGAAAGCCATCTTGCATTAAGCCAAGGTGGCTTTTTTGCGTCATTTGATAGGGCCCTGGCTGCATGCTTTTCTTGTAAAAACCAATGGCCGAATAGAGTTAAGGGTGCATTGCCGGAATAAATTATCGGTTGGGGAAAAGGCGTTTTTAGGATAAAAAGGATGTAATTTATTTGATTCAAATTTATGGAATAATTTACCGTGATCCATTTACCATCTCCTGCAACCTCAGGCTAATAGGCCCCAGAGGACCCATTTCATGTCTATGTCATATACATATACCCATATTTACCAAAAGGAAGAAATATAAATAAGTCGAAAATTAGCTATAAGAGGCGTAAATGCTATTAAAATCCAGGCTAAGTGTTTTATGGTTCGGGAACAGGAGGTTTTCCATGAGAAGAAAGTCCATGATCAAAAACAGAATAATTACATATTTGTTAACATTAACCTTGCTGGCGACCGTGGTAGTGTACTCGCCGCCGGCTTATGCGGCCACCTCCAGCAGCAGCAAGGTAAACAGCGAAGCTATCATTAAAAGCCTGCGCGCCAACTATGATGGCAGCCTGGCCAGTGCCATTGTCGGAAGAGCGGTCTGGTATATGGAGTACGGCTACATAAAGTACGGTCATAGCAAATACGCCACTACCGGATACTGCGACTGCTCCCAATTTCTGTCCATGGTGTACAAGGATTTTGGGTATAGCGTTACCTCGGCGTCTCGCAACTACGATAAGGTAGGGGTTCCGGTAAAAGGAGTGTATGTAAAGAATGGCAAGCTGGTTGGAGCCGATAAGTTAAAGCCGGGCGACATATTTACCTTTCAACGCACTGATCACATTACCCACGTGGCCATGTACATAGGGATGTTTAATGGCAAGCCCTGCTTTATTGGTACTACTTCAGGATATCCAACCGCTATCGGAATCGTGAGCGGGTTTAACAACTGGTATGGGGATCAGTTCCATGGAGTGAGAAGGGTCTTGACCGATAAGGCCTACCTGCCAGGCGGCAAAATAAACGACCGGGGACCGGTGATTCCTGCTGTATACCGGATAAAACCCACCCAGTCGATTGTCATGCCGAACAAATTGCCCACCGGGTTCTAATGTTTCTATGCACAAAGTGGTTTTACGCCTCAAAAGGCCCTTCCCGCCGGGGAAGGGCCTTCATCACATGTAAACGCAAGATTTTCCAGCCGACTTTATGAATATTTTAGATGCATCTTCAAGCCTCCTCCTTTCCATATGTCTCGCCTGTCAATCATTTTGATCTTTAAATACTGCCTAAAAAAATCGGCTCCAACCAGTGGAGCCTCAAGATATATTAATATAAGGGGGTTTCTAAATAATTAAAAAAATAAGAGTTTTATAGAGTCAGAGTCGGTATCAATATCCTTGATTTGACGTAATATGATAACCGATTTCATTAGATCCCTTCCGCAACCAGTTTGATACTCATTTCCAGGAAGTTGTCAATTGAATATATTTTAGCTCCGGCCAGTTTTTGGGCAGGGGGAAGGTTTAATTTGATATCTTCAATACTTCCACCCCCGCACTCGGGAACCGGAGGGTATATATGGGGCGAAAGTGTTAATATAGCTCCATGTTTATCTATTTCAATAGTATCAATAACATTTATATCGCTTCCCAATGAAGAATTGCGGTAACATACTATATGCTCTTCTCTGCTCCACAGGTAATCGATGTTGTATAAACATTTGGAATCATTTATATTTGATAAACGTCGGGCCACTTCGTTTAAAAACCGGTTGCTGGCCAGAAATATAGTTGAAGCTCTAGTCTTATCAATGGCATGCTTTAAAGCCCATACTATGGTTGTTATATCTGCAATTGCGAGATCTCTCCCTGTAATTGCCAGCACTTTCACTCCGCGTCTGGCCAAATCTACTGCCAGAGCTTCATCATTAATGGCCAGGGCTATCACCTCATCACCAATCGCATGAACAGCGCGGATTAATTCATAGGCCAGTTCCTGTGTTTGAGCGTAGACGAGAATTGTTGCCAAGTTTGCGACCTCCCTTTAAAGCAAATTAGTCCTCTAACTTACCTTTAGATACTTTGTTGCGTTACTTAATGCAAGTAGTGTGCCAATTAGCTCGTATTTTTCAAAAAAAGGCCTGTAGACCTTTAAACTGACTATTTTTCCCCAGCATCATATCACCCTACCTCACCTAAAATGATTCTCAAAACGAATAATATTCTACTATTTTCTACGGACATGTAAAAAAAGATAACGCAAGAACTCCCAATATAGGCAGATATAGTGGTTGGCATGTTATTTGCTTAAATATCATATTCAATAAACTGTTTTTCTAAATAGCGTCTGAAAAAAATACACTGGTCGGCAGCTTGGTTTTTTAAAAATGAAGAGTTTGAGAGATGGATAGGCAAATCGTCGCTAAATAATGTGTATTCGCCAGGCTCTATTCTTTAGGGGGGAATTAATGTGAATGATACGGATTTAAACAATATCGTCGATGAAATTGAGAATTTGCCTTTTTTGAAGTATCTGGAACTAAAAATTATTCATTGGAAAAAAGGAATGTGTGAATTGTTCGTACCGGGCACCGACAAAATTATTAATAATGCGGGAGAAATTAGATTGGGCCTTTGTTCCATAATAAGTGAAGCCTGTGCTTATATTGCCGCGTGTACTCAGGCAGATAAAGAAAGACCTCCTATCACTTATAGTGGGAAAGTAACCATGATATCTTCATTCCCCCAAGGAGGCATTTATGTTTATTCAGATGCTTTAGGGACCCAAGAGGATCATTTGATCGAATCAAAAATAGTTGATGAGCTTGGCAATCTTATTGCCCTTTCCACCAATCGCTATTTCACATCAATGTAAAAAACATTTTTTATGTATAAATAAACATTAGGGCAGGGGGATAGGAAATGGCCAAAAAACTGCAAAAACCAGATAGTATGAAACTAAACGGGAGAACCGGGATCACTGCCAAAACTGAAGGCGAAGAGCTTGTTAAGAAACGTGAACTGGCCAAAAAGATGGCTCAGGAAAAGGCCCGTGCCCGCACCATGGCCAGGCAGCAAGTTCTGGCTGAACGCATAGCTTCGGCTTCGGAAGAGTTGGTCGCCGGGGTGGAAGAATCAGGTGCGGCGGCTCAGGAATTCGCCCGTTTAATGAACAATGTTACCCGGGAAGCCGAGCAATCTGGGACGGCATCAGGCAAGATGTACGATGCTTGTATTCAGTTGAACGGCGCTGCAGTTGATTTTGACCGGGTAATGAATAGTGTTCTAAACAACAGCGAAATCGGTATTAAGGCTTCTCAAGGGTCCATGGAGATCTTGGGAAGTGTAGGCAATTTGTTCAAAAAAGCGGCTGATAAGAACGTGCAGTCAGCAAAACGCATCGGCGAATTGGAAGTGCAGTCCCAACGCATCGGTGACATCGTGCAGGCAGTGGTGATGATTGCCGATCAGACCAATCTTCTAGCTCTGAATGCGGCCATTGAAGCGGCCCGGGCTGGAGAGCATGGGCGCGGGTTTGCAGTCGTGGCTGATGAGGTGCGTAACCTGGCCGAGACGTCTGAGCGCTCGGCCAAAGACATTCGGGGTGTAGTGGATGAAATAAGCAACGGCGTTAATGAAGTGGTCAAAGATATCAACGCAACTGCTGCAGAATTTGAGTCCATGGCCAGCGGTTTTGAAGAAGTGGTGGGAAATTGTACTGGAACTGCTGATCTTCTTAAAGAATATGGGGCCAAAACACTGGAGCAAAAGAACCTGGTCAGTAAACTGGTAGAAAACGCCAATAAACTTATGATGGGAAGCGAGAGCATATCTTCCGCCACTGCAGAAGTAGCCGTGGGAACTAAAGAAATTAGCTCAGCTGTAAATGAACAAACCAGGGCCCTGGCTGAAGTAAGTACGGCCAGTCAGGAGCTGAGTGAAATGGCTGATGAGCTTAAGACCTCCACTGACATAAACAAATCTGCCGAAGAAGTGGCCGCCACCGCCGAGCAGCTATCGGCCAATGTTGAAGAACTCAGCAGTTCTGCGGCTCAGATTGCCAGCTCGCTTGTGCAGATGAACGATGCAATCCAAACGATATACCAGGAAAATAAGAATGCCCAACAACTAACTGAAACCGGCCAGGAAATTATAACCTCAACTGAGGATATTGCCAGCTTAAGCAAAACGTTGCGAGTTGAGTTTAACGAGCTCTGGACCAAGGTACGGGCTAAAGCAAGGGAGATTGCACAGCGCGTGCAACAAACCATGCAGTCTTATAAAGATATCAACATCGCAATAGAAAAGCTGCAGGATAAAATCCGCCGCATTGAAAAAATAGTGGATACCATCCAAAATGTCTCCATTCAGACCAACATGCTGGCGGTCAATGGATTCGTAGAGGCAGCCACCGCCGGGGAGTACGGACGCGGGTTCTCCGTTGTGGCCGGGGACATCCGCAGCCTGGCCAATGAATCGGCTGAAAATGCTGATAAAATTCAAGATCTGGTGCGGGATATACATAACCAGATGACTAAAGTGATTGCCGATATTAATCAATCGGAAGCTGCTTCTCACGAAGCTACCACTGACGTTCCCCGGGCAACGGTAACCAATATGCAAGTCACTGAAGCGCTTGAGCAGATGAACGAACTGGGGGCAAGTTTGCGTGATGTTCTTAATAACATTAAAGCCGGTGCCGAGATCACCAAACAACAGGTCCAGGCAGTGGCGGAGCTCGTGGAGCGGTCTAATGAACAGACCAATCAAGCTACTCAACTGGCTCAGGAACAGGCCAGGGCGATTGATGAGCTGGCCTGTTCCATTGAAGAAATAGCTTCTATCGCTGATGAAATGCAGAACCATTAATTCAAGTGTTATGTTCAGAAATCACAATTAAACGGCGTAGGTCAGAAAGCATTCGTAAGCAATCAAGAATATCGTTGCAGCAATGACCTTAGCCTGCTTATGGCATTACGCTGTTTAATGAATTTATGGCGTCGTCTGGAATGGGAAGACGCTTAATTTCGCCGGGCCTATTGGCAGGCTTAATATAATCCCTAGAAGAGGAGGTTTACCATGGGCTACCCGCACCTTTTTAGTCCAGGAAGAATTGGTAATATTCATATAAAGAACCGAATTATAATGGCAGCTATGGGCACCGGCCTGGCCGGCTTTAACGGCGAGATCACAGCCAATTCCCTGAAGTACTATGAAGAGAGAGCCCGGGCGGGCGTGGGCTTAATTATAACAGAAATGGCAACCGTCGATAATGAACTGGGCAAGGTCAATTACATTCAGCTCAGTGTAGCTAACGATAAGTATATCCCTATGCTCAACCGGCTGGCGCAATACGTTCAAAAATATGACTGCAAGATTTTTATTCAGTTGGGCCATGCGGGAAGACTGACCACACCTCAATTCTTGGATGGAAAACAGCCTGTAGCTCCCAGCCCGGTTGGCTGGGGAACTCAAATACCGAGGGAATTAAGCCTTCAGGAAATTAAAGGCCTGGTAAATAAATTTGCCCGCGGTGCGTTGCGCTGCCAAAAAGCTGGAATAGATGGAATTGAAATTCATGCCGCCCACGGTTATCTCATTAATCAGTTCTTAAGCCCCAAAACGAATTTACGCACTGACAACTATGGAGGCAGTTTCAAAAATAGAATGCGGTTTCTGGACGAGATCATCCATGCGATAAGGGATAATTGCGGGCATGATTTCCCGGTGATAGTTCGTCTTAGCGCCGATGAGTTTATTCCCGGGGGAATTGATCTGCCTATGTCCCAAAAAATAGCTCAACATCTTGAAGGCATAGGGGTCGACGCCATCGATGTAAGCAATGGATTAAACGTAATTGAGACGGCTGCTTTTGACCAGGGCTGGAAGTCGTACCTGGCCAAAGGGATCAAAGGAGTAATAAACATACCGGTAATCTCAGTAAATGTTATTCGGAAACCGGACTTTGCCGAAAAATTACTTCAAACAGAGTCAACCGATTTTATCGCTTTAGCCAGGCCCCTGCTGGCTGATCCGGAATGGGTAAAAAAGGCGCGGGAAGGCAGAGAAAAAGAAATCCAGAAATGCATATCCTGCAGATATTGCATAGACCAGCTTAATAATGGGCTGCATATAGCCTGCGCGTTAAATCCGCGTACCGGGCGGGAGCTTGAGTTTAACGATCCTAAAAAATCAGGCGAGGGTAAAAAGGTGGTTGTAATCGGTGGAGGACCGGCAGGGATGGAAGCTGCCCGCGGGCTTGCCCAAAGAGGTTTTAGCCCAATACTATTTGAAAAAAGCGATGTTCTGGGAGGGCAGCTGCATCTAGCTAAAAAGGGTGTAAACAAAGACCGTGTTGGCTGGTTAATTGATTTTCAGACCCATGAAATGCAGCGTTTAAACATAGATATCAGACTGAACCACGCTGCCACTTTGGAAGCTGTTCAAAAGGAACAACCCTATGCGGTTTTCATAGCAACCGGGTCATCACCTGTAAAGCCCCGTGTAGAGGGAATTGACAGTCCTCATGTATATTTAGCGGAAGATATTTTGGAGGATAGGGCATCGTTTAAAAATCGGAAGATACTGGTTGTGGGGGCGGGGATGACGGGATGTGAAACCGCCGAGAAAATAGCACTTCAGGGTAATCAAGTAATACTTGCAGAAATGAAAGATGCGATCGCTGAGGATGTTGAGAAAGTAACCAGGAATGAAAAAATAACAAACTTAAAAAAATTTGGAGTGAAAATCCTCACTCAGCACAAGATCGGGGCTGTCTACCAGCACAAGGTAACTTTATATGATCTAAAAACACAAACCGAGTTGTTATTGAAAATTGATGCGGTTGTAATTGCAATTGGTGTAAAACCCAGGGATGAGCTTGTTGAAATATTTAGAAAAGCTTTTCCTATTGTAATGATAATTGGCGACGTAAAAAAACCTGGCGATATTTCCACAGCTCTCCGCGGTGGATTTGAGAAAGCGTATACCCTGGAGTAGTTAATTTATAATCTGGTTACGTCTTTTCAACCTATGAAGGAGATAAGTTCGGTACCCCAGGGGTGATCAGTTTTTCACTGCCGCTTCCATTTTAAAGTCCCGGTTTATGAGAAATTGGGAATGCTAATTGACCCTTCTACTACCGCCCGCAGGGGCGGGTTTTTTTTAATAATTTATGGTCATGCAACAGACAAAGATCTGTGAAGGAGAACTCAGAATCAGGTAAGCAAATTAAAAACGCAACTTTTATATAAATCAAGCGGGAGGTTATATGTGTGGCATACTCCATATTTGCAGGTACCATGGCGGACATGACCTATGAAGAAGTCGAGCTGGCAGCAAAACGGAAGGCCAGTGTACTATTGCCGGTTGGGGTGATTGAAGGGCATGGCCCTCATATGTGTCTGGGAGTAGACACGTATTTGACTTATGCCCTGTGCCAGAAAGTCCTTAACAACTTGAAAGAAAAGGGGCGTTCTACGCTGATAGCACCTCCTTTTTATTGGGGCATTAACCGGGCCAATGATGCATTTGCCGGATCCTTCACTGTTAAAAGGAGTACTATGTCTGCATTGCTGCTTGACATAATGGCATGTATTCGTCAGTGGGGATTGGGTCCGATTTTCCTTGTAAATATTCACGGTGATATTCATCATAATCGGGCATTATTGGATGCAGTAAAAGATGCTTATTGCAGGCACAAAATTGAAGCTGGTTTGCTCTTGCCCGACTTTTTAAGCCCGGCCTGTAAAATAAGTGGTTCGGAAAACTACATTCTGGTTTATAAAATGCAAGAGTTCGAGGCTATAGATGGATATGCCGACATACATGCCGGGGCAATGGAGACCGCCTGGATGCTCAACAACTTTCCTGAACTGGTCGATATTGATATGATTCCCAGTTTGCCATCTTCGCAGACGAGTGCAAGTGAATTAACCATATGGGCAAAAGGCGGGATGCCGGCCAAGAGAGTTTTACCAAAGGCCTATTGCGGGGACCCGGCCAGCTATGATCGGGTCAAGGCCCAGGTTTTTGAAAAAACTCTGGTTGAAGAAATATCGAGGGCCATAATTAGCTACCTGGACAAAAATGCCGTTAAATAATCGGTCTTTATGATTCTTCCCAACCAAGGCTATTTTTGTGCCTTGCTGAACACCCTGAAACCTAAAGGTTAACTGAGAAACATATTGTAAACATGGAGGCAGCCATATGATCCAAGAAATTCTACCAGACCTATTTTTACTGGAAATTCCCCTCCCGGGAAACCCTCTAAAAGTCCTTAATTCCTATCTAATCAAAGGCGCTAAAAGACATTTGCTTATTGATACCGGTTTTAACCGGCCGGAATGTCTGGAAGCCCAGATAAACCATTTAGAGTATTTGAAGCTCAATTGGTCCGATATCGACATTTTTATTACTCATTTTCATGGAGATCATTCCGGGCTGGCTTTTACGCTTGCTCATGCAAAATCCGCGGTATACTGCAGCAAGGTGGACGCCGATATTATCCAAACGACTATGAGGCCTGATTACTGGCAGAAAACGGATCTTTTCTATATTTCGCACGGTTTTCCCGCCAGGTGGCTGGCCGAGCAGCGCAATACCCTGACCAACTATTTTGCCGGGGATGAAATGACATTTGACTATGTAATTGAAGGCGATGTTCTTATATACGGGAAATACCGCTTAACTTGCCTAAGCACACCGGGGCATACTCCCGGCCATATGTGTCTTTACGAACCAGAGCAAAAGTTCTTACTGGGAGGGGACTTGCTTCTGGCCAACATAAGTTCTAACATTACCGCGCGCTACAATGTAAAAGATGCGCTCGGTGATTACCTTAACAGCCTGGGGAAAATAGACGCAATGGATATCAAGCTGATTATACCAGGACACCGAACACTTATATACGATCACCACCAGCGAATCGCCGAACTGATGAATCATCATAAACACCGGCTTGATGAAATTCTTACCATACTTCGACAAAAACCTATGAACGCTTACCAGGTCGCCTCCCAAATGCACTGGGATGTTTCGGGCGAATGGGAACAAATCCCCCGTTTTCAGCAGTGGTTTGCCACCGGCGAAGTTGTTGCCCACTTGGAGCATTTAGCTAATCGGAGAATGGTAGATAAAGAACACCAGGACACCTGCCTTATGTACCGTCTGATATAAAGCAGACTGAGGTCTGTATTTCGATTATGTTTGGCAGTGCGGTACTTGTCGATCTGGGTGAGTAAAATGCTATGTTTTAGTCGAAAAAAAGAGAAAAAGATTCTACTTTGGGAGACTTGTGACCGAAATAACATACGCTTATATAGAAAACATGGGTTTTTTAAGTCATGAATAGACAGAGAAAGAAGCTGGCATGCAAATTGCTTTATAAACAGTTAAAGCAAAGGTAACGGGTAACGGAACAAGGGGGGTCAGTTCGTGAAAGGAGATCAGACGCTAAATGGAAATTGTGTAGTACCGTATGTTGTTGACGATCCCAATATCGCAATCATGGCTGTTGACAGTAAAAGCAGGTTAGTCTATGCCAACGGCACCTATCTGAGGGTTATGGGCTTCAAAAGAGAGGAAATAATAGGCCGGCATATAGAAGATATTGTGCCTATGACGAAAACTACCCAGGTATTAAAAACCGGTAAGGCCGAAAAGGCTTATTTCATACCGCTTAATGGCCAGAACACTATTGCCACTTGTCATCCGGTGATAAAAGAAGGTAATATAATCGGCGTTATTGGCCGCAGCCTGTTTCTGGATATGGATGATGCTCATTTGGTAACCGCGATGGTCAATAAGTTGGATGATGATGTTCGTTCATTCCGGGAAAGAGAGAAGCATATCGAACAAAAAAACAATGGCTTTAGCAGGTTAATTGGGCAAAATATATCTTTTAAAAAAATCAAGAAACTGGCCAAAGCTATATCGGGAACGGATTCAACCGTTTTGCTCACAGGTGAAACCGGGACCGGTAAAGATCTCTTCGCAAAGGCCATACATCTGTCCAGCCCTCGCAGGCAGGGACCTTTTATTCGCGTAAACTGTGCAGCTATACCCGAACAGCTGCTGGAATCAGAATTGTTCGGATATGAAGAAGGAACTTTCACCGGAGCGATCAAGGGGGGCAAAAAAGGCAAGTTTGAGATGGCCGATCATGGCACGATTTTTCTGGACGAGATTGGAGAAATGCCCCTTTCCATGCAGGCCAAATTACTGGTAGTGTTGCAGGAAAAAGAGATAGAACCTCTGGGCAGCCAGTCACAGCGTTCCAAAAAAATTGATGTTAGAATAATAGCGGCAACCAACCAGAAATTAGATGAAATGGTTATAGAAGGGCGTTTCCGGCAGGACCTTTATTACCGGCTCAACGTGATTAATATTGAAATTCCCGCCCTTCGGCATAGAAAAAGCGACATCCCCATGCTGGCAGAGTCAATAGTGGAAAAAGTATGCCATAGAATGGAAACTGTGAAATATACCATCGATTCTGAAGTAATTCGGGTTCTGCAAAATTATGACTGGCCAGGTAATGTAAGGGAATTAGAGAATGTATTAGAACGGGCCATCATCAGGGCTGCAATGGAAGGGAGTACATCTATCCAGGTAGAGCATACGGGTGAACTGTTGCGAAAGAATGTTTTACCTCCCTTAGAACTGGCACCGAGCTGCCAGACCACTGATCTGAAGAATTACCTGCAGACCCACGAAAAATTGATGCTGGAAGAAGTCCTTCACAAGACCCGCGGCGATAAGTACCTGGCTTCCGAGATGTTGAATATTCATCTTTCCGCCCTGTATAAGAAAATGAATAAATACGGGCTGCCGCAAAAGGCCTATAGTTAATCAGGCGCCTGCCCAGGGCTGAATACTAGTAGTCTGTTATCCGCCATTCTTAGTCTGCGGGATGCGGAAGATCAGTTTTTACCGGTTCAGGCTCTCCCAATGGCTAATTTTAGGCGGTTTTAGAAACGAAAAGCCTGCCGACAAGTTGACTTTGTCGACAGGCTGTGCAAGGTATTATTAAATACCTTGCACGGAGAATTTTAAAAAAAGAAGCGGGGCAAATCAGCTTTTATCGGATCTTGACAAGTTTGATTTAACTTTAATCTTAAGATTTTTCGTAACTAATGCCAATTTTCTCTGGTTTAAGGCTATTAATACTGCTGCTACCGTGGTAAGGATAAGTGCATTATAGGGGACTTTAAAGATAAGGGGAGGCTTATGCCTTTACACTAGTATTAGTACTAATTTTGTCCTTAATTATAGGCCCGGGGAAAGGCAAAATAGCTCTCCCATAAACTGTATTATTGATAATAGCGGCCGCTGAATAGAGACCGAGCAGACCGGCAAGGCCGATCACATTGCCGGCAATGGGCGCATATGATTTGGCAAGTAGGCCTAATTTTAGTCCGGTTATCAGAAAAGCATCAAAATTCATGATAGATATCAATAGGGCCACAGTCAGCGGCATGGTTTTTAGAAAGGTTGGAAATAAGAGCCACATAACGAAGGTTATGCCTACCCAAGCCCAGCCTTCTATGACAGGATTAATATGCCATCCGACCATATGCGCGTAGAACTCTAAGAGATATACGCAACCCGAGGCCAGCATAAAGTAGGCACTGAACCACAGAAAGGTGTTTCCTCCACTTATACTGCCAAGTTTCAATTCAAGCACGCCTACAATTACCTGTATAAAAAATCCAGCCAACAACCAAAAACCAACCACACCAAAGCCATCTGGAGGAATTTTCCCTGTGAGCAACGCATAAAAAATTATGCAAGCAAGTCCCAATGCAATTAATCCTGCCGGCATTGGATTGGCCCAACCTGAATGTTCATTTGCCATAATTATCTCCTCCTGCTAATTAAGATTTAATAACTCCTGGCTCCCCAACAGGTTTCTTCCTGAGCTATTTATCCCAAACATGCCTCTTCAATCTTTACAGCGGTCGCATCACCGATTTCAATGAGGTTTCTAATCATCGTTACCTGTGGCAGAACATTCTTGATATAGAACTGAGCGCTGGCTATTTTCCCTTTATAAAAATTGGCATCAAAATGATCTTCACCCAGATCCGTTAATTTCTTATCTGCCACTAATCCTTGATCAAGAATCAGTCTTGCGCAATAGAGCGTGGAAGCCGCATGAAGTATACGGGTGGAAAATAACGGCATCATTTGCATTTGGCCACCCTGTATATATTTTTGCAGCTGCTGCATAATAGCCAGGAAGTCCTCGAAGGCACCGCTGAGAATCTTCATCTCATCCTTAAAGGTAATTGTTTCTTTGTTTCCCGACATAAAAGCAGCTATGTCGTTTATCCAGTTTTTAAAGACTTTGCCTTTGTTCATGGTGAACTTACGGCCTACCAGATCTAAAGACTGAATATAGTTGGTTCCTTCCCATATGGAAGTGACTTTTATATCGCGAGCTAGTGATTCGACTTCATATTCTGAGCAGACTCCATAGCCGCCATGTACTTGAATGGCATCGCATATTAAGGACCAGGCCATATCAGTTGCATAGGCTTTACACATGGGATTGCTGATTTGGAACATCCCTGCGGCGAAATCTTTTTCTTCGGGGTCTTCACTGTCATGGGAAAGATCTAAATAATATAAGGTTTTGACTATTAGCGCCCTAATTGCTTCGGTACAGGACTTTTGCAGCATCAACATGCGGCGAATGTCTTCATGTTCGATGATGCGGACTTTAGGACCTTTGGGGTCGGTAAGTTTGTTTCCCTGTACTCTTTGTTTGGCGTATTCGCGGGCCTGGAAAAAGGCCTGCGATGAAGCGGCCAGTCCCATCAAGCCGGTGCCCAGTCTTTCTTCATTCATCATAGTAAACATCTGTTCTATGCCTTTTCCCATGCCGCTGGCATCGGGCGGATCGCCTATCAGGTAACCAAGGCATCTGTCATTTTCACCATAAGCCAGGCTGGCGGTCGGAGAGCTGTGTATTCCCATTTTCTCTTCGATACCGATACAGGTTACATCATTCCAATCACCCATGCTGCCATCGTCGTTAACCCAATATTTAGGCACGATAAATAGTGATAAGCCGGCTACCCCTGATTTTGCGCCCTCGGTTCTAGCCAGAACCAGATGAATAATGTTTTCCTGCAGGTCATGATCGCCTACGGTTATAAATATCTTATTTCCTTTTATTTTATAAATGCCTGGTGTTTCCGTAGTCAAGGCTTTTGTTGCGTTGGCGCCAACGTCCGAACCGGCGCTGGCTTCGGTCAGGTTCATGGTTCCACCCCATTCCCCCGTAATCATTTTGGGCAGAAATTTCTGCTTTAAAAATTCACTGCCATGTTCCTGAATCACCGATATAGCCCCCGCCGGTATTCCGGAAAATGTTGCAAAACCCAAATTAACACCCAAGAACATTTCTTCGTAGGATCGTGCAATCGTATAAGGCAAACGCCCTTCCGCTTCCCGGTCTGCGTTCTGTGCTCCCAAACCGGCCTCATTAATAACCGCAAAAGCCTTCTTAAAAGAATCCGGAGTGATCACCTTGCCATCAATAAACTGTGCGCCGATACGATCTGATTCCTTGCTCATGGGTGCAATAACATCACGTGTTATTTTAAAAGCAGTATCAATAATCGGCTCAATATCGTCTACACCGTAATAATTTTTATATGCAGGACAGGAGAGCAATTTGTCCATATCGATCCATTCTTTTAATACGAATTTGGTTTCGCGTATATCAAATATAAAATTGCTGATGGGCATTTTAATTCTCCTCTCTAATTTTCTGGCGATATAAGGTGCAAACCTATCACACATTGCAAACACTTGTCTATTCATTCAAAATCCAATTCACAGGTGTTAAAAAATATGATAAGGAAGGAATGCTTACCTCAACTTTACAAAATCCTATATATCTCTGGTCCATAGACTTGCCATAGCAGATCCGCCGCCAACACACATTGCTGTCCCGCCGACTGTCTTGCCCAGCCTTTCCAATTCATAATAAAGTGTAGTAATCATACGTACTCCGGTAGCTCCTATAGGATGACCCAGACCGATTCCCGAGCCGTTATTATTGATATTTCCGTCCTGCTCAAAAGTACCAAAATTCATGTCTATGCCCTGCTCATCTTTAAATTTTCTGAAGCAGCCGATAATTTGTGCAGCAAAAGCTTCGTTTATTTCCCAATACTCTACGTCATTATACTTCAGATTGGCCATTTTGAGAGCCTTGGGAATTGCTACCGCCGGGCCCAAGCCCATAACTTCAGGCGGTACGCCTTCGGTACAAATACTTAACAGCTTCATTAAAGGTTTTACTCCCAGTTCTTTAGCTTTCTTTTTGGTCATTAAGATAACTGAGGCTGATGCGTCATTCATTCCCGAAGCATTGGCAGCAGTTACTACCCCTCCCTTTTTAAATACGGGAGACAGCTTGGCCATTTTCTCCAAATTAGTATCCCGTAGTGGGTGTTCATCATCAACGTACTGCACTATGCCTTTTTGGGTTTTAAGCTCGACCGGCACGATTTCTCTATTGAAGCGGCCTTCGTCTATTGCCCGCACGGCACGTCTATGGCTGGTCAAGGCTAGAGCATCACACTCTTCTCTGGTAATACCATAAAGTTCAGCTATATTTTCAGCCGTTACACCCATATGGACATTTGCCACAGTATCGATCAGACCATCAGAAAGCAGCCCGTCTAGGCATTTAAAATCACCCATCTTTGAACCCCATCTCGTCTTCGTAAGTATATAGGGGGTCGTGCTCTGGCTTTCAGTTCCAACCGCGAGAGCTATTTCGGTATGGCCCATAGCCAATTTCATAGCAGCTACATCTACAGCACGCATACCGGAAGCACAGTTCTGGTATACATTTGTGGATCCCGACCTGGGATCCATGCCGATCTGCATGGCTACTATACGGGGAGGCAAAGAACCATTGCCGCCAAGTGCCGCCATACCCATTACTATTTCATCCACCTGGCCTGGTTCAATACCGGCGCGTTTGATTGCTTCCGTAGCTGTTATTTTGCTTAGTTCATTGGCTGGTATATCTCTAAAAACTCCGCCGAACTTACCTACTGCCGTTCTGCAGGCACTAACTAATACAACTTCATTGCTTTCGTTATACATGTTAAATCATTCCTTTCCATTCCTTATTTGTTCTTATATTGCGCTTTTCTCTTTTCAGCGAAGGCTTTCATTCCTTCTTTTTGATCTTCAGTGGAAAATGCCATGGAAAATCTGGATAGTTCCATGCCTTTTCCGCTGCTGAAGTCATATTGTACTCCGCAATTAACCGCCTCTTTCGCAAAGCGCAAAGCAACTCCTGGTTTTTGAATTAACCTGACTGCAAATGCTTTGGCTTCTTCCATAACTAACTCATCGGCAACCACTTTATTAACCAATCCGTACTCGAGGGCTTTAGAAGCTTTAATAGTATCACAGAGATAAATCATCTCTTTGGCCCTGGCCTGGCCTATTAACTTGGCCAGTCTCTGAGTTCCTCCGCATCCCGGAATAATTCCCAGCGATACCTCAGGCAGTCCAAACACCGCACCTTCCCCGGCTATTCTAAAATCACAGCACATGGATAACTCGCATCCCCCTCCCAGGCATGGACCATTTATGGCCGCAATGGTCGGAAACTGTAAGTTTTCTAATCTATCAAATACCCGATGTCCTATAACGACTTGCCGGTATGCATCCATAACGCTTGCGTTCATCATACCGATAATGTCGGCCCCTGCTGCAAAGACTCTGCTCCCGCCTGTTATTATTAGTACTCTCAAGTCCTGGTTACCGTTTAGAACGCTTGCTAATTCTCCTAACTCGAAAGTCAAATCTTCGTTCAACGCATTGAATGCTTTGGGTCTATTCAGAGTAATAATGCCAAGACCGTTTTCCTGTTCATATATCAGGTTCTTAAATTCCATTTTTTCACCTCACACCATCGTAAGAAAAATTTATTTAGTATTCGGGCGAGTGAGCTAGTCCCCATTAATTTCGTTTTGTCTAAATATTAACGTCATCTCTTATCTTCTTTTGTCCACTGGTATAATCGTACCAACCCTTGCCGGTTTTCCGGCCCAGATCACCTGATATAACCAGCTTGTTAAGGGTTATAAATGGAGCAAACATGGGGTTTTTGGTATTTTCATACATGTTTTCAGAAACAGCCAACGCTACATCCAACCCTACAAAATCACCCAGTTCAAAAGGCCCCATAGGCATATTCATCCCATATCTAATGGCCTCGTCAATATCTTCTATCGAAGCAACTCCTTCAAGCAGGCATTTGTTTGCTTCCGCAATGAGAGCTGAATTTACCCGATTAACTAAAAAGCCTGGTCCGTCTTTTACAATTACACCAACCTTACCGATCTTTTGTGTAAGATCTTTGATAAGTGCACAGGTTTCTTCAGAGGTTTTTAAACCCTTAATGATTTCAACCAGTTTCATCACTGGAACAGGACTAAAAAAATGCATTCCTATAAATTTGTCCGGCCTTTTTAGGGCAGTTGCTATTTGAGAAATGGGTATTGAAGAGGTATTGCTAGCAAATATAGTTTCAGGAGGACAAATTTCATCCAATTTCTTAAACACGTCAACTTTTATATTTAGATTTTCAACAATGGCCTCAATAACCAGGTCATAATCTTTGGCATCAGCCAAATTTGTAGTAGTAGTAATCCTGCCCATGATTGCGTTAAATTGTTCTTCTGATAATTTGCCTTTTTTAACACTACCGCTCAGGGCCTTTTCAATGCCAGCTTTGGCTTTACCTACAGATTCCTCTGTTATATCAAACATATGCACCTTATAGCCTGCCGTTGCAGATACTTGAGCAATGCCCGACCCCATGAAACCTGACCCGACCATCATTAATTTTTTGATTTCCATTGATAATCGCCTTCCTATCAATAATTTTTCTGTTCATTAATTAGCTCTTTGAT
>DHRK01000008.1:45579-48723 GCA_002410325.1 Syntrophomonas sp. UBA5314
AGCTCTTTGATAATCTTCTTGATATTTGTTCATAAATCACCCCATTCGTTTTACATTTCAGCTGCCTCTCCCAATAAGCATTCTGATTGAAATCTTTATATAAATAGTGCAATCCTCATGCCATCAAATAAAAAAATAAATAAATGCCCAATTATCCGGAATAAAAGCTATAAGATAAATTGTTAAGTGAAATAATGGTGTGTAACCTTTTTCCTCATCTGAGATGAAACATGTATCATTGTGTGCATTATTTTTCTCGTTTAGTTCATTGGGAAAATTACATAGGTATTCTGTTCAGTGGCTAATACACCGACAGAATGCCTTGAAATAAAAATCTCTGAGATACAATTCCCGCGAACAGGCAATCACCATCCAGTTGCCTGCTTGCGGGAATATTATTATTTCAAACTCACATTTTTACATCTAAACTTTACCAGCGAAATAACCAATCTACATGAAATCAATCAATAATGCCTTTGCCTTTGAATGCAGCGATTTCTTTGTCGCTGTAGCCCAGCAGCCTGCTAAGAATTGTCTCTGTGTCCTGACCAAGAGCTGGAGCTCCTCGCCATACCTGTCCGGGTGTATCACTCATCTTGGGAGCAATTCCAAAGGCTTCAATTTCTTTACCAAGGGTCTGATCAACATATTTGATGAAGTTATTTCTGCCGTGCCAGTGGGGATCTTTATATATTTCCTGGGCATTTCTGGCTGTGGCAAATGGAACCTTATACTTGTTAAAATTCTCATATAAAAATTGAGAATCATGACTGGTAACAAACGCTTCAACCCGTCGTTCCAGTTCCTGGCCGAGAGGAGAGTTTACCGCATCAGCCGAGGCTCCCGCTTCCAGATAGGGGAATTCTTCAATATCTATATTCATCGATTTCAAACAGCGTTCATATACATCGCGGCCATAGGCACCTACCAGACCGTATTTTCCGTCCTTTGTTTTGTAGGTATTAGCCGGCTGGAAGACAGGAACTTTGTTGCCATATCGTTTTTTAAGCCATCCGGCATTTATCCAGGCTGCAAAATTATCATCCAGTATCCTTGCTCCTGCTTCAATCTGAGTTACATCAATAACCTGACCCTTGCCTGTATTCTGGGCGTTTACATATGCAGACACAATTCCAAAAGCCGCAAACATTGCCGTTATGTAATCGTTTATAAACCCGGCTGTTTGTAGCACCGGCTGTGGTTCAGCAAAGCCGTTTAGAAACATGAAACCGCTTTCGGCCTGGCCGATAGGGTCATATGAGGGTTTATCGCAAATCTCCGGATCCCCGCCAAACTGCGGCCTTCCGAACCCGCTTACGTGACAGATTATTAATTTATGGTTGACTTCCAACAGCATCTCGTCAGTAATGCCCATTTTTTCTATCCAAACCATATTTTCTATCCAAACGTCTGCATTTTTGATGAGAGATAAGAAAATCTCTTTTGATTCTGGATATTTAAGGTTCGTATTCAATGTGAGACTCAAACGATTTCTTCCATTCTGAAGGAAAACGGCGCTTATTGCCTTGTCACCGTGAACTATCTTGGGAGCCTGAAAGCGTCCAGGATCGCCTATGTTGGGACGCTCAATTTGTATAACCTCTGCGCCAAAGTCACTGAGCATAGTCGCTGCAAAGGGCGCGGCATTTATAGTTCCGTTGCATAATACTCTCATGCCGGTTAACGGTCCAAATACAGATGTAAAAGCTGGCGCGGGAACTTTTTCTATTTTTTTCCATCTTTCCATAATTAACAACTCCTTCTTAGATAGCTATTATTATTGTTATGTGTTTGAGTTTTCCGTTTTCATTTCGCCTCCTCTAAAATCAATTAATCAAATAATCTTTCTTAATCTTTGATAAGCGTACTTGAGCAATACCCGCCCCCATAAAATTCGCCTATCATAATCACAAATACAAAACAGCAATTTTCATGCCAACAGTGTAAAAAGCCAATAGATGCTTAATTGCCGCATTAAAATCTAATTTACATTAAAGGAAAATGTGACTTATTCTACTCACATGTGTAAAAATATTTAGTTGGTGGGAAATGTTTTACTCACTTTATATGTGTAAAACAAAAAAGCCCTATCAAATTCTGTGGATTTGATAGGGCTTGTACTTCATTATTCTTATTAAAATAGGAACCCAGTTTTAGTGTTTAATGCCATACTTATTTATTTTATTGTGAACCGTTCTGCGTGTTACCCCAAGATCTTTGGCCACCTGACTGATATTGCCATTGTTTTTTCTTAATAAATCTATAATTTTTTTTCGTTCTGCTTCTGCTACAATATATTTTAATTTACCTTCTTCAGAACCTGAGAAATTGTGCCATTTAGATTCTAAAGGTAAGATATTGTTTATATGTTCTTTTGTTTTCAGTAATTTATCTGGGAGGTGTTCATAGGCAAACGGTACCCCGTTTGATCTAATTAAAAGCACTTCTATCACGTTTTGCATTTCACGTACATTTCCAGGCCAATCGTAATTAAGCAATGCATCGATAAGTTTTGAATCAACCTTATCCCAATCTACGTTTCTTATTAAGACGCTCCTATCAACAAAATGCTGAAACAGCATTAAGATATCTTCACGCCTTTCTCTTAGAGGAGGTATTTTAAGACTGATTACATTGAGACGATAATATAAATCCTTTCTAAAATTACCTTTTTGCATTTCTTCTTCCAGGTTTTTATTGGTTGCGCAGATAACTCTGACGTTTACCGGAATTACTTTATTATCGCCTATCCGCATAATTTGTTTTTCCTGCAAGACCCTTAGCAAGGCTATTTGCTGTTCCATAGGCATTTCGCCAATTTCGTCCAAAAATATGGTTCCACCTGAAGCCAGTTCAAATTTTCCGGGATTTCCACCTTTGCGAGCCCCCGTAAAGGCACCTTCCGCATAACCAAATAACTCGCTGCCAATTAACTCGCGTGGGATTGCTCCGCAATTGATAGCAATAAATGGACCGTCACTACAAAGACTTTCGTTGTGAATAGCTTGGGCAAACATTTCCTTACCAGTTCCGCTTTCTCCCTCTATCAAAATGCTGCTAAGGATATTCCGGCAACTTATTATTAATTAAATTAACCTCAAACCCCATTATGCAGAGATTAATTGAATTAATAATAAATTGCCG
>DHRK01000042.1:0-2014 GCA_002410325.1 Syntrophomonas sp. UBA5314
CTTTTAATGTGCTAAACAACACCACTCAATCTCATACGATTGCTGGCCAATGATCTGTTGATAGCGGGCTTCTTTTTCTTCCATCTCCTTTTTGAGTTTTCCGGTTTTGTCCTTACCCCTCTCAAAGACCACGGCAGCATTCTTGATGAAATCGCTTTTCCACTGGCTCAGCATTTGCGGATTTAACTGATATTTAGCGGCAACCTGATTTAAGGTTGACTCCTCACTCAGGAGTTCCAACACCACTTTGGCTTTGAATTCGGCTGTGTAATGATTTCGCTTTTCCATGTTCTTATTTTAGCTTATTCTGAATTATTTCGTGTCTCACTCCCTGGGAGCAGTATAGTACGCTCAATAACAATGTGAGCTTTGATTAACGTAAAGCCAATTCATTATTCGAGGCCAAAATCCATATTAGATATCAGATGAGTATAAATAGGTTTTCTAGACGGACTTAAAAAGCCCTGAATTTTTATCTTCAATCTTCTCCAAATTCCTCCGCAACCAATCCCACCATAAATCGTTTCTATGGCAAATAATGCTATAATATGGTTTAGCTTAAAATCATTTTAATTCTATATTCTAAAGCCGATATTTAATCTGACCATTATAACTTATAGGTTATTTATTAGTCCAATATGTATTGAAATTATTACTTATGGGTAATATACTATTAGTGAGGTCATTTCATGAGCCGGTTGAGAAAGGTCTTGTACCCCGATGTCTTCAATGGTAAGTATATATTGACACATTGGGATTTCGAAGATGACTTAAAAGGAATCCTTGAAAGAAGCGGCCGAAAAGCTGATTTTTGGGGAAAATATAAGCAAAGATTGCGATTCCTCGACGAACGAAGAACAAGATGTATTCAAAGAAGTAATTGGTTTGAGGATCTAAAACACACTGAAGAGTTATATTCAATGCTGTTTGATAGAAATGAGAAAAATATCCGAATATTATTTTGCTTCATAACATATCAAAAGGTACAGCACGCTCTATTATTATATGCATTCGAGGAGAAAGATAATAAAAAAGGAAGTCGATATAGCTATAAAAAGGGGATTCCAGTAGCTCTTAAAAGGCTCGAGGAGGTCATGCAAGATGGTTGATATTAGAAGTTTACCCGATGCCTGGGGAATTGTTGAACGGTTGGGCGGAGACGAAGAAAATGCAAAAGAAGGTTTATATGATATTTATTATAAGATATCAACTGCTATTTTTGATTACCGTCTAAGGCATAACTTATCTCAAAAGAAACTAGCAGAAAAATTAGGTGTAACTCAGCCAATGATAACCAAGTTGGAAAGCGGAGATTATAATTATACTATTGAGCAACTTTGGAAGATTGCTACCAAACTTAATTTCAAGCTTAATATAGAGTTTGAAGAATTAGTCGTGGGATTTTCAATTTATACGCATCCTGAATCTGAAGACAATGATGATTATAGTGAAACTTGTTTAGCTTTTGCGGAGGGAGCATGAACTCAAAAGAAGTAATGGCAGACTTCCAGTTCCAAGGAAATAGGGTAAGTAAATTATTGGTTGAAACCAAATTATTGAAAGAGAAAGGGAGAGCAGAGCTCTCATTCGATTTCGATTATGAGATTGGTGATTTGGTAGAAGAAGATAATATTTTCCTAGGCGTTCTTCAACTAATTATTCAAGTTAAGGCAAAAATCAAAAATAAAATTTTATTCAAAATTGACTTAGTGATGGAAGGCGGATTTACAGGGAATTCCGAAAAGGTATCGCGCGAAAAATTTATTGAGATGTTAGAAATGAATGGGTTAATCATACTCCTTCATATTTCACGTGCTTATCTAGTTAGCGTTTCTGCTCAATCAGGAATAAATCCACCAATAAGAATCCCTATGATAAATGTTCTAAAGTTAAGAGAAGCAAAACAAAGTTCTTGATAAGAAAGCTAGCAAAAGGATTCCTTACCAAATAAATAGAATGATATTCCTTTTATAAAGGATAAAAGAGGAGTTAGTATGGTACCTGCAGAATTTTG
>DHRK01000042.1:2136-75719 GCA_002410325.1 Syntrophomonas sp. UBA5314
CAAAATTCTGCAGGTACCATACTCTTTCGGTAGCGTTTTTGTTGCTTAAAAGAAGTGCCCGTTCGGTGCCAAAATCCACTTTTCTGAACATCAAACGGGCATAAATCAGTTTTCTAGCTGGGCTTAAGAAGCCCTATGAATTCAACTTCTCCAACCTCCACAATTAGCCACAAAACCCGAAAATTCAGCTTCGTAATCAGGCGGTAATACTGGCCAACCAGGGCGAAGCGCCAGGATTCGAGCCAGTGGGTTTTTATCGACCGGCTTTTTTTCATACCGCCCGGTCCAAATTCCGCTGGATCAGTTTTTCTCGGCTGATCCAACATTCCCGGGGCTCGCGCGCTGCCTTCTTACTGCCGGAATAGCAGCTCCGCAGAAGGTTTTCCCATAGTGACAGCCAGTTCTTGCGCAGTCGGCTTTTTATCGGAATAACCAGGAAGCCTTCCCGGGCCAGCCAGGGGTAAAAAACCGTCTGGGCATAAACGGCTTTGACGCGGCAAAAAGGCTCATCTTCCTGAAGAGTCAATGAAATAGCCGAAAGCTCGCTGCGAAGAAGCGACAGCACCCTTCCTGCCTTAAGTTGTTCCGGCTTAAGAGCCTGATTATTGATATGCAGTTCAAGCACCATATCCCCTTGGCGCAGGTTCAAAGGATGGGAGCCTGATCCACCGGACCACGGGTATATGGACATCCAAATCAGTTTTTCACTGGAGCGGCCGGGCAATATCCATTTCATGTGCTGGGCGATAAAACGGTCCAAAAGTTTTATAAGCCTTACCCAGATCGGTTCAGACCTTTTACCATCCCGGAGCAAATCCCGGCTCAAGGATGCAAATTCCACACCCCGGGTTTTCAAATAGGGAAGGGATCGGCTTAAAGCCTGCAGGGTTTTGGCCGAAGAACCAGGAGCGCCGCCGCTGTCGTGCAATACCACAATGGAGCCGGGTTTGACCTTACTCTCCAGTTGGCGGCAAATGCTCTCGACCGTGGCCTTTTTGCTCCAATCCCCGGCTTCCAAATTCCAGAGGACGGTGGTTAATGCCTGTCGATGGCTTAAATACTGGGTGCATAAATTGAACGTACCCCAGGGCGGTCTATAATACGACACCGGCAGCCCCAACAGCTGGAATGCTTTTACCGAGCGCCTGAAATCAAGCCAGCTCTTAAGCGGAGTAGCCAACCAGGCCGGGTAATGGCTGAATGAGTGAAGGCCTATTTCATGCCCTTCGTTCAGCATACGCGCTACCAGCTCGGGATTGCGCAGGGCCTTTTTGGCAACCAGAAAAAAGGTGGCTTGGATATCAAGAGCTTTGAGCAGGTCCAAAAACTGGGGTGTGTAATCAGGGTCCGGGCCATCATCAAAGGTCAGCGCCGTTTTAGTCGTAGCCCGGTTAAGCTGCCTGACAACCCGGCCTGAAAAATGGCGAGCGTAAATATTGGGAAGCAACATATAGAACAAAACGATAATCCCCGCACTGATTAGAGTCAATTTCACTTCCCCGTCCTCCATTCTAATTATTATATATAGACTGCCAATGTATAAGGCTTAAAAGCCGTTGTGGAATCTCCGCCCAATTTAACTCTTTCCTTTCCGCATGAATTCTTGCTTTTATTTGTTCCAACTCGGATGGATTGTTTAATAAATATGAAATCATGGCTGGCAATTCTTCAGAGTCTCTGGCCACCTTGCCCAGGCCCCTGGATTCAATATAAGCAGTGTTCTGCATTTCCTGGCCCAATACCGGATGATAGATCAGCATAGGCAGTGATGAAGCGATACTCTCCATTATAGTCACGCCCCCCGCCCGGGTGACTATAAAGTCAGCCCGTTTCATCAGTTCGGCAATATCATAGCTGTAAGCATAATAGCGCAGACCCCCGGTGCGGTTCATTCGCTGCAAACGGTTCAAAAGTTGCCGGTTGCTGCCGCAGATAACCAGGCTGTTAGTCTCCGGCAGGCTGTCCAGCCAGTGATAGAAGGCGGCTTCTTTAGGCAAATGTCCGTGCCCGCCGCCCATGATCAGAATAAGCCGGGCGTCGGGCTGTAGTTGGTACGGACTGGAACTCCATTCTGGTTGGGCAGGGTGGAAAAATTCGCTGCGCAGCGGGATGCCGCAAGCAGCTATCAGGCTTTCCTTCACCCCCAGGCTTATCAAACTATCCTTGACGTTTTGGTTGGGCACCAAATAGAGATCGACTCCGGGAAAAATCCATTCCCGGCCGTCTACTATATCTGTAATGCAGGTGGCCAGGCTTAAGTAAGGCATATGGTGAAGTTTAAGAAAGGAGGCATAGGCCGCGCACAGCGGAAAGGTTGATATAATTACTTGAGGATTTATCCTATCAATAATCTTGCCGAGCTTAAACATTAACAGGTCTTTTAGCGGCCGGCGTTGGAAGATGTCTTTTCCCTCCTGTTTGTGCCGGTAGAAATAATTGTAGATAAAACCGGCCTTGCTGACCATAAGGCGATAGGAGGCATAAATGCCTGAACTGAACGACGGGAACAGGAGTTCCAACAGATCCAATATCTCAATATTCAGCCCGGGATGTTGCCTAAGCACCGATTCTTTAACCGCCAGGGCCGCTGCCGTATGCCCGCCGCCGAATCCGGCGCTCAAAATTAGTATGGTTATGCCTTTATCCCTGGTGCTGCTCATTTTGTATACTATACCGTTTAATCAGGTCCTGACAGAGTAAGATGGTACTATCCATGGAATAGGACTTGGCGAAATCTTTCATCCGATGGGAAATTTGCCTGAGCACTGCTGGATCGGAATGAACCCGTTCTACAAGTTGGGGGATATCCTTCAGCCGCTCAATTTTTATGACCAGGCCCTCTTCCTGTAAGATTCGGCAGTTCCCTTCTTCAACCCCGGGGATTAAAAAGGGGACGGCAATGGGAACGCCCTTATTAATAGCTTCGGTAGTGGTTATTCCCCCCGGTTTGGAGAATAGTATATCCGCCTGATCCATCAACTCGTCAATTCGGCTGCTAAATCCCAGGATTTCAAGCTCTATATGCCCTGGACACTTGGGCAGGTATTTCCTTTCCAATTCCCGTTTCAGCCGCAGATTCTTCCCACATACTACAACCAGATGCACCGGCAAGCTGGTTCTCATGAGTATGCCAAGCACCCTTTTTATAGTTTTGACTCCCAGACTGCCTCCCATCAGGAGTATATTAAACCTCGAATCAAGGCCGTATTTCTGGCTGGATTTTTGGAATGCTCTGCGCACCGGAATACCGTTAATATAGATCTTACTGCGGCTGATGCCCATCATGCGCAGAAGGTCTGAAGTCTCTGGCGAACCGGCGATGTAGGCGTCAATCTGCTGGTTTACATATAAGCGGTGGACATCAAAATCGGTTATTACCGAAATGATAGGTTGGTCAAACCAACCGCGCAGCTTCAATTCCCCTAAAACGTTGATCAAAATGGGATGGGTTATTATGATCAGGTCAGCCTGCTCTTTCAAGAGCACCGCCTGCACCGGTTTGTGCAAAAGACGATAAATCAGCCTGACCAATCCTCGATTTACCATATCCTGATTCGAGGTGCGGTATATAAACCCGTTTAGAAATGAAGAAGAAGTGGCCATGCGATTGTAAGCATCACTCACCGATATTTTCAGCAGAGGATTCTCTTCACTGAAGATATCCGCAATCTTAACCCGGCATCCGGTTTCCTTAAGCTCTTGTTCCAGTACGTTAGCTACCTGGTTGTGCCCATGGCCGGTTGAAGCTGTCATTATAAGCACTTTCTTCACAATTCATGCCCGCCTTTCCAGTCAAATGCATCCCATGAATGATCAAGCCCCCGGATGTGAGCGCCGCTCTACCCGGACCACGGTAGTTTTGAAAGACGTTCCATTAATAAGCCATAAGCGGCTCAGCTATTCAAGTACTTTACCGGCTCACCCCTTATCCCGTTATTGGCTTTGAGTTAATTGTCCGTCACAAAGCTTAGGGGATTATTAGGAAAACGTGAAAATCGATGCCTGGTCATGTTAAAATTTATGTTGCCGATTTCAAGCTGCCTGGCCATCTGCATCTTTGCCGCCCGAATTATTTCTATTCCTGCAGGTAATTTAGCCATGGAAATCTCGGACTCGGTAAGAAATCTTTCCGCTCACGGTCATTGAGCTTTTTCGAGAATTTATGTCAATGGGTTTTGTAGCTGACTCCTTATTCGAATCAAATGGTATTATATTCACTCCTAGAATTAAAAAAATGACAAGCCTGTTTTAATTAGACTAAAAGAAGTGCCGCCCAACTTGAAAAAGCGGAGCGGCCGAATAAAAGTATTTGAGCATGAATCATGTGGCAAATGCACAGGAAAGAGAGCTATTTTACATAAGGAGTCACTATCCATTTCAGGCAGTTGTCTTTCTTGTTGCCAAACACGTCATAGCCTTTGACGATATCGTTTAGAGGCGCCCGATGGGTCATCAAGAATTTGGTGTTTATTTTCCCACCCTGGATCAGCTTGATCAGCTCAGGCATATGGTTCATCGGGACAAAACCCATGCTTATGCTGATGTTCTTAAACCAAATATCTTGCATGGGCAGCGTAACAGGTTCACCATAAACTCCTATGGTGACAACATTTCCGCCCATTTTAACCGCCTGGCACGCTTGCACCAGAGTCGGCTCGAGGCCGATACACTCGAGAACCACATCGGGACCAAGTCCGCCGGTTAGTTCACGGCACTTTTCGGTAACATCGACTTCGTTAGGGTTAAGCGCAAGATCAACAATACCTTCCTTTATACACACATCTAGTCTGGATTGCACCCCGTCGGAAATAATGATTTTGGCCGGGCCCCATAACTTTGCGGTTAATGCAGCACACATTCCAACCGGACCGGCACCTATGATAAGTACGGTGTCACCAGGCTGAATATTGCCCTTTTCTGCGGCGAAATAGCCGGTTGAAAGGATATCTCCGACAAAAAGCATATCTTCTTCAGTAAAACCATCCGGTATTTTGTACATGGTATTGGCGGCATGCGGTATACGAATGTACTCCGCCTGTCAACCATCGTTTAGCGGATCGCATTCGTGCTCATGTGTTGCTCTGCTGGCTGGCCATGTTGCTCATCCGGGTTACTGAAAATGAGGTACAACAAACCTGGTTTCAGCTCACGAAAATACTGTCTACTATTCAAGTAGGAATTTTGCAATTACCCGAGGGGAAAGTTCATCAGACCAATTCCTTAAACCCTGAACAAAAGGCCGTATTTAAGGAGTTGGAACTTAATCCGCCGCCCAAGTTCTTTCAAATCGACGCCCATTAACTGGGAAATATGTAGTTACAACAGTTCTTGAGTTACGAAGTGGCTTGAGGCCTGTATCTTTCGGCGTTTATCGCCCTTTTTTGTTACTATCAACTGTTCAACGCCAGTCTGAGAGCAGACGATGGTGCTTCTCGACAGTTCACAGCGCTTTTCCAGAATCTCAAACAAGACTTTGATCTCCCGCTCGTCGGTTATCGTATGCAGCAGAAAATCGTCAAGGATTAACAAATCAAGGTTGATCAATTGTTTGATTTTTCTCTGGTACTTTGGATAATCAGAGAGTTTCAGGGAAACCATCTGTTCAAGGATGATTTCACAGTGATAATAGCCGACCCTATAGCTTTGGCAGGCACTTATGCCAATTGCCTTTGCAAGATAGGATTTTCCAGTGTCTGACGGCCCCAAAACGCAGACATTGAGGCCGTTTTTTATGAAATCCATAGAAGACAGTACCTGGGTGATCCCTGTCGGAAAATACTCTCTGGCTCGGGTATCCACACATTTTGATATCTCTTGTGGGTTGCCGCTAAGATGCGCACTCCTGAGCCGATTATTAATACGTTTACTGACTTTGTCCCGGTATTCCGGGCCGATTAACTCGGCGACCAAGGTCAGATGATCGAGATTTAGGAATCGCTCCGAATGGTACAGAGTGTCCAAGGTAGCCGCCATATTGGGAAGTCCAAGATCATTGAGCTCATCAACCAGGGTATTTAAAAGATTGTTTCCAGTAAGCATCACTCATCGCCCACCTTTTCCGCATGCTGTGCCAATTTCTGGCTTCGCGAGAGAAGGTTGTCGATATCCATAGCGTCTGCGCTCATAACAAAAGCCCCCTGGTTGCGTTCCTCATTGACTTTATGATTGAACGAAAAAGTCCCCAATTCATCGGCTATGGCAGGGATTGAGTTCTTAATGAATGTGTAGGTCACTTTGTTAAGTTCCAACGCCTGTTTACAGCATTCTTCAAGAGTCTGCTTACTGTATTTCTTTGTAAAATTCAATACGCCCAGACATAAACGGTAGGTTTGCACCTCCAACTTACGGCTGGCCAGGATGGTCTTGATGACTTCGACCGTATTTGGGCCGATCGTCATGGCCTTCCGGGTAAAATAGGCGGCATTCCATTCAGCGAGGTCCCTATGGTTTGCCGGAAGGTGCTCCGGGTTCGTAGACCACTGGCCTTTATGGATGGCTCTTGGCCATTCGCAGATGAAGTCACCTTCCAGGGAGAAGATTCTAACCGTTGAAGCGGTTGCCCGGATGGATACACGCTTGTGCAAAAATGCCTTATCTACGCTATAATAGGCATTGTCAAAGCGTACATGGAAGTCGCTGGACACTTTTGCCGCTTTCCGTTCCATGTACTGATACTGCATGGAGGGGAGCGGCATCAATTCAAGCCTTTCTTCTTCCCAGTAATAGTACCTGTTATGCTCTTTCTTCTTGAAGGGTTCATGATTGAGTTTAATAAGGCCATCCCACAAATCTTCGTTGAACTGCTCAAGGCTGAAATGCCGACGTTCCTCCAATTCGTGGAAGAAGCCCTTCTCAAGGATGCCAACCGCATTTTCAACGGAACTTTTAAATTTTGGCTTTTTGACCTTGGCAGGAAGGATCGCCGTGTGATTGTGTTCAGCCCACTCTGCATAGTCCTTGTTCAGCTCAGGCTCGATCCAGTCCCGGTTTGCGATTACAGCCTGCTTGCAGTTATCACATACCACCAGAGGTGGGACACCTCCGAAATACTGCAGTGCATGGTTGTTTACCTCTATCCACTGCGGTTCCTTGGTGGAGAGCATTCCTTCCGCATAAATGTACTGAAAATAAGGAAGGATTGCCACGAAAACGACAATCGTGGAAATCTCCCCGGTAAGCGGGTCAATCAACGGAAAGGTCTTCCCAGCAAAATCGACCTCCATCTTTTGGCCGATGATGGCATTAAAGTGGAGTGTCTCGTTGTTTTCTTCGCACCATTTGGCGTATAGCTCACAGAACTGCCGGTACTGATAAAACTTTCTGTCCTCTGCCTGGCACTTCTTGGCATAACGGTTCCATAGAAAGACCAGCGTCATGTTCTTTCTGGTATTCATCATCCTGGCAATCTCTTTGAAATCAGGAAGCTCATAACTGAGATCTCTGCCGCTGGATCCCGGAATGTTTCCATAGACCTGTTCAGCTATCCCATAGTTCGTTATCCCTTCGGGCAATGGGAAGTTCAAGAATTCGCATTCTTCGAATGCTTTCAGGAAGTCATTAACTCCTGATTTGCTTACGTTCAGATACCTGGCGATCTCCCTGCCGGACATGTTCAGAGCGTAGCGTTTGATAATGATGTCTTTGTAGTCAAGCATACATTATCCTCCTTCTGATGTATTGCCATCCTGTGGATGGCTACCATCATTATGAAAGGAGTCCAATTGTATGTTCAATAATCGGAGTTATTACTGGCCGCTCACTCCGCATCGTGGCCGTTTTGCTCCGCAAAACTGACCGTTAGGTCTCGCAATATGCATTATGCAAAGAATGGGAGCTGTATGGGCAGAAGATAATAGCTGTAGATGGCTCCAAATTCAGGGCCAGCAATTCCAAACGCAACAACTTTAGCGAGAAGAAGATACAAAGACATTTGAAATATATTGATGAAAAAATCGATACCTATCTGCAGCAACTGGATAGCAACGATGAAAATGAAACAGACGTTCATGTACCGAGTGAAGGGGAAATCAAGCAGCGCATAGAAGAGCTTCAGCGCCGAAAAGAAAAGTATATAGGGTTACAACAAGAAATGGGAGAAACAGACACCAGGGAAATCTCAACCACTGATCCTGATGCCCGCCTCATGGTAGTTAACAACAATGGAGTTGAAGTAAGTTACAATGTGCAGACAGCAGTAGATGAGAAGCACAAATTGGTGGTAGATACTGAAGTCATAAACAACCCGGCTGATCAGGGACAACTAAGCCAAATGGCTAAAAAGGCTAAAGCAGTGCTAGGAGTGAAGAAGCTCAAAGTCCTGGCTGACAAGGGTTATTATTCTAGCAAAGATCTAGTAGATTGCGAAACCAGCGATATTGAAACCTATGTACCCAAGCAAAGATTTACCGGTAATGTGGCTAACCCCGAATTTCAGGCGGATAAATTTCAGTATGTTAAAGAAGAAAATCATTACATCTGCCCAGCTGGGCAAATCCTGTATCCTGGCAGAATACGAGAAGTGAAAGAGGTAAAATATCGAGTTTACAAAAACCAGCGTGCCTGCCAGCAATGCGAGTTAAAGGAGCAATGTACTACATCTAAGAAAGGGCGGTCCATCCATCGTAATCTAGAGCAAGCCATTCTTGATGAGATTGAACGAAGGACCCGGGAAAACAAAGAACTGTATGCAAAACGGCAAACGATGGTTGAGCATCCCTTTGGTACGGTAAAGAAGTCCTGGGGGTTCAACTTCTTTTTAACCCGAGGGTTAAATTCTGTGGAAACGGAAAACAAGTTGCACTTTCTGGCCTACAATTTGCGAAGGGTAATAAGTATTCTAGGCGTTGAAGAAATAGTGAGAAGGCTAGCCCCAGCCTAAGCCGAGCTAGCCCTATATTTGTTTCATTAGTAATTAACATTGTTAATGAGATTATTTTGTTTGATACACAGGGGCGTTGTCACACAGTCTGCCGGTCCTTGTTGTCCCTTCGCTTTAAGGGACGACAAGAAGCGTCCTTCGCATAGTCCTGTTCAAAAAAGGAAGGATACATATGTTAAGAAAATCGAAGCTCTTTATTTTATTAGCAATTATTGCTCTGCTTATCGGATGCAGCGCGCCAATCCAAAATCCATATGCGGACCAGAACAACTGGGCTTATTTCCCGGAAAACAGCCAGCTTAAAAAAGTTGATGTATTTCTGGTCTGCCCGACCGTTTATATGGGACAAAATAATTCATTTAATATGGAAATAAACGATGCCCAGACCCGACCCAATTTTGTGGGCGCTCTTAATATGGAAAAAGGGATTTACGAGGATGTCTGCAGCGTATATGCGCCTTTCTACCGGCAGGCGGGCTTGAATGTCTACAGCCTTGACGCAACTGAAGCGGAACCATATTTCCAGCTGGCTTACAGCGATGTCAGGCAATCGTTTGAGTATTACATGCAGGAATGCAATAACGGTCGGCCCTTCGTTCTAGCAGGCTTTAGCCAGGGCTCGGACATGCTTCTTCGTCTCATGAAGGATTTATTCCAGAACGAAAGCTACAACCAACGCCTGGTGGCAGCCTATTTGATCGGCTGGCGAATTACCCCGGAGGATATGGCCCGCTATCCTTTTTTAAAAATGGCTCAGGGCGCTAACGACACCGGCGTTATTATAAGCTTTAACTCTGAAGCGGAGTCGGTCAAGACTTCATTTATCGTTCCTAAAACAACCCTGGTCATTAATCCGCTCACTTGGAAAACTACCGGTGAACATGCTCCGGCCAGCTTAAATCTGGGTGCGGTTTTTACCGATGATGACGGAGGGGTTGTAAAAGAAATCCCGGCCTTAACCGGGGCCTACCTGGATCAGGAGCGGGGCACCCTTAAAGTAACCGACATATCTCCCGGGGAATATCCGTTCGTATTGGACATCTTCAGCCAGGGCGACTATCACATTTATGATTATCAGTTTTTCTATCGCAACCTGCAGCAAAATGTAGCTGTCCGCACTGAGGCCTACCTGGAAGCTCACAGGAAGTAGAATGAGTTCGGGGACGGGATTGCTGATGTACCCTGACCCGAAAATTAATCAGTATGTATTTCAAGATACAGTTTTTCTAACCAATCATCAACTCCAAGCATTTTAGCCCAATGTATTAGATAATTACGATCGAGAAGTTCATCCTGAACTATCAATACCCCTTTAATTTATCCGCCAGTTGTTGAACTTTGGTATGATCGAGATCTGAAATCAGGTCTGCATCTAAAGTAGCTCTGGGGATTCCATAGATTGAACTCCCGAGTGAACCACCAATAAAATAATTTATTCCACATTCTTCAAGAGCTTTAATCACTTTAAATGTAACCGAAAAAGGAATGAGCATCAGTAGCCCTCTTTCTCCGGATCCCATTGATTTACTTTAAGAGAGAGATCCCGTCCCCATAAAATTGCGCCCAACCGTTTGTTGAATTCGGATTGGGATATATTGGGATGCCGTCTTCGGATGCCGGCTTTAGCCAGATTTATAACGGTTTCGGACATTTCCATAGCCAATTTAAATTTAAGGGGTACAGCCATTTGACGGTAACCATTAATTATTATGGTTTGGGTAGCAGGACAAGTGTCGGATATTTCAGGCATATCAAAATACCTCTATAATTGATGCTTATTTACAGTGTAAATGAAAATATACCGGCAAGCAATGTGACTGAGTGAGCACTATATCAAAAAGCACGGGGCCGTCCCTATGCCATCTGTGTGATACGAAACCTTGAGATTCAGGCGTAAAGCCCATGCTGTTTTTAATACCTTTCGAACCTGCGTTTAAACAAACGGCAGCTCCCCCAGAATCCTACTGCGATAATAGAAATCGGGTATATTATCCCAAATGTGTTTATCAGCCCATTCGGGCTTTTGCTTACGGAAATACTAAATCCGAATTTATTATCGCTAACTTGAACGAGATCTACATACCAGGCACCGATTGTAATAAAAAACACATATACAAATGCCATTAACAGCAGGCATATTAAAAAAAAGTTTAAAACTGATGTTATATCCGGCCTGTTCCTGGTCAAACTAAAACTTTTTGTTGAAATATAGGAGAACATAGCGATGATGAGAAGTACTAAGATAAGAATGACATAAGCGAGGAAGTTGAAAAAGACCTTGGATACTACTATATTAGACATTTTAGGTTCAAACATTAGCGACCACAACAGTATTGTAAGAATCGTCCCTGTAATAACTATGCTGATTGAAACAATAAGTTTACTCAAAAGCATTTTCCACGGTTCTAAAGGCAGGGAGAGCTCTAGCTGGTACGAATCCTTCCGCAACCAGTTAACAGTCTCAATTGCCGGGAAAACTATAGAATAGATAAAAAAGAACATGCTTACAATCGCTGCTATCCCATTTACAACAGGAGACAAGTATAGTATGTCGTCGGGTACCACCGCTTTTATAACAAAAACTACCGCCCAAACAATATAAAGCTCATAATATTTCTTAACGTAATTTAAAATATCCCATTTTAGCAGTTTAAACATGGGCAAAAACCTCCAGATAACATTCTTCTATGGATTGACCGCGAACCTCCCGGATGTTTTCAGCGTTGTCCGAAAAGACCAATTCACCCTGGTTTAAAAACAATACTTCATCTAGCAAGGTTTCCACATCCTTAACCTGATGGGTGGAAATGATGATGGCGCTTTCCTCATTCAATCCGGCCAAAATAGTCTTTATAATCCTATCTCTAGCCCAAGGATCAATGCCCCCAATCGGTTCATCAAGCAAATATAAACAGGCCTGGCGCGAAAAAGTCAGCATTATCAGAACCCGCTCTGTGGTTCCCTTGGACAAATTCCTTACCTCTTCCGATTCGTCGATGCCAAGAAATGTACAGAGTTCTTTCGCACGGTTGGCGTCAAAGTCGGGAAACATTTCGCTATAGTATTGGATCGCGTCACGAACCCGCATCCATCTAAACAGGTGGTTGGTATCGGGCATATAAGCGATGTACTTCTTGCTGGCAAAGCTGACTTTTTCGCCGCAAATTTCAACTTCGCCAGAATCAGCATGGTATAAATTCATCAATATTTTGATCAAGGTGGTCTTTCCGGCCCCATTGGGCCCTAAGATTCCGACCACCCGGCCTTTGTCTATTTCAAAATCTATTCCCTTTAAAACCGCTTTTCTACCAATATGTTTAGTCAAACCTTTAACCCTAACCACACTCATATAGCCAACGCCTTTCTTATTATTTTGAATATTTCACTTTTATCGTAGCCCAGGCCCTCCATGCCACCGACAAAGCCCTCAATCAACTTTGCCGACATTTCTTCTTTCAACGCGGCAACAACGTTTTCGTCTTTGCTTACAAAGCTTCCGATACCTCTTTGCGTGAAGATGATCCCCTGCCGTTCCAATTCTGAGCAGGCACGCTGCATGGTATTTATATTCACCTCAAATTTGGCTGCTAATGCCCGCACTGAATCAATCCTCTCCCCCCGGGCCAGTACCCCCGTCACTATATCTTTTTTGATGCGGTCCATGATCTGCAGATATATGGGTACCGTAGTGTTAAAGTTCATCCTGTTGTTTCACCTGCCAGTACTAGTGTTATATGTATATAGTACACTAGTACTCTAGAAAGTCAAATACCTTTCTGGATAATAATGTTTAGGATCGGCTGTAAGGGGAAGAAATGCGATATGGCGGGGTAGTTCACCTCGGATGCCCTATTGGTTATAGAATGGGCTTTGTGATAGCTGGGGACGGCCCCTGCCTACTACCAGCCGGGGTCTTCCTTACAGTTTTATCCCTCCATTTTCGATATTTATCATGTAGTCTTAAAGCAGGAGAAATATAAAATGAGCAACACCATTTTTCGCAAGGCCAGCCTGGACAGCATATCATCACCGGAGCAGTTGAACGACTATATAAAAGTATCCAACCCGAGTATTTGGATAGTACTGATGGCTATGTTTATATTGCTGGCAGTGCTTGTGGTATGGAGCATTACCGGTAGCCTCCCCACCAGCGTGCACGCCAAAGGCGTGATAAACGGGGGGAAAGTCCTGGGCTATGTTATCGCCTGGAACTTGAGGATGTCAAACAGATAGAGTATCCGGTGATTATCCACTGGAACTTTAATCATTTCGTAGTGTTGAACGGTTTTAAAAAAAACTACGTGGTGCTCAATGATCCGGGTCGGGGAACGGTTCAGGTTCCAATAGAAGAGTTCAATAAATCCTTTACCGGAATTGTACTGGCTTTTTCTAAAACGGAGAGCTTTGTAGCCGATGGCAAGCCGCGCAGCGTGTGGGGCTTTGCCAGAAGCCGCTTAAAAGGCACTTTGGTGCCGATATTGTTCGTAATTCTCACCGGTATTCTAACGGCGATGGCCGGGGTGCTCACTCCGGTTTTTGCCCGGGTGTTTATGGACCGAATTTTAACCGGGGCCAATCCTGATTGGCTTTACCCCTTTATATGGGCCATGACTGGCCTGCTCGCTTTTCAGATCATCGTATCCGTCATCAACATCCTATATATGCTGAAAATTAGAGGTAAACTGGCCATTGTGGCCAACACCACCTTTTTCTGGCATGTCCTGCGCCTGCCGGTGGAATTTTTTTCGCAGCGCATGGCCGGGGATATTGCCGCCCGGCAGAGTTCCAACGAGCTCATTGCGGAGACTTTAATGAGCCAATTGGCACCTGTTTTATTGAACCTGGCTATGCTGGTTTTTTACTTTGTGATTATGGCAAAATACAGCCTTTTACTGACCGCTGTAGGGCTTGCGGCTACCTTTATCAACCTATGGGTAGCCGGTCTTATTTCAAAAAAGCGGGTGAATATAACCCGGGCCCAGATGCGCGACAGCGGTAAACTGGCAGCCACCACCATGAGCGGTATTGAAATGATTGAAACCATCAAGGCATCCGGAGCCGAAAACGGCTATTTTGAACGCTGGGCCGGCTTCCAGGCTTCGGTCAACAGCTCATCGGTCAGATCTGCCCTGCTTAATCAGTACCTGGGAGCGCTTCCCGGGGCTCTGCAGCAGATCGCCAACCTGGCCGTGCTGTTCCTGGGGGCCATGCTGATCATGAACGGACAATTTACCGTGGGTATGCTCCTGGCTTTTCAGGGCTTTATGAACGCATTTTTGGCGCCTGTGAATGCCTTTATCGGGCTGGGACAGAGTATGCAGGAAATGCGTTCTTCCATGGAGAGAATCGAAGATGTGATGAATTACCAGCCTGATGTAGAATACCCGCCCCAGGCTGAAGATGATGACCGGGAGTATCACAAATTGAGCGGCGCTCTTACCATGAAAAACGTTACCTTTGGCTACTCCCGGCTGGCGGAACCCTTGATAGAAAATTTCAGCCTGACTGCCAAACCGGGCCAGAGAATCGCGCTGGTAGGCACCTCGGGATGCGGAAAGTCCACCCTCTCCAAATTGATATCCGGTCTGTATAAACCCTGGAGCGGTGAAATAGAATTTGACGGGCAGGCCCGGGAGGATATTTACCGGGAAGTTCTTACCGGTTCGGTGGCCGTAGTCGATCAGGACATTATACTGTTTGAGGATACCATCAGCAACAACATAAAGATGTGGGACAAATCAATTGAAGACTTTGAAATGATTTTAGCGGCCCGCGATGCCGGACTGCATACGGAAATTATGCAGCGGGAGGGCGGCTACAATGGCATGATACTGGAGGGAGGCCGAAATTTTTCGGGCGGCCAGCGGCAGAGGATAGAAATCGCCCGGGTGCTGGCCCAGGACCCCAGGCTCGTTATTCTGGACGAGGCCACCTCGGCCCTGGATGCCAAAACCGAGCATGAAGTGGTTAAGGCCATCAAAGACCGGGGCGTAACCTGCATTATTATAGCTCACCGGCTGTCCGCCATTCGCGACTGTGATGAAATCATCGTAATGAATAAGGGCAAAGTTATAGAGCGGGGCAGGCATGAAGAATTATTTCTGGCCGGGGGGCTTTATACCGAGCTTATTGCCACTGAATAGGAGAGGCTGCTATGAGCAAAGGCTGGTTTGATGAACAGATAAAAGACAGAATCCGCTATGATGAAGAAGGCGTTCAAAACGCCTTCGCCCAGCTTTCCTCGGTTGTTCTGGGTAAATCGGTAATATCGGCTGCCTTAAACAGCGACCGGCTGAAAACGAAAAATGCCATCGAAGAAATCCTTAAGTTTTACAATACCGAGCCGATAGAACTGCCCGAAGAACTAGAAGACCTGAACGACCAGCTTGAGTACCTCCTGCGTCCCACCGGGATTATGTGAAGGGTGGTAAAGCTACAGGGCAACTGGTGGCGGGACGCTGTCGGCCCTATGCTGGGACAGACCCGGAGCGGCGATGTGGTGGCCCTCATCCCGGCCGGTTGGGGCGGGTACGAGTTCTTCGATTATGAAACCGGAGAAAAGCTCAGACTGTCACGCAAAACCAGGGATAAGCTGCAAGAAGAAGCCTTTTGTTTCTACCGTCCCCTGCCCCTTAAACAACTGGGACTTGCTGATCTCCTGCAGTATATAGTAAAGACCCTTTCTGCTGCCGATATTCTTATGGCGGCCCTGGCCGGTTTGGGTGTGAGCCTCCTCGGCCTGTTTACTCCCTACATAACGAAACTCATCTTTGAACGGGTCATTCCGGCCGGTGAACCGGGGCTGCTGCTGCCGGTGGCTTTAGTACTGGCGGGTGTTACCCTATCTGCGGTACTGATAGAAATCACTAAAACGCTTTTAATCGCCCGGGTGCAGACTAAAATGAACATCCCCGTTGAAGCGGCCGCCATGAGCCGGCTGCTTTTACTGCCGGCGGTCTTTTTTAAAGAATACAATGCCGGTGAACTGAGTTCACGCATCTCGGCCATTATGCAGCTCTGTGAAATGCTGGCCAATGCCTTCCTGGCAACCGGTCTTACTGCCCTTTTTTCATTGGTTTACGTATTTCAGATTATGAGTTTCGCCCCGACCCTGGTGGCCCCCGCCCTCCTGGTCATCCTGCTGGAACTGGCGGTTACCGTCATAACCGGTTTTGTCGAACTAAACCTTAACCGCCGGCGCATGGCTCTCGATGCCAGGCTTAACGGGCTCACTTTTGCCAGCTTTTCCGGGGTGCCAAAGATAAAACTGGCCGGCGCTGAACGGCGCGTATTTGCCAAATGGGCGAATGCTTATAAACAGCAGGCGGATGTAAATTACAATCCGCCATTGCTGGTTAAGATACAGCCGATTGCTGCCGGCGTCATCAACCTGGCCGGCATCGTTATCATATATTACAGCGCCGCTGCCGCCAGTGTTTCTGTTGCCGGCTTCATGGCCTTCAGCGCCTCATTCGGCCTGGTAACCGGTGCTATCATGTCTCTGGCCGGTGCAACTACCTCCTTTGCCAATATAAAACCGTTGATGGAAATGGTCGAACCCATCCTGAAAGCGGTGCCGGAAGTGGGGGAGAACAAGCAGATAATAACCAGGCTGTCCGGCAATATTGAGCTAAACAACGTGTCTTTTCGCTACAACGAAGAAATGCCCCTGGTCTTGGATGATATCAGCTTAAAAATAAAGGCCGGCCAATATGTGGCCATCGTGGGGAAAACCGGGTGCGGTAAATCAACCTTGATGCGGCTCTTGCTGGGATTTGAAACGCCGCAAAGGGGGGCTATCTACTATGACGGACGGGATATCGTCCGCCTTGACTTGCGATCCCTACGGCAGAATATCGGGGCGATAACGCAGGATGGACGGCTGTTTTCCGGCGATATTTTTTCCAATATCGTTATATCCGCTCCCTGGCTGTCGCGGGACGATGCCTGGCAGGCTGCGGAACTGGCCGGTATAGCCGATGACATCCGGGCCATGCCCATGGGCATGCACACCATGATTTCCGAGGGCAGCGGCGCCATTTCCGGAGGTCAGCGTCAGCGCTTGATGATCGCCCGCGCCATTGTGCCCAAACCCCGGATTCTGATGTTTGATGAGGCCACCTCGGCCCTGGACAATATCACCCAGAAGCAGGTAGCAGAGGCCCTGGGTTCTTTGAAAAGCACCCGGATCGTTATTGCCCACCGGCTTTCGACCATCCGCCACTGTGAGCGCATCATCGTGCTGGAAGACGGCAAAATCAGGGAAGACGGCAGCTATGACGAACTGCTCCAAAAAGGCGGCTATTTCGCAGAACTGGTGGCAAGGCAACGGCTTGATGATGAGTCATTTATAGGAAAGACTACGCTATTTTAGTCGCTCGATCTGCCGTTCCACCGTCTTTTCCACGCTCTGGGACCCTTGTGCTATAATACAAAAAGAACAATATCCGAGGACGCGAACCGATTATGGCTTGTTGAACGAATGGAGGCTTAAAGCGTGAAGGAAATGGTACAAAAGATTATAAAACATGCCGGCACCGGGGCCCTTATTTCGGCCCAGGCTTTTGAAAAGGCGGCGGCCGAGCTGGGCTACGGCAAGGAGGAAATCGTTGCAGCCATGCAGGATTTTGACGGGTTCCCGCTTGACGACGACGACCTGCTGGACGTGGTAGGCGGAGTTGGTTTAGAAAATGGTTACATGAACCAGACGCATGGTTACTCAAATAGAATTATTCAGAATCAAACCATTTCTTTCATAAATATAAGCATAGGTTGATAATTTAGTATATTGCTCAATCCGGTTCAACTTTGAAGGCGTGGGGGCAGGCGTAGGGTTCCTTATTGCCATCTAAGAGCATATTAGGAAGAGGTGCGCAAAAATCATCAGTATCAGTGTGTGCATGATTGTAAAGGATGAAGAGCCGGTATTGGCCCGTTGTCTCAATGGCGTGAAGAGCTTTGCAGATGAAATCATCATCGTGGATACGGGTTCAAGCGACGCTACGAAAAATATAGCCCGGGCTTTTACCGATAAGGTGTATGATTTTGAATGGAACGACGATTTTGCGGCGGCGCGCAATTATTCTTATTCCCTGGCCGGATGCGACTATATAATGTGGCTGGACGCCGACAATATCATCGAAGCCGGGGACGCTGAACGCATTGCCGCTCTTAAATCTTCGCTGGCACCGGATGTGGATGTGGTTTTTACGCTGCATCGCAGCATGGTGGGGGAGGGCCATCATGAGACGGCGCTGCTGCGGGATCGCCTGATCCGGCGCAGCCTGGGCTCCCAATGGATATACCCGGTTCACGAGGGAATCCCCATGAGTTCTGTGTCCGCTGACGGCGAAGTGAAAAAATACAGCAGCTATATTGCCGGGAATATCACCATCTGGCATAAAAAAGAGGTGGTCAATGATCCCGGCCGCAATATACGCATATTTGAAAAAATGCTGGCCGACGGCACCCCTTTCACATCTTTCAACTATGCCTACTACTGCCGCGAGTTATACCTGCACCGGCGCTACCAGGAATCATATGAAGCTTACCTTAAAGTCAAATCCATGCAGAGCCCTGCCGATATCGCCCACGCTTTGACATTTGCTGTGTGGAGCCTGCAAAAGCTTGAGCGCTGGAAGGAGGCTCTCGAGGAGCTGACCGGGGCCTTCGTCTGGGTGGCCCCACCCCCTTGCTGTGCTGCGAGATGGGCAACTGCTTTAAGCATCTGGGGATGCAGGACCAGGCGGAATTCTGGTATATGCGGGCTCTTTCCTTTACCCCGGACCTGGCTGATTTCAACCTGGTGTTTCCTGCTTACTACGAGTATATCCCCTGCCTGAAGCTGAGCAAGCTTTATGCCCGGAAAGGCCTTATAGAAAAAGCGGTGGAATACAACGAAAGAGCCGCCGCGGCCCGGCCGGACAGTGTCAGTGCAGCGCTCAACCGCCTGTATTTTGAGAGCCTGGCCGGGGATAAGCGAGGCTGGCCGATGGAGCAAGCTGAATTTTTTCCGGCAGGGGCAGCAAATCCCCTTAAGAGCGATGCAACCCGCCCCCTCAAGCTGCGCCAATTCGAATTGAAGAAATGGAACCGCCGTCCCATAGTGCTCTGCGGGACTTTGGACAAAGTCGCCCGGGCCGCTGAATTCCTGGGGGAAAACGGCGTTAAAGGCAAAATATATATTTGCGATGATGACCGGGCCGGGGAATCCTACCACGGAATTGATATTATAGGCGCGGAAGCTCTGGCCGTTCATCGCGGTGATAACCTCCTGCTGGGAAGCAAGGTGTTTTATCAGAGATACCTGCGCTTTCTGCCGGGAATTACTTTAGGGGACTGGTTCTTCATGAGCCAGCTGCTTATGGATCCCTATGAGCGCAAGGGCTACGAAAACATGATGTACTTCTTTTTCAAACGCCGCCGGGAGTCCTTCATAGTGCCGGGGATTGATCTGGTTCTGACCCAGCGCTGCAACCTGCGCTGCCGGCATTGCGCCAACCGCATGCAGTACTATACTGCGCCTCATGATTATGAGGAAGAAGACTATTTGGAATCATTTGCCCGGGTGCTGAAGGCGGTGGATGGCGTGGCGAGCATGAGGATAATCGGCGGAGAGCCTTTGCTGCTGCAGGAAAAAATAGAAAAAGTAATAGAGCGTTTCGGCAGTTCGGATAAAATATTCTGCATTGACATCCCCACCAACGGGACGCTGCTTTTAAAAGAGAGAACCGCTTCCGTACTGGCCGGGTGTCCCAGAGCAACTGTGCTGGTAAATGATTACGGGGCGCCTCCCGGCGGGTCAAGGAATTGATGGCCCAGCTGAAAGCCGGTAAGATCTCGCATATGCTCTATCCTGCGCATACTCCCTGGTTTGATATGGGCGACTTCATATGCTGTGAACGCTCCGGGGAAGAAACGCACAACCTGTACCAGGCTTGTTTATCTAAGGAAGGCTGCGCCACCCTTCTGGGACACGAGCTCTATCTGTGCCCGGTGGCGGCCCATGGAGCCGCTCTGGCAGCCGTACCCAGGCCGGAGGATGAATATGTGGATCTGCGCGACGACACTCTTTTGCGCGAACGTCTTTTCCGATTTTTTACACGTAAAACCCATCTTCAGGCCTGCCGTTTTTGCCTGGGCGGCAAAACCCGGGTGCCCCGGGGAGTGCAGGCTCACCATGCGCTGCCCTATCAATCAATAAGCGAAAGTGGGGAATTGTCGTGATTCATGTGGCTTTTGCCCTGCATGATTATCTGGGCTCCTACAGCATGTATACCGGTACGGCTATGGCTTCACTTTTTGAAAATACCCGGGAGCCGGTAACCGTGCACCTGCTGCACAACGATACCTTGTCGCCGCAGAACCGGGAACGGTTTATACAGCTTTGCGCCTCCTACGGGCAAAATATCGGTTTCTACCGGGTGAGCGCCGAGCAAGACTTCGACATAGCCGCGATAGAGAAACGCGGTTACTGTGAAGGGATCATGTTCCGTCTCTATCTGCCCCGCCTTTTGCCCGCGGCGGTAGAAAAAATCATCTACTTGGATTCCGACCTCCTTATTAATATGGATATCCGGGAGCTATTTCAAAAAATCACTACCTTTTTCCCCGATCAGGATTTGCTGAATGTGGTTTTCCAGGATGATGTCCGGTATATGGACAGAAAATACAACTGGTTTTTAATCAGAAACCACAACCAGCCCCTCGGGGAGAAAATCTACCACTATAATGCCGCCGTATTCAATTTCTCCAACCAATTGCTCAACTTTGCCGGTTTGTATTTTGATTACTGGGACAAAACCCTCTGGCGAGACGCCGCGCTGGGCGCCGACCACAAGATGCATCTGCTCATCAGGATGCACAGCGGTCTGACCTATTTGCAGAGGAAGATGGATAAGGGGATGGTTTTAACCCCCCAGGAGGAACTGGATTACGGCCAGGAGCTGCACCGGGCCGGTGAATATGAAAAATGCCGGGACTATTTAATAACCCGTTTAAATGTAGAACAGAATAACGAAATACTCGCCTCCAAGCTTTATATGCTGTCGGCGGCTTATGAAGCACTGGGGCAGAGCCGGGAGCAAAAGGACGCCCTGCTCATATCACTGCGCTACGATACTCCCTATGTTTTTTCCTGCTTCAAACTGGGCATGCTGTGTTTCCAAGAAAAACACTACCGCCAGGCCCGTTTTTGGCTGGAGACCTCGCTTCACGCCAAGCAGAATCTGCAGCAAATAGATGTTCAGGCCTTGAAATACAGGACTTATCAAAAGCTCAGCAAATGCTGCCTCAAGTTGAACGATATTGATGCCGCCATAAAATATAATGATTTGGCAGGTGAAATACGGCCGGATAGCCTCAGTGTAGCGATAAACCAAGAAGTTTTTAAACAGCTGCGGCCGGAGCAGGGAAGATACGGGGGCGGTTCTTTTGCCTAACCGCTCTTCAGGAACCTTTCAAACCGGTCCTTATCTATCCCGTTAACGGCCGCAATTTACATATCAAAAGAACCCGGACCAAATTCGATGGCCCGGGTCCTTGTTTTCAATCCTTACATTAATCCGAGCTTGCCTGATACTCTGATTATTTCTTTAAAACAGCCCCAACAGGTGTAATCCCTTTTCCCGCATCATTGCTCCGGCAATTACCAGCCAAACGGCCAAAGCGACTACTCCCAGGAGTATGTCAAACCACGACATGGATGACCGCTTGGTCACAATATATAGGACAATAATAATAGCATAAAACGCGATAAGACCAAGCGCGATGTAAAACAAGCTGTTCCATTTGAAAAACAGCCATCCCACAATGAAAGCGGCTATTAATAAGCTGATCTCAAATACTGCACTGCGCATGATCCGGCCCTCCAATAATAGCTATTCAATATCTGACTGGCATTTTCCTCCTATTTCTAATCGTCTATGGTTTCAATAATTACTATGCCTATAAATAAGGGATGGTGCGGAAATATAAGAATTAATCTGTAAATATGTAATAAAGCAATAATGCCCGGACAAGTTTCTTATAGCCCCGATATGTGATTAAAAACCGGTACGGAAATAGAAGCCACCCCGGCCAGGTAAAACCGTCTGGATGATGAATTAACGGGCTATCCGGTCAAAGTTGACCTCTTTATCCTCTTTATCTATGCATTATGGGTCAATAAAAACAACAAGTATGTAAAGCAACGGGCTGTGCTGAGTTGCCGTTATCAGCACGAAGTGTTGAAGTAATTAGCTGTTTAATCCGGAAAAACGGTGCAACCAGCCTAATAGCAGGGACAAGACCTTCCCCTTGCGGACTCTAGATTATGTCTATTCTATAAAGGAGCAAATACATGAATGTTACCCTTCGAACTGAGGAAGAGAAAGATTTTAGAATAGTAGAAAGTATAACCAGAGAGGCATTTTGGAATGTTTATAGACCCGGCTGCTGTGAACATTTTATCTTGCACCAATTAAGAAGTTTCCCGGAATTTATTAAAGAACTTGATTTTGTTGCTGAACTTGACGGAGAAGTGGCTGGCAATATTGTTTATAGCAAAGCTGTGGTTGTTGATGATGCAGGCACCAGGCATGAAGTAATTGGCGCAGTCCTTAAACCAAGCCCTGGCTGACGGAATCTTGACCGAGGAACAGGTTAAATTGAGCTTGAACGTTGCCAGGCAAACCATGCTGCTTATGATTGAAGCGAAAAAGAATAAATAGCAGAAACATATTGAGCCGCCTATCAGGACGCATTGTTCCGGTAGGCGGTTTGTATTTTCTCTTAGCACCAAGTTATCGATGTATTTAAATTAGCAGCCAAGATTGGCGGACATAAAGACTCAACAATCACTTGCAGGGCTTATCCGCCCAGGATTAGCTCAAGCCGTGCTGAGCCAGGATTTCCTGGATCTTGCTAAAGGGAAAATGAGGGGCTTCCCTTCGGGGCTCTACTGGCTCTGTCCTTATGTCTATATGGGGGCTGGGCTTGTTGCCCCGTGCGGGTCCGCCGTCAAAGTAGATGTCCGCATTATCCCCAAAATAATTGACGGCCTCTTCCAGAGTGGTGGCGTCAGGCAAGCCCTTGAGGTTGGAAGAACTGATCCCCAAAATAGTGCGGCTGTAATCATAAAGAGTGCGAATTTCACTATCCTGAAAGTATACTACAATTGCCTCGGAACCAGCGGTGGCGGCGTCCAACGGGGTGTTGGGCTTCTTCTGCACGTAGAAGCTTACCGGGGAAGGGCTGAAGATGTCGATAATACGCTGCTGGCGTTCGTCTATTTCGGCGAATTCTGCTATTCGGCTTTTGTCCATAACGATGGTGATCGGCTTATCAGCTGGGCTATTGCGCATTGCTCTCAATTTTCCCAGAGCCCTGGCATTAAAGGCATCACAGACCAGAACGTATATGGTCAAAGTAGGTACACAAACGATTTTACCGTCACGAATAGCCTGACCGGCCATTTCGAACTCCCTGGGACCGGGTTTAAGAACTTGATAGCTTGGAGCCAGTATGACATCCCTTTTATTTGCCATAGCCATATAAAACATCCCTTTCTGTAATCAATTTATAGTTTAATATCAAGACGGCCCAGGCGGGCTTGGGGACGGTTCTTTCGCCCGCTTTATCATGCCTGGGAAATCCTCTTAGGGCGGTTTCTTTTGGGATCGGTTTTCATACCGATGTAGTCCAGCACCAGGGCCAACAGGTAGGCCATGATAAAGTAGAGCACCGCTACCATAACCAGCGGGAAAAAGGCGTCAAAAGTACGGCTGCGAATGATATCGCTGGCTTTGGTCAGATCCTGCACCGCGATATAGCCGACCACTGATGTCATCTTGACCAGGGATATAAATTCGCCCTTGTAGACGGGCAGAACCTGTCTCACCGCCTGGGGCAGGATGATATAAACGAAGGTTTGAAAAGGAGTAAAACCGCCGGCGATCCCGGCCTCGGTCTGCCCTCTGTCAATGCTTTCGATGGCGGTTCGAAACATTTCCGAAACATAGGCGCCAAAGTTCATACCAAAGGCAATCACCGCCACGATTATCGGGTCGATATTCACCGAGGCAAATACTACATAGAAGATCAGCATGAGCAGGACCAGAACCGGGGTGCCGCGCAGGATGGAAATGTAAACCCTGGCAATAGTGCAAAGAATCCGGTTTCGGGCCATGCGCATGAAACAGATCAGAGCGCCCAGCAGGGTGCCAAAGAGCACTGACAACAGGGATATAATAGCGGTTACTTTCAAACCGTCTACGATTAGCAGATAGCGCTGCTCGACAATGATGTTATTTTTAAAGCTTTCGGATATGCTCTGGATAAACGATGTGACCGCTGACTCATCCGATTGTCCGTCGTATGCGGCCAGATTCTTTTTCAAAGTGAATACGCTGGTTCCCAGTTCGTAATAGGGATCGGAAAAGTCAATCTGCTTCTTTCTCTCTTCGGTAATGACCAGGGTGCTGTCCACCATATCGATCTTGTTGCCGGCCACGGCCGCGATCAGGCTGGCAAACTCCATATCCTGTAGGACCAGTTCTTTGCCCAGGGAAGCGGCAAACCTTTCCGCCATTTCAATATCAAAACCGACGATCCGGTTGTTTTTTACGATAGCAAAGGGCAGACCCTTGTCGCTTACCACGCCCACCACCAGGCGGCCGTTGTTTTTAGGATTATCGATTACCGGCATATCGTTTATGCCTCTGGTTACCCAGCGGTCCGCCATATCATCATAGACGCCGTTAGCCTTAATTTGTTTTAGGAATTCATTGAACTGTTCCCGCAGCCGATCATTGTTTTGATTAAACCCCATACCCATAGGAATTCTATACAGATTCTCGCCTAAAATGGCCAGCTCTTGGTCGCTGCGCATCATTTCCAGCAAAGATTCGTGGGCGAAGAAGGCGGCGTCAATTTTGTTGGTCTTTACCGCCAGGATCAGATCGGATGGGCTTTTGTATTGCATTACCGTGGCGTTGGGATAGGTCTGGTGGGCGTATTCGTCATGAATACCGCCTAATAAAACCCCGATCTTTTTATCTTTGAGGTCGTCAACCGTATTGAGTTTGCCGCTGGTATTACCGGTTTCGGGCACGCTGCCGCGCACAAGCACGGCAATGCCTCCATCATAGTAACTTTCCGAGAACAGCACCTTTTTCGCTCTTTCCTCGGTAATGGATATGCCGGAGGCGATCATGTCAATTTTGCCAGCCCCGAGAGCCGGAATCAATGCGCCGAATTCCATATTCACGATTTCCAACTGCATATCCAGCTTTTGGGCAATGTAGGCAGCCATTTCAATATCAAAGCCTACCATTTTATTTGAGCTGTCGATATAGGCAATCGGTTCGCCGGTATTGGCAGTGCCCAGCCTCAGGGTGCCTTTGCTCCCGGTCAATTTAATATCGGGCATCGGCGCCGGGTCGCCCTGTTTGGGAAACCAGCGCTTCATCATATCATCGTAAGTGCCGTTGGCCTTGAGTTCTTTCACCGTTTCATCAATGGCCGTTTTGAGTTCTTGGTTTTGCAGCTGTACGGCAAAGCCGAATTTATCTTTCATCAGCAATTCAGGAAGAATTACCAATCCCTCATTCTTGGCAACGATATTCTCCAATATGGGCTTGTCATAGACAGTGGCGTCTGCTTTCCCTTCTCTTACAGCTATGGCGGCGTCAAGAGGACCGTTGTAATATTGGAATTTAGCATCCGGGAATTTGGCGAGGGTAAACTGGTCCGCCGCTGTCCCGGTTACTACAGCAAAGGTTTTGCCTCCGTTAAGCATGGACAGACGGGTTATCTGTCCATTCTCGTTCTGGCAGCCTGCCAGCGAAAGAATGAGGGAAAAAAATATTCCGGTGATTAGCAGTTTATTCCGCAACAGATACACTCCTTAAGCAGCTGGTTGCCCCATCTAATAGTATCAGTAAGCTGTTCTTTATGCTAATTTCAAAATCGTCATTTCGGGCTATATTCTTTATTCAATTTGCGCGACAATAGTTAAAGAAGCTCTTCACGATGCTTACGGGGATTTACGCAAATCTCAAATTAAACGGTAGCTAATAACCATTACAAAACAATTAACAAGCATCTCCGGCAAGTGATTTTCCAATACTTAATGGAACGGGGAGGAGGTATACGGAGCCGTTGGGCGCAGGCCTGCCCGAGGTCGGGGAGGCATTTATCAAAGCAAATATTAAGGGGGCAAATTCATGTTAAAAAGGGTAAGCGGTATTTTAATGGTGGTGCTGATTCTCCTGGCCGTAGCTGTTTCCGGCTGCACTTCCAGGGAGAAGATCACGGCCACCAGCCAGTTGAACGGCAAGACATTCGCAGTTCCCACCGGCACGGTGGCCGACAAACTGGTATTATCCAAATTCCCCAATGCCCACTTTCAATACTATAATACAGTGCTCGACTGCTGTATGGCGGTACAATCGGGGAAAGCCGACGCGGCTGCTTATGACGAACCGATCTTGAAGAACATTGCGGCGAAAAACCCGGGCCTGGTGGTTTTACCGGATGTGATCACGGTTGACAACTATGGCTTTGCCGTAAATCTAAACAACCAGGAATTGAAAACGGCCATTGACGATACCATAAAGGAACTTAAGGCCGATGGAACCTATAATCAGATGATGACCCGCTGGTTCCCGAAAACCGGCAGCCCGGCAGCTATGCCGGATATAAAACTGGACGGAACCAAGGGAACTTTAAGATTCGGTACGGCGGCGGTGACCGAAGCGTTTTCTTTTGTAGACGGCAGTCAAAAAGTGGTGGGTTTTGATATTGAACTGGCCGGCTATGTGGCTAAAAAAATGGGCATGAAATTAGAAATCGTGAACATGGACTTCGGAGCGATGATCCCGGCTTTGACAGCCGGCAAAGTAGATATGATCGGTGCCTGCATTACCATAACCGATGAACGGGCCAAGAGCGTTCTATTCTCAGAGTCCTATTATAAGGGAGGTATTGCAGCCCTGGTTAAAGAATAATACACAGAAATGAGAGTACTAGACCAGTGGAGATATCATACCGGGAACATATACCCTATTATAAAGCCTCCCGGCTATCCCAGTTCAAAACTGCTTACCCCGTAAACCCTCTTTAAATCAACCTGAGGCAGCTCACCTCGATACATGCGGGCGGTCGAGAACACCGCCTGCATTTTGTATTTCCCGGCCAGTTCCATTGCAGATGGATTGGGCTCCGGGACATCGAGAAAGACTGGAAGACCGGGTTTGATTCGGCTTACCAGAGCCTGAAAAAGCGCTTCGGCTATATAGTCCTTATCAGCGAATAAAGGACCGATTTTATAGCCATTGCGGCAGGCTCTTATGACTCCGTAGCCTTCAAGCCGTCCTCTGTTTACGCATCCCAGGGCTGCGCCGTCATGGGGGCATATCCACCGTTTGAGGAATTCCGTTCGGGGCGCGGGAAACAGCTTATGGTCATAGGCCGACAAATCAGGCAGGGGGATCTGAGATAGTTCAACGATCTCTCCTAATCGCCTCTCCTCATAATCAGCGCTCATAATCTCAAACCGGACATTGCGATAGGCGGTTGCAAAGCCCGACTTCTGATAGTTTTCCTGCTGGGCGGGCACGCCATCCAGGCCCACCGTCCGGCTCCCCAAATAGTCCATAGCCCTATTCCACAATTGAATTCCATAGCCCCGGCCCCGGTATTCCGGTTCTACGATGTAAAAACCGATAAATCCAAAATGATCGTCATAGCTTACCGCTGAAATAGAGCCGATCGGCCGGCCGGCCAGTTCTCCGATGAAGAAGCCCCGGGGGTCGCTGTGAAAAAAGCATTCAGCGTCGTTTAGCCCCGGATTCCAGCCCTCGGCCGCCGCCCAATCCACTGCCATATCCAGATCCGGGCGGTTCATAGGGCGGATAACATAGTCGTTTTTAATCAACACTTGGCATTCCTCCCTCTGTTAAAATATCGGAAATAATGTTGGTTATTTTAACGGCCCAGGAGGGATAAGCGAAGCCAAGGGGAAAAGCGTGTAATTTTTTGACTCGGTTCCTTACTACAGGAAGATATGCCAAATCACGATATTATTTTATAGGTGCTTTATTATGAGGGGGGGAGCGTTTTGCGTGCGCAAAATATAAACGGTTACACCAATAGCAGTGTCAGCCAGAAAAGTACGACTACAGGGACGCAGTCGCAGAGCTTTGCCCAAACCTTGAATAGAGCCATCTTTGGCCAATCTTTATTGGGAACCAAGTACGTCAATAAAAACGGTGCGGTCACCCTGGAGGGAATGGAGCGGGAGCTCAGGGAATTGGGCAGTGAATTTAAAAAGGAACTGAACCGGCATTTAAGGTCGGCGGGCTTAAGCCGCACCGAGCCCTTTGAGCTTGAATTCGCCAGTGATGGCCGGATTCAAGTCCACGGCCCGCACCCCGACAAAGAACAAATTGAGCAGATGTTTATTGACGATCCCGAGTTTCGCAACCTGGCCGCCCAGGTTTGCGTGCTAAAAGACATCATTGAGACCGGCCGGGAGGCTTGCGCTTTTCAACAAGCCTATGCCGCTGATCCGGTCAAGGCCGTCGCTCAATACGGACACCTTTTTTCCGGGCGGCAGGATAGTTACACGATTTTATGCCAGCGGGACCTTGGGTGGGATATAACTTTTAAAAAGGCAACCATTTATTCAAGAAGCCGTTAGCCGGTCTATATCCGTATTTTCTAAGATATTTTTAGCTGAGCCATCACGGACGGCTTTTATCATGGCCCGGCCAACTTTTTTCGGTGGGTACGTGGTGCGGGAAGAAAAGCTTCCCCAAGAGGCAAAGGGGCGCCATGACCGCATAGGTGCTCTATTGTATTTGATGCCGTGCCTGGGCTGAATATAGGACGGTCTGAACATATAGGCAGGTAAAAGCGGAGACGTTTAGAAAGGTAGCGAAATGCCCAAGATAAGAAGACTATTTGTTGTAATGATATTGTTAAGCGCTGCCCTAACCGGCATGGTCATGGGAGCCCGGTGGACCGGCGGCGACTCGGACCCGGGAACTGCTATTGAGTTGGAGAAACCGGCGGCCCAATACACTGCGGTTCAGGCCGGGGCGAAGGAGAAGCCGGCCCAGGATTCGGCAAACAGCCGCGACTGGACGCTTTATACAGGAGTGTTAGTTTTGACCGGCCTTTACGTCACCGCCAGGATAACCGGGGTAAAGAAACGGGGAAAAAAGAACGACTTGGGCTAAAGAAACATGCAGGGTCAAGCATTTGACGTTAAAAACAGGGTAGAGCACCGCCCAGGGGGGGCCTGGCGAAGTGGCCAGAGTATTGATTGTAGAAGATGACGCAGGGTTGAATAACGGCATTGTCCTGTCTTTGCGGCAGGACAACTTTGATTTTTTTCAGGCTTTCACGGTCAGGGAAGCCCGGGAACAGCTTCGCGTCCGGACATTTGACCTGGTCATACTGGACCTAAACCTGCCTGACGGAAACGGCTTTGAACTCTGCCGGGATATTCGCAGGACCTCGTTGATTCCGATCATCATGTTGACTGCCAATGACCTGGAATTGGATATAGTCAGTGGATTGGAATTGGGAGCGGATGATTATATCACCAAACCCTTCAGCCTGATGGTTCTAAGGGCCAGGGTGTCCGCTCTTCTGCGACGTTCGGGAAACAGTCCGGGATCTGGGCGGATTGAACTGGGTGATTTTATCTTTGACTTCGATAATATGGAGTTCTTCAAAAATGGCTGTGCAATCACCTTGAGTAAAACCGAGCAGAAGCTTTTAAAGCTGCTGGTGAACAACCGCGGTACGACCCTGCCCCGCTCCCTGTTGATGGACCGGGTTTGGAGCGATGGTGCGGAGTATGTTGATGAAAACGCCCTATCGGTAAGCGTCAGCCGTTTGCGGAACAAGCTGGAAGACGACCCTTCCCGTCCGGCTTATATTCACACCGTTTATGGAGTAGGCTACCTGTGGGGTGAAAAGAAGGCCCGGGCATGAAAAGGGCCGGCTTTTCTTTGACTGGCATCTACGGTCTTTTTTCGGCTGCATTTTTGACTGCTTCACTGGCTCTGGGGGCCGGATGGTATTATCAATCAGCGTCCCGGACGCTGTTGCTGGCGCTTTATTTGGCTTTGGTGCTGCTGCTGGCGGCGGCTTTCCTGTGGCAGATCCGGCGTATGGTGGCCAGTACCATCGATCGGATTGATGAAATGCTGGATAATGCTATAGCTAATCCGACCGCGGTCCTTTCCTATGATGAAGCCAGGCTTTCCCAGCTGGAAAACCGGCTCTACCGCTTATTGACGGTGTCGTCTGCTTCGGCCGCGAGCATAGCCGGGGATAGAAACCGGATACAGACCCTGGTTGCCGATATTTCTCATCAGACCAAAACCCCCCTCGCCAACATCCTCCTTTACGCTCAACTGCTGGAAGAACGGGCGGACTTATCGGATGATAGCCTGAAACTGGCCCGGCAAATAACTTTTCAGTCGGAAAAACTGGGATTCCTGATTCAGGCCCTGGTTAAGATTTCACGCCTGGAAACCGGAATCATAAGGGTGGCTCCTCAGCCTGCATCGGTGGGGGCGTTATTGCAGCATGGCATTGATGGAATTGCGGGAAAGGCCCGGGAAAAGGGCGTGGAAATCCGGCTGTCCTGCAGCGAAGAACTGCAGGCGCTTTTTGATCCCAAATGGACGGAAGAGGCCATTGGCAATATCCTGGACAATGCAGTGAAGTATACCCCGGGCGGCGGTATTGTATCGATCTCCGCCGCAGCCTATGAAATGTTTACCCGCATCGATATCACCGACACCGGAATAGGCATAGACGAACAGGAGATAAACCGTATCTTTCAACGCTTTTATCGCTCTTCCCGAGTGGCTCAGGACGAGGGGGGGGGCATCGGGCTGTATCTGGCCCGGGAGATCATAAGCCTTCAGGGCGGGTATATCAAAGTTAAATCAAAAAGCTTGGACGGTTCGCTGTTCTCCGTATTTTTGCCTCACCTGTGAAGCAAGACGGAAAGCCTTCAGCGCATGTGAACAAATCTTACCGAACGGTTAGATTTTCGAAAGATGCTGGAAAGAAGCCGGTGTTATAGTATTCTCAGAACTTTGGATTAAAGGGGATATTCTCGTGATTGTGCTTGAAACCAGCCATCTACGCAAAATTTACGGAAGCGGGCCCAATCTGGTGAAAGCCCTGGACGGGGTGAGTCTTTCCGTTGCCCACGGAGAATTTGTGGCGGTAGTGGGTACCAGCGGCAGCGGCAAATCAACCCTGCTGCATATGCTGGGGGGCTTGGACCGGCCCACTTCCGGCCAGGTTTATGTAAACGCCCAGGATCTATTCAGGATGCGCGATAGTGAACTGGCTATATTCCGACGCAGGAATATCGGCTTTGTATTTCAGAACTACAACCTGGTGCCGGTCTTGAATGTATATGAAAATATCATCCTCCCTATTGAACTCGACGGGCAGCGGGTGGACCAAGAACATGTGGACCGGATTATCACCACCCTGGGTCTGCGGGACAAACTGGCCAATCTGCCCGGCCAACTGAGCGGGGGGCAGCAGCAGCGAGTGGCCATTGCCCGCGCCCTGGCCACCAAACCGGCCATTGTTCTGGCTGATGAGCCCACCGGGAATCTGGACAGCAAAACCAGCCTGGATGTTCTGGGACTTATCCAACTGAGCAGCCAGCAGTTCCAACAGACCATAGTCATGATAACCCACAATGAAGAAATAGCTCAGATGGCGCAACGCTCGATTCGCTTGGAAGACGGCCTTATCCTGGATGGTGAGCGGCCATGATCAAAGTCAAGAACCAGGGGGTAATCAGAAAGTTGGCCTGGAGGAGTTTTAAGGCGAACCGGACCCGAAACCTCATCGCCATAATGGCCATAGCCCTTACCAGTATATTATTTTCCACCTTATTTACCATCAGCAGCGGAATGGTGGAGACCTTCCAAAACGAAACCATGCGTCAAAGCGGTGGCATGGCCCATGCCTCTTTGAAGTATCTTACTCCCGAACAGTATGAAATAATTAAAAAACATCCGCTCATTGAGGAAATAGGCGAAAATATAGCCGTTGGCGAAGCTGCTAATAAAGAGTTTTTAAAGCGCCGGGCGGAAATCTGGTATTCCGATGATACGGGCGCCCAATTGGGATTTAATTATCCCACCAGCGGAAGCATGCCTGAAAAAGAAAATGAGATAGTCTGTGACTCGATAAGCCTGGATCTACTAGCCGTGCCTCACCAGGTCGGACAAAAATTCGTCCTGGAATATACGATTAAAAATGAAAAGCGCTCCCGGGAAATGATTCTTTCAGGCTTTTATGAAGGCGATCCGGTTGCCCCGGCCGGCACGATCCTGGTTTCCCGTCCGTTTATAGACCGGGAATTGGCCGGTATTAAGCCTGCCTACCGTTTGAACAGCGACATAAGCGGAACCATAAGGGCGGACATTGTCTTTAAAAACAGCCTTCATATTGAAGAAAACATCCGGCAGCTTATTACCGAATCAGGATTCAGCCTGGACCAAAATGACCCCGATTACATTGCCTACGGCGTCAATTGGGCCTACGTCTCGGCCAGCTATGATTGGGATGCAGATACCGTTGTTCCCATTCTATTGACGGCGGTTTTGATAATCTTTACCGGCTACCTGATCATCTATAACATCTTTCAGATATCGGTTGTCAAGGATACCCGCTTTTACGGGCTTTTAAAGACGATTGGCACCACCCCCCGCCAGATCAGGGGATTGATCATTCGTCAGGCCCTGCTGCTGTCAGCGGTCGGAATTCCCCTCGGCCTGCTGATCGGGTGGTTGCTGGGCAATATTTTGCTTCCTTCAATAGTGGCCCTATCGAGCTACCAATCCGCCCGGGCGGGCGCCTCGCCCCACCCTTTGATCTTCCTGGGAGCCGCCCTATTCGCCCTTTTAACCGTTTTGATAAGCTGCCGTAAACCGGGAAGAACCGCCAGCCGGGTATCGCCGGTGGAAGCGGTGCGCTATACCGGAATTCCTGACCAACCCCGCCGGGGCGGAAAAAAGACTACCGGCGGAGGAAGGCTCTACAAAATGGCCCTGTCCAATTTGGGGCGAAGCAAGAAACGCACCCTCATTGTGATCATTTCCATGTCGCTCAGTCTGATCCTGCTCAATACGGTTTTTACCGTTTCCCGGGGCTTTGATATGGATAAATTTCTGAGCAGGTATGTAGAGACAGATTTCCTGTTAGCCCATGCCAATTATTTCAGCGTGACCCGGGGTTTTCATTCCCCAGAAGATGCCCTCTCGGAACAGTTTATTTCCGCGGTCGAAGCTAGGGAAGGCTTTGAGGGCGGCGGCCGGCTGTATTACAACCTCGGTAAAAGTCAGATCACTTATCAGGGTTTGGAGCGTTATTTGCAGCTATATGGCCTGGAGGATTTGCCCTTTGAGCAGCTCGATATTGTGGAAGGGGAATTGGACCTGGATACATTTAAATCCGGCCAGTATATCATAGAAGCAGTAGAAGAAGACGACTATGGCAGAATAAGCTGGGAGACTTCCCGCTGCCAAATCGGGGAAACGGTGTCAATCACTACCCAAACCGGCCGGCATGAATACGTGGTGGCGGCCAAATGCCGGATGAAGCGCAGCAATTCGGTTCGCTACAGGTTTAGCTTTAATGGTATCGATAGCTTTCCCTTATACCTGCCGGCTGCCGAATTCCAAAAAATCGTGCCCGATGCCGCAATCATGAGCTACCAGTTCAACGTTGATGAGGCACATACTCCGGCGGTTGAAGAGTTTGTAAAAGGGTATACCCAGAGGGTGGAAGCGGCCATGAACTACGAATCCAAAGCGTCCTTTACCGGTCAATTCAATAAGCTGCAGCAAACCCTTTTATTGGTGGGCGGCGCTATGAGCCTTATCATCGCCCTGATCGGCCTGCTGAATTTCATAAACTCCGTGCTCACCGGCATCATCGCCCGGCGCCAGGAGTTTGCCATGCTGCAGAGCATCGGCCTGACCGATGGGCAGCTGCGCAGACTGCTGATCTACGAGGGCTTGTATTATGCTCTGGGAACTATGCTGCTATCCTTCTTTTTGGCGATTGGCTCTTCCTGGTTGATTGTCAAAGGACTGGTCAGCCAGCTCTGGTTTTTCAGCTACCAATTTATCATCAGCCCGTTGCTGGCGGCTTATCCATTCTTGATCTTGCTGTCGATTATCATTCCCTTTGCCGCCTATTACGGGGTGAACCGGCAGAGCATTGTCGAGCGCCTGCGGGAAGCGGAGTAAAAGGAGTATCATCATCTGGTTCAATATAGGGGTAAAGCAGCCTGAGGGTCTCGGCCGGACGGGGATGTCAACTGCGGGTATCCGTGTCTTTAATGAGCAGCATTGAAAGCCGGCCGATTAAAGGATATTATTGTTAAAAACCTTAAGATGAGTACGGTTCTAGGCAAGGCGGCAATAGTGGAGGTATTTTTATGCAGGCGAAACATCTCGACGGAAAGACGGCTTCGTCACAAATTAAGACTGAGTTGGCCAGGGTGGTTGAAGAATTGAAATGCAAAGGCATTAATCCCGGCCTGGCTATGGTGATGGTGGGGGCCAATCCGGCCTCAGCCCTATACGTAAACATGAAGGTGAAGGCCTGCCAGGAACTGGGCATTTGTTCCCGGGTCGTCAAGCTGCCGGAAAGCGCAAGCCGGCAGGAGCTCATTGAAACGGTAGCCGGACTAAATCGGGATGAAGCTATTGACGGCGTTCTCATTCAACTCCCTTTGCCTGCCCATCTGCAAGATGAAGCTATTTTGGAGTCGATCAGCCCGGAAAAGGATGTTGATTGCTTCCACCCCTATAATCAGGGCCGGCTTTTAACCGGCAGGGAGGGCCTTAAACCATGCACCCCCCTCGGTTGTGTAGCCCTTTTAAAGAGAAACGGAATTGTGCTGGAAGGCAAAAAAAGCGTGATTGTAGGGCGCAGCAATATCGTCGGCAAACCGCTGGCCCTGATGCTCATGCAAGAAAACGCCACGGTCACCGTCTGTCACTCCAAAACCCGGAACCTGAAAGAGGAAATCAAGCAGGCCGAGCTGTTGGTTATGGCCATCGGCCAACCCGAGGCGGTCGGCGGAGATGACCTGAAACGGGGGTGTATTGTAGTCGATGTCGGGCAGCACCGTTTAGCGGATGGCCGAGTTGTCGGGGATGTGGATTACAAAAGCGCTCTTTCCAGGGCCTCCTGGATAACTCCCGTGCCGGGGGGAACCGGCCCCATGACGGTGGCGGTTCTGATGTATAATACCCTGTGGGCCGCGGCCCGGCGCAGAGGTCTGCCTCTGGCATACGGCCTGGATAGTTCTAAGCCCCGCCCCTAGGCAAGAAAATCAGGAATCCAGGGAATCGGCTTTTGACAGAAGCTTTTGCAGGGAACGGTCATGAAAACCCGGCAGAGTGATGAGGGCCGTTATTGCTCCAATTAAACACATCAGCATATCCTTTTGACTGTCCCACACGTCGCCCTGGGAGCCCAGGAAGGCGTCGGCCGCCGTCCCGGTGGCCACGGCCATCCCGAACTCGATCAATTCATAGGCGGCGCTGATAGCCAGGCAGATGCAGATAATTATAAAAGAGAGCCATTTCCCTCTCGGCAGCGGGGAGGTGCGCAGCAGTACTTCCCTGGCGATGAGGGCTGGTATGAAGCCCTGGGCAAAATGCCCTACCCGGTCGTAGTGGTTGCGGCTCAAATCAAAAGTGTCCCGCAGCCAGTTGAACAGAGGTACTTCCGCATAGGTGTAATGGCCGCCGATCATAAGAATAATCGCGTGTATGGCGATTAAAACATACAGCAGATCGCTCAAAGGAAACCTTTTATACGTGATAAACAGAACCAGCATGTAGAGCAGAGCCGGCGCCACTTCCAAAAACCATGTGAAGCGGTCGTGGGGGCCGATTCCGGACCAGGTGAGAACCCCCAGCACGATGGCCAGCAATGCCAGATGCAGCTGACGGTTATTCAAAAACCCTCGTCCTTTCATTTAAAGCTGTTGCTATTTTCGATGTTTCATGTCCTACTCTTTAATTTACTACAATTAGTTGCTTTCAGCGTTCAGCCAGGGGTATATATTCTCTGCGTTCGGAAACGCTCTTGTAGGCCGGGCGAATGATTTTTCCGGCATTGACCAGTTCCTCAATTCGATGGGCGCTCCAGCCTACCACCCGGGCAACGGCGAACAGGGGAGTGTATAATTCGGGAGGAATATCCAGCATCCGGTAAACCAGGCCGGAATAGAAATCAACATTGGCGCTGACCCCTTTATACATTTTTCGGGTCTGACCGATGACTTTAGGAGCCAGTTCTTCCACCTTGGCACAGAGCATGAATTCGTCCTCCAGGCCCTTCTCCCTGGCCAGCCGGGCGGCATGCTCCTTCAGTATCACCGCGCGGGGATCGGAAATGGAGTAGACGGCATGCCCGATTCCATATATCTTACCCGAACGATCGAAGGCTTCTCTGTTAAGTACTTTGAGCAAATAAGCGGATATTTCCTCGTCATCAGTCCAGTCTTTGACTTTCTCCTTCATATCCTCAAACATTTTTATGACCTTGATGTTGGCCCCACCGTGGTAAGGCCCCTTAAGCGCCCCCAGGGCAGAGGCTATTACCGAATATGTATCGGTCCCGGACGATGTGACCACGTGGGTCACAAAGGTCGAATTGTTCCCGCCGCCGTGCTCGGCGTGCAAGACCAGAGCCAAATCGAGCAAAGCAGCTTCCAAAGCGGTGAATTGGCTGTCCGGCCGGAGCATGTGGAGAATGTTTTCCGCCACGCTCAACTCGGGCTGAGGTGCGTGAATGTAAAGGCTGTTGTAGCCATGATAATGAGAAAAAGCCTGATATCCGTAAACGGCCATTACTGAGAGACAGGATATAAGCCGTAAGCACTGCCTGAGGACGTTTTCGATGGAAATATCGTCAGGATTATCATCGAAACTGTACAGATCCAGTACGCAGCGGGCCAGAACGTTCATAATATCTTTGCCGGGAGAGTGCAATATCATGTCGCGAACAAAGTATTGAGGGAGCTTCTGGCTGCATCCTGAAAGAAGCTTCTTGAAATCGAGCAGTTCGTTTCGGTTGGGAAGCTGCCCAAAAAGAAGCAGGTAACAGGTTTCTTCAAATCCGTAGCGCCCTTCGCTCATAAAGCCGTTAACCAGATTATTGATATCGATGCCTCTATACATCAATCTGCCGGGCACCGGTACAATTTCATTCTCGTCAATAATATAGGAGTGAACCTCCCCGATTTCAGTCAACCCCACCAGCATTCCACGCCCATCAAGATCGCGCAGCCCTCGTTTGATCTCGTATTTAGGGAACAGGGCAGGATCGATCGAATTGTTTTGCCTGGCTATGGCGGCTAATCTGGCAAGCTGTTTATCTGATGGCTGTTCCACGAAGCCAGACCTCCTTTTACTCAGTCAATGAATTGCGTATTTATAATACAAAATACATAAAAAGATGAAAAAAACGAAACCGCCACCTGTCAGCAGTTTCTTATAATATTGTACCATTTTTCTACAGATTGCGAACGGAAATAGATAAGCTTTAAATCAGCGCCTCATCTTTAGAGGGTCAGAACGAAAAATAGCAATAAAGTTCAATAATCGTCTAACTGGAAAGTATAGCATATTTTTTAACAAGTTTGGAAAGAAGGAAAGCACATGTTTGACGACAAAATCTCTTATCACTTCATTGGTATCTTTTCAATATTCTCATCGCCCTGAGAGTAATCCATTTACTGGGTGTTCCTTTTGGCCCGATGGGGATAAGCAGCCGGTCGCTGTTGTAGCTATTCTCTATGCTCCATCTACCCGTGTCGTCCTGCTTGGCCAGGACAATATTCATGGCTTCTTCCATGCGCCTGTCTTCTATACTAAGGGCAGTCAAAATATCCAGTATTTCCAGTACATCGGTTTGGTACATCAAAGGAAAACCAAATTTAAGCCATCCGGGCTTGGATACCCGCCTCAGATCATGGCTGCGTTTATGAATATGGTGGACCAATAAAAATTCGCTTGCCTTCTGTATCGTATCATTTATTTCATCGGTTCTTATATCTTCCGGTATGGCGCTTAATGCTTTGAGGGCCTTGACTACGCCCATATGACAGGTGTGTTTGCCCCAGCATATATCTGGAATAGGTCTCAAGATACGCGGGTTCCCGCTGTCTGTCAAGAATATCGCGCACCATGCCGGTTTGCATGATATCCCGCCTGGCGGCTTGCACTGCTGTATCATCCTCTGGCCTGCCTAAAATATCTTTTAACGTAAAATAACGCACGGAAGGGTTTTCTTCTTCCAGCAGCCAATTTGTCGGATCTGCTTTAAGGCCGCTTGTCCAATCGCCCATTTTTATCCCTCCACAATAAGGCTGGCACATCCAACCGACATAATACTCTCCTGCAGGGAGTATTCGTTTTCTACTTTTTGAACAGATCAGAGTGCGTCCCGGTCCTGGAGGCTACCAGAAGGAGCATCCCGCTGTCTATCTGATAGATTAACAGCCAATCCGGGAGTATATGGCACTCCCGGAAGCCGCTATAATTCCCCGCCAGTGCATGGTCGCGATGTTTCTGTGCCAGCGGCTTTTCTTCCACAAGCGCTTGCAAGACTTCTTCCAGCAAATCCAGGTTATAACCGCGCTTTTTTAACAGCTTATAGTCCTTGCGGAATTGTACGGTCGTTTTTAATGTTAGCATTCGCGGTCAAGCTCCTCGAACAGTTCGCGGGCAGAAGCGTAGGATTTCGCCGGGATTTTTCCACTGGCAATGTCCCTGGCTTCCTGCATGGCTGCTTCGGTTTCATAGTTATAGCTGGGCTGTTTCATCTCAAAAGGCAGGCCACCCACCATCAAAGACTGATGCAGGAAAATGTTCACTGCATCGGTGACGGTAATGCCGAACCTGGCAAAAAGCTGTTCTGCTCTCGTCTTAGTTTCCGGGTCAATGCGAATGTTGATGTTCGCTGTCTTTGCCATACGCTCACCTCCTTGCACGCCCTATTATATAACATTGTGCGCACAACATCAACACGATGTGAAACATTTTTCCTATCACGCTGCTAGCCGGGAAATACCTACGGCAAGCGGTTACATCCACAAGCAAAAGATATGATATCCTATTCTAGTGTTAAAAGGAGAGCGAGGGCTGAGCTATACCCGGGCAAAAAATCGTTTCGTGCACTTGAATTCTGACTGAAATTGAGCTATAAAATATCTTGATAAGATATCCAGGAGGATTGAAAGCCATGGAAAAAACGCAGTTTAAAACTGAATCGAAACGCCTGTTGGACTTGATGATCAATTCGGTGTACACCAACCGGGAGATTTTTTTAAGGGAGCTGATTTCCAACGCCAGCGATGCCCTGGACAAATTGTACTTCCGGTCCTTAACCGATCAACAGGTGGGAATGAGCCGTGATGACTTTGCCATCCGGATCGATGCGGACAATGTAAACCGGGTTCTAAGCATTTCCGACACCGGGATTGGCATGAATAGAGAAGAACTGGAAGCCAATCTCGGCACTATAGCCAACAGCGGTTCCCTGGCCTTTATGCAGGAAAACCAGGGCGCCCCTGACATTGACATTATCGGCCAGTTCGGGGTGGGCTTCTATTCCGCCTTTATGGTAAGCAAGAAGCTTACCGTGGTAACCCGGGCCTATGGTGAACAACAAGCCTATAAATGGGAATCGGAAGGCTTGGACGGCTACCTGATAAGCGAAGCCGAGCGGGAGGGAGTGGGAACCGATGTCATTCTCACCCTGAAAGACAACCGCGAAGATGACAACTACGACGAGTTTTTGCAGGAGTTTAAAATCAGGTCCTTGGTAAAGAAATACTCCGACTATATTCGCTATCCCATTAAAATGGATGTGGTCAAGAGGCGCCTCCAAGAAGGCAGCGACAAAGACTATGAAAGCTATGTGGAAACGGAAACCTTAAACAGCATGGTCCCCATCTGGCGCCGCAACAAGAACGAATTGAGCGATGATGATTATTATCATTTTTACCGGGAGAAATTTTTTGATTTTGAAAACCCCCTGCGGGTAGTGCACAGCAGCACCGAAGGCAAGGCCACTTACAATGCCTTGATGTTCGTTCCGGCCCGCACCCCGTATAATTACTACTCCAAGGAGTTCGAAAAAGGATTGCAGCTCTACTCCAACGGCGTTTTGATCATGGACAAATGCGCCGATCTGCTGCCCGACTATTTCAGCTTTATGAAGGGTCTGGTGGACTCGCAGGATCTCTCCCTGAACATTTCCAGAGAAATGCTGCAGCATGACCGGCAGTTGAAAATCATCGCCAAAAGCCTGGAGAAGAAGATCAAGAGCGAACTGACCGATATGCTGCTTAAAGACCGGGAGACCTATGAGAAGTTTTATAATAGTTTCGGCCTGCAGCTAAAATATGGAGTATACCAGGACTTTGGGGCCAACAAGGAGCTGCTGCAGGGTCTGCTGCTGTTCTATTCCTCCCGGGAAAAGGCCCTGACCACCTTGAGCGAGTACCTGGAGCGCATGCCGGAAGGGCAGAAGTATATCTACTATGCGAGCGGCACCAGTGTTGACCGCATTGACCGCCTGCCCCAAACCGAACGGGTCAAAGACAAGGGCTTTGAGATCCTCTATTTAACCGATGATGTGGATGAATTCGCCTTGAAAATGTTGAATGAATTCGAAGGCAAGGAATTCAAGTCGGTTTCCTCCGGGGATCTGGGCCTGGAAAGCGAGGATGAAAAGAAACAGGTCGAGCAGCAGTCTGAGGAATATAAGGATCTCTTAGCGTTTATGAAAGAGTCCCTGAAGGACAAAGTGAGCGAGGTCCGCCTCTCCCAGCGCCTTAAGACCCATCCGGTGTGCCTGACCAGCGACGGGGCCTTAACCCTGGAGATGGAAAAGATCCTGAACGCCATGCCCTCCGAACACCAGATCAAAGCGGACCGGATATTGGAGATCAACGGCGGCCATCCGGTTTTTGCAACCCTGCAGGGTTTGTTTAAAGACGATAAAGAAAAACTGGCGGCCTACAGTGATATTCTATACAATCAGGCCCTGCTCATTGAAGGCCTTCCCATCGAAGACCCGGTAGCCTTCTCCAACGCGGTATGCGGCCTGATGGCAGAAAAACCGTAGATTATTTATTAATCCATTACCACCTGCCGATACTCTGGATCGGCAGGTTTTTTAATACGAGAAAAGAACGTAAAGAACAGTAAAATAGAGGTATGAAGAGTAATAAGAGAAAAACAGTTTTTTTAACTTCCTGAATCGCAAGCTACAGTCAGTTACATTCGCCGTATTATTCAAGTTCAAATGCTCCCGTATATAGCTGATAATATTTCCCCCGCTCATTAACAAGCTGTTCATGGCTGCCCCGCTCAATGATACGGCCATCCTCCAACACCATAATTACATCGGCGTTCTGAACGGTTGACAGGCGATGGGCAATCACAAAGACCGTCCGGCCTTTCATCAAGGTGTCCATGCCTTTTTGAACGATCGCTTCGGTTCGTGTATCAATCGAAGAAGTGGCTTCATCCAGAATCATGACGGGCGGGTCGGCCACTGCTGCGCGGGCAATGGAGATCAGTTGCCTTTGCCCCTGCGAGAGTCCGCTGCCGTCGCCCTCCAGCACGGTGTTATACCCGTCGGGCAGCATCCGGATAAAGCCATCGGCGTTGGCCAGCTTTGCGGCGGCGATACATTCCTCGTCCGTGGCGTCCAGTTTACCGTACCGGATATTATCCAAAACGGTTCCGGTAAACAGGTTTACATCCTGCAACACGATACCGAGCGACCTGCGGAGGTCGGATTTTTTAATTTTATTGATATTGATCCCGTCGTAACGTATCTTCCCATCCTCAATATCATAAAAGCGATTCATCAGGTTGGTAATGGTTGTTTTACCGGCGCCGGTCGCTCCGACAAAAGCAATCTTTTGGCCGGGTTCAGCGTAAAGCGTAATGTTATGGAGTACCGGCTTCTTTTCTTCATATCCGAAATCGACATCGTAGAAACGAATATCGCCTTTCATCTGCGTATGGATAATCGTCCCGTCGCTGTGCGGATGCTTCCACGCCAGAAATCCGGTGCGGTCATTACATTCCTTTATTTCGCCATTTTCCATTTTGGCATTGACCAAAGTAACATAGCCGTTATCCGATTCGCTGACTTCATCCATCAATTCAAAGATACGGGAAGCGCCTGCCAGCGCCATAACCACCATGTTAAACTGTTGGGAAACCATTCCGATGGGCATGACAAAACTACGTGACAGGGTGAGGAAAGAGGCAATCGTTCCAAGCGTCATGACATTGATTCCGGTAAGACTGAGATTCTTTATACCGGCAATCCCCAATACCGCGCCGACTACGGCAAGCAGCACATACAGCATGTAGCCCATGCTGCTGACAATCGGCATCGTGACATTGCCGTATTTATTGGCTTCGGTGGAGCAGTAACAAAGCTCGTCGTTCTTCGTGTCAAAGGCTGCTTTGGCTTTTTCTTCGTGGCAGAAAACTTTGACTACCTTCTGGCCGTCAATCATTTCCTCGATATATCCGTTGACATCGCCGAGCGAATGCTGCTGTTTCATAAAGAAGGAACCGCTCTTTCCCACGATTGTTTTAATAACCTTCAGCATGACGATGACAAAGATGATGACCAAAAGCGTCAACTCCACGCTGAGATACAGCATTGAAACGAACACCGCAAGTATAGTGACCACCGAAGAAAATAACTGGGGCAGGCTTTGGGAAATCATCTGGCGAAGCGTATCGGTATCGTTGGTATAATGACTCATAATATCCCCATGGGCATGGGTATCGAAATATTTGATCGGCAGGGTTTGCATATGATTGAACATTTTGTCGCGTATCTTTTTGAGCGTTCCCTGGGAAACCGTCACCATGATCCGGTTGTAGAACAAGGTGGCAAGTACGCCGATCAGGAAAACAGCGCCCATCACCAGAACCGCTTCCAATAAGCCCGCAAAGGAAGGGTGGGCCTGGCCCAGCAACGGGGTAATGTAATCATCAATCAGCGTCCGGATAAAAAGCGACGAGGCGGCGCTGGCAACCGCGCTGAGAAGGATGCAGACAACAACAATAGCGATTTGTATTTTATAATCGCCCATATAGGAAAGCAGGCGTTTAATCGTACCGGGCTTGAACCTTTGGAAAGATGGCTTTGGGACTGTGCCGGGAGCGCTGTTGGCAGGCATTTCTCCCCTTTGCGGGGCACCCTTTGATGGCATTTTATTCATGGAGGTGACCCCCTTTATTCTGAGATTCATAGACTTCTTTATAAATCGGGCAGTTTCCCAGCAGCTCATCATGGGTTCCCACGGCGTTGATTTTGCCGTCGTCCAATACGATAATCTTGTCGGCTTCCATGACCGAGGCGACGCGCTGCGCAATGATGATCTTGGTAGTATCCGGAATTTCCTCCCGAAAGGCCCTCCGAAGGAGCGCGTCGGTTTTCGTATCCACGGCGCTGGTGGAATCATCGAGAATGAGGATTTTCGGCTTTTTGAGCAACGCCCGCGCGATACAAAGCCGTTGTTTCTGGCCGCCCGAGACGTTGCTGCCGCCCTGCTCGATATACGTGTCGTATTGGTCGGGGAATTTCTGAATAAAGCCGTCCGCCTGCGCCAGCTGGCAGGCCTGCACCAGATCTTCATCGCTGGCGTTTTCATCGCCCCAGCGGAGGTTCTCCTTAATCGTACCTGAAAACAGCACGTTCCTCTGTAACACCATCGCCACCTGATTGCGGAGCGATTCAATATCGTAATCGCGTACGTCTGCGCCACCTACCATCACCCTGCCGCTCTCCGCGTCATACAGCCGTGGGATAAGCTGGACAAAGCTGGATTTTGCAGAACCAGTCCCGCCTACGATACCAACGGTTTCGCCGGACGCTATGGAGACAGTGATGTTGTCAAGCACCGGCTTTTCCGTTTTATGCGCATAGGAAAAGATTACATTTTCAAACGATATGGAACCGTCTTTCACCGTGAATAAGGGACTTTCCGGATTTTTCATATCGCTTTCCTCGCCGAGAATTTCCGAGATTCGCTCCGCAGAAGCACGAGAAATGATGATCATGATGAAAACCATCGACAGCATCATCAAGCTCATTAATATCTGCATGGCATAGGTGATCAGGCTCATAAGCTCGCCGGTTGAAAGCCCAATGGCGGGATTGTTGTTGCTGGCCACGATCTGTTCCGCTCCCAGCCACGACACCAGCAAGAGGCAGGCATACAGGCAAAATTGCATCAGAGGCATATTGTAGGCGATTCTCTTTTCGGCCTTGGAAAAGTCTTGGAAGATTGCCGTTGATATTTTCCCAAACTTAGTTTCTTCAAAACTTTCCCGGTTAAAGGATTTGACAACCCGAATGGCGCTGAGATTTTCCTGCACAACATTGTTGAGCCTGTCGTAAGTCTGGAAAACTTTCTGAAAGATCGGGTGCACACGGGACATGATCAGCCATAAACCAAGCCCCAGCACGGGAATACTGGCCAGAAAAATCAAGGAAAGCTGCGCGTCAATATGGAAGGACACGATCAGGCAAAAGACCAGCATGACAGGGCTTCGTATCGCCATGCGGATAATCATCTGATAGGCGTTTTGTACGTTGGTCACATCGGTTGTCAGGCGGGTGATGATACTGGCGGTGGAAAATTTATCAATGTTGGAGAACGAAAAGTTCTGCACGTTGTAGTACATGTCGCGCCGCAGATTCCGGGCCAATCCGGAAGAGGCAATCGCCGCGCTGCGCCCGGCCAGCGCGCCGAAAGTCAACTGTATCACCGCCGCAATAAGCAGCGCCAGTCCCATCATTAAAACGTAAGATAGGTTGTTCTTATCAATCCCGTAATCAATCAAATAGGCCATTAGGATGGGTATGACAATTTCTATGATGACCTCAAAGGTTACGTACACAGGGGTAAGTATGGATTCCTTTTTATACTGCCCAATACTGGCAGCCAGTTTTTTTATCATGGTTCATTTCCCTTCAGTGTGATGATATAAGCCGTTTATCATAAAGCATTGAACCGATTATTTCTATCGCACAGATTGTTTCCTCTTGAAACAGTCGCATCATGCAACAATGTTGGACGTCAAACAAAATATGCAAAAAAAATTAGTTATACGGTCAACCGGATAGCTTACTTTATGTTGTCCTTCATCCGTTGAATATAGCTATAAAAGGCCTCCAGTTCTTCTTCGGTGAACCCCTTGGTTAAAGCCGCCTCGATTTTATCTCCATGCTCTTTCATGGATTCGCTTACTTTCCAAGCCTTGTCTGTAAGCACCAGCTTTTTCAGTCTGGAATCATTGGGGACGCCATGCCGCTCAATTAACCCCTTTTTCTCCATCAAAATCAGGACTTTAGAGACAGTGGAGCGGGTAATGGTAAACTGTTCCTCCAAGTCTTTCTGATAAATATCTTTATCGGCGTTATCGGCAAGAAATCCAATGATCCAGCCATTTGTGCCTGTAACAGAGTCAATTTGTTCTTTACGGTCCGTCTTTACAAATTTACGCATGATGAGATTTTCGAGGGAGCGGAGTTCTATTCCAATGGGTTTTCTGTTCATCTCCATCCTTGCCTCCTGCTTTCTTTGAGCATAAAGTTGTACGTCGTACTGTACGACACGCTACATTGTAAATCGCCTCGCTGGTTTTGTCAATAGAAGTAATGCAAAGATTATAGATTTCCTTAGTAATGATGAGGTTTCCGCAAGAGGACATAGCCAGAGATCAATGAAGCATATACCTTGAGCCGTTTACGGGAAGTCAGTAGGAAAGGCCAATAGAGATGCCCCTTTGAGGTGCAGCCCGTGAAGACATGCGGTGGGCGGAATTTCGATGCGCCTTAAGGCGCTGCCGGCCTTAGGCCCTTATAGGGCAGTACATGCCACCGGTTTTCACCGGTGGTCATGACTGAAACAATGATCTCTAATCGGGCTGTTCCCTTAATTCCGGCAAGACCAGCGGTTCGGGCAGGTACTTCATCTCATAATATATGAACAACCCGGTTATCAAAGAAGCCAGGGCATCGGCAATGGGGGCGGTTCTCCATACGCCCTCGATCCCCCAGAAACGGGGAAGGATGAGGATCAGGGGAATCAGCAGCAAGACCTGGCGTGACAGGCTCAGGACGGTCGCTTTGGCCCCTTTGCCCACGGCCTGGAAGTAGTTGGCGCATATGATCTGGAACCCGATGATAAAGACCATACTGAAATATACGACCATGGCATGGGCGGTCAACTCGGTCAGAGCGGTATTGTCTTTACTGAACAATCCCACGATCTGATAGGGGAAGAACTGGAAAAACAGGAATGAGGCGCTTGAGACCAAGCTGGCGGCTATCACGGCTTTCTTTAAAGTCAGCTTGACCCGATCAAACTGCCGGGCGCCGTAATTAAAGCCGATCAAGGGCTGGGCGCCCTGGCTGATGCCGACTATGGGCATAAAGGAAAGGGTTATTACACTCATCAGTATTCCCACCGCGGACAGCCCCAGGTCGCCGCCATAGGAGGAAACCGTTTTATTCAGGATCAGCTGTTGCACGCTGTTGGCCAATTGCATGGCGAACGGAGCAAAGCCGATGGACACGATGCTCATTACTATGGGCCGCTGCAATTTAAAATTCTTGAGTCTCAGTTTGACCAGGCTGCGGTTGCCCAGAAAGTAACTCAATACCCAGATTAAAGCGAACAGCTGGCCCAGTATGGTGGCCAGGGCCGAACCCTTGATGCCCAGGCCCAGCTTAAAGATAAAGAAGTAATTCAATACCGCGTTGATAAGCGCTCCCATTACCTGGGTGGACATAGCCATCACCGGATTGCCCTCGGCCCTGATAAAGTTGTTCATACCCATGCCCAGCGCCCCGAAAACCGAGCCCAGCATTATAATATGCACAAAATCAAGCGCGTAGGGCATTACATCCGAACTGGCCCCGAAAGCTCTGAGGATGGGGACCGGGAAGAGCAGGTAGATGGCCGCTAGACATAGGGGCAGAATGATCAGCAGGGCGGTGGCATTGCCGGCCACCTTCTCCGCTTCCTCCAGCTTCTGCTCACCCAGGCGGATAGATATCAGAGCGGTAGCCCCGATGCCTACCAGAAAGGCTACCGCCATCAGGATCAGCATTATGGGAAAGGCCACCGTTGTCGCGGCTATAGCCAGGGAACCCACTCCCTGGCCTACAAAGACCCGGTCCACAACCGCGTACAGGGCATTGGACAGCATCCCCACTATTGAAGGCCATGAAAACTGCCACAGCAGACGGCCGATGCTCTGGCTTCCCATCGTTGTATTAGGCTTCATTATCCTTACTCTCCCTGTTCAAAAGGATTATAGATACTAACATAGTAATATAGTACGGTACGCACGATTCGTCAAGTAAAGGGCGCCCCCAGGAGCGATGGAAGCCAAATTGAAGGGGCAGTAACGCTGCTGACTGAATATAACAGCGCCGCTGCCCCTGGTTTTGATAAAAAAATGTTTAGGCGAACTCGGCTATCTTTTCCAGACGTTCGGCCATGGCGGTGATTTCTTCGATGCTGGCGCTCATTTCCTGACTGGCCGCGGCCTGCTCTTCACTGGAGCGCAGGGTCACTTCGCTGTTGTTCAGGGTTTCATCAACCTTGGTCTTTATCTTATCCGTTAACTCCTTTATACTGCCCACGGTGGTCTTCGACTCATCCGACAGCTTGCGGATTTCTTCCGCAACTACGCCAAAGCCCCGGCCCACTTCCCCGGCCCGGGCCGCTTCAATAGCCGCGTTCAAACCGAGCATTTTGGTTTCATCGGCGATCTGCTTGATAAATCCCAGCACCCCGTTAATATCCTCGGAAAGCTGGAATATGTTTTTGATATTGCTGTTCAGCTCCTGTTCATTGACCGAAATATTGGATGAGGCTGCCGCCATTTCCTGAATGGTGGAAGCCACCTCTTCCAGGGAACGACTGAGGTTGGCCGACATGGTGCGCAGGTCGGTTGCGGTTTTCCTCGGTATAATAACCCCGAAGGTGGCCACCACCTGGGTGGGATCGTCTTCATCGAAGCAGGGATAGGTTACAATCATAACCGGAACTCCGTAATTTGAAGCATCCATCTCGGTTGCAAGCATTTGCTTGCTGCGGATGACTTTTTTAGCTATTGAATCCTCCTTAATGAGATCTCCCACCGCGTAATTGTTCACGCTGAATTTATCCGAGTTTTGAATATAGGCAAACTTCTCCAGGTCGGTCATATAAAGAAAAGACCCCTCGGGGAACATATTGGCCATTAGGGGTGCGAAATCGTTGAAGGCTCTTGCTATGGGGTGCAGCCGTGGAGTGATGAGAATTAAACCGCCGGTCAGCACCTCTTCATCCACAATGGGGATGCTGGTCATTATGAGCCGCATGCCGTAGACTGCTCTGGGGACCTTTTCTTCCGTAACCTTCCTTTGCTGCATGGCCTGATGGGGGCCGCCGCCTTCTCTAACCCTGGTTCCTAAGTTGAGGGCGGGAACATCGAAGACTTTGGAAGCAACCTTCCAAACTACCTCATTGCGGTCGGCTATAACCATTAGCATACCACCCGGTATAGAGTCGACCAGAATAGAAGCTATCTGTTTGATACCTTCTACAGCTTGAGAGTTAATCATTGATATCCACCTCTCTATTTTTTTCTATCTATCTATAGCAATATTATAAGTGTTCTTTATCCCAAATCGGACAAATTTTTCAAATACGGGAAAAGAATCGCCTGAACTGAATTAATAGGGCCGTTAATCAGCCTGTTCACTGAGAAAGGTGAATTGCTGAATGCTTTTAAGAGCTAGAAACCCCAATTCTATAAGGTTTAAGATTCTCCATTTATTTTAAACGCTTGTGTTAAATGTTGGCACAACAGTTGCGCTTTGTGAATATTGTGTTCGTAAGAGCACAACACTTTCGAGGAGGATCTTTTATATGCCCAAGGCAAAGAAGAAACAATTGGTAGGGATGGTTTATTCCATGACCAATGAGGCGGTAAACAACCAGGTAATTGCCTTTCGTAGGGGGATTAACGGCAAGCTGACCCGAATGAAGGCCTATCCGACCGGTGGAGGCGGCACCGGCACCACCGAAGTTTCGCCGGCCACACCACAGGACGGAGTCGATCCACTGGCATCACAGGACTCGCTGGTGTTGTCAAAGGATACGGACTTCCTTTTCGCTGTAAATGCCGGCACCAACAGCATCAGCAGCTTCCGGGTGGCTGCCAGCGGGGCGCTCAGCCTGGCCGATGTGGAGCCCTCGGGGGGCTACCAGCCCAACAGCCTGGCGGTGTTTGGCAACCGTCTCTACGTGAGCAATGTGGGCAATGAGGCCAATAATTACGCCTCCAATATCAGCGGTTTTCGACTGGAAAGAGACGGCCGCCTCACCCCGATCCCCGGCGCTATCTATACCCTGAGCACCGCTAACGCCCAGCCCGCCAACGTAGTTATCAATTCGGACGGCAGGCTGCTGGTGGTATCGGAGCTTACCACCAACCGCCTGAGTGTTTTTCGCTTCAAGAGCGACGGGACCTTAAGCGGGCCGATCATTAATGAGTCGGCGGGGGCGGGTCCATTTGGCATGTATTTTCTTTCCGGAGGGGTCTTGCTGGTCAGCGAAGCCGGCAGCAACGCTCTATCGTCCTATACAGCGGCTGCCAATGGAAGTCTGGCCACGGTCAGCGCTTCGATCCCCAACGGCCAACTGGCAACCTGCTGGGTGGTGCCCGCCCGGAATGAGCGGTACGCCTTTACCTCCAATGCCGGCAGTGGAACTATCACCATTTACCGTATCAATAATGATAAAACCCTGGAGGTTATGGAGAACGTGTACAGCACTGCCGAAGGTTCGGCTGCCAATCCCATTGACATCGGAGTGAGCCGGGACGGGCGCTATTTCTACGCATTAAATGGCAATAAGGGTTCGATATCCGTTTTCCGGATCGAAAGGGACGGCCACCTTACCCGGGTGCAGGTGCTCAGGGATTCCATGCTGCCCGTATTGGGCTCCCAGGGAATCGCGGTGCGTTAAGTACTCTGCTTCTACAATTTATAATCGTCTGGTGAGGATGGGAGGGTTATAAAACAGACCGGTAGCGCTGGAGACACTTTCTACACTGACGTGCTGCGCCCCCCTGTCCTTAATACCTGCTTTGCCATAAGTAAAATACAGTATTACTGAGCTAAATGGAGTTTGAGCATGACTTCCGAAAGACCAATGTATACGGATAGGACATGCCGACCAGTACTGCTTTTTATGTCAGTTGATTTCCTACCTTGACACACCATCCTGACGCCTTTACCGCGTAGTGGATATTTCTAGAAACCTCCTGTTTATTGCCTGGTTCTTTAATTTATGCAAGCTTGCCAGGAAGTTACTATAACCAGATATAATAATAAATATAGAAGGTTATTATACAATCTGGTCGAATATTAGAATAAGCGCTGTTGTAACCAATGGATCCCAGTGAGCTTTTATAAAAATATCTGAGGAGATTTTAATGAGGAAGATTGCAATCTATGGCAAGGGCGGCATCGGCAAGTCGACGATTACAAGTTCACTGTCTGCGGCCATTTCCCTAATGGGCTTTAAAGTAATGCAAATCGGCTGCGATCCCAAGGCTGATTCAACTATCAAACTGACCAATGGACGCCCCGTTGTGCCGGTAATGAATTACCTCAAAGACCATATCGAGTATCCGACCCTGGATGATATTGTGGTCCCTGGTTTTAATGGCATACTATGTGTCGAGGCAGGGGGCCCCACGCCGGGTATTGGCTGCGGGGGGAGGGGAATTATTACCACCTTTAATGTCCTGGAAGAGTTGAATGCCTTTGAGACCTACCGACCGGATTTCGTTTTTTATGATGTTCTGGGCGACGTAGTCTGTGGTGGCTTTGCCATGCCCATACGCCAGGGCTATGCCGAGGAGGTCATTATCATAACTTCAGGAGAAAAAATGGCTCTTTTTTCCGCCCGCAATATCAAAGCGGCCCTGGATAATTTTGCGGATCGCAATTATGCAAGCCTACGCGGCCTAATTTTAAACCGGCGTAATGTGCCGGGCGAAGAGAGAACGGTTCGCAATTTTGCGGATGAGGTGGGGACGACAATTATAGGAGATATTCCCCGGGATGATCATATTGGTTTTTATGAGGAGCTAAATAAGACCGTAATAGAGGGAGATGCTGAACTTCCAGTGGCCAGAATTATTATGGAAATAGCCAGCCAATTGCTGGTTGAGAAGGAGGCTGAACAATGAGTGGACAGCCCTTTTCACTGGCCATAGGCGATGTCGATAAGCTCGGACCCTCAGGATACCCACGGCTAATGCCCCGCAACTATATGCACTACTGCCCCCCTGGAATGGGCGGATGGGGAATAGTCCGGGTAGGGCTGTTAGTTCCCGAATCGGTAATGCTGTTTGTATCCCCGGCCGCATGTGGAAGGCATGGCGCCATAGCCGGTTTTCAATTGGGGTTTAAGAAACGATTATTCTTTTTTCATATCAGTGAGAATGATATGGTGACCGGACAACACCTGGAAAAGGTAATCCAGGCGGCCGGAGAAATAATCAATACAATAAAACCACGGCCCAGAGCTCTAATCATCTGCGCCACCTGTGTCGATGATTTACTGGGCTCGGATTATGATGCAATTGCTCTGCGGGTGGAGGCCGAGCATAAAATACCGGTCAGGATCTGTCATATGGATCCCATCACCCGGGAAGGGAAAACCGCCCCCGAATTTTCTGTTCAGCAGGCTGTCTACAGTTTCCTTCCGGTATCAAAAGAGAGGGAGCGGAGCGTAAATATAATCGGCAATTTTGCCCCCATTGACCAGGACAGTGAATTTCATGAATTGCTGTTGTCGGTAGGGTTTGAAAAGATAAGGCATATTGCGGCCTGTTCCAGCCTGGAGGAATTCTACCAGATGGGGCGCTCTTCGTACAATATCCTGCTTAAACATCCGGGCCATCTAGCGGCCAGAGATTTACAGCGGGGGCACGGAATACCTTTCTGCTTTGCCCCGCCGGCCTACAGTATTGACACTATTACCGCTGTCTATGAGCAACTGGGCGAGTTTCTGGGGCATAAGCTGCCGCTGGAGAGCTACCGTGAAGAAGCCCTGGAAGAACTGAAACAATACCGGTTGTCTTTGGGACGCATTTGCATCGCAGTCGGTGAAAGCATCAACGCCAGCCCCTTTGAACTGGCGCGGGCCCTCGCCGAGTACGGATTTAATGTTCCCTACATCTTTGCGGACAATATCCTCCCGTTTGACAAGGAACATATCAGGTGGCTGCAATATAAAAGACCCGAGACAAGGGTGTTTCCCAATATGCACCCGACCATGGTCGGCTTCCTGGAAAACAGCCCGGAAGTTGATCTCGCCATCGGTCTTGATGCCGGCTATTACTGTAGTGGTGCCAGGGTAGTGCCCCACAGCTTGGACGTCCAACCGTATGGATACCGTGGAGTTTTGAACCTGATGCGTGCTATGGTTCAGACGTTAAGCAGGCCGCGTGATCACCGGGAGCAGGTCTATGCTTCCAGTATTGTAATTTAAGGAGGCTTAAGAACCAGTGGAAGGCTTATACAAGTTTTTACCTCCTTTTGCCCCCGACTACTCAGGGGTGTGTTCAGTTTTGTTTGAATTGGGGGGAATGCTGGTTATTCACGACGCCGGAGGCTGTACCGGCAATTTTACCGGCTATGATGAACCCCGCTGGTATGGCAGCGCCAGTGCCGTATTCAGCTCCGGTCTGCGGGAGAGAGAGACCATATTGGGGGATGAGGAGCAGTTTATGCGCCGGCTGCAGGATGCTGCCGAAGCCATGAAACCGAGCTTTATTACCATCCTGGGCAGCCCGGCGCCCATGGTGGCTGGAATGGATTACCGGGCAGTGGCGGCTGCTATCTCTCGAAGAACCCGGTTGCCGGTGCTCACTTTCGATACCGACGGCATGAAGAAATATGATGTCGGTCAATCAGAGGCCTTTTTAAAACTGGCCCGGTCTTTTGTCAATCCGCGCTTCCCGGAATCGCAAGACTCCCCCCAGGTCAATATTATTGGGGCAACTCCTCTTGATATAGGCAGTAAAAGAGCCATCGAAGGGCTTATTAATCAGATTGAGAAGGCCGGTTTTTCGAACATATCCTGCTGGGGAACGGGTTCGTCAAGGGATGAAATAGCAGGTGCGGCCCAGGCTAAAATTAATATTGTAGCCTCCTGGTCGGGACTGGCAGCCGCCCGCTATATGTTGGCAAGCTACCAAACGCCTTTCTACGTGGGAATCCCAGTTGGAACACGACCGGGTATATTATTCCGCCGTGATATTCGCAGGCTGGCGGGGCTGGCTGAAGACAGCCCGCCGACAGCGGTTTGCCGAGTTGGGAAGGATCCTCGGAAAACGCTGGTTATTGGAGAACAGGTTATGAGTAATGCCCTTCGTACCTGTCTGCAAATGGATTTCGGCCTGGAGCAAGTGCAGGTCGCCACATTCCTAAACCTGGACGAAAGTTTAAGAGACGAAGCGGACTTTATCCTTAAATGTGAGGAGGATCTCGCTGTCATCGCTGCTCAAAAAAACTATGATCTGGTAATAGGCGACCCCCTATACGAAGAAGCTTTGGATTTGAAGTGGGAAACCCGTTTTATAAAACTCGCCCACCCAGCTCTTTCCAGCCGTCTTTTTTGGGATCATTATGTAGATTTATTTGGGGAAGGAGGGACATCATTCTTTGCTGAACATCTGGAACCGTAAAGGAAAAGACTGACCAATTAATACTAAAGAGGAGAATGATTATGAGAAGCCGTCTATTTAAAGGTGCTGCACTGTGCATGATGCTGGTCTTGATGCTGGGTGCGCTATCTGCATGTTCAAAGAAGGGGCAAAGCGCATCAACAATTGCGGAAACGGAATATAAAACGGTTATTGACCAGAATGGCAGAACCGTAAAGGTCCCGACCAAAATTAACCGGGTGGTCGTTACCAGCATGGTGCCGGTTCCATCAGCCTTTTTCGTTGCCACCGGATCCTGCGAAAAACTGGTGGGCGTTCATCCGGCGGCCAAGAGCGCTGCGGAAGTATCTATCCTGGGTGTATTGGCTCCCGAAATATTTAAGGCTGAGACTACCTTTATCAAAGGCAGCGATCTGAATATTGAAGAGCTGCTCAAGCTAAAACCCGATGTGGTTTTTTTCCGCGGTCCCAACGGTGAAGAGTTAAAACAGCTGGAAGCGGCTGGAATTCCAGCTGTTGCTATTAAACCGATGGCCAGAGCAGACGGCAACACCCTGGAGATATATAATTCATGGATCAAATTGATTGGCGAAGTAATGGGCCAGGAAACCAGGGCCGACGAAATCATAAATCTGGGCCGCGAAGCCGAGAAGATGGTTGCGGATCGAGTGAAAAATGTGTCTGAAGATCAAAAACCGCAGGCCATGGTTTTATATAAACACGATGATAAGAAGATCGAAATTGCCGGATCGAATTTCTTTGGCTCCTACTGGTTAAAGACTACCGGCGCCCGGGACGCAGCCCAGGAAATCAACGGCACCAAGCAAGTCAATATGGAACAGATCTATAAATGGAATCCGGATATTATTTACATAACCAACTTCACATCCACCCTGCCCGAGGACCTGCTCAATAACACAATCACGGGGCAGGACTGGAGCAAGGTAAAAGCGGTTCAAAACGGCAAAGTATATAAGATTCCCCTGGGTATTTACCGCTGGTTCCCGCCCAGTGGGGACAGCCCCCTTATGTTGAAATGGATGGCTCAGAAAAATCAACCGGAACTGTTCAAAGATTATGATATTACTGCTGAGATCAAAAAATATTACGCCCAGGTATATAAATACAATCTCAGTGATCAACAGGTGCAGACCATTTTGAATCCCCCCCGGGAAGGTGCCAAGGATGCCCAGTAAAGCTTTTTTGGACGGGCGAAGGATGGACTGGTGGCATGTCTGATTTACCGGGCGCCCAGGCAGGAAGTAGATTGAGCCGCAAGATTATGGTTCTAATATTAGTGCTTGTACCCCTGATTTTGTTTGTGCTCTCGGTCTGCTACGGAAGGTATTGGATTTCACCGTCAGTTGTTTTGGACATCCTTTTTTCTAAACTCATCCCGGTGGACATCACCTGGTCAGGGCTGGAGGAATCGGTAGTCATGAGTTTGAGGGTGCCGCGGGTGCTGCTGGTTATGCTGGTGGGAGCCGGATTGGCGGTTGCCGGAGCCTCCTTTCAGGGGCTTTTCGGCAATCCACTGGTAAGCCCCGACATCCTGGGAGTGTCTGCCGGGGCCGGATTCGGAGCCGCCTTGGGCATCATGCTATGCGATCAGATGGCCGTGATTCAGATTCTGGCGTTTGCCTTCGGGATTATGGCGGTCATAATAACCTACGCCATCAGCCATCTAAAAACCGGCACTCCTCTTTTCATGCTGGTTTTATCGGGAGTGATTACCGGCGCTTTTTTTCAGGCCATGATTTCATTAATAAAATATCTGGCCGATCCCCATGACAAACTGCCGGCCATAATATACTGGTTGATGGGCAGTATGGCCGGTGCTACTTATCAGGACCTGTTGATAGGTGCTCCTATCATCATGGCCGGGATAGTCATCCTGCTATTGCTGCGTTGGAGGATCAATATTCTGTCTCTGGATGAAGAGGAAGCCCGTTCCCTGGGGGTGGATGTTCAACGCCTGAGATGGCTGGTCATCTTTGCCTCAACCATCATTACCGCCACCGCTGTATCCTTATGCGGAATCGTCGGATGGGTGGGGCTGGTCATTCCTCATATAGGAAGAATGCTGGTGGGACCCGACCACCGAAGGCTGCTGCCGGTATGTGTTTCACTTGGGGCCTGTTTCCTGGTGCTTATCGACAATATAGCCAGGGCAGCTACCAGTTCAGAAATACCACTGTCAATACTTACGGCGGTAATAGGAGCCCCGTTTTTTGCTTATCTCTTAAGGAAAACCGGAGGATTATGGTCATGAAGATGGAAGTTCGGGATGGGGAATTTGGCTATACTAAAGACCGGCTCATTTTGAAAGACGTTAATTTTTCTATTAACGAGGGGGAAATACTGACTATATTGGGACCCAATGGAGTGGGCAAAACCACCCTGCTGAAATGCACAACCTCCCTTTTCCAGTGGAAAAAGGGAGCAACCTATATTGATGAGATCGCCCTTTCCTCCCTGGGAAGAAACCAGGTTTGGAAGGATATGGGTTATGTGCCTCAGAGCAGCAGGGGCGCTTTTGCCTACCGGGTGTTTGACATGGTTCTTATGGGTCGAAGTCCGCACTTGAACCTGTTTTCCCTGCCAACTAAAAAGGATAAAGATATTGCTTTGAGCTCACTTAATATGGTCGGCATACTCGATCTCAAAAATCGCTCTTGTGGAGAAATCAGTGGCGGTGAAATGCAGCTGGTGCTTATTGCCCGAGCCCTGGCCTCCCAGCCCCGCATCCTTATTCTTGACGAACCCGAATCCCACCTGGATTTGAAAAACCAGATGGTGATCCTGGATGTTTTAAAAAGAGTAGCCAAACAGGAAGGAATCAGCTGCCTGATAAATACTCATTACCCGGATCATGCTCTACAAATCGGAGACATGACTTTAATGATGGGCAAAGAGAGTCCTGCTGTCTTTGGAAAAAGCGATGCGGTTATCAGCGAAGACAACCTGAAAAAATATTTTGACGTAGATGTTAAGCTCATAAGTTATGACAGCGATGGAAAAACAATGATGACCATTGTGCCGCAGTTTAACAACTAACCCAAAGCAATAATGAAGTCTTTAAAGAGTCTGGGGAGTACCGGATTCTTTATATAGGGATCAATGTATACAGCTAAAATGGGTTTGACTATTATTGACTATAAATGAATAATCATTTAATATACAGTTAAGGTGATGTTTATGAGATGCAGGGACGATGAGAAGCAACAGAATATCAAACGGGCGGTAATCAAGCTGATTCTGGCCGAAGGTTTTCACGGGCTTTCCATCTCCAAGATCGCTAAAGAAGCCGGTGTTTCACCGGCAACGGTTTACGTTTATTATGAAAATAAAGAAGCCATGCTCTATGACATCTACCGGGAATGCGGCGAACAGATCTATGCCTATGTCCTGGGCCGGATAGACTGCACCAGCGGTGGGGAGCGGTTTGTGGAGTCGATGGTTCAGGCCTATTACACCTATATTGTGGAATACGGTGAAGAATTCTATTTTGTTGAACAGTTCACGAGCTGCCCGGCTCTGGTCGGCAAGTGCAGCGGGCTGGAGGGCAATGCCCGGATAATACGCCTGTTTGACGAGCTTAAAAGGAAGCGTATTATAAAGGATTTGAACAATCAGATTATTGCGGCCATTCTCTTCAACCCGGTCAAGAGCATTGCCGTAAAATATAGACAAAACCCGGATGCCAGAACCGTTCTGGCTGAATTGATACCGGTGATCCAGGAGGCTCTTTTAGCCGATTAGTACCAGCATAATAAGCGGGACCAGGCCAGTTTTTATAACATGAAGGTCAGCACGTCCCGCTATTATAAAAAGGGGTTATAAATGAACATTCATTTAACCGAGGGAGGCGAGGATATGAATAATGAGGACCGGAATAAAGAATTGAAGGTTGTGCCAGTAATAGATACAATTTTGCTGACCGGAATGGACTACACTTTAGCGTTTAAAAGCGAGGAATTTGCACAGCTTTTGAGCGAGCTTGACGAGCGTGCCATTGCCCTGGCGATGAAGCATAAGGGCCGGCATGACACTTTGACGGAAGAAAACTTCTATAAAGTGGGAGTTTTGCTGCAGATTCTGGATGTCGAGCATAAGGAACAACTGGTCATGCTTAAAGTCAGGGCTCTGGAACGGGTTGAGGTTTCCGCCCTGCGCTTGGAAGGGGTGTCAATTATTGCCCGGTACGATGAAGCCGGGGATGAAAACGACCTGGACGCCAATAGCCAGGCCGAAATGCTGAACTATATCAAAAATATCGTTCATGAGATAGGCGCCCATTTCAGGGGGGCGGAGCCGTTCTTGAAAATGATCGACCAGGAAGTAAACCTCAACGTATTGATCTGCCGGGTGGGTGAATTTATGCATATCTCCGCTCTTGACAAACAGGGACTGCTGGAAAGCCGTTCGTTAAAGGAGCGCAGCCTTAAGTTTTTAGATCACCTGATCAAACATAAGGAATCCATCAAACTGCAGTTTGAAGTGGCTGAAAAATTCAGCGAAAAGGCCAATAAAATGCACCGGGAAACGGTTTTGCGGGAGCATTTGAAGGCCATTCAGGAGGAATTGAACCAGGGGCAGGAGGAAGGCGCAGGGCCGGGCCAGGTTTATCGTGAAAAGATTGAGGCCTGCGGCATGCCTGAGGAGGTCAAGAAAACCGCTCTGCAAGAGGTCGCTAAATTGGAAAGCCAGAACCCCAGCAGCCCGGATTACAACATTATCCGCAACTATCTGGACATTCTGGTGGAGCTGCCCTGGCAGTCCGGCGAACCCAAAGAGATCGACCTCGATGCAGCCAGGCGGATTCTGAACGAACAGCACTACGGGCTGGAAAAGGTTAAGGAAAGAATCATTCAACACCTGGCGGTTATGAAACTGAAGCATGATAAAAAGGGTTCTATATTGCTGCTGGTTGGGCCTCCGGGAATCGGTAAAACCAGTTTGGGCCGCAGCATCGCTGAAGCCCTGGGCAGAAAATATATCCGGGTCAGCCTGGGCGGCATTAAAGATGAAGCTGAAATTCGCGGACACCGCCGGACCTATATCGGGGCTTTACCCGGAAGGATCATCTCCAACCTGAGAAAGGCGGGAGAAAAGAATCCGGTTTTTGTACTGGATGAAATCGACAAGCTGATGGCTGCCTACAACGGCGATCCGGCCAGCGCGCTTTTGGAGGTGCTGGACCCCGAGCAGAACAACAGCTTTACCGATCACTACCTGGAAGTGCCCTATGATCTGTCGGAAGTGTTTTTTATCGCCACCGCCAATTCGCTGGATGGCATTCCCGGACCGCTTTTGGACCGGATGGAGACTATCGCGATATCGAGCTATACGGCCAATGAAAAGTTTCATATCGGCCAAGATCATTTAATCCCGGCGGTTCTTGCCGAACACGGCCTCGGCCATGAGCATCTGGTGATTGAGGACCAGGCCTTAAGAGATATCATCGGCAACTACACCCTGGAAGCCGGGGTGCGGGGTTTACGCAGGCAGATTGCCACCGTGGCCCGGGTGGCTTCGGAGAAGATCGTCTCCCACAAAGTGGAGCTGCCCTATGTGGTTTCAAGCGCTATGCTGGAAGAGATTCTGGGCAACACGGTTATAAGGCATGATCTGGCCCTGTCTGATAACCCGGCCGGAGTAGTCACCGGTTTAGCCTGGACCCCGGTGGGGGGAGACATTCTGTTTATCGAAGGAACGGCTATGCCGGGAAGCGGTCAGCTGACCCTTACCGGTAAACTGGGCGATGTTATGAAGGAATCAGCTCGTATTTCGCTGAGCCTGGTGAAGTCAAGGCTGGCTTTGAGCAGCATTAATTATAATTTTAAAGAGAAAGACCTGCATATCCACGTGCCTTCCGGGGCCGTGGCCAAGGATGGGCCTTCCGCCGGAATTGCGCTGTTTACCGCCATCGCCTCGCTGATAAGCGGGGTAAAGGTGGACCCGAAGCTGGCCATGACCGGTGAAATAACCCTGCGGGGGGCGGTCCTGCCGGTCGGAGGCATTAAGGAAAAACTGCTGGCCGCCCACCGGGCCGGCATACAGAAGGTGTTAATTCCCGGTGACAATATACGCGATCTCAAAGAATTGCCGGAAGAGGTTTTGGAGCAGCTGGAGATTAAACCGGTGGAGGTCATTGAGGACGTACTGGCTGAAACGCTGGGCATCAGCCTGGCCAGTCCCCAGATAGTCCTGGAGAATGGTTTTATGCGAGAACTTCCCGGTAATGATCAAAATCAGTATATAATGGATATATAAAGGTAATAGAGAGGCTTGTTTGAGATAGCAAGCCTCTCTTATTTAGATTCGGGCCTTATAAAGCCTTAACCCCTAAAGCGTATGAAGGAGAATGAGTTGATGCATGAAAAACCTGATTTACGTGAAATACTGGCAGTTGAAGTACCCCTGCATGACTTTTTGGGCATTGAGGTAGGCGAGAGCTGTGACGGAAGGGCCGAAGTACGGATTTCGGTGACACCCCGGCTGCTGAATGCCAATGGCGCCGTTCACGGGGGTGTTTTTTACACCTTGTGCGATGTAGCGGCCAGCTATGCTTTTTACATGGTGGTGCCCAGGGGGTATTATTTTGTCACCAATGATATGAATATATCCTTAGTTGCTCCGGCCTTTACAGGGGTTCTGACCGCCCGGGCCGAAGTGCTCAAAGTCGGCAAACGGATGGGCTTTGTGGAATGTAAAATATACGATCAAGATGACCGCTTGTTGGCCACCGGACGGATTAGCAAAAGCATTTTGGCCAAATGACCAACCATGCATACAAACGGATGTATATAGAAATAGTATATCTGATATTATAATAGAGTCGCCATGGCCTATCGCATGGCTGTTTCTTTTTAGCATGGGTTAGGAGGAGCAAATGAAACTGGCTATTTTCGATTTCGATGGGACCCTGTTAACGGATGATACCCTGCCTTGCCTGGGAAGGGAGTGGCTGCGGCAAAAACGTTCCCGGTCCAGGTATTATATGGTCCTGCTTTCAGTGGCCCCGGTATTGATCAAATACAAGGCCGGGCTGATGAGCCGGGAAGCCATGAAAGGCCAGGCCTTCAAGAGATTCAACCGCATCTTTACCGGAATGAGCCGGCCGGCCGTCGAAGAGTTCTTCCGGCAGGCCTACCCCAATCTGCGCCGACTGTTTAACAAAAGCGTATTGGATGAAATCGAATTGGCCCGGGAACAGGGTTTTCACTGCGTGCTTCTTTCGGGCGCTTACCTGGAACTGCTTCAACTGGTATCCCGGGATCTGGGAATGGAAACGGTGCTGGGAGCCAGACTGGCCTTCAAAGACGGAGTGTTTGATCACCGTGGTGAAACCAGGTTTGTGGACGGTGCAGGAAAGCGTGCTTTATTGTTTGAGGCCTTCGCCGGCCAGAGTGTTGACTGGGAGCATAGCAGGGCTTTTGGCGACAGCTTTGCCGACATATGCATCATTGAAACAGTAGGAGAGCGGGTGGCGGTTAATCCGGACCTCGAACTTTTGGAGCACGCTCAAAAAAACCGCTGGCGGATTGTCAGTACCTAGTCCTCTGTTAACTCTATTCGCCGTTAAAATGGGTGTGACGCCGAGCGGCAGCGGCCTGGCCGCTTAAACGGGTTACATAGAGGTTGCTGTAAAAACCGACAATAGGGTAGTATTATTATAATCCAGAAAAAAGCAAATAAGGAGAAGGGGTGTTAATAATGGCTCATACTCTACCGGAACTGCCGTATGCCTACGATGCGCTGGAACCTTTTTACGACGAAGCAACCGTAAGACTGCATCACGATATGCACCACAAAGCCTATGTCGACGGATTGAACGCGGCGGAAGGCAAACTGGCCGAAGCCATAGAAAAAGGTGATTTCGCTTTAATAAAACATATTGAACGGGAGCTGGCTTTCCACGGCGCCGGCCATATTCTGCACACCATGTTCTGGGAAAACATGAAGCCCGGAGGCGGCGGACCGGCCAATGGGGCGGTGGCCGAGCTTATCGACCGGGATTTCGGTTCCTTTGAAAACTTTAAAAAGTTATTCTCCGCTTCAGCGGCAGCCGTCGAGGGATCGGGATGGGCCATTTTGGCCTGCAATCCGGTTTTTGAAAAGCTGGTGGTCCTGCAGGCTGAAAAACACCAGGATCTGACCCAATGGGGCGCGGTTCCGCTGCTCATCATAGACGTCTGGGAGCATGCCTACTACCTGAAGTACCAGAACAAGCGGGCCGCCTGGATCGAAGCCTGGTGGAACCTGGTCAACTGGGACGATGTCAACCGGAGAGTATTACAGATGCAGTGCCAATGTAAATAAACTGAGATATAGGCCCGGGTTACGCAACCCCCGGGCTTTTTATTTTTGAACCTCTCTAAACATCTTAACGATTTGACCAACTCACAACTGCCTTCAGACGCGAGTTGAACAATTAAATACTCACATCCTTTGCTAGCAGCCCATACCACCTCTTGTCATACGTGGCCAATAGAGCTGCCCAGAAATATGACAATGATGTCAGGTTATTGACGCCACTTTGTGGTATCCTGAGTTTGGGTGATGTACTGTGCAGCTCAACCGGCTGTTTGAAATAGTCTATATCCTGCTCGATAAAAACACCGTGACCGCTAAAGAATTGGCTGAACATTTTGAAGTTTCTCCCCGGACTATTTACCGGGATATCGAGGCCCTTTCCGCGGCGGGGATACCGGTGTTTACCAGTAAAGGCAAGGGTGGGGGAATAAGCCTGCTGGGCGATTTTGTGCTCAACAAGTCGGTGCTTTCGGCCCAGGAGCAAAACGAGATCCTGATCAGTTTACAGAGCATGAAGGCGATCACCTTTCCCGATATTGAACCGGTGCTCAATAAGATGAGTATCCTCTTTAATAAAGCCCGGGCCAGCTGGATCGAAGTGGATTTTTCGCGCTGGGGCAGTGAACGCCAGGAACGGGACCAATTTGGTTTATTGAAGAACGCCATCATCAATAAACAGGTAATCAGCTTTGACTATTTCAGTTCCTATGGTGAAAAGACCAGCCGGCCGGTAGAGCCGCTAAAGCTGATTTTCAAGAGTCAAGGCTGGTACTTATACGGCTTTTGCAGGCTGAAAGGGAGGCCGCGCATCTTCAAAATAAGCCGCATTAAAAATTTGGTGGTGGGTGAAGAGATTTTCAAGCGGGGAATCCCGGCCGAGGCTATTGACCTGAATGAGCCGCCCCCTCCTCTGATTATGCTTGATATAACCCTTAAAATCGATGCCAAGATGGCTTACCGCGTTTTTGATGAATTCCCGGAAAAGGCTATTCAGCAGAATGATGAGGGAGGCTTTACGGTCAGGGTAAGCCTGCCCGAAGACGAGTGGGTATATGGCTATATATTGTCCTTCGGACCTTACGCCGAAGTCCTGGAACCACCGTGTATTCGGCAACTGATCGCGGAAAGACTGCAGGCCTTGCTCCAAAAATATGGGTAGATATGATGCAAGCTGGGCGAACCAAAAGGTTTGCTTTTTTAGTTAAAAGTACAAAGTAATCTTCTACTCCTTTGAGAATATCAATGGAGTTGATATTGCGTCAGGAGAGTAGAAGACTTACAGGAAATTTTCTAAACATTGCCTTTAATATGACATGCAGCTGTCAAATTAGATTGTTTATACTATAAATATAAAGCTGAACAGTGTAGGCATTGCCTGCGGCCCGATAGGCAATTTAAAAAGGAGGAAGAATAATGATTTTAGATCTGAAGCTTGAAGAGCAGACAGCCCAACCGGTGTTGTGCATACGAACCAAGACCAGTATAGAGAAACTGCCCGCCGCGATAGGCGAGGGCTATGGCCGGATCGTGAAGTATATGGAGGAGCTTGGGGTGCAGCCCCAGTATGCTCCCTACACCGCCTACTATAACCTGGATATGAACGACCTGGATGTCGAGATGGGCTTCCCGGTTGCCGAAATTTTCCCTGATAAAGATGGGATCAAGGCCAGACAGATACCGCAGGGGAAAGTGGTTTCCTGTATGTACAAGGGCGCTTATGCCGAAATGGAGGAGCCATATAAGGAAATAATGAAATGGATCGAAGACAATGGACAGGTGCCCACCGGGGTATATTACGAATACTATTTCAACTCTCCGCAGGAGGTTCCGGAGAGCGAGCTTCTGACCAGGATAGTAATACCCCTGAAATAGGTTATATTGAAGAAAAGCGCCGCTATTAGCCCGGTGCTTTTCTTTTTTCTGGCCTTGACGGGCTTGTAGCTGAAAATTGTTTTAGAAGTGTGAACCATAGGGGCTGCTTGTTCATCTAATGGTAGGCCAGGAGATAAGAAGCACCGGTCAACCCACCCGGGAAGACGAAATCTCCATGCAGTACACTATCGAGTTCCCGCTTGTAAAGACCGGTGAGGCATCGACCATTGGAGTGAGATACAACGACTTGCAGATCAAACCCATGGAAGGCCTCCGGGTGAAAATTCCTCTAAAGTGAAATAGACTGGGGGCGGAGCCGGGAGGTTGGCCGGATAAACGGCACCGGTCAGGCCCGCCCCCGGTTTGATTCCCCGATTTTACTTCTTTCCGATCACCCATTCATGAGTGCATGCATGTTGCCCAAAATTCGATTGTCTGATGTCCTAATTTCTGCACAGGTGTAAGGTTTTGCATACAAATTTGCCCATGGCCAATTAGCTTCCCAATTGGTAAGATTGCTGTCATATTTCTAATGCAGCCCCGCAATGGCAGACGATAAAAAGTCCTATCTGGCGGGCCTGCTTGTTGACCTTGGCAGCGTATTCTTACTCTATTTCTGAACTTGAATGTTCTAATGCTCTTAACGGGTACAGATATTGCATGTAAAGGGTTAATTGTGGTTATGGGGGAATTAGTCTTGACGAAAAAGCTGCAAAAAGTGGAACGGACTGGGATCACGGTAAAAACAGAGAATGCTGATCCAATTGAACAAAAACGCGCTATGGCCAAAAAGATCGCTATTGAAAAAAATCGGGCCCGCAACATGGCTAAACAACAAGTTTTAGCTGAGCGCATTGCATCCGCTTCGGAAGAATTGGTCGCTGGAGTGGAAGAGACCACAAGTGCTGCCAACGAGTTTACTCGTTTGGTTGAGGACGTGGTTTTAGGAACCGGACAATACGGATTGGTATGTGAAGCTATGTATAAGGGCAGTGTCGATCTTCATAAGGATGCAATGAATTTGAATAAAGTCATGGATAACATCAACTGGGAGTCAGACAAGGCGATCAACATTTCCGGAGAATCGCTGCATACTATCGGAAATATGGCCAATCTGGTAAAAGTTGCAGCAGTTCAAAATTTACAATCAGCCCAACGTATAGAAGAGTTGGAAGTCCAATCCCGGCGTATAGAGGATATCGTCCAAGCGGTGGTAATGATTGCAGATCAGACCAATCTTCTGGCTCTTAACGCTGCTATTGAAGCAGCTCGGGCCGGTGAACGGGGCCGGGGGTTTGCCGTGGTGGCGGATGAAGTGCGCAACCTGGCTGAAATTTCTGAACGCTCAGCTCAGGATATACGGCGAGTAGTGGAAGAGATTCGAGATAATATTACCGGAGTTGTTTCTGAAATACAGGAAACGGCGGGTGAATTTGAGACTATGGCGGAAGGCTTTGAAAAAGCGGTAGCTGGCTGCGGAACCTTCGCTGATTTTACCAGGCAATATGGAATGAAAATGGTTGATGCGAGAAGCAATTTCGGAGAGATTACCGGAGCTGCTCAACAATTCATGTCAACTAGCGAAAACATCTCTGCCATTACTGAAGAAATCGCCAGCGGCAGTAAAGAAATTTCAAAAGCGGTCATTGAACAGACTAAAGCCCTCTCAGAGGTGTCAATATCGAGCCAGGATTTGAGTGAGATGGCCGATGAGCTGAAAAACTCTATTAACATTGACAAATCGGCGGAAGAATTGGCGGCTACCGCCGAACAATTGTCGGCCAATATTGAACAATTAAGCAGCACTGCCACCCAGATTGCCAGTTCAATAAGCCAGATGATGGAAGCGATTCATATGGTTAACCATAGAAACGCTGAAGCCCAGGAACTGGCCAAAGGTGTACAAAACAATATGAACGGGCGTTCTAGCAACTACAAAGTAATCGCGCAATTGAGAACGGACCTCAATGAATCGTGGATTAATATGTGGGAAAAGGCCACCGATAATATCTCTCTTTTGGAAAAGAGTATTCATTCATTTGACCATACGAATGACATATTGGAAGACCTGCGGGGAAAAATTCGCCGCATCGAAAAAATTGTTAATACAATTCAAAATGTATCCATACAGACCAATATGCTGGCAGTCAGCGGGTTTATCGAGGCAGCTGCGGCGGGCGATTATGGCCGGGGTTTTTCTGCCGTGGCAGCGGATATTCGGCAACTGGCCACTGAATCAGGTGAAAATTCCGATCAGATTAAGAGCTTAATTCAGGATGTGCAAAAACAGATGGGTAAGGTGGAAATAGGGCTAAACAAGTCTGAATCTGTATCTCGCGAGGCCTTTGCTGCTGTTCCTATGCTCGAAAAAACCAATAGTCAAGTGACCGGTACTTTAAGCGTACTTAACGAAATGGCCAAAGAATACGCTGCGGCTATGGCTTCAATAAGAGCTGCAATTCAAAACACGATACAACAGGTTGACGAAGTTGGCGGCATAGTAGAGAGGGTCGCCGGCCAGATCGATCGAGCATCAAACATTGCTCAGGAACAGGCCGGGGCGATATCCGAACTGGCTTCTTCGATTGAGGAAATGGCTTCGATAGCTGATGAAATGCAGATGAATTAGAGGTGAATGGATTATGAATTTTAATCTAACCAAGGAGCAGAAGCTTATTCAGGCTGCAGCCCGGGAATTTGCCGAAAAGTATGTTGCCCCGGCAGCCGAGCAAATTGAGAAAGAGAACCGGATTCCGGAATCCATTATTAAGGGTTTGGCGGAGCTGGACTTTTTTGCCCTGCCTTATGAGGAGAAATACGGTGGAGCTAATGCTGGATATGACGGCTATGTTTTAGTTTTGGAGCAGATAAGCAGAGTCTGCAAAGCGGTGGCATCATTACTTTCCGTTCATACTCTGGGTCTGGGGGCGATCACCAAGTTCGGGAGCCAAGAACAGCTTCAGAAGTATTTACCCAAGTGCTGCAAGGGAGAATGGCTGGCTTCATTTGCTTTTACCGAACCGGGAACCGGCTCCGATCCCAAGCAGCTCAAAACTTCAGCAGTTATGGATGGAGATTGCTATATACTTAATGGCACCAAGCGGTTTATCTCAAACGGTAATTTTGAAGGACCGATGGTGCTTTTCGCCATAGATGCGGAAAGCGGCAGGCCTACAGCCTTTATCGTGGACAAGTTCTGTACCGGATATTCAATATCGGAACCCTGGAATAAAATAGGTACGCACGGGCAGGTGCTATTGGACATTTATTTGAACGATGTTAAGGTCCCCGCATCGAACCTGCTCGGGAATCTGGGACAGGGATACCCAATCCTGCAGTATGGAATCGGCTTTGGAAAGATCGGGATGTCGGCTAGCGCCCTGGGCGGTCTCGGTGTGGCTCTGGAAGAAAGCATCAAGTATGCCCGGGAGAAAACCCACCGTGACGGGGTAATTGCCAAGTTCCCCACAATAAAGGTGAAAATAGCCGACCTGGCCATTAGCCTGGAGGCGGCACGATGGCTTACTTATCGGCTGGGCTGTATGGCCAATGAAATAAAAGATCAAGAAGAGTTTATTAAAACGGCTGCCCTGACCAAGACCTTTGTTACAGAAGCAGCCTGGCAGGGCTCCCGCCTGGCCATAGATGTGCATGGTTCTTACGGGCTGATGGAGGACTACAAGGTAGCCAAAGTTTACCGCGACGCTATCGCAGGACCGATCGTTGAAGGGGTAACGGATATGCAAAAAATGATTATCGCTGGGATATTACTCAAGGATTAGAAAAGAATTGCTATTTAAATGGGAAACTGTTCGGGGTTATCAGGCACAAACGGATTTTAGGAGCATGAGGCGTTTGCGGCTTTTACGGGCGATTTTATCCAACGAATGGACATTTTTTTGAAGAAGGCATTTAACCGTTCTTTTTCTTGCTACTGATATCTGATTGTCTTGGGATTGTTTTCTGACGCCATCGTACGGGGAAAGGTAGTGAAAAAGTGGCGCAATTGCTTGAAGGAATTAAAGTTTTGGACTTATCCAGGGCCCTGCCGGGACCGTTTTGCACCCAGCTGTTAAGTGATTATGGGGCTGAAATAATCAAGATCGAAGATAGAACCGGAGATACGGTCCGTAATGCAGAACCCCGCATAGCAGGAACCGGCGCCCGGTTCTACTCTGTAAATAGAAACAAGAAAAGCCTCACTCTTGATCTACGTAAAGCGGATGGCCAAGAAATATTTAAAAAACTGGTCGCCCGAAGCGATGTGCTGGTTGATGCTTTTCGTCCCGGAACCATGGATAAGCTGGGCTTGGGTTACGAGGTTCTCAGCCAGGTAAATCCGGGTATAGTATATTGCGGGCTGAATGCTTTTGGATCTAGCGGACCCTGGCGTAACACCCCCGCCCATGATATAAACGTTTCCAGCCTGGCCGGGGTTACCGATTTAACCGGTGACGAGGAGGCTCCGGCCATTTCGGCGCTACAGACGGCCGGACTGGGTGGCGCTCTATTTGCCGCAATAGCCATATTAATGGCTTTGTATAACCGGAAAACCACAGGAAAAGGCCAATATTGCGATGTTTCCATGTTGGACAGTTCCATCAGTCTACTGGCCTATACCCTTGCGGACTGGTCCGGGACCGGTTGCCTGCCCGGGCGGGGGCGTGGACGGTTGACCGGCGGGTATGCCTATTTCAACATTTATGAGACCAGTGATCATCAATATATCAGCCTGGGGTTGGCAGAGGAAAAATTCTGGACCAAATTTTGCAGGATCATCAATAAGCCAGACTACATCGAAATACATAAAAAGCCTGAAATGCAGGATGAAATAATAACAGGAATCAGAGAGATTATCAGACAAAAGACCCGCGACGAATGGAATCGGATTTTAGGCTATGAAGAACTCTGCTATGCGCCGGTTTTAAGCCTTGATGAAGTCAGCGAACATCCCCAGGTAATAGAGCGGCAGATGGTGGTCAGAGTAAACAACTTTCTCGACTCTGGAAAGGATATGTATCTGGCCGGACTGCCTTTAAAGTTTTCTGAAAACCCGGGCCGGCTGACTCTTGAGTTCTCAAAACTTGGCCAACACAATCGAGAGATTTTGAAGGGGCTGGGATATGACGATAGGAAAATCGATTTATTGGAATCAAAGGAAGTCATATAGCATACACAAATTTTTATTAATATGCAAAACCTGGGTCGATGCTGAAGGGGAAACAAAAAAATCGAAAAAAGATTAAGTAAAGACTTGAATGAAGGAATAATATAGGTTATTTTTACAAGTGAACGAACGTACACTCGGTTTAAACAAGACTTTTTTATACACCGCAAGTTCTAAATATGTTATGCTGCAATGCATGCAGGGGAGGTCGCTTTGATGTCTGAAGAGATAGTATGGAAGAAAACGCACTGTGCCCGTATGGACCACGGCGGGTGCGGCTTGCTGGTGGGGGTTCGCAATAATAAAATCGTTCAGGTGAAAGGGGATCCGCAGGGCTACCTGAATAAAGGATACACCTGCTATAAGGGCCGGGTGTCGCCCGAGCGGTTAAGTCACCCGAATCGTCTCCGGTATCCTTTGAAACGTGCGGGAAAGCGGGGAGCAGGCCAGTGGCAGCGTGTTTCCTGGGAGGAAGCGCTGGATGAAATCGCTTCGAATCTGCTCAGTATAAAAGAAAAATACGGGGCGCGGGCGGTTGGATTCGGGGTGGGGATGCCCAAGGGTCTGGAGCATTTTGTCTTGATCCGCCTGGCCAACTGCTTTGGAACGCCGAATGTGGTTGCATCCCAGGATATATGCCATGCCCCCCGGGAGGTAACCGGTCTCCATACCTGCGGGTTTTATCCGGTGGCTGATTTTCACAATCCTACCGGGCTTATCCTCTCCGTTGGCAGCAATCTCCTTTCAACCAACGAGGAGGGCCAAATAGGGAGCATGGTTCTGCAGCAGTTAAAGAAAGGGGCTAAACTGATCGTGGTTGATCCCCGCCGCACCGATTTGGCAAAGAGGGCCGATCTGTGGCTGCAGTTGAAGCCCGGTACCGCCCAGGCTTTGGCCCTGGCCTTTATCCATGTGATTATCGAAGAATCCCTTTACGATGCGGATTTTGTAAATAAGTATACCTATGGGTTTGAGGATTTGGCACAGCATGTAAAAGCCTATTCTCCTGAGGCAATGGCGGAGATTACCTGGATTGAACCGGAGCTCATTCGCAAAGCGGCCCGCATGTATGCTGAAATCAAACCGGCCGCTCTGCAATGGGGAAATGCCATTGAACATGATGTTAATGCCTTTGACGCCACCCGCTCGCTGGTTTGCCTCATGGCTATTACGGGCAACCTTGAAGTTCCGGGAGGTAATATTAACGCGCACGAGCCTAATATAACCGCTTTGGGAAAATTTGTCCGGGCTGATTTGGTGCCTAACAAATTTCGTGAGATGATCGGCGCTTATCACGGAACCATCCCGAAAATGATGACCGTTCCTCCCGCCTATTTCAGGGAGGCGGTTTTAAATAACAACCCCTACCCGGTCCGGGGCTATTACGGAATGTGCACCAATCCCCTGGTGGTCTGGGCCGACAGCCAGAGGAGCTACCAGGCTTTTATGAGCCTTGATTTCGTGGCCATGGCCGAGATATTCATGACACCCACTGCGGCTATGGCGGATATCGTATTGCCGGTGGCTCACCATTTCGAAATCAATGATATTGGCCACTACGGAATCGGCCATGGAATGATCTTTGCCCGGCCCAAGGTCGTTGAGCCGCCCGAGGAGTGCTGGCCGGATATAAAGATCCTGAATGAACTGGGCAAAAGGATATCCAACCCGGAACTCTGGCACGATAATTTCGAAGACTTTTTAGACGATATTTTAGAACCCTCGCAGTTGAGCTATGCGCAGTTTGTGGAGAAGGGCTATTTAAAAGGGCCGGACCGTTTCAAGCTGTACCAGGAAAAGGGCTTTCGCACACCCACCGGCCAGGTGGAATTGAAGCTGAGCGTTGCCGATAAGTTCAAGCTGAACCCTTTGCCCAAGTTTGAACGGCTTCCGGAAGATGAGGATCCCGACTATCCCTTGACCCTGATCAGTGCCAAGAGCCGCTATTATCTGGTTTCATCCTATCGTTGGGTGGAAAAACTCAGGGAAAAGCGCCCGGAGCCGACCATTGAAATTCACCCCGAGACGGCCGCCGCCCACGGGATTGAAGATGGAGATCAGGTGCTTATCGAAACCCGGTACGGGCAAATCACTCAAACCGCGCAAGTAACTGATATCATACATCCTCGTCTGGTAAGCGCCGCTCTGGGATGGTGGTTCCCTGAGGGTGACGCTAAAAATCAATACGATTGGCAGAAGGCTAATTATAATATGCTCACTTCGACCGGCAAACTGGGGAAGGAATTTGGAACTCCCAATGTAAAAAACATCCCCTGCCGCATCCGCAAAATCGATTAGTTGTTCCGGATGGCATAAATAATTGCTTAGCGATACCAGCATAAAACTAAAAAATATATTTGGATACGACCACGACCAAAAGAACCGTCATCCCCTGGTTGTCCTATCAGTGTCGAGTCCCGGTTTGGAGCATCTTGATCAGCATTCTGGTCAAGATGGTCCTCTCCTCATGGTCACCAACCTTCCATAGCTCTTGAAGAAGCCGCTGTTCTCTATTTTCCGGGTCAATGCTGGCCGATAAAATGTTGCCTATTTGCACCCCTATCTTTTCAATACTGGAATCAGACAGTCCCACCCGGTCTGCCAGTGATATGGCTTTGGCCAGAGTGCCCTTCCATTTTTCCCATTGGGCAAAAGATTCGGTTTCATTAATTTCCACGAAAATCACCTCTTAAAACATTTTTGTAAGCTATTGTTCCTTAAAGGATTAATATTATGCTCTCCATGTACGTGACGAACCTGGTCTTGTTACTAGATGATTTGGATGGCTGCTTTGCTGAATTGGATGGTCTGATTAATGGGGTATTGGTTGTTGCCAAGATGCTACGATGCCCAATATAATGAAATTGGATTAATCCAATGAGGTGATTGGCTTGAAGGTACTACTTAACAGAGACTCTGATATTCCGTTTTATATGCAGATCGCCGGGCAGATAAAGAGGCAGATTATTTCCGGGGAAATTATTCCCGGTTTCAGGCTGCCGCCGGAAAGGAAACTGGCTGATAGCCTGGGCATTAACCGGACTACGGTTTTGAATGCTTACCGGGAACTGAAAGCGGAGGGGTTGGTCGGCTCCCGGGTAGGACAGGGAACGGTGGTTTTATCCCCTCTTAGGGACGAAGCGGCCGGCATGGAAAACCGGGTGCCTGAACCGCCCTGGAATCAGATTTTCAGTAAATACGCGCACGGCATAAATTCATTTATAGTCAAAGACCTGCTTACTCTGGCCAACCGCAAAGACGTGATTTCTTTTGCCACCGGCATAGCCGCTCCTGACAGCGGCCCTATCCAGGCTCTGGCCGGGATTGAGCATGATATTGTTCTGCAGAAAAACTACCGGGGCCTTTTGCATTCACCGACCGAAGGTTTCAGCACCTTACGGGAGGCGATATGCGCTTTGATGCAGCCCCGGGGGGTGTATTGCCACCATGATGAAGTCATGCTGCTGTCCGGTTCGCAGCAGGGAATCGATTTGACTTCCCGAATAATGCTGGAGCCGGGCGATATAGCGCTGGTGGAAGAACCCTCTTTTTTCCCGGCGATTCAGGCTCTGAAGGCGGCGGGCGTCAGGGTGGTGGGTGTTCCGATGGACAAACGGGGCATGAGAGTCGACATGCTGGAGCCGATTCTGCATCGCTACCGGCCTAAACTTATCTATACGATTCCCAACTTTCACAATCCCACTGGCAGTGAAATGTCCCTGGAGCGGAGAAAACAGCTTTTGGAGCTGGCTTACAAACACCGGGTTCTCATCCTGGAGGACGATGCCTACGCGGAGCTGTGCTACGACGGCCAGCCGCTCCCAACTCTCAAATCTATGGATAGTGAAGGTTATGTAATTTATTTGAGCACTTTTTCCAAAATCATTTATTCAGGCTTAAGGTTGGGGTGGATGGTGGCGCACAAAAAGGCGATTAAGAAATTTGCGGCCGCCAAGCAGATCATGGACCTGCACTCCAGCAGCCTGTCGCAGTGGATCGTTGAACGGTTTATCCTTGAAGGCGGGCTTAACGTGCATATCCCGGTGATCTGCAATGAATACAGAGTAAAAAGAGATGCCATGTACGATGCCCTGACCCAATATGCGCCGTCCGATGCTCAGTGGAACCGCCCCCGGGGAGGCTACTACATATGGTGCCGGCTCCCCGAAAAAGTCGCCGCCAGCCGCCTGTTAGGCAAAGCCGCCGAGCGCAAAGTGGTGTTTGTGCCTGGAACCGCTTTTTATTTAGCTGAACAGGGGGATGATTATGTACGGCTTAATTTCACCTTTGCTCCCCTAAAGGATATAGGCGAAGGCGTTAAAAGGCTCTGTGAAGCCATGAAGGACCTTAAGGACAGCAATGATGTATCGGAGGAGGATGAACCGGTGGAGATCAGCCCGATTGTATAATTGTAGGGCTAGTACAACATTCGGTATATTCGTGCCCATAATTTGGGCAGATTTTTTCGAATTACTGCGTTGTCGTCAATCGC
>DHRK01000042.1:75927-128342 GCA_002410325.1 Syntrophomonas sp. UBA5314
AATATACCGAACGTTGTACTAACAGGATGGAGGTGCCTAAGATGGAATTCAAATATGCCAGGAGAATGGAGCATTTGCAGGCTTCGGAGATTCGGGAAATATTGAAGGTTACGGAGCGGCCGGACATCATATCCTTTGCCGGCGGGCTGCCGGCTCCCGAGCTTTTTCCGGTCGAGGAGATATTAAATGTCAACCGTATTGTACTGGAAGAGCAGGGGACCAGGGCTCTTCAATATACTACCACCGAGGGATACGCGCCCTTGCGGGAGTGGATTGCCGAGCGTATGAACGCACGCCTGGGAACTTCCTTTGACCGTGACAACATACTCTTGACCCACGGCTCTCAGCAGGCCCTGGATCTGTCAGGCAAGGTGTTCCTTGACGAGGACGATGTGGTTCTGTGTGAAAGTCCCACCTATCTGGCGGCTATCAGTGCCTTTCGCGCCTATGGCTGCAAGTTTGTCGAGGTCCCGACCGATAATGAAGGGATGATTCCGGATGAATTGGACCGGATTCTGACCAGTACCGACCGGGTGAAGCTCATTTATGTGATACCCGATTTCCAGAATCCTACCGGAAGAACCTGGAGCCTGGAAAGAAGGAAACGATTGGCCCAGGCGGCCATGAAGCATCAAGTTATGGTGGTTGAAGACAATCCCTACGGGGAATTGCGCTTTGAAGGGAAGGCCCTTCCTTCGGTAAAGTCTTTTGATGACATCGGCTGTGTGCTATGCCTGGGGACCTTTTCCAAGACCTTTTGCCCGGGATATCGTATTGGGTGGATCGCCGGGGACAAAAAGGCCATCGAAAAATATGTGCTGGTAAAGCAGGGGGCTGATCTGCAGTGCAATACCATAGCCCAGCTGGAGATCGCCAAATACCTGGAATTATACGACATTGACGAGCATATAGAGCGGATCCGCGAAGTCTACCGGCGGCGCCGGGATGTAACGGTGAAAACCATGGAAGAAGTGTTCGGCCCGGATATAGAATTTACCAGGCCTCAAGGCGGCCTTTTTGCCTGGATAGAATTGCCTGAGCATATCAACTCTCGGGATGTTTTGCTAAAGAGCCTGGAAAAGAAAGTGGCCTTTGTTCCAGGCGGGTCGTTCTTTCCCAATGGTGGCAAGGAAAACACCCTGCGCATCAACTTTTCCAATATGCCGGAAGACCGGATCGTGGAAGGCCTCCAATCACTGGCCCGGGTTATCAACGAATGGGCAGATATTTCTTAACGATGAATCGGCTTGATTGATTCTACAAATTGAACTATTCCGGGCTGTCTTTCCATCATTGGATATATCCGCAATGATGGCAGATCAGAATAGAGGCTGATTGATTGAGCCAGTCTAATCCAAGCAAGGTCAGCCCTGATGTATTTAACAGAGCCCGGCTCTGCTCAAAGATATCCCGGCCGCAATGAGGACAATGTATAATCTGCCTGGCGGCCTGGAAGCGGCTGGGACCAAAACCGGCTTGATATGCTTTTTTCATTCGCTTAAAAAGGGACACCTCGACACCTCCCGGATGATTATTCGCTTGGTGGGTACCTGTTATTGCCTTCAGTTCGAGCCTGTAATTGCTTGTACAGATCAACCGTCTGCTGCGGGTCGGTGAAATTAATCAAAACCGGCTGGCGGCCGGGTCGATACAGAATAATGACCGGTCCCTGGTTGGAGCGCAGGAAGAGCAGAGAAGGGCCCAACCCTTTGACGTCAAAATGCCCTTTGAGAATCGGGCCCAGGTTCAGACCATGGTTTTTTATCCCCACTTCGGGAAGGGCAGGTTTTAGTTCAATTTTATCAATATCGGAGTAGTTGATGGAGACGCCATAGGAGCCGCTGATAAGCATCCCGGTCGGTTCCAGGGTAAATTGAGGCTCACGCGAGACCAAGGCAATGTCGACCCCCACGCCGGCGCAGATTAGAACGGTAAGAATCATACTTGCTATCATAAGGTGTTTTCGAGAGCGGGCCTTTTTTATTGATGTAGGATCATCAGAAGGCGGTGGATTGAAGCGCTGAGCGGCAATGACCGTGTAAAACACCAGGATCAGCAGCAGGACCATCCCCGCCTCAATTCCCCAGACAAAGCCGGACTTATGGAGTATCAAACCAAGGATAGGAGCGGCGGCGGTAATCATCAATTGCCGGCCTACAAAATCGCCCAGTCCTTTTGCAATCATATACTCTTTCTCGTGGGCTGGAGAGGTGTTATAACCGGAGATTAAATTGTAGGCCTTGCCGTATTTTATAGCTATGCCCAAACCGAGCAGCAAGCCGCTAATTAATAGAAAGATAATGATTTCCGCCATTTTGCTTACCCCTTTGCTTCCAGGTTTTTGTAGATAATGATACATTTTGCTGTGAAAAAATCAAGCCGGATAATAGAATTGTATTACATTGACCGGTTTACATGTTAAAGCAAGTTGTCCGAACGGTTTGACGTAATATGATCAGGAAAACTTTGGAGGGGGGATGTTGATGAGAAGGATACCGGTATGGGCGGCATGGTGTTTGCTTTTAATGATGGGGGTTTTGCTTCCCGGTCAGGCGATGGCGACAGCTCCCAGGATAGTCGTCAATGGCCAGAATCTAATAACGGAGGTACAGCCGGTCATCGAAAATGGGCGCACCCTGGTGCCGTTGAGCGCTGTTGCCAGTGCATTGTCGGCTTCGGTAGACTGGGACGAAGCCAGCCGGACGGTAACCATTATCAAAGACTGCGACCAGTTAACGCTTACGGTTGGAGAATCCACAGCCTATAAAAATGGAGCGCCGCTAAGACTGGAAGTTCCCGCCCGTATTATCGAGGGACGCACCATGGTCCCCTTGAGTTTTGTCGGCCTGGCATTAGGAGCTTCGGTGGAATGGGATGCCGTGACTCGCACGGTTTTCATCTATTCTACAACTTACAACCCACCTTCAAGCTGAGTCTGGTAAAACCTGCCGGGGGCAGGGTAGGAGTTCTAAATAGTAAAAAGTGCAATATGATTCAAGGGGGATGCATGAAGATCCGTGCATCCCCCGTTTTTTATTTAGTTTGACGTGTGCATTATTCGGCGCCTGCTTTTATAAGCACCTGTTGGTTATCCGCGTTCCAGGAAATGTCAAGGCCCAGGCTTTGAGAGATAAAGCCGATAGGCAGCATGGTTCGGTCATTCATTATTTGCGGGGCTACATCCGTAGTCCCGGCCTTTCCATCTACCCGGGTGGTATTGCTGCCGATCCACAGTTCAACCGTTTTGCCGCTGTAGCCTATGGTAACTCGTTTATCGGCGTCATCCCAGGCCAGGGTTCCGCCTACCGCATCCATAATTGCTTTAATGGGCACCAGGGTTCTGCCTTCAACAATGACCGGCGCGGTGCCTTTACCGGGATCGATTTCCTTGCTTTCACCATTAATTATCATATTGGGGCTGCCGATCTGCAATATCGCCTCTATTTTCGAGAATGCGTCCGCTCCCGGTTTGATCATCAGCGGTTTGGTGGTGGCATATCGCGTTAATGGCAAGGAGTAGGTTTTGCTGTCTTCATTGGCAGCTTGTATAGTATAACGATAATTGGTATTGGCTTTCAGCCCCTTGTCAATATAGGTCGTGGTGTTGGCGGGGACCTTGATGGGCGTGACCGTCGTACTGTCAGCGCGGGTTATATTGAAACCGGTTTCGTATTTGGATGAGTCCGGCCAGGTAAGTTTGATCTCGCTGCTGGAGAGCGCTTCAGCCTCGAAGCCTTGAGGCATGCGGGGAGGCGAATACCAGGTGTAAACGCTGGTAAAGTTGGAATCCTGGGTGTCGGGTTGGCCTGATTTGGCTTTTATCTGGTACATGTACATATGGTCTTCCCGGTACTCGTCCTGGTACTCAACGGTATTGGGCGCGAGATCAAAGGATACCGCGTAGGAATCAGGGCCAAAAGCCCGCTGCAGTAAAAAGCCGGCTTCTTCATTGCAGTTGTCTTGCCATTTGAGGACCATTTCCTCCGAACCGGGGAAATAGACAACCACCAATTGGCTGGGAGCGGCCAGGAATCTTATCGACTCTTCAGCGGTAGCCTGACTGTTTCCTCCCTGCCCCGAAGCTATTACCGTGTAGGTATAGCGTACGCCGGGCTTAACGTCTTCATCAAGATAGGACTCGGTGTCAGCCGCCACGGTGATTGGTTGGACGCTCGCCTGGGTTGCGGAAGTCGCCTCGGTCTTTTTGGTAATTTTGTATTCTTTCTCGTGAAGGTTGGTGTCTTCCCAGTAAAGAGTTATCCGCGGCGTGCTCGAATGTACGCTTGCCTTAAAACCGGTCGGCCTATGGGGAACGGTAATCCAGGCCGCTTCATTGGAATAGGCGGATTTGCCCAAAGTGCCGTTGGCGCAAACCCGGTAGGTGTATTGGCAGTCGTAGGTCACCGTATCATCGAAGAAAGAAGTGACATTGGCGGCGGTGGTGGTCAGGATGGTGAATGCGCCATCTTCTGCCTTTCGCTCAATTGTAAACCCGGTTTCATTGTTGGAGTTGTCTTTCCAATTCAATCCCATGCTGAGCGCTCCGGGGAAGGTGCTGGCGGTTAAATCAGATGGTGCCGACACTACCAGCTGCAAAGGGGGGCGGCCGCCAACGATATCACCGGTAATTGAAATGGAATTTTCATTTGAACCGATAGCCAAACCAGGAGATGTTAATAGCAAAACCAGCAGAAGGGAGAGAAAAAGGAAGGCCTTATTTCTGATCATAGCTATACCCCTTTCCGAATAAAGGACTTTTGTGAACGTGAGATATATTCTCTATAGTTCGGCCTCTCTTTTATTTTTTCCTCCATGTTTTTCCTGCAAATTTAACAGGTAATTTATCTCCATCAAAAGCGGTTTTATTAACATACTTTGGCTTTTACAGCAGGCCCCCGGAGAATAAACCGGCTGCATGATTTACCGGTATGCAGGGCCCAACGGGGCTGGCGAGCGTAAATCATTGTACCGTGGCGCTTTAATTGACGCTCTGAAGCCATCCCCCGGGGATGAGGGATGGCTTCCAGAAGGAAAAGGAACCGGTTGAAAAGGGATTATTGGTTGGTGTCGGAAGATTCACCTGGAGGCGGGCCGCTCGGTTTGCCTTTGCCACCCTGACCGTTCTGTCCATCCGGAGGAGCACCGCCAGGGCCGCCGCCCATATATCCGAATTGGACGCCGCGTTCGATGGCTTTGTCAGCATCATCCTGAGTGATGCTGCCCGCTGATACCTGATCGGACAGTAAATCGGCTTGGGTTTTGGCGATGGCGGCTTCCAGGGTGGCCGCATCGATTCCAAGGTTATCCGCCAATTTGTTGATAAACAACTGGCTCATCTCTTTCATCTTGACACCGGCATCGTTGCCTTTTGTGGATTCGGCGAAGACGAAACCACCCAGGGTTCCGACCAGAAGCAGGGCCAATACCAGTACACTTCCGAGCATTGATTTACGGGACATCGTTTCACACCTCTCTTTTTAAATTACATTCATAGAATAACCTCCCATCCTGAAAGGCGGCTAAAAGAGAGATTAAAGTCCACTTAAAACAATGAGTAATTAATAGGAAATAATGTGGCATTGGATGGGTAGAGAATCTGTTGGTGCAGCTAGGCAGTATTTAATGATCTAACGAGGAGTATAGAGTCTCCTCGTTAGATTCGCGTTGATGTATTTATTAAATTACAAGAAACTTTCACCCGGCTACGCTTTAGCCAAACGGATTCGACAGACACTCCCGGGTTTACTTGGTTATCTGGGGGTGTTGCTTACAGTTGCCTTAGGTGCTGCTCTTCGTTCCCGATAAAGTCCAGGGCGGGTTGCTGTAGTACTCCAAGCCATCGAAACTTTGCCCATTGGCAGCCATGGTCACCGTAAAGTCAGTGTTTGAATTAGGATCATCAGCTTTATAAAACTCCCCGTTCAAAACATTGCCGGTTACCGTGCCGTTAACCAACCAACCGTCGTTACCCCAACTGCCGGTTACTTGATTACCGCTTTGCGTCAAAATCATTGTATAGCCGCTTTCGCCGTTTTCAGCACAGTTCCAGGTTCCAGAGAAATTGGCTGTGGTTTCGCTTGCTCCCGGATTGGGCTTAACGTCATCTGGAATATTGGACGGCTTTTCCACTGGCGGCTTGGTGTCGATGGCCGAATTTGCAGGCGGGGTTGCTCCTGCTTTTTGCCCGTGTAGATTGTACGGCGAGTCGCTGTAGTATTCAAAGCCGTCAAAGCTTTGACCGCCGGCTGACATAGTAACTGTAAATTGCCATTTGTGCTCCGGTTGATCGGGCAAAAACCATCCGTCGAGCGTATTGCCGCTGACCGTACCGCGGAAATCATGCCCCGAATCTATGTCCTTGCCCTGGTAGCCGGTAACAACGTTGCCGTTTTGGTTGAGAACCAGCCTGTGACCCGCTTCTCCATTCTTGGTCATTTCCCAGACGCCTGAATAATTAACCGAAACGGATGGGGTTGCGCTTCCGGTGCCGTAGCGAATGGTTACCTGTTGAGTAGCGCCGTTCCATTCAACCTGGCAGCCGAGGTTTTGGGTAACGAAACCCAGAGGCAGCATGGTGCGGCCATTGGAAATATAGGGGGCTACATCCAGGGTCATGGTTTGAGCGTTAACCCGGGCGCTGGTGTTTCCAATCCACAGGTCGATGCTCGACGTGCCCAGTTGAATCGTCACCTGCTGATTGGCCGGGTTGTAATTTACCTGCCCTCCCAGAGGCGCGACAAGAGCGCTAAGGGGTACAAAAGTGCGGCCATTCACAATTTCCGGAGGTGCATCGATAGTTTGCGAAACGCCATTTACCAGCATGGTTGTGCTTCCCACCTGGAAAACGACAGTCACTCCCGATGTCTGACTGCTGGTCGGTTCCTCGGCTTCGGCAATTGGTATCAATACTCCGCTAAAAACAAGAAGCATCATGACTGTGATGCTTAGCGCCAGTCCTGCTCGAGCTGGCCTTATCATTTTCATTTACTCATCCCTCCCAAAACTTTTTCCCTTTTAAAACCGTGCAAGGTAACATGGGCAACCCCTTAACCATTCCACCTTATCTGTTATTCTAATACCTTAACTTTTAGATAACTTAAAGGGAACTTAAAGGAACTTAAAAAGAAACGACACTGAATAACACGAGCCTGCCCCAACAAGGTCAAAAGCATTAGAGGAATTGCCATTATTTTGAGAGAAGTTTTTAATGGGGTGAAAACCATGGCTGGGGAAAAAATTCTGGTGGTTGATGATGAGAAGGAAATAGCTGATTTAATCCGCCTCTATTTAATTGGGGAGGGCTATGAGGTTCTGCTGGCCAATACCGGTAATCAGGCCATGGAACTATTTCATGTCCATAAACCGGATCTCATCATATTGGACGTGCTGCTTCCCGATCTGGATGGTTTTGAAATCTGCCGGCAAGTAAAGGCTCAGGCAATCACGCCTATAATCTTTTTAAGCTCCAAAGATAAGAACCTGGATAAAATTGTAGGGCTGGAAATCGGCGGGGATGATTATATGACCAAACCCTTTGACCCGGCGGAGCTGATGGCCAGGGTTAAAGCTCATTTGCGCCGTGCCCGGCTGGGTGGCTTGACTCCGAACCAGGTGTTAAAATTTGTGGACCTGGAAATCAACCTTGATCATTTCACCGTTAAGAACCGGGGGGGCAGCGTCGTTCTTTCAGCGCGCGAGTTTCAGATTTTAGCTCTTTTGGCTCAAAATCCCGGCCGCATTTTTAATGCCGAACAGATTTATCGACTCGTGTGGAATGATAACAACCCGGTTGACTGGAGAACAATACCAGTGCATATTAGCAACCTGCGTAAAAAGATTGAAAAAGACCCATCCCACCCGCAATATATTCTCACGGTCAAGGGTTTAGGCTATAAGTTTAACGGCCTGTCTGAGCAGCTTGCAGACACTTCGTTTTCTGCTGAATAAGCTCTAAAGGGCGCTGAAGAGGCGCATTGCTCTGCTAAAGTTTTTGGGAAAGGAACCTCAATGGAGAACACCGCTTACTGGTATGTACCTACTATATCGGCCCAAATATCTATTCAGATAATCATGGCTTTAGTCTTTACCTATCTTTATTTTCATGATCGTAAACCTTTTTTAATCCTTTGGGGGATCGGGTGTTATGGCTGGGTTTTGAAATTATCCATGGATTTAGTCATTTTCTTTAGCCAGGCAATGGTAAGCTCTCTTTTTTTTCTACAGATCGGTTGCCTGGTGGGAAGCTTCTTTCTCTGCTGGGGCAGCATAAATTTCATGGGGAAAAAGCTGCCCCGGTTGTGGGTAATTTGGGTCTGGGCGGTGTTCATCGGGAGCATTCTTTCCCTGGTTTTCTTCAAATCGCTGACCGACCTGATTATGCTGGCAATCACGCTGGGGGTGCTCTTCATCTATACCTGGACCGGGCTGGCTTTTCTCAAAGCCGGTAACATAGAGGTCATCGGTCAGCGGCTCACGGGGTGGAGCCTGATCCTGACCGGGTTGCACTTTGCCAATTATCCCTGGCTAAAGGATGTGGAGTGGATTGCTCCCTGGGGTTACCTGCTGGCAGGCGCGTTGACATTTCTTATATCGATCGGCATTCTGCTGGTTTATTACCAGCGCATCAGAACCAATCTTTTGGAGAGTGAAACCCGCCTGCAGCTGCTGGCGGAAAACGCCCAGGATCTTATCTACCGATACAGGCTGGTTCCAAGCCCCGGCTTCGACTATGTCAGTCCCGCCTCCCTGGCTATTACCGGATATTCTCCCGATGATTTTTATGCCGGATTGGCCGACAAACTGCAGCTGGTGCCTCCTCAAGAAAACCTGAACCCTGATCATTCTGAGGGTTGTGCCGGGAAAATTGTTAAAACCCAGCCAATATTATGTAAAGATGGACGTGAAGTTTGGATCGAACAGCGCAGCACGGGTGTTGTTAACCAATCCGGGCAGTTGATAGCCATCGAAGGAATTGCCCGGGATGTTACCCAACGAATGAAAATCGAGGAGGAGCTGCGCCGGATGGAAGAGTCCCGTATACACCTCTTAACTAATATTTCCCACGATCTCAGGACGCCCCTGGCTACGGTGCAAGGTTATATAAAAGCAATGCTGGACCAGGTAATCAGCGAGCCAAGCGAACAAAACCAGTATCTTACCCTGATTTACAACCGGGTTCTCAAGATCAAACAGCTTATTCAAGATTTATTTGAACTGGCTCAACTGGAATCACGTAGCTTCGAATTCAACCTGCAGCGGGTCGCTATTGACGAATTAATGGCTCGTTTGTTCGGCAAATACGAAACCGATATCGATAATGCGGGGCTGAAATATGAAACGGAATTTCCCGGCCCCGGCGGGGCAGGTGAGAAAGCAGTATGGGCGGAAATTGACGCCCACCAAATAGAACGGGTTTTTGACAACCTGATCTATAATGCCATCAAACACACGCCCCCGGGAGGCGTAATTACCGTTGCCTACAATAAAGTACCCAAAGATAAAGGACCGGACTTAAATGAAATGAACCGGGAAAAGGACAGTGAATTGGAACTGCTGGTCCAGGTAAAGGATACCGGAGCAGGCATTTCTCCCGAGGAGCTGCCCTTTATTTTTGACCGCTATTACAAGGGGGGGTCCACGTCAGCAGCGCTGAGGAACAGCACCGGATTGGGCTTATCAATTGCCAAAGAGATTATTGAGTATCATAATGGCCGGATATGGGCCGAAAGCACTGTAAAGAAGGGGAGCACTTTTTATTTCACTCTGCCGCTAAAGAATTAAGAACAGTTGGAGCATGTTTTCGTCCGCTAATTTTCGTTGTCAGCCATCCCTAACATCTATCAATTAATGTATAGTATTATGCCATAACCGTAGTTAGGGGAAGCCAAGCCTGACTCTACAAGGTTTATTTTTTAGGCATAGTAAAGATGCTTCCATCGAAAGAGTTTCTGTAAGGCTTTAAGTCTCCCAGGTCTTTGCCGCATTTTGAACAGTGGGTGGTATACCAGGAAAAATCGGTCTGACAGTCAGGGCATTTCCATTGCTCTTCCTGCTCTTTTAGAAAGGCCTCCATTCCCTTATTTATAATAGTCATCATATTGAGCCTTATAGTGTTCAAATGAGGAAGCATTTCGGTCGCGATTTGCGATTTTTCTGAAGGCTGGTACATTGCACAGGGAAAGTCCGGGCAGGTCAGGCATCGTTCTACGGCTTTTTCCCGGGCGCAGGTCCGCATAGTGCAGGTGGCGCAGCCGCCGAACTCGGCGCAGCCTTCAAATACTGCATCCGATTTGCAGCCGTGACATTTCAGTTCGGCCCCGGATTCGACCCAGAATTCTGCGAAGGGATCTTTAACCCCGGTTTGATAGGCTTTCATGATGGAACAGGCTCCACAATACATACTGCAGTAGGATTCATACGTATAATCGCTCATGATAATACCCCTCTCCTTTGATAATCGCATGATATTTTAAACGTTGGAACATAGAGTCAGCAGTTATCACATCCGAAGTATCGGGTGCATCAATTAGCGCTTTAGGAATTCAATGGACGTAATGGTGCTTATCCCGGCTTTTCGATACATTTCCGAAATTTCATCCCGGGACAGTTTGCCTCTTATTTCAGTTGCATCTGTGATAATAATGGCATCATAACCCCTATTGGTACCGCCCACGGCCGTATTATAAACACAATATTGGGCGGCAAAACCTACAACATAGAGCTTTTGAACCTGGTTGATGCTGTCGTTTCCGACATGTTTGGCAAATCTGCCTCATCCATCACCGGTTACCTAGTAGATTCAGATTCCTCTTTTTTAGCTCCCATCAGTGTTGTTCAGCGATCGTGTTCTTTTCATGCTAATCCCTCCATGTTTACTAAAGCCGTATTAGGAAGCAGGCGGTTATAGAGAACTCAATTCATCTACCATGAAGTCCATCAAGGTATTAACATCTTGGCCCCTGTGTGATGGCTCACAATAACTGGCTAGCAGGGTCAGGGTTCTATTGTAGGAACTGACCCCCAGCAAAAAACCGGGCGCATAAATTGTTGGCGGAACAAGATAAGCATCACAGGCAGAAATCTGTCCAAACTGCAATGGACTGATAATCCCCGTATTGGTTAAGGTTGGAGAAAGCTTGCCGATTTCCAAAACCTGGGGCCGGGCTGCTTGAAAAAGGGCGCGTAGTTGTGCATATTCTATAGCCTCTTGCGCTTCAATTCTCACGGCTTGAGGCAACTCTACTTGAGATTGCTTTAATTCATCAATAGACCTGGACACCCTTTTTAATGTCCCTAGAAAAGCTTCTTCCTCCACCCGGCAGGTTACTGAAGCTATCGTTACCGACAGGTTGCAAATATCCTGAGACGGATCGGTTTTAAAGAACTGACGCAAATCCATGGTTAGACAGATCTCCCGGTCATCCCCGGCCGGTGGGTTCAATAGTTTAAACATACTTCTAAAAAAGGAAGTCAAAATTACGGTATTGATAGTTACTGCCTGAGTTTTGCCAAATGCTCTAATTCTATCGAAGGATTCATCAGCAAAACGGCGCATGGAAATATGCATTTCCTTTGATTCAAAACCGTAATAGGGAAAGGCCCAGGTAGCGAAGGGTAGAGGCTGGGCATGGGGATCCAGTAATGCCAGTGGCTCCTTAATACCTAGGGCCTCGAAGTAGCTCTTCTGGTCCATCCGGCGTTTGGTATTCGGCTCAGGTTTATATTGGGGGTCCTTTAATAAGCTTGAATACATTTCGGCCAGCAACTGCAGATATGCTTTAAGACCTCCAGCGTCGGAACAGGCGTGACATATCTTTACACAAATAATATCATTATCGGCGGTCCGAATTAGCCTTACATTCAGCATCTGGCCTTTATAATAAAATGGGCTCTTTATGAACTGTTCAATTGCCGCTTGTTTATCATCATTCAGTACAAACTCAACCCACTGAATTCCGTCTGGATTTTCAAAGGGCTGCCAATAAGGTTGTTTATCATCTTCAATAAACTGGCACCGCAATACCGGTTCAGCATCCAAAGATAATCTAACCGCTTTTTTAAAAACATCTGTATCCAGGTGTTGCTCGAATGTAATAACCGCCTGGATTTGCATATTGTAGTATCCGTAACCAAGTAAATAACAGGCTCGATCAAATCCAGTTACGGGCGTTATGGTAGGAGTCCCATCTGTCAATAGGCTCGCTTCCATGTTTAAAACCCCTTTCTCTGTTTAAAAAGTAATATCTATATAGAGTCGAGATTTTACCAAACCGATGGTATTAAACGGTATGGTGTCTTTGCGCAATAATCCTGGTAGCCGGGAAGTTCTCTCAACAATAATTCCTCTTCGTTTCTTATCCGGAGGACCGTCCACGGTATGTGAAGAAGAGCAGGAATGACAGCCCAATAGGACCCCAGAGCCAGGGGAGCAAACAACACCATCGCCGATAGTCCAGTGTACATGGGATGACGTATGATCGAGTAGGGGCCGGTTGATATAACCGCTTGCTCATTCTCAACGGTTATATTGCTTGAAGCGTAGCTGTTTTCCTTAAAAACCAGGATGATCAAAACATAACCCAGAAAAACCATTAGATTAGCCGCAATCACCACCCAAACCGGCACCGTTGACCAGTGAAAGCGAAAATCAAAGCCGGGGATTATATAAGCGAGAAAAAACAAGTTAAAGAAAACAGGAATTTTTTTTACTGTTTCCTGGTCTTCACCCTGCCGTCGCCTTGCTAAAAATTCAGGGTTTCTTTTGAAAAAATAAACGGTAATGAAAAGAGTGGGGATAAAAAATATAGTTAAATAGATCCAGGCCTGCCAGTATCTCAAGGTACCCGAGGGAAGTAAGATGACCAGAGCCAACACCAGCATCATGATAATCGGAAATGAAAAGGCTTTAAGTTTTGAATGTGCAGCACTATCCATAAAATCTCCTCCTGAACTGCCGGCTTTTAATATTTATAGCGCTTTAAAGGGTGTAGCGCACATATCCATACTCGCAGGGATTGCCTGCCGCGATATAGATTGCGCCTTCTCCTGGAACCATGATGTAGGAGGCCAGGGTTGCGGATGGAAATTGGCTTTGGGGGTCTACATGGCTGCAGATTGATTTGGGATAAGCGTCATGGTCAGACAACATCTCCGTGGCTATTTCAAGATTTATTTTGCCGTAATGTTTATCTGCCAATGTGGTTATTCTGTCTAAACGGTGATAGCTGTCAGGTGCGATTAAGGGAGCTGTATCCCCTTTTTTAAAACGTTCGGTAATATAATGGTTGGAATGCAAAAGTAAGCCGTTTTTCGGGAACAATATCTCGAAATCATCGTGAACGCTTTCGATACCCATCATTTGTCCATTTGTATCAGCCAAATGATAATAACCCAGTCCATGGGCCGCTTGTTTTAAAACAGCTATCCCATCCTGGACATTTCTTTGCCTCATCACTTTGGGCATGTAGCAGCCCAGAGGAAGGCTGAATGCGTAATTCTGGTCTATGGTGGCGTTGGCGCATATCCCCATGCCAGCCGATGAAAGGGTATACTCGGAAGAGTTGGCCAATGATAAAACATACTGAACCAGGCCGTCGGAATGATGGAGCTTTAACAAATCCAGCGGCGTTCCGGGAAACCAGTCTATGGTCTGGCCGAGCAGGGTCTGGCCGCTTTCGGTGGCTTCTCCGGTAGCTGCCAAAGATGTGCACATAGGCGTTATAGTATTGTAGTAAAAGCTCAGTTCGAAACTGCACTTTTGGAGCAACACTTTTTCAAATTTTAGTCCTGCCCCCCGGGCCTGACCCTGCATGATTTCGAGCAGGTATGGATCAAAGTCTTTAAGCAGGGGAAGAAAGCGCATAGCTTTGGAAGTGATCTCTTCACGTGACGCATTATACAAAAGGTTAATCCCCATAAGGGTATTCTCTAATCCCAGGCGAATACTGTCCCGGCATGCCTCTCCCCATTGCTGCCCGATCTCATAGGGCGTACCCCGGCACTCAATAACCTTGAGTTTTTTTACATCCTTCATAGCGGATAGGCTCCTTTCAAACCGTCTTATAATTTTCGTCACTTACAAGCCGCGATAGCGCAGAACCTTATCCCAAACGTCGATAAGCTCGGGATTCAGCCCGGTTATCTTCTGGCATTCTTCCTGAACCAGTTTGTTGCAATCGTCGCAAACATGGTGTTTACCGCGATTGTATTTGATGTCTTTGTAGCGAAAATCGGAAAAGGGTATGGCGAATTCCTTTTTGCAGATTAAACATGTGGTTGTATACACGGTTTATCACTCCTGCCTAACTGACCTGATAGTAAGCTATTTAGTTAAAAAATCCTGTACTAGCCTGTTAAACTCTTGAGGTTTTTCTACAAAAGGATGGTGGCAGCAGTCTTTCATCATGACTTTTCCGGAGTTTTCAATCTTCCCATGGATGTAGTCTCCGATTTCCATAACATAATGACTGTCCCTGTCCCCAATAATCATTAATACAGGAATCTTAATCTCTCCAAGGCGTTCATAAGCTGACGGATCTAATGCCACGTCCCACATTGGATTCCAGCGAAAAACATTGACGGAATCCTTCACCAATTGAACTACACTGGCTCTGGCTTCGGGATGATTCGGAGATGGGAAGAAATAATCCCACAAGGGAGAAGTAAGAATATAGTTGATTCCAGCCTCGATTCCCTGGGCTTGAATGATGCCCGGGAGTTCCATTACCGAAGCCAGGTAATCGGGGGGATAGGGATATCCCTTTAAACCTGAGCCAACCAACACCAATGATTTCACCGCTTCCGGATATTGCAGGGCAAACTCCAGCGCAACTGCTCCCCCCAGAGAAGAACCTATCAGATTAACCTTTGACAACTGCAAGACGTCAAGCAATGATTTTAAATCTTCCATGTGCGAAAAAGGCCCCAGGGGAAGGTCGGATTTACCATATCCTCGTTGGTCAAGACAAACCACTTTATATTGGCTGGCAAAGGCTGCAGATTGATGCTTCCAGACCCGGTGGTCAGTAAAACCGCCGTGAATCAAGACCAGGGGTTCACCCTCGCCGCTAATGGAACAGAATAGCCGGGTATGGTTGACAGTTAAAAAATCCTCAATATGATTCACAATTGATCCCCTCCTAAAGTACAAATTGGATTGATTATTCTGGCTAACTACCGTTTGTTAGTGAATGGTTATGGTTTACCGGTTAAACGCACAAGAAATATTTGTTGGGTGAGCTTTTTTTAAAACCTAATTAAGGATTTTATATGATTACCGTTGTCTGTTCAGGGCATAACCAAGAAATCAGCACTTTAAAACTGATAACGCACAAAACCGTTCTCGCAGGGGTTGCCCCGGGCAATGTAGATGGCCCCTTCCCCGGGAACCATGACAAACGAGGCCAGGGTTGACGATGATATAGGGACGCTTTCATCGATGTGGCGGCATATTGAATTGGGATAATGGTCGTGGTCAGCCAGAATTTCCATGGCTGTTTCCGGAGTTATATGGCCATAATGCCGGGTGAAAAGGCTGCTGATGGTATCCAAACGATCATAGCTGTCGGGTTGAACAGCGGCTGCCGTGTCCCGGGCCCTAAAGCGTTCAGTTATATAGTGGTTGGAGTGCAATAGGATATTGCGCTGGGGATGCATTATTTCAAAATCGTCATGGGTGCTTTCGATTCCACATATTTGCCCGCTGCCGTCTGCCAACTGGTAGTAGCCTCCTCCCCGGGCGGTCTGCTTGAGTAGAGCTAATGCCCCGTCTATGGTTTTCTGCCGCATGACCTTAGGAATGTAAGCGGACACGGGAAGGGTAAATTCGTGCTCCCTGGCAAAAGTGGCGTTGAGGCATATGCCAAATCCGGCTGAAGATAAGGTATAATCACCCCAGTTATTAAAGCACAATACGAATTGCACCAGGCCATCATTGTGGTGGATTTTCAAAAAATCGATAGTTGATCCGGGCACAAAGTCGATGTTCTGGCCTAATAAGGTTTGGCCGCCTGCGGTAGCGCTCCCGGTTGCCGCGAACGCCGTACATAAGGTGTGTACGCCGGTTATCGCCTGGGCGGTGAAATCAGTCATACACTTCAGGGTGACAATTTCTTCGAAGGGAATCCCGGTCCCATCGGCCTGGCCCCTCATAATTTCAACCAGGTAGGGGTCGAACCTTTCAATATGGGGAAGGTGTTCCGTGGCTATGGAGAGTACCTGTTCCCTGGATAGATTTGAGAAAGAGACCATTGTGCCTATAACGTTTCTGGTTGTAGCTAAGATGTTTTCTTTACAGGCTTTTCCCCATTGCAGACCTATCTCATAGGGAGTGCCGCCGCACTCAATCAGCTTAAATTCTCCGGCATTCTCCAATCCAGGCCACTCCTCTCCCTTATATCGGAACCGACCGGTCTTTCATAGTAATGATCATTACCGTGGGGCCTTCATACAGTAAAGCTAACTACCGTTTGTTAGTTTATTGTAACTGTTTACCATTTGAAACGCAACAGGAAATGTATACTAATGAAAAATTGATTTCTTCAGGTCGCCAAAATCAGATTCTAAAGACAATTTTGTCCCAACCCAAAATACGGTTATCCGCTTCCTCAGTCTTTTTTTCTTTTCTTGGAGCGCTCGTATTTTTCCCAAAGGTCGATCAATTCCGGATGCAACCCGGTTATCTTTTGGCACTCGTCTTGAATCATCTTGCCGCAATCATCGCATACGTGATATTCGCAGCGGTGGTACTTAATATCCTTATAGCGGAAATCGGAAAAGGGGATGGAGAATTCCTTTTTGCATATCAGGCAGGTAGTAGAGTAAGGATAATCGCCACTTTTTCCAGCAGCCGGCGTTTGTTCAGCGTCTTTAAGCGCAAGGCTGCCGCGGGCTTCGGTGTGCCCGCCGAGTTCGTCGCTCTTCTCGTTTATTCCCAGCCAGAAATCTTTCCAAAAGACCTCAATCCATTCACCGGATAATTCAGGCACTATCCGCATCCAGTGCAGCAGACCATCCTGCATGGCCCGATAGGAAATCAGCATTTTGGAAGGAATGTCCCGGCGGATGATTCCCTGCTGCATTCCTTCCTCAAGCAGCTCTAGCATCTTTTTTTCAAAAGGTTCTTCACGCTTCGCGATATCCGCGTACAACATCTTGCGCATATCCGGCGGAGTGAGCAGCAAAGTCTGGGTCCAAAACAAGGAAATATGCAAATTCCGATAATAATAAAGAATGTACTCCTTAAACATGTGCAGCAGTTTACCGTGAATATCCAAGCCCTCCGAATCTCTTATCAAACGCTTGAGCAATTTATCGTATGCACGGGCTACATCTTCATAAACGGCTAGAAACAGATCCTCTTTCCCGTTAAAGTGGTTGTAAATAGAAGCCTTGTTAATACCAACGGCTTCGGCTATTTCTTGCATAGTCGCCCCTTCATAGCCCTTTTGGGAAAAAGCAGTCAGGGCGGCTCGTTTTAACTTGTCTCGGGTGGTAATGATCATTACTGCGGCTCCTCCCTAAACCAGGCGCTAACTACCGTTTGTTGGCTTATTGTAACTGTTTCCCAGCCGGAGCGCAATAGGATATGCTTTTTAAGAGCATTTTGTTTCTTTCGATCGCTGAAATCCGTTTTAAAGACAAGAGCCGCTGCTAATCGTTCAAACTCCGATTTCTACAGAGTAGCGATAATATGCAGGGAAGAAAAATCCGCAGCAATTACACGGTTGAGAGAATCGGATTGGGGAAAGAGCTTCCGGCAGATCTCGACATCTCTTAATCCGGCGGCGCGCAGCTCTCCAATCCGTGCTTGCAGAGCCAGCAGGTAATCGAGCTTGCGGGTGAACAGCTCCCGGCCCGTTCGGTGAATGCCGGTATGAGCGCAGAATACGGTATGAAAAGGAAGACCCAGCAGGTGGTGTAGGGAGGAAATCATGTCAGTCAGGTTTTCGTCGCTAAAAATGGTGGTGGGCCGAAGGACGGTCACCAGGTCGCCGGCGAACAACCAGCCCTTGTCCCTCAGGAATACGGCCTTGTGATAGCGATAGTGGCCGGGAGTATCAATGATGTCAAAGGTGTATTTATCGCCGTGCAGGCTGTCGGGTATCGGAGCGGCCTTGAACGCCGGTCTTCTTCCCCAAATATCAAGCCGGTAGTTAGCCAGTTCAGGCTCTCTGAGCGCCTCCTCCAGGGAGCCGGGATGCAGGTAGATGGGAACCCGCTGGTGCTTTTGAAGCCAGCCGGCCATCCCCGCGTGGTCTTCGTGAATATGGGTCAAAACCACCTGTTGGATGGGATTGCTTTGGAAAAAGGGGATGGCGGTTGCGGCCAGGTTGGAAGGGCCGGTATCGATCAAAAGGCCGTCAATAAAATAGTAGTAGACATCCATATTATTTCCGGGGTTCCAGGGCATATTTCGGCTGCCTTGGGTGTAGCTCAGATCATCGTATCGTGAATACATAGAAAACTCCTGCTGTTATAATTTTGAGTCCGCCGCGGCTACCAGCGGGAGATCAACACTCGAAAGCGGCCTTTGCGGGATGTTCCGCCGACTTCCTCCAGGCGAAACCGGCCCCGGCCCCGCAGTGATATAAGGTCGCCCTCCTTTACGGGAGCGGAGCCTTTATATATTTCCTGCTGGTTGATTTTAGCCCGGCCGCCTTCGATAGCCTCGCTGACTTCGGAGCGGGGCAGGTTAAAAGCCGCGGCCAGGGCGGCATCCAGGCGCAGCGAGGCCAGACTGAGCTGCCTGCTGGTCGTTTCCGGCGGCTCAAAAACGAAATCCTCGACCGGAATTATTTCTACCTCCACGCTGCTGTGTTTAACCCTGGTAAGTTGCTGGCTGATAAAACCAACCAGAGCGGAATCGGCAATTAAAACGGCCGAGCTTTTTTGCAGCACGATGTCCCCCAGCTTTTCTCTCCTGATACCCAGGTTTAAAACCGCTCCCAGGTAGTCCCGGTGGCCGGGGGGATGTTCTTTATACCCCTGGCTGGCAATGCGCACATAGGCCAGTCCGGCATCCGGCTGGGCCTCCCATTCCGGGCCGGCGACCAGGCGCCTACGCTCCGCCTGCTCATAGCCCCCGTCCAGTCTCCAGGAAGCGGCCGGGCCGTTGACGGCCACCGCCCGGGCCAGTTCCTGCTGGCGCAGATCCAGAAAATCGCTATATCCGGACACCCCGCCGCCGGCTTTTTGCACCAGCTCGTCCAGGCGGGCGATCAGACGTTTTTCATCGTCATTCCGAGCCAATTTTATCAGGTAATCGTTCATATAGAAATGCTTTTCCTAAAATATTTTCCATCGGCAGGGCTTTGGCCGTAAAAATCTCAGTGAAATCTGCTACAATACGCTTTTTACTACCGCCTAAAATGATCGGAATGGTAGCGTGCATCTCGCCGACAATACAGGCCGCCAGGCCGGCACAGCCGCGGGCAATCTCTTCAATGAGAACCGCCGTGCTCAAAAAGTCCAGGCCCCGGCCGCCCAATTCCACTGGTATATTGGGAGCCAGCAAGTTGTGCTCGGAGAGCAGTTTGACAAAGCTCCAGTCAAACGAATCGTCGCCCCTTATATCCATGTCCAACGCATGGGGCATAATACATTGCTCGACCATTTCCCGAATACTGGCTGCCAGGTCCGCCTGTGCAGCATTTAAAAGAAATTCTGCCATCGCCTAATTTCCCTCCGTCTTGTTCTGTTTTAACCATTTGACATAATTGTAAACCGATTTTCGATCTTCCCTGGATAATTCCGCCATTTCTTTGATAATTTGAACAAAATCAGAAAGCTCCTCATTCCCTCCGTATGTATGACCTGACGCCGCTGGTTCGATAGGCTGCAAAAAGTAATCGGTGGGTTTCTCCAAGGCTTGAGCAATTTTTTGCAGGTCAGCCAGGTACAGACGACGTTTGCCTTTTTCATAATTAGAAAGGCTTGATTGAGAAATGCCCAATTTTTCAGCCAGATCCTTTTGATTCAATCCCAATTCTTCGCGGGCCATTTGGATGCGGTAGCCAATTTCTCTATAATTCATGTCTCCTCCTAATCTTACAAGTCGACCTAAACCAATTGTAATATATATAAGCTTACATACTCAATGCGTGATATTGTGTAATATTTATTAATAATTATTGTCTAAATGTAATAAATATTATATGATGTAATAAATTTTAAAGAGACCAGCTTACCTTTGAAGCTAAAAAACTGAACATTTTATAAAGCAAGGAGGTTTAACAATGTCTTTACCAACCCGGAATAATCCCTACAGCTTCGGCGAGTTTTTAGAGTGGAGAAATAATGTAGATTATTATGCGGACGACCCGTTTATCCAAAAAGTAGTTAAGACCTATTGTGGTGATGAATGGCCGAAGGTGGACGAGGCTGCCCGTGAACTGTCACCCAGGGTATCATACCGCTGGAAGAAATTTGCCGAGGCGGCCGCCCGGCCTGAAGAGCGCCCCTATCTCATAACCCATGACGGCCATAATAATCGTATCGATAGGATCGTCAGGCCGGGTGAAGTGCTGACCATGGAAAAGGAAATTTTTTCAGAGGCAATATTCTCGGAAAGAACCTCGCCCTGGGTAAAGCTCGTTAAGATGTATCTGATCTACCAGAACGGCGAGACCTGCGTAGCCTGCCCCATGACCTGCACCGAGGGCGCTATAGCCATTATGGAGCAATATGCCGACGTCCCTGAGGTGAATAGGATTCTACAGCACCTTAAGGAGGGCATTGACGGTGATTTTGCCATCGGAGCCCAGTATTTATCGGAGATTCAGGGGGGCTCTGATGTTCCGGCCAATGTGCTCGAAGCAGTTAATGAGGACGGCGCCTGGAGGTTGTATGGAACAAAATTTTTCTGCTCCGCGACCCATGCCGATTATGCTATGGTAACCGCCAAGCCGCAGGGTTCGGAAGAGGTGGCTTTATTTGTAATACCTTCCTGGCTGCCCGGCGATAAAGAGAAGGAAATAAGAAACGGCTATACCATTGACCGCATCAAGTGGAAAATGGGAACCAGCGAGCTGACCACCGCCGAGATAACTTTCAATGGAGCCCTAGGCTATCCGGTTGGTCCTCTGAACCGGGGAGTGGCCAATGTCGTGGGGGTTGTCCTCACCTATTCCCGATTAACCGTGGGCCTGTCGGCGGCGGCTTACATTACCCGGGCGGTGCGGGAAGCGCTGCAGTATGCAAAATTCCGCGATCAGTTTGGGCAGAAGATCGGCAAGTTCCCTTTGCTGGCCTATCAATTGAGAAACCTTGAAAAGACCGCCCAGAGAACCACCGCCGGCGCTTTCAAGCTGTACCGGGACTTTTTGCATCTTTCCGGAGGCTTAAAAGGCGGCCTGGTAGAAAATGAAGCCGAAGCTCTTAAAAAGAAGCGCTTCGAGATACGTGAACTGATTATGCTGCAAAAGATAGCCGCTTCCTGGGATTGTACAGATGCCATCCGCGGGGCCATGTCGGTATTCGGCGGCCATGGGGTTATGGAAGACTTTTCGGTCCTGCCCAGGCTTTACCGGGATGCAGCGGTCAATGAACTCTGGGAGGGACCCCGGAATGTGCTGCTTACCCAGATGCACCGGGACTTTCAGCGGGCTGCCAAATGGTATGCCCCCGGAGAATTTGTACAAAATGTTTTAAAAGGCGCCGACCAGGAAGTCATAGAGAAGTTATCCGCCGAAATGATCGCTTTGCCGGCCCATCCCAATTTGTTTGTCCTCAATGAAGAAACTCTGGAGGTATGCGAACAGTGGGATAAATTCTGCCATGAGTTCTATCACTGCTATCAGGACCTGGCTCTGGCTGAAGTTGCAGCCTCCCGGTAAGCTGTTCAAACTTAGAGACCTTGTATAAAAAAGATGTAAAATAATCATTGTAAATATAATATTTCAGGACGATGGACGGTGATCCTACTCAGTTTTGTTTCGGCGGGTACAGTCTGTCGTCCTCCTGTTTCAGCATCAGCGAAATCTTTACGGGCCCTCTGGCTCCCAATTAAAGGAGGAAATAAGGAAATGGCAAATATCATGGATGAATACAAGCAAAAACTACTCACTGCCGAACAGGCCGCCCAACTGGTAAAATCCGGCGACTGGGTGCAATATGGCGAATTTGTACAGCAGCCGTTGGAAATCGATGCGGCATTGGCAGCCAGAAAAGATGAACTGAAAGATGTCAAAATCCGCCTGGTGACCATGACCTTTCTCCCGCAGGTGTGCAAGGTGGACCCGGCCAGAGAATCCTTTTGCATGAATGACTGGCATTTTTCCGGCGTATCCCGAAAACTTCAGGAAGCCGACCTCTGCAATTATATCCCCCAAACCTACCATGAAGGCCCCAGCTTTTACCGGCGCGGATACGATCCGGTCGACATTTGCTTTCAGCCGGTGACGCCGATGAACGAAAAAGGCTATTTTAACGTCAGTACTTCCAATTCCATCTCCGCGGCGGTTCTCGAAGCGGCCCGGATAAAAGTGCTCTATGTGAATCAATCCGCTCCCTGGTGCTGCGGAGGAAGCGGAGAAGTAGTTCATATATCCGATGTCGATCATATTGTGGAAAGCCAGACCAACCATCCTTTATTAAACATTCCGGAGGTCGTTCCCAGCGAAACGGACAAAAAAATCGCGGAGATCATTCTGGGTACCATGCGCGACGGGGACTGCGTACAGCTTGGAATCGGAGGGATGCCCAACGCGGTGGGCGCCATGATCGCCCAATCCGATCTGCGGGACCTGGGGGTTCATACCGAGATGCTGGTCGATTCCTTTGTGGACATGTACAACGCCGGGAAACTGTCCGGCAAGAAAAAGCAGATCGATAAAGGCAAAATGGTTTACACTTTTGCTATGGGCACCCAAAAGCTCTATGACTTTCTGGACTACAACCCGGTCTGCGCCAGCTATCCGGTAGATTATACCAATGACCCTTTTATCATCGCCCAGAACGACAACATGGTCTGCATCAACAATGCCATCGAAGTGGATCTGTACGGCCAGGTTGCTTCCGAGGCTTCCCAGGGGCGTCAAATTTCCGGAACCGGCGGCCAACTGGACTTCATTTTCGCCTCGTACCGCTCTAGAGGGGGAAGGGGCTATATAGCTTTGACTTCCACGGTAAAAGGCAAGGACGGCGAGCTGAAATCCAGAATCCTGCCCGGCATCAGCCCCGGAACCATCGTAACCGTACCGCGTTCTATTAATTATTACCTGGTTACTGAATACGGCATCTTTAACCTGATGGGTAAAAGCACCTGGGAGCGCGCCGAGGGGATCATCGATCTCGCCCATCCCCAGTTCCGCGATGATCTGGTAAAGGCGGCGGAAAAGCAAAAAATCTGGCGAAGGAGCAACAAGATCTAGAGATATTTTAAAAGCGTGGAGGGGCGCGGTTCTATTGCATCCGGATTTGTAATAATCAACAAAACCGTCTTCCCACCGCTTATAATGGTTCCCGTGTGTATCCCTGGTGGGGGAAATAATTTACGATTAAGTTATCGTGATATACTGTGTCGTGGCGTCCCAGTCAACCTTAAAACCCAGGTTTTCAATAATAAAGCTCAAGGGCACCATGGTTCGACCGGTGCTGGATATAAACGGCGCGGCGCTGAGCGACCGGGGAGTGCCGTTTATGCTAACGTTTAATTCGCCGATTTTTAACCCAATGGTTTCGCCATTCAAGTAAACCGAAACTGATTGCTCAGATGGAGACCAGCTTACGCTGCCGCCAAGCTCATCTATTATCGCTCCGATCGGAACAAAAGTCCTTCCGTTCACAATGACGGGCGCGGTGTCATAACCCGGGTCGATGTCCTGGCTAATCCCATTGACCTGCATCGTCTGGCGGCCAATCTGCAGAATGATATTCGCTGGCGGGCGGCCGGTAGCAGGGTTAATAATCAGGATTAAATCCTGGGCTGCGCTTTTTGACATTATATCGGTAAGTGTTATGTGAACGGTGAACCTCCCTGAGGAAGTCGGCAAGCCTTGTATTTCCCCGCTGGAGGGGTTGATACCCAGCCCGTCCGGCAGTCCGCTGGCTGCCCAGGAATATGGGGCGGTTCCGCCGCTGGCTTTCATGGCAACTTGGTTGTAGGCTGCGCCTTCGGTTCCGAAGGGCAGGGAAGCGGTATTGATAAATGGAGAAGCTGTGGGGCTGCTTTCGTCAATTACCGTAACGGTTCCGCTGCTGTCATGGGCAACATATAATTTTTGGGTGACGGGGTTGACTACAGCGGCACCGGGATCTTTATCCGTACTGATAGTTATGGTAGCGCCCGTGTTACAGTTTATGATGCTTACATTGCTGCTTACATTATTAACTACATATAAGAGGTTGGCGCTCTGATCAAGCGCCAGGCGGCAGGGAAAAGAGCCCACGCTGATTGCTGCTGTATTGTTGGTTGCTCCGTTTATTGCAATGACTTTACCATGACCAAAATCGCTGCTTATGTATATCATATTGGTGGTCGGGTTCACAGCAACTGCAGCACTCATAGTTTCTAAACCCGGTTGAATAGTGGTCGTGCTATTGGTAAGTCCGTCGATGATTGTGGCATAGGTTGCGCCTACTACGTAAATCTTATTGCTAGCAGTATTTATAGCGATGTTACGTGGAAATGGGAGAATCTTTACAGTGACTGTCTTATTGCTAGTACCGTCAATTACAGTAATATCGCTTAAGTAATTAGCTACATAAATCTTGTCGGTTATCGGATTAACCGCCACTGATTGGGGATGATACCCCACTTTGACTGTAACAGCGACGTTAGTTAAAGCGTCGATGACCGTCACATCATCAGATGCAAGATTTACCACATAGATTTTGTTGGTAACCGGGTTAACCGCTATTGACCTGGGATGTTCTCCGACCTTAACGGTAGTAGTTTCACAGCTTAGCCCGTCGATGACTGTCACATCATTGGAACTGGCGTTGGCCACATATATTTTATTCGTATTCTGGTTCACCGCTAATGCAACCGGGGCAGTACCTACATTAATCTTCGTTGTAGCATTGGTGGTTCCGTCAATTACAATGACCTGATTGCTGTTCCGGTCAATTACATAGATTTTATTGGTGGCAGGGTTTAATGCCAATGGGCCAGCGGATTTACCTACAGTTATGCTGGCGGTTACGGCCGCAGCTCGTACCGGTGCCGCGTCAAAAGATAAAAGCGTTAAAGCCATTACCACTGCCACAACCAGGGGGAGAATTGGAGGTCTGTACGCAGGGAGAATTCTTTTAAGCTCGTAAGTATTCATCGTACCATTCCTCTTTTCGAAATCTTTAAATTATGAGCGCAGTGATTACATTTTCCATCTCTGCTTAATACAAATAACTCCATAATTTTTAGTTTGATACAATTTACCATCATATTTCCTTTAAATAAAACTTCGTGAAATATAAGCTAATCCCTTTTCCGAGGCACATTCTGCAAAATTTATGGCATGAACGGTCGAGTTTCAGGCATGAAATTATTAGTTGGCGGCAATGAGGGTGAACCGAATGGCTTATGGTGCTGGCGGCTGGGGGATAAGTTGAGGCTTAAGTTCTGCTGTTGAATTCATTTACGGCTTGCATAAGCTCCTTGACTTTCCGGGGATCTTTTCGGCCCGGCCTTTCTTCTACGCCGGTTAAGACATCAATCGCGTAAGGATGGCTTTCTTCGAGGACCTTCAAGGTGTTGGCGGGGTTTAAGCCCCCGGCCAGGATGACCGGCAGATGGGTATGGTTCCGAATCCTTTTAAAAGTCGACAGCTCCACCATGATCCCGGTCCCGCCCGGCAGGGAGGTGGTATAGGAATCCACCACTAAGGCGGAGATCCCGGCTTCCTGCAAAGCCCGGGCGGCTGCCGGCGGATCGGAGATTTCGAAGGCGCACCGGCCCTGGCTGTCGATGCGTAAAGCCTTGATGGTTTTAATTCCCCAACAGCTGAGCCGGGAAGACAACTCCTTAACTTCCTCTAGGGTCTCCTGGTGGTGGAGTTGAATGATATCGGGCCGGGCGGTTTGGGCCAGGGCCAGAATTTTATCCACTGCCCCTCCGGTTACCACGCAGGAACTGACCATGGCGGGCACTTTATCGATCAAGCGCCTGGCTTCCGCTGGGGATAGGTTCCAGGGAACCGGCTCCGGGAAGTCGACCACGAAACCGGTGGTATGCACCCCGGCCTGAACGCACAGTTCAAGGTCTTTTTGATTCATTAAGCCGCAGACTTTAACTCGGGTCATAGTTATACGATCCTCCACCCAGATCGAGGTACATCTGTACCGGGTTTTCGGCCTGAAGTATGGCTGTTCCCACCAGAACGGCGTGAGCTCCGGAGGCGGTCGCCCGCAGTACATCCGCCGGGGAGGCGATGGAGCTCTCACTGATCACAAAAATCCCGGGTTTTACGAGCCTTATCAAATTCTCGGTGGTACTGACGCTGCCGTCATCAGTTTCCAATTCCACAATATTGCGGTTGTTTATTCCGACTATAGACAGATCCAGTCGTTTGAAGGCCGCCATTTCATCTGCGCTGTGAACTTCCACCAGCGGTTCCAGGTCCAGCTGGAGCGCGGCTTCCACCAGGCTATAAAGCTGTTCCTTTTTCAGCAGGGATGCGATCAAGAGCACCGCCTTGGCGCCCAGATCGGCTGTCTCTTGCAGCTGGGAAAGGGTTTTGATAAAATCCTTGCGCAGTACGGGCCGGGATGTTGCCTGGACGACTTTTTTCAGCAATTCAGGCGATCCCCCGAAATAATCGGGTTCGCTGACTACTGAAATGACTGGCGCACCGGCTGTCGCCAGGGCCCGGGCTATTTCAACCGGGTCCCGGCCTTTCATCAGGTCGCCTTCTTTGGGCGAACGGCATTTGATATCCGGGATGACCGGCGTGACGCCGGTATGATGCTTATTCTTCAGTGCTGATGCAAAACCGTTGCTTGGTAAAGTCATATCGCACGCTTTTCCTCTATCCCGGTTAATGAGGCGAAATCCCGGGAAGCTTCTCGGAGCTGAGCCAGTTTGGCCTGGGCCAGGCCGCTGTCGATAATTTCACCCGCCAACCGGATGCCTTCGGCGATGGAAGCGGCTTTATCGCCTATATACAGGGCTCCTCCCGCGTTTAACAGTATCGCCTCACGGCGCGGCCCCCTGGTCTTTCCGGAAAATACGTCGCGGATTACCCCCGCGTTCACTTCCGGGGTACCGGTGGCTATATCTTCAAGGGTGCAGCGGGTTAAGCCGAAATCCTCCGGGGATATCTCATAACTGGCAATGGCTCCGTCTTTAATTTCGTTAATCCTGGTTTTACCCAGCAGGGAAATTTCATCAAGACCGTCCAGACCGTGCACAAACAAGCCGCGGGTGTAGCCCAATGACAGGGCTATCCGGGATACATCGTCCAATAGCTCCGGTTTGTAGACTCCCAAGATATGCCGGGAGGCCCGGGCCGGATTGATCAGGGGGCCGATAATGGTGTAAAAGATGGTCTTTATGCCCAATTCCTGTTCCGGGGGCAGCACTTTGTGCATGACCGGGTGGAAAAGGGGCGCATAGATAAAGGCGATCCCGATCTCCTCGATAAGTTTTTCTATGGCGGCGGGCGGCAGGTTGATTTCTACGCCCAGGGCTTCCAGAACATCGGCGCTACCGGACAGACTGGATATTGACCGGCTGCCGTGTTTGGCCACCGGAATCCCGGCTGCGGCAGCCACCAGGGCTACGGCTGTGGAAATATTGAAGGTACTGAGCCCTCCCCCGGTTCCGCAGGTATCCATCAGTTCTTGATCGACTTGGGGGGCCAGGGGAATGCAATTATCCCGCATTGCCCGGGCTATCGCGGTTATTTCGGTAAGGGTCGGCCCTTTCATCAACAGGGCGACCTGAAAACCGGCTATCTGCACATTACTGAGTTCATCGTTCTTTATGGCTAAAATAAGGCTGTAGGCTTCGTCGCCGGTTAAATCTTCCCGGGCCGTTAACTTTTGTAAAACATTTTGTATCATGCTTATCACTCCTAAATAAATTTCGTATTCTCGGCTATGCTCCGCTCAAGCTCTAAATCTCAGCTCCGCTCACCCCACCCCGTTTCTGCAAATGCAAATAAAATAAGAAACCAGAGCCTTCGCAGGCCCTGGTTTAAGCGCGTACATTAACCAGGCTCTACTCAGCTAATCTCAACTCAACTCCACTCAACTCGTCAGATATTCAATTATGGTTAATATACGACTTGCACTAGCTTAATGTCAATACCAGGCCAGGTCTGGAGGCCGACGCCGAAGGCGCTATGCTATTCCAGGGCTTTTTTCATGGTTTTGACGTAATCGACAACGTGGGGGATGCAGTTTTCTCCGTATTCTTCCACGATCTTTACAATGGCGCTGCCCACGATAACCCCGTCGGCTACTTTCGCCATAGCGGCCGCCTGTTCCGGTGCGGAGATGCCAAAACCGATGGCGCAGGGGATATCTTTTACTTCTTTGACCAGTCTAACCATCTCTCCGACGTCGGTGGTGATCTCCTGCCGGACTCCGGTTACGCCCAGGGAGGACACGCAGTAGACAAAACCCTGGGCTTCCCCGGCAATCATGCGAATGCGCGCTTGGGAAGTCGGTGCAATCAACGATATCAGATCAACGCCGTACCGGCTGCAGTAAGGTTGAAGCTCGGCTTTTTCCTCAAAGGGCAGATCAGGCACGATCAGCGCGTCAACGCCCACCGCCTGGCAGTTTTCCAGGAAACGTTCGCTGCCGTAGCTGAATACCGGGTTGGCGTAGGTCATGAAAGCCAGCGGGACGTCACATACCTTGCGGATGCTCGCCACCATGGCGAAGATCTTATCGGTGGTGACGCCCCCCGCCAGGGCCCGTTCGTCGGCTCTCTGGATAACCAGCCCCTCGGCGACCGGATCGGAAAAGGGGATGCCTATCTCGATCAGGTCGGCGCCGTTTCCGGCCATCTCTATAACCAGTTGTTCGGTGATGGGCAGGGACGGATCGCCGGCCGTTATAAAGGGGATAAACGCTTTGCCGTTGGCAAAAGCCTGCGCTACTCTACTCATACAGATCCAACCTCCTATAGCGTGCTATTGCGGCCACGTCTTTGTCGCCCCGGCCGGAAAGGTTTATCACGATAATCCGATCTTGGCTCATGGCGGGGGCTATTTTCCGGGCATGGGCCACGGCATGGGCGCTCTCGATAGCGGGGATGATTCCTTCGGTGCGTGATAGATATTCGAAGGCCTGCACCGCTTCCTCATCGGTTACCGGCACATATTCCGCCCGGCCTATGTCGCGCAGATGGGAGTGCTCCGGTCCTATCCCCGGGTAGTCGAGGCCGGCGGAAATGGAGTAGACCGGGGCGATCTGCCCGTATTGGTCCTGGCAGAAATAAGATTTCATGCCGTGGAAAATGCCCGGGGTCCCGGTGGCCATGGTGGCGGCGTGTTTGTCGGTATCGATGCCGTGCCCGGCCGCTTCACAGCCGATCAGGCGAACCTCCGGGTTGTTTATGAATTCATAGAAGAGCCCCATGGCGTTGCTGCCGCCGCCCACGCAGGCCAGCAGCGCGTCCGGGAGCCGGCCTTCCTTCTCCAGGATCTGCTCTTTGACTTCGCGGCCGATCACGCTTTGAAAGTCGCGCACGATGGTGGGGAAGGGGTGGGGTCCCATAACCGAGCCCAGCACGTAATGGGTGTCTTCCATCCGGGCCGTCCATTCGCGAAAGGTTTCATTCACCGCGTCTTTAAGGGTCTGGGTGCCGCTGGTGACCGAATGCACCGTGGCCCCCAGGAGTTCCATGCGGTATACGTTTAAGGCCTGCCGCTCGGTGTCCTCCCGGCCCATGAAGATCTCGCAATCCATGTCCAGCAGAGCGGCGGCGGTGGCGGTGGCGACCCCGTGCTGTCCGGCTCCGGTTTCGGCTATTACCCGGGTTTTACCCATCTTCTTGGCCAGCAGCACCTGCCCCAGTACGTTGTTGATCTTGTGGGAGCCGGAGTGGTTGAGGTCCTCCCGCTTTAAATATATTTTTGCCCCCCCCAGATCCCGGGTCATCTTGGCTGCGTAATATAGCAACGAGGGCCTCCCGGCATAATTTTTAAGCAGGTCCTCCAGTTCCCTGACAAACTCAGGGTCGTTCTTATAGCGGTTATAGGACTCCTCCAGCTCAATCACCGCATTCATCAGCGTTTCGGGGATATACTGCCCGCCGTGAACGCCAAATCGTCCTTTTGACATATCTGAACCTCCTTTTCATTCATCGTTGGGCCTTGATACGTTTGTTGCAATAAAAAAAGCCTTTGCCCCGATAAGGGACAAAAGCTTTCGGCTTCTGCGGTACCACCCAAATTGACGATAAATCGCCCGCTCATTTATGCATACCATCATATGCACCCGGCTGATAACGGGCAGGGCCCCCGTCAGTGCCTACTCTCTTTAAGATTTCGGACTGCCCTCGCAAGTCCATTCGGAATCAATATTGCAGCCGCATTTCCACCAGCCAGCGGCTCTCTGAGTACATTGAATGATCCCTACTCTTCTTGCTCATCGGTTTGCTATGTTTTTTCATATTATAGCGCGGCTCATTGCACTTGTAAATCAAGTTATATAAAAACGAATACGGGAACCATCACCAGACTCAGCCCTACACCCCATTTGCGTTTGTTATGCCTGGAACCCGGGGGAAACCAAGGGAAAATAAAAAGCGGTCAAAGGATCTATTCGGGTGTGGTGGGGAATATAAAGAGATCCGTCTTCTCAACACTTCGTGGCGGGAGAGAGAGTAAGTGTCGAGAGAAACGGATCCTTTAAACAAGTATAAATGTCATGGATCTGCCGGCCGCCTTGTCACTGCGAAAAAATCTTCTCCAACTTATATACCCAATATACGGAATCTGTACTAGCGGCTAATGGATGTTATATACTCATAAAAGTCTATCTGTGGTTCTTCGGATACCAAACTCTCAATATTTTTTAACAATGCCTGGAAATAGGGTGTGGAGCTGTGGAATTCCAAGGCATCTTTGTCTACATACATTTCATAGAAAAGAAAGTGACCAGAGTCAACGGCGGAACGATTAAGGATATAATGGGTGGTTCCTCCCTCATTTTGCACCTGAGGTATCATTTCCCGCAGGAGATTCTCCAACTCCTTTTCTTTGCCCTGCTTTGCTTTAAAAATTGCAGTCAATACAATCAATCCCGAAACCTCCCTCGAATTTATTAGATACAAACAAGAACCAGTATTCTTATGAAGATACCATTTAGCCACTTCATAAAAATACTGGTTCTTTGGAGCCGCCTTTGAATAAAGCTTCTTCCTAATATCCACCAGAATATTCTTATACTCTGTGTACATTATATAATTTTTTATTTAATAAATAAACTTCTAATTATCAAGGTGAACCATTATTTCCATTTAGAAAGCTCAAGTAACCCGCTTACTTTTTAGAATGGTTGGCAGTACGGCCAATGGATAATTCCCCTCCTGCACCCGTCTGCAAGATTAGCAGAAACCTGCTTTGACACAATCACTTATCGTTATTTTCATGGGTGAAGGCGTCTTGCGAAATAATGGGTTGAGTAGATTATTAAGCAGGTGAGAAAACTATATAATGCTCCGGCAAATAATGAAAGGACAGGATTGCAGTGGATTTTCCGACGTTCGAACAAGTTTTGGACGCCCAGAATATAAGCATTCAACTTCAACTGGATCATTGGCTCAAATTTGAGGTGTTTTCTCCGCAATTTTGGCTGTTGATCGGGATGCTGATTATCCCCTGGTTTATATGGTTTAAGCTGGTAGAACGCAAGCGCTTATTGGAAATAATCATTTTCGGCCTGATTATCTCAATCATAGTTACCACTCTGGATGAATTGGGATGTCAGCTGAACTTGTGGGAATACCTCTATGATATTGAACCTTTATTTCCCAGGTTGATCCCCATGAACTTTACACTGCTTCCCATTGGATACATGCTGGTTTATCAGTATTTCACGAAATGGAAGTCATTTGTAGCGGCCAATGCTGTAGTGGCGGCTTTTTATTCATTCATAGGAGAACCCTTTCTGAAGATGGCCGGTATATACGCCATGTTAAATTGGAAGCAGATCTATTCGTTCCCTATTTACATCATAATCGCTGTACTGGTTAGAGTGCTGGTAGACTGGATTGTCAGTAAAAAAGAAGCAAACCCGGCATAGCCGCCCAAATTAGTTTTTCCCATTCTCCCCACCTCTTCTTGACTGTATGTTTTCCCCCTGCTGCAAGCGCATTATTTGGCTTTAATTAGTCAATCATCGATAGGCGCTATCGTATTCCCGCCAAGATTTATCCTTCCATTGTTTACATTGTCATTAAATGGGTTTATAATTAGCCGTGTAAACTGTACTACATGTATTAATACGCATAGAAAGGAGGGGCTGTATGTTCGAATTGGATTTACGCAGTCGTGAACCGATTTATGAGCAACTGGCTGAAAAAATCAAAGAGCTTATCATAAACCGGGTATTGCAGCCGGACGAACAGCTGCCGGCCGTGCGAACCCTGGCCAGTGAGTTGACGGTCAATCCCAATACCATTCAAAAAGCCTATCGCGAGCTGGAGACCCGCGGCTATATATATTCAGTCCCCGGCAAGGGCAGTTTTGTAAAAGCCGTCACGGTTGTGGATCATACCGCCCGCCTGCAAGACCTGCAAACAGGTCTGCTTAAAACTGCTTCAGAAATGCTCTACCTGGGCATGACCCTGCAGGCGCTCATGTCATTTCTAGAGACAGAATTATCAAAAAAAGGAGGTCGGACAAATGATTGAGCTCGAGGGGGTCAGCAAACGCTTCGGTAAGATAGAGGCCCTGAGCGATGTCACTCTGGAAGTAAACCAGGGCTCGGTTTTTGGACTGGTGGGCTCAAACGGAGCCGGCAAAACAACGCTTTTAAAGATCTTAGCCGGGATCTACCGCCAGGATTCGGGGCAGGTCAGGATTGACTCCCAGAACATCTATGAGAACAACCGGGTCAAGGAGCGGACCTTCTTTATACCCGATCACTTATATTTCTTTCCCAACTACAGCGTTGAAGACACGGCTGCGTTTTACCGCAGCGTCTATAAAACCTGGGATCAGGAGCGCTATGTCAAGTTGAGCGGCCTTTTCGATATTGATGCCCGCCAGCCGATAAAAACCCTCTCCAAGGGCCTCCAGCGCCAGGTCGCTTTTTGGCTGGGAATGTCCCTGGCTCCGGATGTGATGATCCTTGATGAACCCCTGGACGGATTAGACCCGGTTATGCGCCATAAAGTCAAAAACCTGATTTTTCAAGACGTTGCGGAAAGGGCGATGACGGTAATGATATCTTCCCATAACCTGCGGGAGCTGGAAGGGATATGCGATTACGTGGGCATTCTGCACAGCGGGAATATGCTGATCCAGAAAGAAATGGACGATCTGAAAGCGGATTTGCACAAGGTTCAGGTGGGCTTCAGCGAGGGCGTCCCCAGAGGCCTGCTGGAAGGCCTAGAGGTCTTGCATCAAGAACAGCGGGGCCGGGTTCTTATTATAGTAGCGCGGGGCGAGCGGGAGAGACTGGTTCAAAAGCTGCAGGCCTTCCAACCGGCCATCATGGACATCCTGCCCCTTACCCTGGAGGAGATATTCATTTACGAAATGGGGGATAACGGTTATGAAATCAAAAACGTCCTTTATTGATACCGGCATCCTGCTAAACGACTTAAAGCGCCATGCCTGGATCGGGGCGGGTTATCTGCTGGGAATGCTGCTGGCTCTGCCCTTGATGCTGGTCATGACCCACAGCTCCATAGAGCCTACGGCTTCCTACGATCCCTATGTTTATTTGAGAATACTGCAATTCAATTCGGTTTTGCAGCTTGCCTTACTGGTGCTGGTTCCCATCCTGACCGGCCTGTGGCTGTTCCATTACCTGCAGGACGACAGGGCGGCGGATATGATCCACACTCTGCCGGTGAGGCGGGAAACCCTTTATAACACACATATACTGGCCGGCATCATATTATTGACGCTTCCTCTTGGTATTACCGCTCTGATCACCTGGGGGACCACTGCCGGTATGGCCTTTCCCCATGTCAACGGCGGCGATGTCCTGGCGTGGTTGTGCGTCGCTTTGCTCTTCAGCCTGGTCTTTTTTATCACCAGCGTTTGTGTAGGTATGTTTACCGGAATTTCAACCCTGCAAGGCATTTTAACCATTATCCTCTTGCTGCTGCCGATGGGGCTGTACTGGCTTTTGCTCAGCAACTATAACATGTATACGTATGGCTTTGCCTATGATTTCTACTTTGACGAGATCAACTACTCGCCACTGGCCAGGTTAAACAGTATCAGCGGGTTAACCGGCACTGAAATTCTGGTATACCTGCTGGCTGTGGGGTTTCTCTATTTTGTAGGGCGCTACCTTTACCGGAAACGGAGACTGGAATACGCTGGAAGCGCCATAGCTTTTGACGGACTGCAACCCGTTTTCAAATATGGTGTTGTCTTCTGTTGCACGCTATTGTTAGGCTCATACTTTCACAACTGGCAAAACTACAGTATGGAGTGGACCTATTTTGGCTATCTGTTAGGGTCGCTTTTGGCATATGTCCTGGTTGAAATGTTATTGACTAAGTCGATAAATGTTTTCCACTGGCAGGCCGCCAGGGGCTATATAATTTATGCTGTGAGCATGGTTCTGTTGATTACGGCACTGCATGTTGATTTAAGCGGCTATGAAAAACGGATCCCGGCCATAGCCGACGTAGATAGTATTTATTATGCAGAAATCGCTTCATCCCGGCATAATCAAAGCCGCAGCGGGGTTGTATTCAGGGAAGTTCCCAATCAAAACCAAAATCCTCAGCCGTACACTTCCCTTCCTGATCCGGTTTTTAAAGAACCCAGGGACGTGGAAGCTATAATGGCCCTGCATCAGCAAATCATTAACAACCGTGCACAAGCCTCAACCGGAACTGAACTCAAACGCATGCTGTTCGAAGACGATACCAGGCGGGTTTTCCTTGCCTATAATCTGAAAAATGGAAGACATCTATACCGCCAGTATGTTATTGATGGTTCACAGTACGGGCCAGTGCTCAAGCCCGTTATGGAAAGCCGAACGTATAAACTGGCGCATAGCCCGGTTCTGCATGTTGATCCCCAACTTGTTAAGTTTGTTGAAATTCGCGCTACGGGAGTCAGCCGAAGTGTGCGCCTGGCGGATGAAAAAATGATAGCCGAAGCCGTTATGGCTTTGCAGACCGATGTCAACAACCGGACCTATGAAGATATCATGAGCAATAAACCCGGCTGGGCCAACATTAGCATCTTTTTGTCGGACAACCGGCAAGTTGAGGTTCAATGGGCGCCTTCTTTCACCCATTTCGAAGCCTGGCTTAAGCAAAACGGCCAGTACGAAAAGGCCCGCCTGATGCCGGATGATATCCAGTATGTCCTGGTGGTTAAAGGCAGCGCAGGTGACGACTGGACGAAGAAAGTGAGTTCAAATCAACAATATGTATTAGAGATGGAGAAAAGGCCGGATTGTCTGAAAATTACTGACCCGTCAGGCATTGAGGCCTGCTTACGCTCTTATTATAATCCCAATAAACAACCTTACTGGGCAGCGTTTGTATTAAAAGACGGCAATTCCATGCTGGCAGGATTTAAACCGGAAGACGCCCCGGAGCTTGTAAAAAGGCACTTTGATTTCTAAGCCAATATCATGGAGCGGGAAACGGGAAGCTGGTTCCCGCTTCAGGGACACGATCAACGGGATTTTGGGCGAGGGGTTGGAAATCGACGAGGCGGCGAAGCGTAGGCTTGAAATGATGAGGCCTGAACTTATGAAATCAGCGGGGGTGCTTGACTAAAGCGCTTTCGCTGATTTCTGTTACTTTTCCGGCTTATGCTGAGGCATATGAGCGACGGATCTCGGCCAGCGCCTTATCCGGCTCGGGCATAATGTGCAGGGCGTTGTCAATGAGGACCGCATCAAAAGATGCGGCGGGATACGGCAGATTCGTCGCGTCCTGTACTGAAAAGTTCAAGTTCGGGGGCCGGCAGCGACAGCGCCGTTATGAACCAAATCAGCATGGTTTCGCTCATGGCCCCCATGCGCAGACCGTAAATAAAGGGGGTCTGTGGCAGGAGGCTGAATGCCAGATTCAGCAAAACTATCCACACCACCGGATGAAGCAAGGCTGTCCAGCGCGTAAGAACAGTTCGCCCGCGCAGGGTGGCGGCCAGATGGATGACGAAAGGAATGGCCATGATGAGATACCACGGGCCGACCGTCGGATAAAAGGCGCTGTAAACCGCCGCGGCGCTGTCATAAGCCAACGGGTCGCCCGCCTGACTCAGCCAGGCGTACTGGTAAATGATCTGGCAAAAAAAATAGTGGATCAGGAGCCAGCCGAACAGACTGGCCGCTGCCGTAATCCAAAAAGCCTTCTGCAGCCGCTTGTCCCGTATCGTGAGGCTCATACCCCACAATCCGCCGAGGTAGCAAAGCGCGCCGACATCGCCGGCGACCATCGCTGCAGCCGGACGCCACAAAGCATAGCCCTGCGCGTACCCCGCGCGCAGGATCGGGCAGTTGCCTACTATAGCGGGATCAGCATAGCCCAGCAGCCAGTCTCCGCTTCCCATCAGCAGTGCGCCCAAGATTCCCAAGCGTATCCAGAGTTTATAAACGTCCGCACCTTTCATTTTTTCACGTCTTTTCGTCCCTTCTGTTTAGGGCGTTCAGCCAGTCTATCACCGTATCCAGCACCAGCTTGGGATTGCCCACGTTGCAGTGGCCGCCGGCGTCTTCCCGTTCGGTCATCAGCCGGAAAGTCAGGCTCTTCACGTTCGGCAGGGCGTCCAGTTCCGCCGCGTACAACGATCGGGGAATAAAGTGATCCCGCTCCGCGCCAATGACCAGCATATCCTGAGTAAGCTTCGGACCGATGTCTGTCATTTTATAGTCATCCAGCTTTTTGATGTACCCGAAAGGGTCCGACGCGCCATAGGCGTACATGCCGTGGCGGATGGCCCAGTCCATGATTGGCTCCCGCACCATTTTCCTTTTCATAATGGCGTTCATTGGCCAGCTCAGATTATGGGCAAGCATGAACCTGAGCGGCCCCCACATGGCTTTTGGCACCGCGTTCAGCGCCACATAGAGGAAATTGGGAAACACCGACCAGCCCACCACCCGGTGAATGCGCTTTTCAAAGGCGGCCGCGCGGGGGGCCAGCATCCCGCCTAGCGAAGCGCCCATGAGCGTCGCCTCGGTTGTCCCGACAGTATCCAGCACCGCCTTTACCGGGCGTTCCCACTGATGGGTGAATTTTTTGCCCTGCTCCCGGATCACGCCGCCTTGCCCAGGCCCCTCGAACAGGTAGACCTCAAAGCCGTGCTTGGCCAGATACAGCATGGGGAAGAAAAACTCCTCGAAATAGCTGTCGTTCCCGCCGTGGAGCAGAATCACATCCCTGGATTCTCCCTCCGGCCGGACGTGCAGGATGGGGAGCTTTATATTCTCATAGGGCGCCTCCAGCCGTTCCACAAGTCCGCTGGTAAAGAGCTCACGGTAATAATCGTAAAACAGCTCCGTTGCCTTCCGGTAATAGGCAAGCTTGTCCGGGTCGCCGTCAACCATAAAAAACTCGCTCATGCGGTAATAGGCGATGGCATTTTCCGTGCGTCCCTCCGGCATGGCGGCGTCGCCCAGCGTGATGAGCTGCCGCTTCCAGTCCGCACCAGTGCAGATCTTTTCCGCAACGGGCGCTACATCCTCCAATCTTCCGCCGTTCCACTGGATGACGCGGTTGAGTTGAAAATTGAAATTCGGGTCGCAGTTAAGACCATAGGTTCCGCGCTGAAAGGTAATTTCCGGGATTTCCATGGTGCAGCTACCTCGGTTCTTTAGTGAAAGTTCATGATTGACTTTTATTATCCATATAGTTAGGTTAAGCTAACTTAAAGCGCTTAAAAAAGCTATCCCAAAGGGACAGCTTCAGGGGAACAACTGCCGGCAGGTGCCGCGCACCAGCAGGTCCAGCACCTGCGGGTAGAAGGAGCCGATCTCTTCCTGATGGGAGATAGTGAGCATCAGTCCCCGGACGGCCGCGGCGGCCAAATCCATACCCCCCACTGGCTGGAGGCCAGCCGATTCCAGCAGTTCCCGGATATGCACCTCGTCGTTGTGATAATGTTTTTTCTGGTAGTCCGCCGGAACTTTGCGCAGGAGGTAGGGAACATCCCGTTCCACAAAAGCCATCATACCGGAGCGCTCCATGGCACGGCAAGCAGCCAGCACCGCTTCCGCCGCTCTGTCAGCCGCTGGAAGCGCACGGTTCTGCCGAAGGGCCTTTGCCGCAGCCTCGTAAATTTCGGTGTGCATATCCTCCATTACATCGAAGAAGAGCAGTTCCTTGGATGCATAAAACTTGTAAAAGGCCCCCTTGGAGATACCCGCCGCCGCAGCGAGCTGGTCCACCGTCGTCCTGCGCACGCCAAGGGACACAGCATTTTCTTTCGCCGCTCTTTTCAGCTTTTCAACAATAATGATTACTTCCTGTTTGGTAAACGCTGTAGCCATTCTTATCACCATATGACTATATTAGTAATTACAGTCATAATGTATACCCCTGCTCGTGCTTTGTCAATCTTTTCATGAATATCATGGGGCGGGTATGCCATGTGGAGTATATACAGGCTGGACCGACGATATAAACCCTTAAGCCGCAGAAATAGAGTTCCCTGCGGCTTACATCCCGATTACGGCTGGGTATTGTACAGAGTATGGGCCAGGCAATCGCTGGCGAAATCGGTTCTGATTTTTTCACCCCACTCCTCTCCGGACATCTGTCCTGTTTTTAACTGATGCGGGTAATAAAAATAGGGGATTCCGGGGGCAGAACTTCCAAGCATAACCATGAGGTTGGGACAGCCTTCAGGCCCCATAAAAAGGGGGAGAATTTTGCTGCGATAATCAGTCGTTATGTTGCATCCTACCAATTGCCGGGATTTATTTTCGACGAAAACACATTGTGGCAAAGGATAGCGCGTGAATGCAATGCGGGCGTCCAGGATAATCATTTGAGGAACGGAAACCTCAAGCTCTAGCGTGATGTCGTGTTGTTCATCGACCAGGTGAGAAACAACTTTCCAAATGCCTGGTTCTTTTTCAAGGTAGTCAACATGAAAGTTCCTTTCATACAGATTTTTCATCAGTACACCTCCCACATATAGTCAGTATTGAGTATTAAGGGTAAAAAAATTACCGGTCCGATAGTTCGGAAATTACTTCGTCTAGCCATTCAATTTCGGCTTCAAAGTGGCTTAGATGATGCTGAAAAATGAAGGCCGCCCATTTGATTGAATCAGGGGGAAGGCGGTTGAGGGTAGCTTCGTGGTGTTGCTTAATGTAATGATGCTGCCTATTTAATTGGTCTCTGCGCCTAAGCATACCTGCTAACAGCTTTTCCGGTTCTACCAAATCTGAAAAATAGAGGATCCCGTCGAGATTAAATTCGGGTTGATAGGACTCCAGCAGAATCTTCTGGGCCAGCATTGCGAAGTATTCCCGTCCCTGGTCGGTCACTGCATAGACGGTTTTTTCCGGACGGTTCCCTTCCCGGTCAGTTGTGGCTGAGAGATATCCAGCCCCGGCCAGCCTCTCCAGATGATAGTAAATAGTCGGCAGTTTGATCTTGGCAAAATCGGCGATTTCCAGGCTAATTGACTGCTTCAGGCTGTAGCCGTGCTGCGGACCAAAGCGAATCAGCAATCCCAGCAGGTAAAACGGTACTTTCATCATGATACCTCTAATACTCAGTATTGACTATATTATAAAGTCCGCCTTATATCAGGTCAATAAGCTATTCTATGTCAGTAGTTTGGGGCATAGAAACTGTGAGCTTTACGCAACCCGCCTCCCGGGGGTGGCGTGACTGAAAATAGTTCGGGATCATAGAAGAATAGTCTTTTATAAGGTTAAGATAAAATCCCTATCATTTAACAAGAGGGATAAACTGCTGGATGTCGAATATGCATGGTATGGTAAATGAGGAAAAAGATGAGCAGCAACTAACCACGATTGACTTAAGCAATATATGGAGCGGAGGAATAGAAATGGCTATCCAGGTGTTTAGTGACAGCACGTCATATATCGATGAAAAGACGCAGAATGAGTTGAATATTCGACTTCTGCAATTGAGCGTTCATTTTCCCGACGAATCGTTTAAAGAAAACGAGGTCGATCAAAAATATTTCTACTCCAAGGTTGAAATGACCGGGATTATCCCAACCTCTTCCCAGCCGTCCCAGGGCGAAATATACCAGGCCTTTAAGGAGGTCGTGGTGCGGGGAGACGAGGTCCTGGCCATCTTCATATCCTCCGCTATGAGCGGAACCTATGCTACCGCCATCAAGACTAAAGAGCAGCTTTTGCAGGAGTTTCCCCAGGCCCGGATAGAAGTTGTGGATTCCTATACCAATTGTATGGCATTGGGCTTGCAGGTCATTGCCGCAGCAGAGGTCGTGCGCGACGGGGGCGGCATGGAAGAAGCCCTGGAAGCCGCCGCCGAGACCAGGAAAAACGTCCACTTTTATTTCGTCCCGGAAACCCTGGAATATCTGAAAAAAGGGGGACGGATCGGCACTGCCTCGGCTCTTTTGGGCTCCATTCTCAAAATCCGCCCCATCCTCACGGTTGACATGTCCAACGGGATGACTCATCTCCTGGAAAAAGCCCGCGGGGCTTCGGCAGCGGTGGCCAGGATGCTGGAACTGCTGGAGGAGGACTATCGCCAGAAAGGCCTTAAAGCCCTGGTTGTCCATCATATAAACGCCCCCGAGCGGGGCCGCAAGCTCCGGGATACCCTGGTGGAGAAATACCATATGCCGGTAGACCTGTGCTCGATCGGGCCGGTTATCGGCATTCATACAGGACTGGGGACCATCGGCTTCGTCTACTGCACCAATTCATAGAGTGTAATGTTGCGAACGGCCCCCCCTGTAACAACCCTATAAAAAAATTAGCGCCCTTTGAAGACCGGCTTGCGTTTCTCCAGCAGAGCCTGCATGCCTTCCTTCTGGTCTTCCGTATCATAGAGCAGGCCCCAAGCCTCGCATTCCATCTTCATACCGGTTTCAATGTCACAGCTCCAGGCCGCATTGATGGCCTTTTTGGCTGCCTGCAGCGCCAGGGGAGGCTTGGCGGCCAGCTTCTTGGCCCATTTCCGGGCACCTTCCATCAATTCATCCAGGGGCACTACTTTATTGATGAATCCTAACTGTAATGCTTCTTCCGCACGGATGATTTCACCCAGCAGGATCATTTCTTTGGCCTGGCAAAGGGAGACATTCTGTACCAGGCGCTGGGTGGCCCCGGCTCCCGGGATGATTCCCAGGTTGACTTCCGGCTGGCCGAACCTGGCGTTGGCAGCGGCAATCCTCAAGTCGCACATCAGGGCTATTTCCATGCCCCCTCCCAGAGCAAAACCCGATATGGCGGCAACAGTAGGCTGGGGGAGATCGACGACCAGTTGTTCCAGGTGAAAAACCCTATCCACGAACTCCCGTGCTTCCGCCGATCCAAAGGTGGAAAAGGATTCTATGTCGCCTCCGGCGCTGAAAGATTTGCCGGCCCCGCATATGATGAGGGCTTTGATGTCCGCGTCATCCGCTATTTGGCTTATCACTTCAATCAATTCATCGAGCATTGGCGAGTTGAGGGCGTTATTGGCCTCGGGCCGGTTTAGTCGAAGAATGGCTACATCGTCATCAAATTCCAGGAGCAGGGTTTGGTACTCTTTTTGCCGGTAAACTGGATTACCTGTTTTTCCCATATGAACTCCCCCTTTTATATATATCTTTGGACCAAAAAACAATGGTCAGGCTCTATCATCCTTTCGGCGCAAGCTGAAGAAATTCCTGTATCGGGGAAAAAAGGGGCATGATACGCTTATGAAATTGACAAAGAATAATAAAGGGTGATAATGTTGTTAAACCCTGGGAAAAGGGTTTTTGGTATTATGGCTTGAGGGGAGAAATGCAATTGAACCTGGCGGAGATATTGAAGGATATTGCTGATAAGGATTATGACCGGATTCGTTATATCAGAGAAGCCCTGGCGAATGAAGCCGTGCGGGAGGCGCTGGTTGAGCAGTTGCTTACCAACCCGGATATTATGGTCTATTACCATTGCTACGAGGTATTGGAAGCGGCCAGTCTGCAAAGTCCCGAGCTGTTCTACCGCTACTGGGAGCAGATAGAAGGGCTGTTGAAGCATCAAAACTCCTACCACCGCAATGCCGGGCTGGCCATCCTGGCCAATCTGAGCCGAGTCGAAGAAGAAGGGCGCGCTGAAGGCATCATTGACGAATACATGAACTTCCTCGTTGACAAAAAGCTTTTAACCGCCTGCTACTGCGCAGACAACTGCGTGAAAATATTGATGAACAAACCTCAATTGGAGGATAAGATACTGAGCCACTTGCTCAATTTCGAGTCCACCTGCCCCTATCCGGATAAGCAAAAGGGACTGCTGGCGGCTCACATCATCGAATCATTGGATGCAGTATATGACATCTCGTCAAAACAAGCGGAAATACTATCATTTGCCCGCCGTCATGCCGGAAGCGTCAGCCCCAAAACCAGAAAGCTGGTCAAACAGTTTCTGAACAAGCACCATGATGCCATTGCGCCTTAGCTGCTCTTAAAGCCTGCGGGCGATAATGCCTTAAATATCTTCAAAATCACCCGCTCCTCAAGGCGAAAATTTAACAAAACCGCATAATAAAGTTTAAATGGGTCGAATAAACTTATGCTTAACAGAAGATGCGCAAAGGTACATTGGTTAGGAAACCAAAACGCCTCAGAATCCTGTGACCTTTAAGCAGGCGGCTCTCCTGGCAGGATATTGCCACAAAATGTTAAAATATCTTTCTAGGGCGGCTTGCAGGATTCAATTACAGGCTGCATCAGATCGAGAGGTAAACGAAATGCCTATTGTAAAATCGGATTTCAAACCGTCGTGGGCCTATAGAAGTGCGCATCTTCAGACAGTTCTTCCCAGCCTGTTCAGAAAGGTTGAGGGGATTCGTTACACCAGGCAGAGAATAAATACCAGCGATGGCGACTTCATAGATTTGGACTGGAGTTATGCCCGGGGCCAAGTGCCGGGTACTTCGTTGGCGGTGCTCTGCCACGGGCTGGAGGGCTGCTCTGACCGGGCTTATATGATGGGGATGGCCAGGGCCTTTAACTGGCGCGGCATCGATGCGGCTGCCTACAACTACCGGGGCTGCAGCGGGGAACCCAACCTGCAAAAGAAATACTACACGGCAGGCGCAACCGATGATCTGGAGGATGTTCTAAACTCCATAAGAGCGCAAGGCGCTTATGAGGCTATCTTTCTGGTGGGATTCAGCCTGGGGGCCAACCTGGTTTTAAAATATGCCGGGGAAAAGGGTCCGGAAATCGAGGATGACATTAAAGGGGTGGCGGCGGTGTCCGCTCCCTGCGATCTCCGCTCCTCGGCCGCCGAACTCGATAAGCTGAAAAACCGGCTGTACAGTAAAAGGTTTCTCAAAATGCTCTGTGACAAGATCAGGGACAAAACCCCCAGGTATCCTGAACTGGCCGATATTGACCTGGCTGCCATCAAGACCCTTAAGGCGTTCGACAATGTAGTAACCGCCCCCCTGGGCGGGTTTGTGGACGCCGAGGACTACTGGCAGCGGGCCTCCTGCCTCAGGGTGCTGCGGGGAACTGCCGTACCCGCATTGATCATCAGCGCGGCTGACGACCCTATCCTGGGCCCGGAGTGCTACCCCTACGAAGAGGCCGGCGGCAGTGAAAATATTTTCCTGGAAGTGCCGCAGTGGGGAGGCCATGTGGGATTCGCGCCGAGACTGGGATGGGACGAATATTGGCACGAAAAGAGGATCGTGGAGTTTGTGCTGGGTCTGCTGCCGAATAAAGTAAATTTACCAGGTATTGCCACGAAAGCTGATTAAAGCTACTATAAACACAGGGTTATTAACCGGTAGTTGGAGGACATTATGCTGCAGCTTTTAAGTTGGAAAGACCGCGTGTTGCTGGTAGCTGTGCTGATTTGGCAAATTCTTTATTGCATCGCGAATTTTATCCTGTTGACCTATGTTGACCTGAGTGTAAACTATGACCCATTAATGACCCTACTGACCACTGTCAGTATAGTTGTATCCACCGTCATTGCCGGGTTGAGTTCAGTGGTCCTGATCTCGCTTAGCCTGTATCAATTCCGTAAAACCGGTCGTCGTTTTTTTGGCCTGTTGCTGGGCGCCGGTCTGCTGGAACTTATACTGCCGGGATTTGCCATACTCCAAGCGTTTTTTTACGGAATTTCACCGGAAGAGGCAGTTGTACTTACTTATGTACAGATCTATTTCATGTACTTTGTCTATTTTTCATCCATGGGTATTTCCGCGTATGCCTTTGCCGCGTATGGCCGGCAGAAGGGCATGGGGCGCGAATATCCGGGTAAATTGGGGAAAACGGATTATATCGTATTGTCCCTGACCACCGGTTTGACGGTGGCGTATCTTCTGATACCCAAATTGTATTCTCAATTCCCGGATCGTTTTACGCTCTGGTCAATTGTCAACATCCTGTCCGGTTTGTCACCGCTGGTCTTGCTCTGGCCTGCCCTGTGGCAGTACCGGCGAACCGGCAACCCCTTCTTCCGTTATTTTTGCCTGGCCTTTTCCCTGGCTGTTATAGCGCTGCTGATCGGCAACTCGATGTGGTACCTCATGGGGGGAACCAGCTACGCGCCTTCCCTGGAAACGGCTAGAATCGTGGCCCGGTGGCATATTGGAATAGCCGGTCTGGCCGCTGTTATCAATCTGGGCGCATTGAGCCTCAAGGCCTATGCACTGGCCACTTATAAGGATGAACGCGCGGCTTCTCACGACATTTCACCCGCTTGAGCAGACCCCGGGTCAGTTATTCTTCGCTGTCTCCGGAATTGTTGGAGGACATGATCACCTTGCCCAAAATTCCCTGGGCGAGGAAGGATAGAATGAGCAGGATAAGTATAATCCACCAGCCGACCGATTCGAAAATATCGGCCGGCACTATGAAGGTGTAGCCGAAATAGGCCAATAATATGGCTCCCCTAATGATTTTAAAGGCTTTGGCGTCGACCTCATTCTTCAAGGCCGCCAGTCTTTCATCACTTTCGTTTATAATGATTTCTCGCATTTTCTGGGGGTTTTTCCGGATCATGATGATCTTATAATAATAAATCATGGCCAGGCTTAAGGGAATAAATGAAAGCCCGATCAGCGCTTTGCTGTTAGAAATAATATTGAGATGCGCGATCTTAAGAACTAAACCCGCGGCCAGCAGAACGATGCCAATGGCCAAACAGATCAGCATAATGGCTCTCGCTTCTTTGATAATTTTTTCAGTATTCATATTTCATTCCTCCCAAAACAGATCATTTAAGGTTTTGCCCAGCGCTTTGCAGATCTCAACACAGAGCTTGAGGGTGGGGTTATAATTTCCCGATTCAATCAGACTGATCGTCTGCCTGGTAACACCTACCATTTCAGCTAATTGTTCCTGGGATAAATCGTGTTCAATTCTGGCTATTTTCATTTTCTTGTTTTTCACCCGGGCCTCACCTCCTGATGCTCTTATTGTAATATATATAAATCTAAATGTAAATTATATATTGCATGTTTCAATGTATAATTGAAAATATGGCTATGTCAGCGAACCTGTGGGGAGGAAAGACATGATTTAAGAGTCTGATAAAATTACAGATGATTTATCTGTTTAATATGGAGGCAGTCAGGTTTATTATGGGAATTAGAGAAAGTGGGGGAGGCGTTATATGAAATTACCCATAGCCATGAACAGACGATGGATCAGGGGCTTGCATGAAGGACTGGGAAGCCTGGATGAAGGGGACCGTCTCAAAATAATGAAGCCGGCTGCATTCCAGTGTTCGTCAGATATATGGAAGCTCTGCGAACAATTCCTGGGGAAGGACATTGAGTCGGTTGACGATTTAACCGAAGGATGGAATCTGCTGCGCGCCGATCGGGGCCTGGTCGGCAGCTGGGTGAAAGAAGGCGGATTATTCAAGGGCGTATTCAGCGAATGCGGCTGCCCTTTGGTGAGAACGGGACTTATCGAACTGCACCCCGTCCAATGCCGTTGCTCCCAGAGCATGATGGAACAGATCTTCTCCCGGGCTGCCAAGCGGGATGCAAGCGTTAAATTGGAGCGTTCGATTGCCCGGGGAGATGAAGTCTGCGAATTTATTATAGGGTTCAATTGACCCGTTGGGGTGACGGGGTGCTTGAAGCGATGGCCTTCAGGCGCCTTTTTTGCTGGCAAAAATCAATGAACCGGTGCAGGCACCAGCAAACTGAAACGACCAGCATGAGATCGAAGACAAAATTAAATAAAAACAGCTGCTTGGCGGTGTCGGCCTGACCGTTTCCGATCAGCGGCATGGGAAATTGCAGCAAACCGATGCCCATCACCGCCCACAGCAGACGAATTCCGCCCCGGGCCGCCTCCTGCCCCCGGTGTTTGACGTATTCGGACATTGAAACGATCATTATCAGAAAATATAGGGATACGACAAGCCACAGGTTTTTTAAAGCCGGATGCTCACGCAGGGAAGACCACAGGGTAAAGCGATCAAATTCCCGCACCGGTTGTTCGCTGTATTGACGGGAATACTTGCCCAAAAAGGTGCTGGTGGTGAAGGCCCGGCCGGCTGTATATTCCATTCCTTTAAAGAAACGGTCCGGGTGGGTGAGATAGAACTTGATCAATTTGCTATTGTTCATCCGGCTGTAAAACTGCTCTTCGGTGAGCTGACTGTGAGGAATGTACTTAACGTATTCTTCCCGGGGTAGAAATGCGTGCTTTCCGGCGTCGACGGCCAGGTCTGGATTTAAACCCAGGTCCAAAAGGTCCCCAGCCGGGTTGGGAGAGCCTTTCAATATGCCATAAAAGACCGCATTGTACTGGGTCTCTTTATAAATGCCGCGGTTGGCCAGATTGAAACCGACCGGATATAGTATCAATAATACATACAAGAGGCCAAACAGCCATACTTCATCTTTTTTTAAAAGCCTTCGGTTTTCCTTAAACAAACCGGCCAGCATCAATAAAATGATGGGCAGGGCGGATAAAACCTGGAGTTTGGAGCCCGCCAGTAAAAAGGCGGCCGCGAAAATGAGCAGGATTTTCTTGAAAAGGCCGGCTTCTGATTTTAATACCCGGTGCTGATAAATATAGTAAATCCAGGCGGCAATATACAGCGCCAGACTGGCAATCATCATCGGCTCGCCGTACAGGCTGTTGAACCACACCAGGTAATTGCCGTCCAGGAATACCAGCAGGGCAATTAACATAAACAGGGCGAGCTTCAGCGGGTCCTTTATATTCAAATACCTCAAGCTTATATACAGGGCGGACAGGTACATCAGCAAATAAAGGATAGCCAGATATACGGTTTTAAAGTTATCCTGGCCGAGCAGTTGGCAGATAAGGCTTATAAATGTAATGAGATAGGCCATACTGGTTCCGGCCAGCATAGCCAGCAGCCTTAAGGGATTGAGCTCCGAGATCCGGTATTCGGTCACCGGGTAATCCAGAAACCTTACAAAGCCCGGGTCGTTCAGGTTCTCGGGAGTGAGTTCAATCCCTGACACGAACATAATCCGATCAAAGTCGCCCTGGTCAGCCAGGCCGGGCTGGGGCGGTTGGAAAAGCACCCAGGCGGCTATGGCCAGGGCGGCCAGGCCGAACCCAAGCCATAAACACCTCATCGTTCCTTCCTTTGATTGCATGTTAAAGCCTCCAAGAGTTTTACTCCCACACCCCTGCATAGTTTGGCATATTCTGGGCAAAATATGCCCGGAAATCTCAATAGAGGAAATACCTAGTACAAACTACTAGTCTTACGTCGTAAAAAATGCGGGAAGTATATCAAAGATACAAAAGAATAATACTGTACCTGATTTTCGGAGTTCTGACCACGCTGGTGAATATGCTGGTCTATTTCTGCCTCACCAGGCTGGGGGGAGTGCCGTACCTGGCGGCAAACCTTGGGGCCTGGCTGGCGGCGGTGCTCTTCGCCTATGCCGGTAATCGGACCTATGTGTTTACCAGCAGCGGCCGGGGACTGGCCTTTATCGTTAAGGAATGTTTAAACTTTATGGGCTGCCGGGTATTTTCGGGGTTGATCGATACCGCGATCGTCTTTGTCATGATTGATTGGCTGCATTTTCAAGACCTTTTAGTCAAAATAGCAGCCAATGGGGCAGCGGTAATTTTGAACTACTTTTTCAGCAAGTGGATTGTTTTCAGAGACAAGGGTCAAGGAGAAGTGATTGCATGAAGAAAATTTCCATAGTAGTGCCCTGCTATAACGAAGAAGAAGCCCTGTGCTATTTCTATGAAGAAGTGGCTAAACTGGCATCGGAAATGAGCAGCGTGGACTTTGAATTTGTCTTTGTCGATGACGGATCGGTGGATAATACCCTGCCACAGCTCAAAGAACTGCAGAGCCGGGACAGCCGCGTCAAATACCTTTCTTTCTCAAGGAACTTCGGAAAAGAATCGGCCATCTACGCCGGTCTGAAGAATTCCAGCGGCGATTATGTGGCCATCATGGACGCCGATTTGCAGGACCCCCCCTCTTTGATAAAGGATATGCACCATATCATTGTCCATGAAGGCTATGACTGCGCAGCCACCCGGAGAGCCACCCGGGACGGGGAGCCGCCGGTGCGCTCCTTCTTTGCCCGGCGATTCTACCGCATCATCAACCGCATTTCCAGCATTGAACTGGTCGACGGCGAGCGGGATTTCCGCCTGATGACCCGGCAGATGGTTGATTCCATCCTCCAGATAAGCGAATTTAACCGCTTTTCCAAGGGCATTTTTGCCTGGGTGGGTTTTAAAACCAAGTGGATCGAGTACGACAACCGGGAACGGGTGGCGGGCGAGACCAAATGGTCGTTTTGGAAGCTCTATGCCTATTCCCTGGACGGCATAATGGCCTTTTCCACCACCCCCCTGGCCATATCTTCGGTGGTGGGGGTAGCTTTCTTTTTAATAGCTTTTTTTATGATCGCGCTGCTCATTGTCCGCCAGCTGGTCTGGGGCGGTTCGGCCAGTGGCTGGCCCTCCCTGGTATGCATCCTGCTCTTTATCACCGGCATCCAACTCTTCTGCACCGGCATTGTCGGCCAGTATCTCTCCCGCACCTACCTGGAAACCAAGCGGCGGCCGCTCTATATAGTGAAAGAGTTCAGTGAAGAACGCCCCTAGGAACAATGAGCTGGTCGGCCCGTGCAAGGACTGCTCTTAAATAACGGTATAATAGTTAAAAACGTTGGAGCATAAGATGAAGAACTTAATAAAAACCAAAAAACGCAAAGCTCTTTTGCTTTTGGCCTTGTTAGTTGCTTTCATTTATCTGAACAATACCAGCCATCTTGCTCAACCTCGTACCGGAAAGCCTTTTCTGCTTGCCCATCGCGGTTTGGCCCAAACCTTCAGCATGGAGGGCTTAAACAACCAGACCAATACCGCCCAGAGAATTTTCCCGCCGGAGCACCCCTACCTGGAAAATACCATAGCTTCCATGGAGGCTGCTTTTGGATACGGCACCGATATAGTTGAACTGGACATCCAATCAACTAAAGACGGGCAACTGGCCGTTTTTCATGATGCGGTTTTGGAGTACCGAACCAACGGGAAGGGTTCCGTAAAGGATCATTCAATGAGTGAATTGAAACAGCTTGATATTGGCTACGGGTATACAGTGGACGGGGGGCAAAGCTACCCTTTTCGCGGCAAGGGAACCGGGCTGATGCCTTCCCTGGAAGAAGTTTTTAAAAGCTTTCCCGACCGCTCGTTCTTAATTCATATTAAATCAAACGATGCCCGGGATGGGGAAAACCTGGCTGATTATCTTTCGGCTATGCCTGTCCAGCATTTGAGCCAGCTGGCGGTTTACGGAGGAGACAAACCTGTAGCTGTACTGAAGAACAGGTTTCCAGAGCTTCGGGTTATGTCTATGGCGAGCCTGAAAGACGCCCTGCTTTCCTATGCGGCCATAGGATGGACCGGATATGTACCGGCTTCCTGCCGTAATACCGAGATACATATACCGCTTAAATACGCTGCCTATTTATGGGGGTGGCCGGACCGGTTTTTAAACCGTATGGATAGCGTAAACACCAGGGTAATCGTGGTAGCCGGCGATGGGGGATTTTCAGAGGGTTTTGACACCGTTGAAGATCTAAAGCTGCTCCCCGCCCATTACACCGGGGGAATATGGACCAACCGCATTGATCGCATTGCTCCCCTGTTTACACAGCAATGACGGCAGCCCTGACTAGCACAACATTCCGTATATTCGTGCCCATAATTTGAACAGATTTTTCCGAATCACTGTGTTGTTGTCAATCACAATACGTCCGCAGTATCTGATTATCTACTCAAGTTCTACTCAATCGCGAAACGCGCACAATGTATTGGCAAACTATATTATATAATACACAATGTATATAAGATATAAAAAGGAGAGGTAAACATGGCACAAACAACTTTAAATGTTCGCATGGACGAGAATGTCAAAAAACAATTTGACGCTTTTTGTACTGATGTAGGTATGAATACGTCTGTTGCTGTAAATCTTTTTGTGAAAGCCGTTCTTAGAGAGCGGAGAATTCCCTTTGAGATCGCTTCCAGTGATGCCCCGTTTTTCAGTGAAGCCAATCAAGCAAGGCTTAGAAAATCCATTGGACAGCTTAACGCAGGCAAGGGAACGGAGCATGAATTGATAGAGGTAGAGGATGATTAAAATCTGGTCTGACGAAGCTTGGGAAGATTATTTGTATTGGCAAACGCAAGATAGAAAAACCCTAAAAAGAGTAAATCAGCTTATCAAAGATATTGAGTGAAACGGATATGAGGGAATAGGCAAGCCGGAGCCGTTACGGGCTAATTTATCCGGGCTTTGGAGCAGACGAATTGATGATATTAACCGCCTAGTTTACCGTCTGCATAATGGCAAGTGAGAAATTTTCCAATGCCGGTCACATTACGCTGATAAATAAAAAACGCCCTCTACTACTTGCAGCAATTAGCGTTTTTTATCCATCCTGCGCAGGTACGCAGGCCGAAACAAAAAGCGTCCGTGGCAGCCAGGACTAGCGATTGATGGTGGGATTAGACAGCGAATAGATCCTTGCTCCAAAGGGAATGAGCCCCAGTTTGGCCAGCTTGAAATGCTGAAGCCCGAACGGGATGCCGATGATGGTAACGCAGAAAATGAGACCCACCACCAGATGGTGAATGGCCAGCTCCCACCCGCACAGAATAATCCAGATTATGTTTAGAATCAAACCGCCCGCCCCGAAATTGCCGATATCAATATCCCGGCCGAAAGGCCACAGCACAAAACCGGCGATTTTAAAACACTGAACCCCAAATGGTATGCCGATAATGGTTATACACCAGAGCAGCCCGGCCAGAGCCCATAGAATAGCTCCAAAGATCCCGCCGAATATCAGCCATATAATATTGCCCAAAAACCTCATCGTTCTCCTCCTCACGGCAATGATCGTAAACTACAATGGCGCTTTCATTTATTATATAGATAAAAGCGCCGCTCTGCTTACATTATTGCCATTTCTAATCCAACTTTAATGCTGATTTGTTTGTTTTTCCGACTTGGCCCAAGGGAGCCGCCGGGGGAGATCATGGCGGGGTCCTCCGGGTCCATATTTACGGAAAGGAAACCCCCGGTTGGTCTTCTTTTTAATCTGATTTTAATCTTTGGCTAACCGTGCTTTAATGCTTGGCTTATATACTGAAGGCATCTCATAAAGAACAAGGGAGGTAATTAATATGTCGGCGAATTTGGAATTGATAGAGATGCTGCGGGAAAAGGCCCGGGTGAGCTATGAGGAGGCCAAAGAAGCCCTGGAAAAGTGCAACGGCGATATAGTTGACGCGCTTATCTATCTGGAAAAACAGGATAAAATAAAGCCCCCTCCGAAGGAAAGCGGGGCGGCCGGCTTCTGGGCCGGGCTGAAAAGGCTGGTCAAGAAATGCCATGCGACCAGGCTGGTAATCAGTAAAAACAACGAAAATATCGTGGATCTGCCCTTGACCGTAGTGATTGTTATTACTGTGATAGCGCCGCCTATTACCATAGCCGGGTTGCTGGTGGCCCTTTTTACCGGCTACAAGATCCGGATCAAAGGACCGTCCGGCGACAACTTGAAGATCAACCAGACCCTGGATCAAGCTTCATCGGCCGCCTCCAAAGTCAGCGAACAGGTGACCGACGCCCTGGCCAAGATCTAGTACAACGTTCGGTATATT